>JBAZDQ010000020.1:0-25953 GCA_041654355.1 Bacteroidales bacterium
TGAGCTCTCTCCTGCTGAAAAAGAAGGGTTGCTGGATGCTGTGGAAAAGGATGCGGGGCTCAGGAAAGAATTCTGCAAAATGCAGAATCTCAAGGCAATTACTTCCCTTTTCCCGGCATCGGGTGATACCGAAAGATCCACAACCAGGTTGCTGCTTTGGAGAAAGAGCAACCTGCGGGTATTTTACCGTCGCTTTGCCGGTTATGCCGCCGCTGTTCTTGTTGCCGGTTTTGCCTTATGGGGATTGTTGCAGCCCCTTACACGTAATGTCCCCGAAGAACCTGCTACTTATATGATGGAAGTATCCACAACTTCTCACGGAAACAAAACGTTTAAACTCAGTGACGGGACCATAGTGTGTCTGAATGCCAGCTCAATATTGCGTTATCCCAATAAATTTTCAGGTGAAGAACGAAGGGTTATACTTACCGGGGAGGCTTTCTTTGAAGTTGCTCCGGACGAATCTATGCCTTTTATTGTCACCACGGAACAATACGACATTCGTGTTCTGGGAACAAAATTTAACGTTTTTGCCTACAAAGACCATGAAGTAATAACATCTCTTGTGGAAGGTTCCCTGGAAGTGGTCAAACCCGCTGCCGAATTTCCCACAGTGCGTATCAGGCCTTATGAAAGCATTGCATGGGGAAGTGAAGGCTGGCAACGCAGCACTTTCAGTGACCCCGATTTTATTTTATGGCGGGAAGGCATTTACGCTTTTGACAACGCTCCTTTTAAGGAGATCATAGACAAATTGCAGCTTTATTATGCCACCAATATTGTAATAACAAACGATGAACTGGCCCAATACCGCTTCAGTGCCAAATTCCGGCAGGATGACGGGCTGGAAAGCATACTCAAAACCATGAAGAAGATTTATGGATTTCAAATGGATAAAAACAAGCAAACAAACACCATTTTAATTGAATAAAAAAGCCGGCAGATGCTGCAACATCCACCGGCAGAACCGCTAACACAAACTATTGTATTAACATCTAATTCTACAAAGTTATGAAAAATTTATTTTTTTCGCTAATTCTGCTATCTGCAAGTGCATTTTCTCTTGCGGGCGCAGAACCCGATCTGTCGGTTCCTCAGGATGCCGTCATTATAATATCGGGCAATCGAATTACACTGGGAGCGTTCATAGACCAGGTTGAAAAACAAACCGACTACCTTTTTGTATACAGCAAAGAGAACGTGAACGTGAATGCTATCGTTCCGGTAAGGGAAGGAAAAAAGACCGTTGCTCAATTCCTGAATGAAGCTTTCGGCAACAGCAATCTGAATTACGTATTTGAGAACAAATACATAGTGCTCACTTACAAAAAGCCTGAGTATTTGAGTGTTTCGGGAACCGTGGTTGATGCCCAGACCCGAAATCCCCTGGTATTTGCTTCTGTTTATATCGTAGACAAAGGCATCAGTAACGTGACGAACGGAGAAGGTTATTTTTCCCTGAAATTTCCTGTCTCTTTTACCGAAGATTCTGTACGTATATCCTTCCTGGGGTATCATCCCCGGACTTTTTCCCTTAAGGATCTGAAAGACCTGGACAAAGACGTGGAAATACCGCTTAGTTTTGTTCCCACCACCCTTCCCTCTATCATGGTTACACCGACCGATGCCGCCGACCTGGTTGCACTGGCCCTGGAAAAGATCCCGGCCAATTACCCCGATCATCCCATACAAATGACCGGTTTTTACCGTGAGATGATCCTTAAAGGCAACAATTACGTAACCCTTACCGAGGCCGTTCTTGACATCAACAAAAATTCTTACGATCGGCTTTACGGGATGGATCAGGTTGGCGTTTTCAAAGGCCGCGGGAGTGTGGACTGGGCACGTATAGACACAGTATTCGTTAAGTTCCGCGGAGGGATCAACTCGGCACTGGAAATTGACGTAGCCAAATTCCCGTTCCTGGGGACAAGTATTGCCGAACTGAACCAGGTCTACGAATTTCAAATGGGAGAACCTGTCCAGGTGGACGGGAAAATCAATCATGTGGTACATTTTAATCAAAGAGAAGGTGTGCCTGAAATTCATTTCCGCGGAAAGATCTACATTGATATGAAATCTCATGCAATCAGCCGTGTGGAATTCAATATGAACGTAGAAGACCGTGCCGATGCCACCAACATATTCATATCACGCCGGCCTATGGGATTCAGGGCAAATGTGCTATATGCCACATACCTTGTTCAGTACAAGGAAATAAATGAAAAATGGACGTTTGATTATTCACGTACAGAGCTTAAATTTGATTCCAAATGGGACCGGAAACTGTTTAAAAACACGTATACCATTATGTCCGAGATGGCCATTACCGAACGCAGCGACCGTACCATGAAAATACCATCCGAACAACGGGTACGTTCCAGGGATATTACCCTGGACAAGGTAACCGATTTCCAGGATGAAGGGTTCTGGGAAGATTACAATGTCATTGAGCCGGAATCCGGTATTGAACAGGTCATTGCCAGGATAACCAGGCAACTGAAAAGAAGAGCACGCGAAGAATAAAATCTGAAAAATATGGGGCGGAAAAATTTTCCGCCCTATATTTGTATATTATGAAAGAAGTGCGTTCCATAACCTGCTACGAAACAGATCCTGCAAAAGACCTCAAACCATTTGCTTTTATGAACATAGCCCAGGATATGGCCAACCGGGATGCGGTACGCCTGGGATTCGGTTACGACCGGCTGCTGGAACTCAACACTATATGGGTATTGTCGCGTATGGAAGTCAGGTTTATGCGCGCTCCGGTATGGAGAGAAACCGTGACGATCGATACCTGGCACAAAGGTGAAGACGGCATATTTTCCCTGAGAGATTTCCTGATCCGGGACGAAAACGGGACGGAAGACCTGTTAGCCGCCACCAGTTCCTGGCTGATCATAAACCTGAAAACACGGCGTATTCAAAGGCCACAATTACTTTTTAGCGACACCACCCTTTCGCAGAAAAAAGAACGACATGCCATAGAAACTCCCTGCGGGAAAATTGAGGAGCCCGATCCCGAATTGCTTCAGCCTGCCGGACAAAAAACGGTTTCTTATTCAGATATAGATTTCAACGGACACGTCAACAACGCCAAATACATAGAATGGGCTATGGATCATCTGTATCCCGCACAAGTCGCTTCACGGAAAGTGGACCGGTTCCGGATCAACTTCAACATTGAAGCACATCTTTCCGACCATATTGAAATGATGGCAGCACAGACAGATCCGCTTACAAATTATGTGGAAGGAATGAAAGAAGGAAAAAGCATTTTCCGGGCGGAGATTTCATTCAAGCCCTGATTTCAGGACACGGCTCACTTATTCTTTCTTTTGAGAATATCCGTATAGAGGTATCTTTTTATCTTGAGTGTAGGTGTTTTTTCAAACCCGTTTTCCTGTTCATGGATGACTGTTATGCGCGACATCTTCCCCACTTTGCTGTTGACATAATTCAAAATGTCGTTATATACTTCTGATATCTGTTCTCGCAGATCTTCTTTCAGGTCCTGCAGGTAAACCAGGGCTACCAATTTCCCTTCTTTCTGCAAAACAAGGGATTCAGTTACCAGTTCATGCTGATTCAGGATGTTTTCTATGTCTTCTGGATATATATTTTCCCCCGTGGATCCGACGATCATATTACTCAACCTTCCTTTTATGAAAATACGACCCGATTTATCTATTTTTCCGAGGTCTCGTGTTCGGAACCAGCCGTCTTCTGTGAAAGCCTCTTTATCGGCCTCCGGATTCAGGTAGTAACCATCCATGATACAGGGTGTTTTCACTTGTAATTCACCAACACCTGTTTTGGGATCTTTATCCTGCAGGCGGATCTCTATGCCTTTCATCACCCTGCCGGTTGATTGAAGGGATGTGTCCGGATGAACTGCTCCGGCTATAAGCGGAGCTGTCTCTGTCAGCCCGTAACCTATGGAATAAGGAAAACGGGCATCACGCAAAAATTTTTCAGTGGCCCGGTTCAGCTTTGAGCCACCTATGCCAAAGAACCTCATCCTGCCTCCAAAGGTATGGTACAGGCGTTTGCCGGCAATACGATGCAACATACGCCTTATAAAACGCACCTTATATAGGATTTTCATGATCTTATTGCCTGTAAAACGGGCAAATATCTGCCTGGTGTAGATCTTTTCCATGATCAATGGAACGGTAAGCATGAAAGTAGGTTTTACACTTTTCAGTGCCGGCAGCATACTGGTAGGTGTAGGAGGCACCCCCAAATACACAACGGAAGCTCCCTGCATAAACGGATACAACATACCCAAAGAACATTCGTAGGTATGTGACAACGGCAATATGGAAAGAAAGACATCTTCCGGAAATACTTCTATAAGTGTTTTTACCATATGCAATTGATTGCACAAGGCTTTGTGACTCAACATAACACCCTTGGGAGAGGAGGTGGTTCCCGATGTATATATGATAGCAGCCAGATCCTCCGGTTCCGGTATGGATCTTTCCGCCGGAACTGCTTCACTGTGCATTTTCTTCCCGCCAATAACAGTCAGGCTGACCGTTCTTATGATCAGCTCCATCTTTTCCCTGATCCGGTGAGGAATCTTGGCATATAGTTTATCGGAAACACACAATGCCTTTGAGCCGGAATGTTCCAGTATGGAAGCAATGGCCTCTCCTGAAAAATCAGGTAAAATGGGTACAATTACCATTCCCAGAGTTACTGCAGCAAAATAGCATACATTCCAATTGGGCATACTGGTGCTCAGTAAAGCAACCTTGTCTCCTTTTTGAAGCCCGGCTGCGAGTAAAAAGGTCTGAACACTTTCCACTCTTTGGGCAAAATTTCCATAAGTTACCGTTTCCCCTTCGTATAAAGAAAAAGCAGCCCTATCAGAATATGTATCAATACTGTTGGAATATACGTGAAATAAAGTAGGATAAATCATTGTTTCTTATATAATTTAGTATATACGCACAATAATAATGCCGTCAAAGGTATATATTTTTAACCAACAAGACTGTAAAGATACATTTTCCTCTTTATTTATTCTTAAAACCGTTTGAGTTCAACAGAAATCGTTATATTTGAAATTATGAAAAAATATATGATATTCATCGCTTTAGCCTTTATGATGCCCCTGTTGCCGGCCGGAGCACAGGACAATGAAATACAGCAGGATACCCTTCGTAATTTCAGCGTTAAGATCATAGACAGGAAAGGCAAGCCCATGCCGAACCTGGTCGTTTCCACCGTTCAGCAGGATCAGTCTTTCATGACAGACAAGAAAGGGTTGGTATTGCTGGAAGGTATATGTGACAAAGATTCACTTGTGGTATTCCTTCCCAATATAGGAAAAACACATATACCCTGTGAAGGATTGGACTCCATTCTGATCACTGTAAGATCTAAAAAACGTTTTAGTATCGCGGACCGTAAAGAATTGGCCACCAGGAGAACAACGCCGACCAATTCCATAGAGAACGTGCCGGAATTACTCAAGACAAGACCTGCCAGAGATCTTGCCGAACTGTTGATGGGACAAATACCGGGTTTGCGCATTACAAGCGGCCCCACCGGGGTGACAGCCAACATAAGGGGAATCAACACAATAACCGGTAATACGGAACCGCTGATTGTTGTCGACGGTATGACCTATGATACATTCGCAGTGGTTAACAGCTTTTTGGATGTACACAGTATTCAGTCCATCCAGGTTCAAAAGGACGGTGGTATGTACGGAATGCGCGGTGCAAACGGGGTGATCATAATCACCACAAAAGGATCTTCTGCCAATCCGCTGTCTTATTGACAGACAAGGCTTCTGTGACCTTCAGCTCCTACGGCACAGACTCCGAAAAAATAATTATCCTTGCTGTACGGAATTTTGGCATGGTTTTCCGTAACAAAAATCTCTTTTTCCCAGGCCGGCTCATGTGTTTGACGCAACAACACATAGTATCCTGAAATGGAAGTACTGTCAGGGGAATGATCCCAGGTAAGTTCAGTATAATTGCTCAGATCCCGGGTGTTTATTCTCACGTTGGATGGCGCATATGGTGCCTTTGCCAGGTTGATGACAGCAGCCAGATTCACCGCCGTATTCTTTCTTATGAATTCAAGATCTACTCCTGAAGGCAAATCTCCGTAAGAGATACCGTTTTCCGTACGCACTAACTGATGGGTTCTGTCATAATTCTCATAATATTCAGAGATCCTGACAGCCGGATAACCTGCCCTCAGAAAAGGTGTATGGTCCCCGCCCCTGCCAAAACGGTCGTTCCTGAAGATCATCTTTACGGTAATATTGTCTACATACTTAGCTGCTGTTTCCATAATGTACCTGGCCAGGTGACGCGAAGGTCCTTCTTCAGAAAAAACTCTTGTCAGGGTGTTGTCTTTTTGTCCGGTATCACTGGCCTTAGTGTTTCCAATCATGTCATAGTTGATGACTCCCCGGATGTTCCATCCTTCGGCCCTGGCTATTTTGGCCATGGCTACCGCGCCCAACAGACCGTGTTCTTCCCCGGAAAGAAATAAAAACCGTACAGTTGCCGGCAGGGGTTCTTGTCCGGACAATATCCGTATACTTTCCATCAGACAGGCGATCCCGCTTCCGTTATCGTTTGCCCCCGGAGCAAAAGAAGTTGAATCATTGTTATCATTGACGCGACTGTCGTAATGCGCTAACAAAACTATCTCCCGGGATCCGGTTCCCCGTAGTACAGCCATCACATTATTCAACCGGACCTCTCTTTCCAGCCTGGTCCCGGCACCTCCTACAGTATAAGGGACCTTTTCCACGGTAAGCCTTCCCTTTGAGTCAGGAATATATGACGAAGCTTTCCGGCAGAGCCATTCACAGGCAGCCCCAATGCCAATATCCGGATCATGACGGGTACTCAGATTGTGCCGTGTTTCAAACCCCACCAGTTTCAATATATAAGACTCAATACTATCAGCGGAAATACAGGAAATACTTTTAGTAATAACAGGGTCACTCTGTGCAGCGGCTGGCAGGAAGAAGCCGGCCAAAAACAAAATAATTACAAATCTTCTCATGATTTCAAATATATAAAAATAAAACTTTGTATTTTTGAAACCATGGAAAAAACAAGATCCCGTTCGTTTCTGATCATTTTGCTTACATACGTACTGGCAGTGATTACAGGAATTTTCGTTTATAAACTGACAGGTTCTCTTTGGGAAATCAAAGGGATCATCCCCAAAATTTTTATCGCAGATACTGTAGCCACAATACTTGTGTGGCTGGCAGGTGTTTATTACAAAAATTCTTCCGTTTACGACCCGTATTGGAGTGTTGCACCCCCGGTGATTATGATCCTGCTTGCATTTCATTTGAACATCTTAGCCCCGGGAAGCATACCTGCATCTCTTGTGCTGCTGCTGTCTGCTGTCTGCTTTTGGAGTATTCGCCTGACCGCAAACTGGGCTTATACCTTCCGGGACCTGGGTGTACAGGACTGGCGGTATACCAAGTTCAGGAATGATTTTCCGGGGATATGGCAATTGATCAATTTCTTTGGCATACATTACATGCCCACGCTTATCGTCTTCTTTGCCTTGTTGCCTGCCCTGGTTGTCATGGAGAATTTGCACACTTCTCCGGACAGTGTGGGACCTGTCAACGTGTTGACTTTCGCAGGATTTGCAATAAGTACGGGTGCAGTCTTGCTGCAACTGTTTGCCGACAGGCAATTGCACAAGTTTCGAAGGTTCAACTCCGGCAGGGTTTGTGAGACGGGATTGTGGAAATACGCACGGCATCCCAATTATTCGGGTGAAATACTCATGTGGTGGGGCGTTTATATAATGAGCATATCCGTTTTGCCTTTTCATTATTGGTGGACAGGTCTGGGAGCAACGCTCAATACGCTCATGTTCCTGTTTATCAGTATACCGCTAATGGAACACCGGCAAATGTCAAACAAACCGGAATATGCTTCTTACAAGGACCGGGTAAGCGCCTTGACCTTTATCAGAAAAAGTACGAAAACGTAACAGCTTGCATACTGTTCCTGACATTATAACCTTCTGCCACACCGGGTATGAACCTGTCAGTCAGACCTAACCGGAATTCATATCCTATCTGAAAAACAGAGGCACGCAACCCTAACCCTATACCTATTCCCCATTCATGACGTCTGAAAACGTCGTCAAAATCAAAAACGGGATTGCTGATTTGCCCGGCAATATAATACCTGTAATATGTTGACAGGGAAGCATAACACCCTATGGGCAAATTATTGAAGCGGGGAAAATACACCCGAACGGACAAAGGGACTCCCAGTGCCAGCATGTGGATCCTGTTCATATACGAGACCCCCGGGGCTTCTGCGTGACGTGCTCCTATGTATTCCAGCTGCAAAGCAGGATTCAGTTCCAGAAATCCTTTCCAGAGAAAGCGGGCATCGGCTCCAACGGCTGCGTAAAAGCCAGGCCTTCCTTCCAGGACTCCACGTGTATGTATGAACCGGTTGGTTCCAAAAGAGACCGAAGGGCCCCAGAAAAAAGCATAATCGGGCACATGGTGGATCAGGGCATATTTCCCAGACGGGGCCAGATGTGAATAGCCTGCCAACGTAGAGACCAGTTTGCCCACATAGGAAGTGATTCCAACCAGCCCTTCGTAATCGATCCCGTCCGTTTGATCTTCTACTTTGTGATAGGGAGATTCCGATCCGGTAGTTATAAACAGCGTCGGGATGCGGGATTGTGCAAAACACCTTGTATCAGTAGCTCCTAAAGGCGAATATTCAAATGAATTGAACCGGACTTTTAAAACATCCGACTGCGGCATCCATTGCCGGGAATCTTCCAATGTGCCGGTACCAATAACCTTTAACACGCCCGATGTTCTGTAATACCCTACCATATCCAGGCTGATCATGGTTTTGATCTGACATACCGGATACAAAGAATCTTTCAGAAAATGTTGCGAGCCCCACAAACCCTGTTCTTCTCCATCGAATGCAACAAAAACAACGGTCCGGGGCAATCCTCCTTTCTCTTTCAGTGCCCGCGCCGTTTCTATAAGAACCGCTGTTCCGGAAGCATTATCATCTGCCCCGTTATAAATAGAATCAGCCTCTCCCGGCTTTCCTGAGAGGGTTCCCAGATGATCGTAGTGTGCTCCCACAATTATATACTCGTTTTTCAACTTTGGGTCAGTCCCGGTCAACACTCCTATTACGTTACAACCTTCCACTACAGCCAAGGGAATCTCACGGACAGCCGAGGGAATTTTCATATCAAAATAATGAAAGTAACTGTTGCTGTTGAATTCTTCCAGTCCGATATCGGCAAAACAGTCTGCAATGTATTCCCCGGCAATAAGATTTCCTTCCGTAGCCATAAGACGTCCTCCCAGTGAATCCGAAGCCAGAAATGAAACATGTTCTCTAAGGGCTATCCTTGACAAGGTATGAGGATCGTGTATCTGGGCGTGCAAATATCCGGTTGCGAAAAAAACAAACAAAAACAAAAACGGGGAAAAATATCTTTTCATAACATCTTATATATACTACAAATATAAGCAATTCACAGCATTACGCGGAGACGTAACAAATTACAATCCCGCGTCCCGTCACTAAAAGCATTTGTAACTATTTAGACCTGATTTGTAATAATCAGTAAGCAAACTGAATTATTTAAACCGTTTAATCGGTTTTATTTTACTTTTGCAGCGGAATGAATACATCTTTACAGATTCTACGTGTCCGAGTAAGGGCTTAGGTTGCAGCGACAGCTCCTGCATCCTGTATGCCCTTCTTTCCGTCTTATTTTTCAACTTCCCATAACCTTAATTTTTTTAACAATGAATGTGCGCATTCTTGTTGCCAATGCCTCTCATACAGGCTATGCAGAACGTATTTGTGAACTGATGTATATCTCGGCCCTGGAACGCGGAACGGGTATCGCACGCCGCTCTCCGGAATACATCAAAGAAAAAATGATCAGCCAAAAAGCCGTTATAGCACTTGACGGTAAACAACTGGTAGGCTTTTCTTACATAGAGACCTGGAGCGAAAAATCTTTCGTGGCCAATTCCGGCTTGATCGTGGACCACGCTTACCGTCACTTGGGAATAGCTTCCCGGATCAAAAGAAAGATCTTTCATCTGTCCAGGGAGTTGTATCCGGATGCAAAGATCTTCGGTATCACCACAGGT
This sequence comes from Bacteroidales bacterium, assembly GCA_041654355.1. GTDB lineage: Bacteria > Bacteroidota > Bacteroidia > Bacteroidales > UBA932 > DMER64. The sequence goes on from JBAZDQ010000020.1 coordinate 10,178, forward strand.
TCAGCCGTTATGAAAATTAATTCGAAACTCGGCTACAGGCCGGTACCTTTTTCAGAATTAACCCGGGACGAAGCCTTCTGGGACGGGTGCAAAGGATGCCGCAATTACGACATCCTCATACGGAATGAAAAACGCATGTGTCTTTGTACAGGGATGCTATACAATCCGGCTGAACATCCGGCAAGGAAACAATCAAAAGAAAAACAACAGACAATGAAAAACAAAACCCTATGAAAACAAAAGTAATATTAGCCTACAGCGGAGGTTTGGATACCTCTTTTTGCATTCCATACCTGACAAAGGAAAAAAACATGGAGGTCCACACCCTCCTGGTCAATACGGGAGGTTTTTCAGATAAAGAGGTTTTTACCCTGCAGGAAAAAGCCCTGAAACTGGGTGCCGTTACACACAAGACCATAGATATCAGGGAAACGTATTATTCCTGCTGCCTTAAATACCTTATTTTCGGCAATGTACTGAAAAACAACACTTATCCGCTTTCGGTAAGTTCAGAACGCGCATTCCAGGCGATGACGGTGGTCAATTATGCCAAAGAAACGGGAGCAGGTGCCATTGCACACGGAAGCACGGGAGCCGGCAACGACCAGGTTCGTTTTGATTATTTCGTCCACGTACTTGCCCCGGAAATGCAATTAATCGCTCCGGTCAGGGAATTAAAAATAAGCAGGAAAGAAGAGATCGCTTATCTGCAGGAACTCGGCTTTGATTACCAGTGGGAAAAATCCAAATACTCCATCAACCAGGGAATTTGGGGGACCAGCATTGGAGGAGCCGAGACACTCAAATCGCTGGGAGAACTCCCGGAAGAAGCATTCCCTGTAAAACGCACCAAAACAGGAACGGAAACTGTTGTTATTGATTATACAGAAGGAGAACCTTCTGGCCTGAACGGGACCTCAATGAAGCCCCTGCAGATCATTGAAGCGCTTCATAACATTGCAGCCCCTTACGGTATCGGGCGGGATATTCATATTGGCGATACTATAGTGGGACTTAAAGGACGGGTCGGTTTCGAAGCCGCCGCCCCGCTGATCCTGATAAAAGCACACCACCTGCTTGAAAAACACGTATTGGGTAAATGGCAGCTCTACTGGAAAGAACAACTGGCAAACTGGTACGGTATGATGCTGCACGAAGCACAATACGCAGACCCCGTCATGCGAAATATTGAATCGTTCCTGGAAAACACACAGGAACGTGTCACCGGAAAAGTGTGGGTCCGCCTTGTCCCGGACACCTTTTTCCTGAAAGGATGTGAAAGTCCCTACGATCTGATGAACGGAAAATTCGGAGATTACGGCGAGGGAACCACCGCCTTTTCGGGTACGGATGTGGAAGGTTTCACCCGCATTATGTCATTACCTGTTAAAATTTACAATTCTCTAGGTCATGAATAAGATCCGTGTTGCCGTTGCCGGGGGAGCCGGCTATACAGGCGGAGAACTCATCCGACTGCTCCTGAATCATCCGAATGTAGAGATAACCGGTATAACCAGCCAGTCCCGTGCCGGCATGACGGTTACCTCCGTACACAGGGACCTTTTTGGAGAAACAGAACTGATATTTGACAAAACACTGCCTCAGAAAGAAATTGATGTATTGTTCCTTTGCCTGGGCCACGGCAGGTCAAGGCAATTCATTCAGGAAAACGATCTTGAAAAAATACATCACATCATAGACCTGAGCAGTGATTTCAGATTCAGTGCCACTAACAGGGAAGGGCAACGGCAATTTATATATGGATTGCCCGAATCTTTCCCCAATCCCCAGGAATACGCTGCCACGGCCAAAACTTTCGGGAACATTGCCAATCCCGGATGCTTTGCCTCGGCAATTGAACTTGCCTTGATCCCGCTGGCACGCGCAAAATGGATCCATGATGATATTCACGTACACGCCATTACCGGGGCCACAGGGGCAGGTGCCAGGCTGTCTGAAACATCCCATTTCCCTTACCGCAACAACAACCTGTCCGTATACAAGGCGTTCCGGCACCAGCATACCGGGGAGATCCGGGAAACACTCTCGACCGCCATGGAAACAGAAATTCCCCCTTTGCATTTTGTGCCCCTACGCGGCGATTTTTCCCGTGGGATCCTGGCCAGCATATATACTTCCTGCAACCGGGACCAGGCAGAGGCCATTGAGTTGTACCGCAACCATTATGCTGCACACCCGTTTGTACACATAGCCGAAAACGAGATCAATATGAAAGATGTGGTCAACACCAACAAATGCCTGATCCATATTGAAAAACACGGAAATCTGCTGCACATAACTTCGATTCTGGACAACCTGCTGAAAGGAGCCTCGGGAACTGCCCTGCAAAACATGAATCTGCTCACCGACCTGCCGCAAAACGCAGGTTTACAATTAAAATCCATTGTTTATTAAACTGAAAAATCATGCCTGTCTTTCCTGTATACAAAACCTGGAACATAAACGCAGTAAAAGCACGCGGATGTGTCATTACCGACGATAAAAACCGGGAATACCTGGATCTTTACGGAGGGCATGCCGTGATCTCTATCGGCCACTCCCACCCTGTTTACGTGAAAGCCCTCTGCGAACAATTGCAGCGCATTGGATTTTATTCCAATGCCATTGTGAATCCCCTCCAGGAAAGACTTGCCGAGGCGCTTACGCGCATTTCGGGGTACACCGGGTATGCTCTTTTCCTGTGCAACTCCGGTGCCGAGGCCAATGAAAACGCCCTGAAACTAGCTTCTTTCCGCAACGGAAGGGACCGGATACTGGCATTCAAAAGGTCCTTCCACGGAAGGACTTCCGGAGCAGTCGCGCTGACCGACAACCCGTCTATTCGGGCTCCCTTCAACACCCATCACCAGGTGGACTTTATCAATCTGGAGGATTTTGAAGCTTTGGAAAAAGCCTTTATCCAAAACCGTTATGCGGCAGTCATTGTGGAAGGCATCCAGGGAGTGGGCGGTATCCGGGAGCCTTCGGCCGCCTTTCTGCAAAAGATCAGGAATCTGTGCACCACTCACGAAACGGTATTGATCCTGGACGAGATCCAGTCCGGTTACGGGCGGACCGGAAAATTCTTTGCCCACCAGCATGCCGGGATCCGGGCCGATATTATTACCATGGCCAAAGGTATGGGAAACGGCTTCCCCATGGGAGGACTCCTTATAGCTCCGGAAATTGAACCCGTACAGGGACAGTTGGGCACTACATTCGGAGGAAATTACCTGGCCTGCACCGCAGCACTTGCCGTGTTGCAGGTCATGGAAGAAGAAGACCTGATGAGCAACGCAGCACGAATCGGTTCCCTGATCAAAAAGGAACTCGGCAATTTTTCAGAAGGGATCCTTGAGTTCAGAGGGCGCGGTCTTATGATAGGCCTTGAACTCAGGCAGGAACACCCGGCAAGCCGCACACTGAGAGACGATATCCTTATTAAGGGACACATATTCACAGGAGCTGCCGGCTCCCATATTATCAGGCTCCTGCCTCCTTTATGCCTTAAAGAAGAGCAGGCGGAAACATTTATTAAATTTTTCAAACAATGTTACACTTCACATCAGTAAAAGACGCAGGCCCACTGGATCAGGCCATTGCCCGGGCCCTGGAGATCAAGAAAGACCCCTTTGCAGATTGTAACCTGGGAAGACACCGGACAGCACTGCTGCTTTTTTTTAATTCCAGCCTCCGGACACGGCTAAGTACCCAGAAAGCGGCCGAAAACCTGGGAATGAACGTTATTGTGCTTGATGTACAGCAGGGTGCCTGGAACCTGGAAACCCGCAAAGGAGTAGTAATGGATTCAGACAAACCGGAACACCTTCTGGAAGCCGTCCCCGTAATGGGATGTTATGCAGATATCATAGGCGTCCGTTCTTTTGCACGGTTTGAATCCAAAGAAGATGATTACAACGAAAAAATACTGGATCAGTTTATCCGGTATTCGGGAAAACCCGTCATCAGCCTGGAATCGGCCACGCGTCACCCACTGCAAAGTTATGCAGACCACATTACCATAGAAGAATACAAGAAGAAAGCAAAACCGAAAGTCGTACTCACCTGGGCTCCCCATCCAAGGGCACTTCCGCAGGCTGTTGCCAATTCGTTTGCAGAATGGATGGTTGCAGCCGGATACGATCTGACCATTACACATCCCCGGGGGTACGAACTGGACGAACATTTTACACACGGAGCAAAGATCGTTTACGATCAGGAAGAAGCCTTCCGGGGGGCTGATTTTATTTATGCCAAGAACTGGGCAGCCTACAGGGATCCCCTTTACGGCAAAATCCTGAGCAAGGATATGTCCTGGATGGTAGACAGCAAAAAAATGAAACTGACCAACGACGCGTACTTTATGCACTGCCTGCCTGTACGCAGGAACATGATAGTAAGTGACCAGGTACTGGACAGTCCCGCGTCCCTTGTCATTCCGCAGGCAGCCAATCGCGAAACAGCTGCACAGGCCGTGATCAAAAGCATTCTGGAAACACTCATATAATAGCCATAGCCATGTACCTGGATATTTTTAAAATTGGCGGGAACGTAATAGATGATCCCGAAACACTTCAGCATTTTCTGGACACTTTTTGCAACTGCCCGGAACGCAAGATCCTTGTCCACGGAGGCGGTGTCATGGCCACCGATCTTGCCCAAAGGCTGGAAATTCCTGTTCAAATGCAAGAAGGCCGCAGGATAACGGATGAACAGACGCTCCGTATTGCCGTTATGGTGTATGCCGGATGGATCAACAAATCCCTGGTTGCTGCCCTTACAGCCAGGAACTGCCGTGCGCAGGGATTAAGCGGAGCCGACGGCAAATGTATCATCAGCCGGAAACGGGAGCCCCACCCGGTTGACTACGGTCTGGCCGGGGACCTGACCCCCGAAAGCATAGATGTGCTTTTTATAGATAACCTTATAAACCAAAACATTATTCCGGTTTTTTGCCCAATCACCTGCAGCCGGGAAGGACAATTACTCAACACGAATGCAGACACGATAGCCTCTGTCCTGGCCCTTTCCTTTTCCCAAAAATACAAAGTCCGTCTGAGGTACATCTTCGACAGGGAAGGAGTCACCTGCCCGGGCTCCGACAAACCCCTGTCATTGCTCAGCAGCCGGCAATATCAGGAGTTGCGCAGGAAAGGAATTATTTACGGGGGAATGATACCTAAAATTGATAATGCCCTGGAAGCGCTGAAATCGGGAATTGAAGAAGTATATATTGGAAAAACATCCGTGCAATTATGAAAGAAGCAATCCAATTGCTCCGAGATTTGATCAAGACCCCCTCGGTCTCGGGAAACGAAGACAAAACAGCCGGTTTACTGACTGAGTACCTGTTTAGAAAAACGGGGATCCATCCGGAATGCATAGGAAACAACATCATAGCGCATAAAGGACCGCATCGGACCGGCCGGCCCACCGTACTGCTTTGTTCACATCACGACACGGTAAAACCGTCTGCCGGCTATACCCGCGATCCTTATGATCCTGTAATTGAAGAAGATACCGAGGGGAATCTGCGTCTTTACGGGCTGGGGAGTAACGATGCCGGAGCATCAGCAGTGGCTATGACGGAGGTTTTTTGCTCGCTCAACGACTTGCCTTACAACCTGATGCTGATCCTGGCTGCCGGAGAGGAAAACTCGGACCCGGCCGGAATCGCTTCCGTTTTACCTCATTATCCAGGTATTACATGTGCCATAGTGGGCGAACCTACCGGGATGCAGGCTGCCGTAGGTGAAAGGGGACTGTTGGTTCTGGACGGGTATGTGCAGGGGCGCTCGGGACACGCCGCGCGCAACGATGGTATCAACGCCCTGTACAAGGCACTGGACGATATTGATGCGCTCCGTAATTTTACATTCGCGGAAAACTCGGCCATTTTGGGAAAGATCCACCTGCAGGTTACGCAGATACAAGCCGGTACGCAACACAACGTCATTCCGGGAGAATGCCGTTACGTGGTTGACATCCGCACCACGGACGCCTGCAGCAACCGGGAGATCGTGGAAAAGCTCAGCCGGGTGGTTTCGGGAAAACTGGTTCCAAGGAACCTGGCCAACAAAGCCTCGGTCACACCGGAAGGACATCCTTTGCGGGAAGCACTTAAGAAAGCGGGGATATCCACGTTCGTTTCCCCTACTACATCCGACTGGATGCGTCTGCCGTGCCCGGCTGTTAAACTCGGTCCGGGCGATTCATCACGTTCACATACTCCCGATGAATTCATATACCTGTCTGAATTGCAGCAGGGGATTGACGTTTATAAAAAAGTACTCACACAGCTTACCTTATAATCATTATGAAAACACTTTGGGAAAAAGGGTTCGAAACACCGGAAGAAGTAACCCGGTTCACCATCGGTAACGATGCGCAATGGGATATGCGACTGGCCCCTTATGATATCACGGGATCCTTGGCGCATGTGCAAATGCTGGGCAAAACAGGGTTGTTGACACAACAGGAAACCAGTGAACTACTGACAGCTTTGGAAGCTTTACGGAAAAAGATCCTTGACGGGAAACTGGAGATCGGGTCAGGGGCAGAAGATATTCATTCATTTATAGAATTGGTACTGTCAAGAGAACTGGGAGATCTGGGAAAAAAGATCCATGCCGGACGGTCTCGTAACGACCAGGTAATGACCGATATTCATCTATATCTGAAAGATGTATGCCGGGACATTGCAAAGGAAGTACGCAACCTGTTTGACCTGTTACAGGAAAAAGGACGCCTACTCCAAGACGTGCTGATGCCGGGATATACGCACGAAAGACCGGCCATGCCTTCTTCGTTCGGACTCTGGATGGGATCTTATGCCGAGTCACTCGTTGACGACATATACCAACTTACAGCCGCCTTTCTCATATGCGACCAGAATCCGCTGGGTTCCGCAGCAGGATACGGAAACTCGTTTCCGCTGGATCGCGAGGAAACAACCCGTCTGATGGGATTCGGAACATTGAAATACAACAGCATTGCCGCCCAGATGAGCCGGGGAAGGACCGAACGTTCCCTGGCGTTTGCCATGGCTTCGATTGCCGGAACGCTCAATAAACTGGCTGCCGATTGTTGTCTTTTTTCGGGGCCCGACTTCGGATTTATTGATTTTCCCGAAGCCCTGACTACAGGCAGCAGTATCATGCCCCACAAAAAAAATCCGGATGTATGGGAACTGGTACGTGCCCGTTGCAATATCATTGAAGGGGTGCCCGGACAGATCACCCTGGTTTGCACCAACCTCACTCACGGCTACCACCGTGATTATCAAATACTGAAAGACTTGCTCTTCCCGGCTATAGATTCGCTTTTTGAATGCCTGAAGATAAGCATGCTTATGATCTCGCAAATACAAGTCAACCAAAACATATTTGCCGATAAACGCTATGATCTGCTTTTTACCGTAGAATCGGTCAACCGCCTGGTTCTGGATGGCGTTCCATTCAGGGATGCTTACCGGCAAGTGGCCGCCAGTCTGAAAGATGGTTCGTATGAAGCCCTAAAGGATATCAGGCATACACATACCGGCAGCATTGGCGATCCGGCATTTGACCGGGTCCGGGAAAAAATGGGAAACGCTCTATCCTCATTTTTTATACCTTTGCCCAAATGATTAAGCAAAAAATCTGCGCCTTCATTGCTACGCGCATCATGGGTTGGAAACTCATAGGGAAACCGATTCCCGTTCCCAAATGCATCATTTTGGGTGTACCCCATACTTCCATGTGGGATTTCGTCATTTCTTCCCTGTTTTACAACGGGATAGGGGGAAAGGCCAACGTTCTGGTAAAAGGCGACGTATTCAAATGGCCTCTCAAAGGGCTGTTGCGCTGGGCAGGAGCCATCCCGGTAGACCGCGGCAAAGGGGCTTCTTTTGCCAAACACATGATAGACGCTGTCCGTAAAGAAGACTACATGCACCTGGCCATTGCCCCTGAAGGCACCCGTACGGCCACTAAAAATTGGAAGGCAGGATTTCATACGATTTCAAGGGCCCTGGACATTCCCGTGTATTACGGCTATTTTGACTGGGGACGCAAAGAGATCGGAGTTGCCGAACAGGTTCTCATTACAGATGACGTGCAGGCAGATATGAAGCGCATCAAACAGTGGTATATAGACAAAGGCGTTGTGGGCAAGCACCCGGAACGATTTGATCCGTATTAGGAATCTTTTAAACCCAGAGTGTTGCCGTCACTGTCTGCCGTGATCTTCCCTTTCACATCTAATGTGCCGTCAAGGATCTTGCGGGCCAGTTCATTAACCAGTTCCCGTTGCAGTAATCGTTTGAGCGGTCTGGCACCGTAGGCTGGTTCGTATCCTTTTTCCTGCAGGTAGTCCAGTGCTCTTTCCGTAATTTCCAGGCGTATCCCTTTTTCTAAAAGCATTCTTCTGATCCCGGCAATCTGCAGTTTCAATATGTCCCGTACATTTTCGCGTGTCAGGGCATGGAACATAATAATCTCGTCAATACGATTCAAAAATTCGGGCCGCAACGTTCTGCGCAGCAGTTCCATGACCTGGCTCTTTGTAGTTTCAAACCGTACCGGATCCTCCGTTCCTTCCTGCATGCTTTCCTGTATCAGGTGAGACCCGGTATTGGAAGTCATGATCAGGATGGTATTTTTGAAATCGGCCACCCGGCCTTTGTTGTCTGTAAGACGTCCGTCATCAAGCACTTGCAACAGGATGTTGAATACATCCGGATGGGCTTTCTCAATCTCGTCAAGAAGAATCACGGAATAAGGTTTTCTGCGGACCGCTTCGGTCAGTTGTCCGCCTTCGTCGTATCCCACATAGCCCGGAGGCGCACCTACCAGGCGGCTTACCGAATGACGTTCCTGGTATTCACTCATGTCAATACGAGTAATCAGGTTCTCGTCGTCAAAAAGAAACTCGGCAAGGGCTTTGGCCAACTCAGTTTTCCCCACCCCGGTAGTTCCCAGGAATAGAAAAGAGCCTATGGGTTTTCGGGGATCCTGCAGTCCTGCCCGGCTGCGGCGGACCGCATCTGCCACGGCTCCAATAGCCTCGTCCTGTCCTATAACCCGCTTGTGAAGCTCGTCTTCCAGTTTCAGAAGTTTTTCCCTTTCTGCAGTGAGCATTCGTTTTACGGGAATGCCTGTCCATTTGGAGACCACCTCGGCAATGTCTTCTTCGTTTACTGATTCATTGATCATGGAACGGGTAAAGGATTCTTTTCGTGTGTTAAGCAATTCAATGGCCTTTTCAATTTCCACGATCTTTCCGTACCGGATCTCGGCCACTTTTCCGTAATCCCCTCGCCGTTCGGCTTCTGCGGCCGCATAACGCAGGTCTTCCACTTCTTTTTTCTTCTGCTGGATACCTTCCAAAACCGATTTTTCTTCCTGCCATTTGGCCCGTTGAATATCGCATTGTGCCGACAATTCTTCTATCTCCTTGCTCAAACCGGCCAGTTTATCCTTATCCTTTTCCCTTTTTATGGCTTCCCGTTCAATTTCCAGCTGCCGTATACGCCGTTCCAGTTCATCTATGCATTCAGGGACTGAATTCATCTCCAGCCGGAGCTTCGCGGCGGCTTCGTCAACCAGGTCTATGGCCTTGTCCGGTAAAAAACGGGAAGTAATGTAACGGTGTGACAATTCCACGGCCGCAATCAGGGCATTGTCTTTGATCTGTACCTTGTGGTGCTGCTCGTAACGTTCTTTCAATCCCCTGAGTATGGAAATGGCTTCGGCAGGGGAAGGCTCGTCCACCATGACCATTTGGAAACGTCTTTCCAGAGCCTTGTCCTGTTCAAAATATTTTTGGTATTCTCCCAGCGTAGTAGATCCTACGGCTCTAAGTTCCCCACGGGCCAATGCCGGTTTCAGGATATTGGCCGCATCCATGGCTCCTTCGCCTTTTCCGGCTCCTACCAGTGTATGGATTTCGTCAATGAAGAGAATAACCTCTCCCTGGCTTGAAACAACCTCTCTTACCACCCCTTTAAGACGTTCTTCAAATTCACCTTTGTATTTAGCCCCTGCGATCAGGGCTCCCATATCCAGCGAATACAATTGTTTGCTTTTAAGCGTGTCGGGAACGTCACCGGTTACTATTCGCTGGGCAATGCCCTCGGCAATGGCCGTTTTTCCCACACCCGGCTCTCCTACCAGGATGGGGTTGTTCTTGGTACGCCGGCTGAGTATCTGCAGGACCCTGCGGATTTCATCATCTCTTCCTATGACGGGATCGACTTTTCCTGCAGCCGAAAGCTCGTTCAGATTTACAGCGTATTTGTTCAGAGCATCAAAAGTCTGTTCTGCCGTCTGGGAATCCACTTTTCTCCCCTGGCGTATCTGTTCTATGGCTTTTTTCAGATGGTCTTCGTTCAGTCCCCGGGAGCGCATCATTTTTGCGACATCGTCCCTTCCCCCGGCCAATCCGGCCAAAATGTGTTCAACAGTAACGAACTGATCTCCCATTTTGGTGGCTATCACCCGTGCTTTTTGCAATACGTCCTGGGAATCACGGGACAAGTATGTATCTGATGCACCTTGTTGTTTCGGGTATTTATCCAGCAACACACCCAATTCTTTTTCAAGGGCATCTGGATTCATCCCGGCCTTCTGCAGAAGATACACACCTACTCCTTCCCTGTCGGCTAAAATGGCTTTCAATATATGACCGGTCTCTATCATTTGATTGGACCCGGCCTGCGCAGTAAGAACTGCCGACTGAAGCAGTTCCTGCGCCTGAATGGTATATTTTTGTTCGTTCATAACGACCTTATTTACTCAAACCTTGTTCCAAAGCATTTTTTCTGACAATTTGTCACAATTATTCTTTACATTTGTACAATGAACTCGCTATTGGACGAAGGCCGTCTGCTTCCCCTTGTAGAAGATTTTTATACCCTCCAGGGAGAAGGATTTCATACAGGCTGCGCTGCTTATTTTATCAGGTTGGGAGGCTGTGATCTGGGTTGCTCCTGGTGCGATTCCAAATGTACCTGGAACCCATCGGTTTTTCCGCCTGTTCCTGTGAGCGATATCATTACCAGGGCCATTAGTTATCCTGCCCGGGCCGTTGTGATCACAGGAGGAGAACCGCTGACCTACCCGCTGGGACCTTTGTGCAAAGGGCTGAAAGCAGCCGGGAATATTCGCATTTTTCTGGAAACCTCCGGTGCCAAACCTTTGAGTGGTCAAATGGACTGGATCTGTCTTTCACCCAAACAGAATCACCCTCCCCTTCCCGAAATTTATCCCCTGGCCAATGAATTGAAAGTGATCGTAACCGGTCCGCTGGATATGGAATGGGCCGAGTTCAACAGGAAAAAAGTCAGCCCGGGATGCCACCTGTACCTGCAGCCGGAATGGAGTCGCAGGGAATCAGTGATCCCGCACATTGTTTCCTATATTAAAGCCAATCCCGAATGGAGCATATCATTACAAACACACAAATACATTAACATACCCTAAATTCACTTAAATGAAACGTATCTTATTCTGTATCATGGCCCTGGCTGCTGTCACATTTTCGGCTTCGGCCCAGGAAAAAGAAGAAAATCCCGAAGAAGGATTCCAATTTACCGTTATTAAGGATAATCCGATTACACCGGTGAAGAACCAAAGCAGCACAGGAACCTGCTGGTGTTTTTCATCCCTTGGATTCATGGAATCCGAACTTATAAGAATGGGGAAAGGTGAGTACGATCTTTCCGAAATGTACGTTGTTTCCAAAACATATACCGATAAAGCTGACAAGTACGTACGCCTGGACGGTTTTCTGAACTTTGCACAGGGAGGCGGATTTGATGATTACCTTTATGTTATCCGCAAATACGGAATCGTACCCAATGAAGTGATGCCGGGTCTGAATTACGGAGAGGAAGTGCACCGTCACAGTGAATTGACGGCCGTTCTGAAAGGGATTGTGGATGCAGTCAAAAAGAACCCCAACCGAAAACTGTCAACGGCATGGAAAAACGCTTTCCAGGGAGCCCTGGATGCATACCTGGGAGCCATTCTCGAAACATTTGAATACAACGGGGTGACTTACACACCTAAATCATTTGCCGAATCCCTGGAATTCAATCCGGATGATTACATTAGCATCACATCATATACACACCATCCCTTTTACACACAATTCGCCCTGGAGATCCCGGACAACTGGCTCTGGGGAACTTCATACAACGTTCCCATGGAAGATCTTATGACCGTAATAGATAACGCGGTTATGGAAGGATATACTGTACTGTGGGCATCTGATGTATCTGAAATGGGCTTCGGCAGAAACGGGATTGGTATGTATCCTACTACTAACCCGGAAGAAATGGTTGGATCCGATCAGGCAAAATGGTTGGATATGTCTGCTGCAGAACGGAACAACGCGTTCAGGAACCTGAAAGCTCCTGTGTCCGAGATCAAAGAAGTTACACAGGAAATGCGCCAGGAAGCTTACGACAACAAGCAAACTACTGATGACCATGGTATGCAGATCTACGGAATTGCCAAAGACCAAAACGGTACAAAATATTACATGGTCAAAAATTCCTGGGGAGACGATGCAGGAAATTTCAAAGGACTGTGGTACGTTACCGAAAAATTTGTTCAGTACAAGACAATGGATATTCAGGTACATAAGAATTCCATTCCTAAGGATATTCGCAAAAAAATGGGTATTAAATAACGCTGTTCATGATGAAAAGAAAATTCCTGTTCATACTTGTTGCGGTAGTACTCACCGGTACCCTGACCGCCCAGCAATACGAATTCACTACCGTCACCGACAATCCTTCTACAAACCTAAAAAACCAGGGCCGTACCGGTACATGCTGGTGCTTTGCCACTATTTCTTTCCTGGAAAGCGAGTTGATTCGGAAAGGGCAACCGGCTGTGGATCTTTCGGAAATGTTCGTGGTACGAAACACCTATAAAACCCGTTTCTTTGATAATTACCTGAGAAGAGGAAACGGTAACCTGGGTCCCGGATCCGTCAGCCATACCGCAACCAAAACCATTGCCCGTTGCGGGATTATGCCGGAAGAAGCTTACCCCGGGATCGCTTACGATTCTCCGGGACACAATCATTCCGAGTTGCAAGGGTATATAAACGCATTGGCAGAGATCCCCGTCAAGGCAAAGAGAATCAGTCCTGAAAGCCGGGAACTGCTGGATGCCCTTCTGGATGTTTACCTGGGAGAAGTACCTGAAACATTTGTATACCAGGGACAGGAATACACACCTGTGACTTTCCTGGAACACCTGGGTCTGAATATGGATGATTACGTGGAAATAACCAGTTATACCCACCACCCGTTCTTTGAACAGGTACCGGTGGAAATACCGGATAACTGGGAACACGAACGTTATTACAACGTGCCCCTGGACGCATTCATGGCAATTGCCGATCATGCGTTGGAAAATGGCTATACCCTTGCCTGGGACGGGAATATTTCAAGGGATTTTTCCCAGGAAAACGGAGTGGCCCTTGTTCCGGGAAACGATCCTTCCGTTGATGAAGTAGAAGTTACCCAGGAAATCCGCCAGCAATGGTACGAAACATTCCAAACTACCGATGATCACCTGATGCACGTTACAGGAATTGCACATGACCAGTATGGTGTTAAATTCTATATCACTAAGAATTCATGGGGTGAAACCGGGAAGTATAAAGGATTCGTGCATATGTCGGAGAATTATTTTCGCGGCAAATGTATCGGTTATATGATACATATAGACGCGATTCCCAAAGAATTCCGTAAAAAGCTGGGACTTTGAAAAAAGTGTTGCTACATATTCCCAATGCCATCACATGCCTGAACCTGTCGTGTGGTGCATTGGGAATTGCTTTTCTTTTTAAAGACAGGATCGACATCGCATTCTGGTTGTTGATAGCTGCAGCCGTTTTTGATTTTCTGGACGGGTTTGCCGCCCGGTTTCTCAATGCTTATTCTCCCCTGGGAAAAGAACTGGATTCACTGGCAGATGTAATCAGTTTCGGACTCCTGCCGGCTTTTATGCTTTATGTGGTATACCTGCCTGCAGCTCCCCGTGAGTGGATGGGATTCATCCCTTTCCTGGTAGCCGTTTTTTCTGCTTTGCGCCTGGCTAAATTCAATGTAGATACACGTCAGACAAGCAGTTTCCTGGGACTGCCCAGTCCGGCCAATGCGCTCCTGATAGCTGCTGCAGTTTACTATGCCGGTGACAACATGGCGTGGAGATCGCTTATGCAGACATCCTGGTTCATACCTTGTATGAGCGTAGTGCTGTCTTTCCTGCTGATCAGCAACCTGCCCATGTTTTCGCTCAAGCTCAAAGGATTCGGATTCGCAAAAAACAGACTCAGATATATTTTCCTTGGATTATGTGCTGTGTTGGTCATAACATTACTGGCCACCGGCAACCATCCCGGCCTGGCCATGATGGGATGTATCAGTCTTTACATAATAATGTCCGGGATCGTAAGGATCGCCGGACATCATCAATAATCAACGTAGAGGGTCCCTGTTAATTCAGTTCAGGCTGAGGTCCTATCCCGAATTTATCAACCAGCACACTTGTCACGTTAGGTGACAGGAAAGCGGGAAGTGTCGGCCCCAGATGAATGTTCTTCACGCCAAGACTCAAAAGCGCCAACAATACTATAACCGCTTTTTGTTCATACCAGGCAATGTTGTAGAAAATGGGCAGATCATTCACACTCTCCAGTCCAAACGCATCTTTAAGAGCCAGAGCTATAACTACCAGCGAATAACTGTCGTTGCATTGTCCTGCATCCAACACACGGGGTATCCCGTTTATATCACCCAGAGGCAATTTGTTATACCTGTATTTGGCACAGCCGGCAGTCAGGATCACATTGTCTTTTGGCAGAGCCAATGCATAATCCGTATAATATTGACGCGATTTCATACGTCCGTCGCATCCGGCCATTACCACAAATCGTTTGATAGCTCCCGATTTTACGGCTTCCACTATCTGATCTGCCAGTGCAAGCACCTGGTGGTGAGCAAATCCGCCGATGATCTCCCCTTTTTCAATTTCCCTGGGAGGTTGGCATTGTTTTGCCTTTTCAATCAATTCAGAGAAATCTTTCTTTCCTCCTTCTTTCCGGGCAGGTATATGTTTTGCCCCGGGATAACCTGACGAGTTGGTGGTATACATCCTTTCCAGGTAGGTCGCATCTTTCAGGGGAGGCACAATACAGTTGGTGGTAAAAAGAATTACTCCGTTGAAAGCTTCAAACTCCTCACGCTGCTTCCACCAGGAATTGCCGTAATTACCTACGAAATGATCATATTTTTTGAAAGCCGGGTAATAATTGGCCGGAAGCATTTCACCATGGGTATACACATCCACTCCGGTACCTGCTGTCTGTTCCAACAATTCTTCCATGTCTTTAAGGTCGTGTCCGCTTATAAGAATTCCCGGATTTTTTCCCACTCCAATGTTCACTTTAGTCATTTCCGGGTTCCCGTATGCGGTGGTATTTGCCTTATCCAACAAGGCCATAGCTTTAACGCCGGTCTCTCCTGTCCGGAGAACCAGGGATATCAACTCGTCTACCGGTATATCATTACGGGAGACCTGGTATAGGGCTTCTTCCATGAAACGGTAGATTTCTTTATCCTCAAACCCCAGGTTCAATGCGTGATCCGCATAAGCGGCCATGCCTTTTAAACCGTATATGGTTAACTGTTTGAGAGACCGTACATCTTCATTCGCTTCACTTAAAACACCTACTTCTGCGGCTTTTGCCTGGTAGTCTTCAGGGGCTACCTCAAA
>JBAZDQ010000021.1:0-25358 GCA_041654355.1 Bacteroidales bacterium
TCTGTCGGATTGTTACCCGCCTTCGCGGCGTGGTCTGTCGGATTGATACCCGCCTTCGCGACGTGGTCTGTCGGATTGATACCCGCCTTCACGGCGTGGTCTGTCGGATTGATACCCGCCTTCACGGCGCGGTCTGTCGGATTGGTAGCCGCCTTCACGGCGCGGTCTGTCGGATTGATACCCGCCTTCACGGCGCGGTCTGTCGGATTGATACCCGCCTTCACGGCGTGGTCTGTCGGATTGATACCCGCCTTCACGACGCGGTCTGTCGGATTGATACCCGCCTTCGCGACGTGGTCTGTCGGACCGGGGCCCGCCTTCACGGCGCGGTCTGTCGGATTGATACCCGCCTTCACGACGTGGTTTGTCGGACCGGTATCCGCCTTCACGGCGTGGTCCGTCATGGCCGTAACCGCCCTCACGGCGGGACCTTTCAGGGGTTCTTTCCCCTTCAGGACGGCTGCTGATTCGTTCCCTTTTGGAACGTTGATTCTCTCCCTGATCGGGAGAACTGTCTTTAGTTTGCATTATTTTTATAATTTGAACCGCAAATGTACGTGAAAATTCTTAATATTGCATTATGAAGTATCCGGCCTTTTTGCGTTTCTCCCCATTACTCCGGGAAAATTTAAGTGTTTCTCTGACAGCGGTTAAGACAAACAAGCTCCGCTCCATACTAACCATTATGATGATAGCTGTAGGAATTATGGCCCTTGTCGGTATTCTTACAGCCATTGATGCGATCAAAGGATCGGTCACGGACAGTTTCAACCGGATGGGGGCCAGTACCATTACTATACGTTCGCAGTCTTTGAGAGGTCAATCTTCCGAAGTTCGGCGCAGGATAAGAAATAAACCTGCCATTACTTATCAACAGGCGATGGCTTTTGCCGGGTCTTACGGGGTGCCTTCGCGCATAGCCGTATACGCTTCGGCTGCTGCCATGATGGAGGTAAGTTACGGATCGGAAAAAACAAACCCGGACATCACCATAATTGGAGCCAATCCTGACTATTTTCCTGTTAACGCGCTGGAATTATCCACCGGAAGACTTTTCTCATCTTTTGAAATGGGCTCTTCCGGTTTTGTTACAGTTATAGGCTACGGCCTGATGTCCCTGTTCGGGGACCAGGATCCTGTTGGGGAATTTCTAAATGTGGATGGAAGGCGTTACCAGGTTATCGGTATCTTGAAATCAAAGGGTGCGGCTTTTGGCGGAGGTGCAGACAAACAGATATTCGTTCCACTTGGCAACGCCAGAAGCGTATACGGAGGTGACGACATGAATTTCCAGATAAAAATTCAGCCTCTGGAAGGTCAGAATAGTCAAAATGCTTACGAAGAAGCTGAGATCCTTTTTCGTACGGTCAGACGTCTTTCTCCTACCGATGAAACAGATTTTCGCGTAGACAGAAGTGAAGATATGCTGGAACGATCCATGGAAACCATGCGAATCGTAACCATTGTGGCTGTTATTATAGGTCTTATCACATTGTTAGGGGCAGCAGTGGGGCTGATGAATATCATGTTGGTTTCCGTAAATGAACGTACCCGTGAAATCGGTACCCGCAAAGCCATGGGTGCTACTTCCAGGGTAATTAAACAACAATTCCTCTTTGAAGCCATAGTCATAGGACAGCTGGGAGGAGCCGGGGGTATTGTTCTGGGAATTCTGGCAGGTAATCTGACATCGCTGGGAATGAAAATGCCTTTTGTAATTCCGTGGGTCTGGATGCTTCTTGGCGTGGCAGTCTGTTTGGTGGTCAGTATATTGTCTGGATATATTCCTGCCGTTCGTGCCAGCCGGCTGGATCCTATAGAAGCACTTCGCTACGAATAGGTCTTATTTCAAAGTGAATATATAAGTAATTTTTCCTTCCTGGACGGCAGGAGCAGAACCGCTTACATTAAAACGTGCTTCCAGCGCGGCTTTACGGGCCGCTTCCCAAAGAGTCTTATTTTGCACCGTTGTACCTTCAATTCCGGGGATAGCCGAAGTAACTTTACCGTAAGTATCAACCCTTATTCTCACGACTACTTTCCCGGAGAGATTTTCCGCATATTCAGGTAAAGGCAGTTTTCCAATAACCGTTCTGCCGGCAAGTTGGGCTGTAGGCTGTCCTGCGGGATTACCGGTTTGCGTATTCCCTGCCGCATGTCCTGCCTGACGGTCAATATCTGTACGCATTCCGGTTTGTTCACCGGCCAGAGTATCTGTGTCCCGGCTTCTGTAAAGAGCTCTTTCGTTGATAACGGGCGGTTCCGGGTCCGGGACTTCTACATCACCGGTTTCTCCTATAGTGCTTTCCTGTGTTCGTTGAATTCCTTCCACTTCTTCAGGTACGACAGCCTGTTGTACCAGCTCGGGTTCTTTTTCGGGGACAGGTTCGGGAGAGCGGGGCTGCGATCCCTGTTCGGCTATGATCCGTACGGGTTCTGGAGGGCGCTCTTCTTCCAGTTCAATTTCTATGGTAAGCCGGTTGTCTTTTTCCGGAGGATCATACCGGAGTCCGGCTACCAACAGGATGGCTCCCAGCAACAGGTGTAAACCTGCTGTCAGTATAAATCCTGTTTTATTTCCCCGGTATTCTTTCATGGAATGAATAAGTTGATTTTATTCTGGCGAGGTGGCTAGTATTACCTTATATTGATTTCGTTTGGCAATGTTCATCACCTGCACTACCTGTTCCATGGGTACGGATTTGTCTACATATAGAGAAACAGTGGGATCATCACTGTTCTGAAGGAATTCCTGCAATTGAGGTTCGATCTCACTGAAAGAAACAGCCTGGTGGTTGCCGTTTATATGGTAAGAGAAAGTACCTGCCTGGGGATAGTGTTTTATTGAAACACTTACCTGGCCTTTTGCGGATATCTGGTTGGTACTTTTAGGGAGTAACAGTTTCAGTGCATTGGGATTTATCAGGGTTGAAGTTACCAGGAAAAAGATCAACAACAGGAACACAATGTCTGTCATGGAAGACATCGTAAAGGTCGGTTCAACTTTGGTGTTTCTTCTAATAGCCATACATTGATCTTATTTAAGCGGTTCCTGCAGCAGGTCCAGAAAGTCAAGGGTGTGTTTTTCCATATTATTTACAATGGACCCTATGCGTGAAGATAAGTAATTGTAAGCAAAATAGGCGGGTATACCTATTATTAGTCCGGCTACGGTAGTAACCATGGCAATATAGATCCCCTCTGAAAGCAACGTAATATCAATATTATTGCCGGCCATTGACATGTTATAGAAAGCCTTGATCATCCCTATCACAGTGCCCAGAAATCCGACCATGGGCGCTCCGCCGGCGACAGAAGCCAGAACGGGCAATCCCTTTTCCAACCTGGCCACTTCAATGCTTCCCACGTTTTCAATGGCTGATTTTATATCTGTCAGGGGACGTCCAATATTATGCAGTCCTTTGGCAATAAGACGGGATGTAATGGTATTCTGACTTTCACATAAATGTATGGCGGTCTGGACCTTTCCGTCGTATATGTATTCCTTGATATTGTTCATGAAATTCTGATCCACCTTGGCGGCTTTGCGTAATACCACAAGACGTTCTCCGAAAATGTAAACGGCTACTACAGATAAAGCCAACAGAACGATCATAAGCCACCCGCCTTTGGCAGCCATGGACAATAAGGAAATTGAGGACGAGGCTTCTGCAACGGCCTCTGTTTGAAGTACGATTTGCAACATATTAATTTACTGTTTTAAGTTTGTCATAATTCACTTTCCAAAGGAACAATCCTTCAGGGGGAACAGAATGGCCTGCATGCGACCTGTTTTTTTCTTCCAGCAATTGCAAAATCCATTCCACGGGTTTTTTACCTTTTCCTACTTCCAGTAATGATCCGACTACACAACGAACCATATTCCTGAGAAAACGGTCTGCTGTTATTTCAAAGACCCAAACCGGAGAAGTCCCCATTTCCAATTCCATACTGAACCAGTATGCCTGGGTAACAGTGCATATGTTGGTACGTGTCTGGGAGTGTAATTTGGAAAAACTGGTAAAATCATGGGTCCCCAACAATAATTCGGCAGCTTTGTTCATCAGGTCAATATCCGGAAGGAGGGGTGAATAGGTTCCCGGTGCTGCTGTCAGGGAATTCATGAACGGCTCCTTGTTCCTGCGGATAAAATAACGGTAGGTCCTGCTTATGGCATGAAAACGTGCGTGAAGGTCCTCCGGGACGGGCAAAATATCATATACGTAAATATCAGTGGGCAATATGGCATTAACTTTGTAAGCTAAACCTTCACACCTGGCTGGATTTCCGGTGTAATTAAAATGAGCGCAAAAATCTCTGGCGTGAACGCCTGTATCTGTGCGGCCACATCCGGTAACCGTAACTGGTTCCCCTAAAAGACGGCCCAGAGCATCTTCCAGAGAGGCTTGCACTGATGGTGCGTTTTTTTGAATTTGCCAGCCGTGGTAATGCGTGCCGTTAAAAGACAAATGGACAAAATACCGCATAAAGGATGTATCTTTGACAAATATAAATGAAAAAACCTTAACCGTATTGAAAATATCTTTGTATGGAAACCGTAAACATTAAAGAGTTGAACGAGCGAATCCAAAGGGAAAGTGCTTTTGTGGATATACTTACCCTTGAAATGGGAAAAGTGATCGTGGGACAAAAACATCTTGTAGAAAATCTTCTGATAGGACTTCTTGCTAACGGGCATATATTGCTGGAAGGTGTCCCGGGTCTGGCAAAAACACTGGCTATCAGAACATTGGCAAGTGTTGTTGACGCCAAATTCAGCCGTATTCAATTCACCCCGGACTTATTGCCTGCCGATTTAATAGGTACATTGATCTATAGTCAGCGGACAGAGGAATTCCAAGTAAAAAAAGGCCCCGTTTTTGCCAATTTTATTTTAGCTGATGAGATCAACCGTTCCCCGGCAAAAGTACAATCCGCACTCCTGGAAGCTATGCAGGAAAGACAGGTTACCATTGGAGAACATACATTCCCGTTGCCCGAACCGTTTTTGGTGTTGGCTACCCAGAATCCCATTGAACAGGAAGGGACCTATCCCTTGCCCGAAGCTCAGGTGGATCGTTTCATGCTGAAAGTACTGGTGGATTATCCCTCAAAAGAAGAGGAAAAGCTTATTATCCGAATGAACAATACGGGAGAGTTTCCCACTGCTTCCCAGGTCATAAAACCGGCCGACATCAGGAAAGCGAGGGAGGTAGTGCGGGAAGTCTATATGGATGAAAAAATTGAACGTTATGTAGTAGACCTGGTCTTTGCAACAAGGAATCCCGATCAATACAACCTGAAGGACCTGGCCCCGCTGATCTCATACGGGGCTTCTCCCCGTGCCAGCATTTCCCTTGCTATAGCGGCAAAGGCCTATGCTTTTATCCGCAGAAGGGGGTATGTAATCCCGGAAGACGTACGTGCCATAGCTTATGAGGTTTTACGTCACAGGATCGGACTTACATACGAAGCCGAAGCCGAGAACATTGTCTCGGAAAATATTATCACATCCATAATCAATGCCGTTGAAGTTCCTTAATAGCTGGCCATGTCAAACGATTTGCTCAAAAATGTAAGGAAGATAGAGATCAAAACAAGGGGTCTTTCCCGGCAGATCTTTGCCGGAGAGTACCACTCGGCATTCAAAGGCCGGGGTATGGCTTTCAGCGAAGTGCGTGAATACGGGTACGGGGATGATGTCAGGAATATGGACTGGAACGTCACTGCGCGCATGAATGCTCCGTATATTAAAATATTTGAAGAAGAACGCGAGTTGACCGTTGTGCTGCTGGTAGATGTAAGCGGATCGCGTTGGTTTGGCACCCGGAAAAAACTCAAAAAAGATCTTTTGGCCGAGGTGGCGGCAGTACTGAGTTTCTCGGCATCCATAAATAATGACAAAGTCGGGGCTTTGTTCTTCAGTGACAAAGTTGAAAAATTCATTCCTCCCAAAAAAGGCCGTTCCCACTTGTTGCACATTATTCGTGAAATGTTGGAATACGAGCCGCTCAGCAGGCAAACCAATATTTCGGAAGCCCTCCGCTTTTTGACTAATGCCATCAAGAAACGGTGTACGGCTTTTCTCCTTTCTGACATGATGGATCTGGACAGTATGCAAAAACCGCGTTTTGAGGAGGCACTGAAAATAGCCGTCAATAAGCACGATCTGGCCGCTATACAGGTTTTTGACCCCCGGGAAACCTCGTTGCCCGACGTGGGTCTTGTAAGAATGGCCGATGCCGAGACCGGGTGTGAACAATGGATAGATACATCCGGTAAAAAGGTCAGGGATAATTATGCCCGTTGGTACCAAAGCAGCCAGGACAATCTTAAAACCGTTCTGAATAAATACCATGTTGATTACGTTAAAATAGCAACGGACCAGGATTACGTACAACCGCTGATCCGTTTATTTAAAAGCAGGGCCTGATTATGCACGGATTAGTTTTGAGAAAGATCATTGTTCTTGTTTGGGTTTTCCTGCAGTTACCCTTCATGTTGACCGGTCAACAAATATCAGTGATTCCGGAACACGATGAAGCCGGAGTCAGGGAATCTGTATTGGACAAAGACAGCATATTGATTGGGGACCAGGTATGGTGGAACATGATCCTCCCCGAAAATACCGGCGATATTGCCGGGATAGAAACTGTAGATTTTCCGGAATTGCCGCATTTGATCACAGAAGGTGTGGAAGCCTTGACACCAATCCTGCTGGATTCGGTGTACAGAAAAAAACACCTGGAGTCATTAAAAGCGCGTGTTCTGCTTACATCGTTCGACAGCGGTTCCTACCGGATCCCGGACATGCCCCTGTATTTGAGAAGACCGGATGGTACTGTAGATACCTTATGGTACAGAGGTCCCCGGCTATATGTTAATACCATACAGGTTGACACCACTTCTTTTCAGGCGTTCGGACTAAAGCCCCAAATGCGTTATCCCGTAACATTGACCGAGATACTTCTGGTAATCGTCTTGTTGTTATTGCTTGCCGGAATAATATGGTTGATTGTCCGGATCGTGAAAAGACGCAGGAAAAACCTGCCTGTTTTTGGTCTGTCCCGGCCCAAAGGCCCGCCGCATATTGCTGCCCTGAAAGCTCTGGAAGCCATAAGAAAGCAGGAATTATGGAAAAAGCAGAACGTAAAACAGTATTATACAATTCTGACCGATACGGTGCGCATATACCTTCGTGACAGGTGGGGCATTCAGGCTTTTGAACAGACATCGGCAGAAATGATCGGATCATTGAATAAGAAAACAGCCGGAGATCCTGTTTTAACCGCCGATACCATCAGGATACTGGATGTAATGCTACGTACCGGTGATCTTGCAAAATTTGCAAAATACAAACCTTCCGATACGGAAAACGAAACCTCGCTAAACCAGGCGGTGGAATTTGTTACCAAAACGGCTCTTATAGAAGAAGAAAAAGAAGATTAAAGTACCGTTATGTTTTTTGAATATCCGAAAATACTGTACCTGCTCATCCTGCTGGCCCCGTTTGCAGGATGGTACGTGTACCGGGAATTGAAAGGAAAAAGCACCCCGTCCCTGCAGGTTTCTTCCCTGCAGCCTTTCCGGGATGATAAAAATTCCTGGAGAAAAGCACTAAGACACATTCCGTTTTTGTTGCGTCTGGTGGCGTTGGCGGCACTGATTTTGGCCATGGCCCGTCCCCGCTCGTCATCCGATTTTGAAACAACTTCCACGGAAGGGATTGATATTGTTCTGGCTATGGACGTATCTACCTCCATGCTGGCCAGAGATTTTCAGCCGGACAGGATTGCAGCGGCAAAAGACATTGCCATCCAGTTCATTGCCGAACGTCCCACAGACCGCATAGGAATTGTCGTATTTGCCGGTGAATCCTATACTCAGTGTCCCCTGACCACAGACAGGATCACTCTGATTAATATGATGAAAGAGATTCAGACCGGTCTGATAGAAGATGGTACGGCAATTGGTAACGGTTTGGCAACCGCCGTAGCACGGCTGAAGGATTCGGAAGCAGTCAGCCGCGTTGTGGTTCTGCTCACCGACGGGGTAAATAACAGGGGGGAAGTAACCCCGCTTACTGCTGCGGAAATAGCCCGGACTTATGGAGTGCGCGTTTACACCATAGGCGTCGGAGCGCACGGTATGGCTCCCTATCCTGTAATGACTCCTTTCGGGGTTCAGATACAGCAGGTAAAAGTGGAAATTGACGAAGAGTTGCTGGAACAAATAGCAAAGACAACTGACGGACAGTATTTTCGTGCCACCGATAACACTAAGTTATTGTCCATATACAACCAGATCAACCAAATGGAAAAAAGCAGGACCATGGTCGATTCATTTCCTGTTTACAGGGAGCTGTTTATGAATTATGCCCTGATAGCCTTGTTGGCACTGGCTCTGGAATTTTTGTTGCGTTGGATTGTTTTAAGAAGAATACCGTAAAGAGATATGATACAATTGGCTCAGGCACAATATTTATGGATTATTGCAGCAATTCCCCTGTTGCTTCTGCTGTATGGTCTGTACAGACGTCGCGGCAAAAGAATGATTAAGCGTTTTGGAGATCCCCAATTGGTAAAAACCCTGACCCCCGGGGTATCTTCCCGCAGAGGATGGCTCAAAATCAGTCTTTTCTGCCTGGCTTTATTCTTTTTTGCCCTGGGATTATCCAGGCCCCGTACAGGAGCCCGTGTCAAAGAAATGAAACGGTCCGGAGTGGAGATCATGATTGCTTTGGATGTATCCAATTCCATGCTTGCCCAAGATTACACTCCTAACCGCCTGGAACGTGCAAAGCTTGCCGTATCCCGTCTGGTTGACAATCTGGACAGGGATCGCATAGGACTTATTGTTTTTGCCGGAGATGCTTTTGTACAGCTTCCTGTTACCACAGACTACGTAAGTGCCAAAGTGTTTCTTAATTCCATTAACACCGGATCCGTTCCCCGCCAGGGGACAGCACTCGGACAAGCAATTTTGACGGGTATCAGGAGTTTCAGCCTGGATACACCGGAAAGCCGTGCGCTGATACTGATCACCGACGGAGAAAACCACGAAGACGATGCCGTTGCTGCTGCACGGGAAGCAGCCAACCAGGGCATACAAATTCACTGCATCGGAATTGGCTCGGAATTCGGCAAACCCATACCATTGCCGGACGGATCCCTGTTAAAAGACGAAGAAGGGAATACGGTCGTTACAAAACTGGATGAAAAAACCCTTATGGAAGTGGCTCAGGCCGGTGGCGGCAGTTATACTAGAGCGGAAAATTCCGATTTTGGACTTCAGGGGATCATTAACGCCATTAGAGAACTGGATGAACAGGAGTTTGAATCGGTAGTATTTGAGGATTTCAACGAACAATATATGTACTTTTTTGCCATAGCCGTTTTCTTCCTTTTTCTGGAAATGCTTATAGGTGAAAGAAAGGGAAGACGTTTTAAAAGTTTAGATATATTTACTAAAGCTTCTGTCTTTATACTGTTTACAGGTCTGTCGCTGACGGCTTCTGCACAGTCAGATAAAAAAGACGTACGATCCGGGAACAGGGCGTTTCGTCAAGGAGACATGGAAAAAGCTTTGCTGGATTATCACCGCGCTGTGGCAAAAGATTCTTCCTCCCTGAAAGCGAAATACAATCTGGCCAACACCATGCAAATGATGGATGATCATCAACAAGCTGTCAGTACAATGACTAATGTCCCGGATTCACTGTCCGATCACCGGGAGAAATCCTTTGCCTGGCATAATTTCGGGAACATGTACCTTTCACAGAAAGAGTATGCAAAAAGTATAGAAGCGTATAAACAGGCATTGCGGAACCGGCCCGGCGATATGGAAACGAAAACCAATCTGGCGTATGCCCAGAAGATGTTGCAGGAACAGGAAAACCAGCAGCAGAATCAGGACCAGAATCAGGACCAGAATCAGGACCAGAATCAGGACCAGAATCAGGACCAGAATCAGGACCAGAATCAGGACAAAAACCAGAATCAGGATCAGGATCAGAACAAAGACCAGAATCAGGACAAAGGCCAGCAACCCCCTCCCGCCATAACACCACAAGCTGCGCAGCAAATGCTGGAGGCTATGCAACAAAAAGAACGTGAAACCCAGGAAAAAGTGCAGAAAGAAAAAGCCAAAGCGGCTGTGCCTGTAAGATCCGGTAAGAATTGGTAAATGCGTAACAAGAATATGAAAAGGATTATTCTGTTAATATGGACTGTATTGAGTTTTGTACAAGTGAATGCACAAGGCCAGTTCACCGTTGAAGCACCCAATGTGGTAGCCACCGGGGAAAGGTTCCGCCTGGTGTTCACAGCCACCAATCTGGAACCGGAATCTTTCAATCCCCCGAAAATTGAAAGTTTCATGGTGTTGGCCGGACCTACCACATCTACCATGAACCGCCTGGAGTACATCAACGGGCGCAGGACCCAAAGCCGGTCGATAAGTTATACGTATATCCTGGAAGCCGGTACTACAGGAAAATTTACGATTGGGGAAGCTTCAGTAGTATCAGATAAAGTGACTTACCGGACGCAACCCGTGACCGTTGAAGTTATCCAGGGATCTTCTTCCCCGGCCGGAACTGTTCAGCAGCAGGATCCTGTTACCAGTACCGCAATATCGGATCAGGATGTTTTCCTGAGGCTGGATGTCAGCAAACGACGTGTTATGAAAGGAGAACCCCTTACAGCCACGTTAAAACTATATACCCGCGTTAACGTATCCGGGGCGGAAGACATTCGTTTTCCGACATTCAACGGGTTTTGGAGCCAGGAAGTTTATGCACCCCAACAGATTGACTGGCAGCGTGAAAATGTAAACGGGGAAATATACCAGGTGGCTACGCTCAGACGCTATGTGTTGCTTCCACAGCAAGCCGGTTCTGTAAAGATTGATCCCTCCGAGATTGTCTGTGTGATCCAGGTACGCAACACAAGACGTGGTCAATCCCTGTTGGATGATTTTTTTGATTCTTATCAGACGGTACGCAAACGGGTAATCGCCCCTGCCGTTACCGTAAATGTTAGCGAACTGCCGGCCGGAGCTCCAGGTACGTTCAAGGGGGCTGTGGGAAAATTTTCCATAAATGCCGAGATCGGAAAAGATTCCGTTAAAACACACGATGCAGTTTCTGTATATGTAACCGTTACAGGTGAAGGGAACATCAATCTTCTGGAAGCTCCCCGGGTAACATTTCCTCCGGATTTTGAAGTTTACGATGCCAAGATTACGGACAATTCCCGCAATACAGGGGGAACATTTTCCGGATCCAAGACTTTTGAATATCCGGTGATCCCAAGAAGTCACGGAGATTTTACTATTGATCCGGTAGAATTTTCATATTACGATATTCAAAACAAACAATACAGGACAATCCGCTCCGAACCTCTGAAACTGAAAGTGGAAAGAAGTACGGATCTGGCTGCTCCGGGAGTGCCCTACACACCGGGAACACACAGACGCGCTGTGGAAAGCCTGAGCCGGGATATACGTTATATCAAGACGGCGGCTCCTTCCTGGCGCAGCATAGGAAAGTACCTGACAGGCAGTTTTTTGTATTTTGTAATCCTGTCCCTTATCTTTACTGTGACAGCGGTCGTTTACGTAGTATTGAACAAAAGGCGTGAACACCTGAACGATGTGATCCGGGTAAGAAACAGTAAAGCCAACAAAATTGCGCGAACACGCCTTAAAGCTGCCGGTGTTTTATTGAAACAACAGCTTTTTGAAGCTTATTATGAAGAATTGCACCGTGCTTTATGGGGTTATATATCTGATAAATTAGGCCTGTCCCAGGCGGAATGTTCACGTGAACGAATTTCTGAATTGTTGCAGGAACGTAATGTGGAACAGGAATTAATCAAAGACTTTACAGATATTATTGAGTCTTGTGAATATGCCCGCTACGCACCGGATCCGGGACAATTGGAAAAAGAAAGGATCTTTGATATGGCCGTCAAAGCGATTAGTAATATGGAGCAAGCCCTAAAATAGACCTGAGGTATGAAAAAGATATTATTTCTGTTTGTTTTTTGTCTGGCCTTATCCCTTACGGCAGAAGCCCGGGAGATCCCTGACAGCCTCTGGAATGAAGCCAATGCGTATTATGCCGGTGAACAATACCGGGACGCCCTGGACCATTACCTGGAAATAGAAAATTCAGGAGTGGAATCTGCAGATCTATATTACAATATAGGGAATACGTATTTTAAAATGCGTTATATGGCATACGCTGTATTGTATTATGAAAAGGCCCTGCGTCTGGCTCCCAATGATCCTGATATTACCTACAACCTTGAAATTGCAAGGGAACAATGTATAGACAGGATTGAACCTGTTCCCACATTTTTTGTGGCGGACTGGATCCGGAAAAGCCACCAGATCATGTCTTCAGACATGTGGGCGGTTGTATCTATAGGGGTATTATTAGTAGCTATCCTGTTTTTTTTGCTCTTCCTGTTTGCCAGGGGGATCAGGTTCCGCAAAGCGGCTTTCATTCTGTCCGTTATTATTTTTCTTTTTGCAGTGATGACAACAGTTTTTGCCTGGCAATCCAAGAAGCAGGCAACCAGAAAAGATGTAGCGATTGTATTGGCAGCTGTAAGTCCGGTGAAAGCGGCTCCTGACACACAGGGAAAAGATCTTTTGGTTATCCATGAAGGCACACGCGTACGTGTTCTTGAACAGATGGGCAGCTGGGCTCGCATTGAACTGGAAGACGGCCGGCAGGGGTGGGTGGCTCTGAATGAGATTGTTTTTGTATATTAGTGGCCTGAAATAAAACATCCTATGGATTATAATACACAGAGAGATAAGCTTATACTGCCTGAATACGGGCGTTACATACAGGAAATGGTCCGCGAAGCCAAAAGCATTCAGGACAAAGAAGCACGTACCCGGCAGGTAAAAGCAATCATCAATGCCATGAGTGCATTGAAACCGCAATTGCGTGAAATGAGTGATTTTTACCATAAATTGTGGGACCATGTCCAGATTATTGCCGACTATGACCTGGATATAGAGGCCCCGTTCCCCCCTCCGGTTAAAGAAAATTTCGTAACCAAACCGCATTCTATTGATGCAAACAGGGACCCCGTTAAAGTGATGCATTACGGAAGGAATATACAAAATATGGTAATGGCCATAGCTGCCAAACCGGCCGGTGAAGAACGTGAGGCCATGACCATGGCCCTGGCCTCCTATATGCGTAAACAATACCTGATCTGGAATAAGGACACCGTTTCTGACCAGACCATATTCAATGATATAAAAACGCTTTCCAATGGAACGCTTACGGTTCCCGAAGGCGCTAAATTATCTGAAATACAGGGTGAGTTCAGACAACCCAATGCCCCCGGGATACGCACACAGCGCCAGGGACAGTGGCATAAAAACAAAAAGAAGAAAAGGTCGGCATCCAATGGCCAGTGACAAAAAACAACGTATTCGTGATAATTTCAGACTGATAGCAGGATGGTTATTCCTGGCTGTTGGTCTTTACCTGTTGATAGCCTTTGTCTCTTACCTGTTTACCTGGACGGTTGATCAAAGCCTGTTATCGGAAGGAGGCATGTCTGATCTGCAGGCAGAGGCTGCCAACAGTGCCGGACTTATTGGTAATTACTGGTCTAACCTGTTTATTGGCGAACTCTTTGGGATCAGTGCGTTCATAATCCCTTTTTTCTTCGCAGCGTTGGCTATATTCTTATTCAGAATAAAGAAGGTTCGTATTGTTCCCCTGTTTTTCATAACGGCCTTTGTGTGCATCATTCTTTCCGTTTCACTGGGTTATATTTTCAATTTTACTTCGCTTGAATACGTTTTCGGTGCCGGGGTGGGCGGAGAATATGGGTACCGTGTGAACGAATGGCTTATCAGTATGTTGGGAACAGTCGGAACAGGTGTCTTGCTTTTTTTCGTACTGACTGCTTTTCTGGTACCTTTTGTCTATCGATGGATTCGTAAAAGAAAAGTCGGGGTGGAAGCAACTCAAGCAACAGAGCCCTTGAACGTACAGGCAGCTTCAACACATAAACCGGAAAGTATAACCGAGAAAGAGATCAAACCCGAAGATCCGGTACAGCCAAATGAGCCAAAGGAAAACGAACGTCAGGAGCAGCCTGTTTTTGAAGTGGAAAAAATTGAAGAAGAATCCACGGCCGGAAGCATGCTGTTTTACGATCCCAAACAGGATCTGCCCCGTTACAGGAAACCTCCTTTGAGTTTGCTGGAAGACTACCGGAACCAATTGCGGGAAGTTTCCCATGAGGAACTGGAAAGGAACAACCAAAAGATCGTAGAGTGTCTGAGAACATTCGATATACAGATAGAAAAGATCGTGGCCACCCCCGGGCCTACGGTAACATTGTACAAAATCGTACTGTCTCCGGGGATCAGGATTTCCCAATTTACCAGGCTGGAAGATGATATTATGTTGTCACTGGCTGCCCGGGGTATGAGGGTCATTGCTCCTATCCCCGGGACCAATATGGTAGGTATAGAAGTGGCCAACGACAAGCCCTCGCTTGTGCCTATGAAGAGCGTACTGGATTCCGCCAAATTCAAGGAATCCCGCTACGATCTGCCCATTGTAATGGGAAAAAGCATTTCCAATGAAATTGTGATGCTGGATCTGGCACGATTGCCCCACCTGCTGGTTGCCGGAGCTACAGGCCAGGGGAAATCGGTAGCTTTAAATGCTATTTTGGCTTCACTCTTGTACAAAATGCATCCGGCGTATTTAAAATTGGTGCTGGTGGATCCCAAGCGGGTGGAACTGAATTTGTATTCGAAACTTGAAAACCATTTTCTGGCAAAACTTCCTGATGCCGAAAATCCCATAATCATAGACACCAAAAAAGTCGTTTATACGCTCAATTCTTTATGTATAGAGATGGATGCCAGACTTGAGCTGTACAACAAAGCCGGGGTCCGTAACATTAAGGAATACAACAAAAAATTCCTGGAAAGGGTTCTGAATCCCTTGAAAGGCCATCGGTTCATGCCCTTTATTGTAGTGATCATTGATGAGTTTGCGGACCTGATCATGACAGCCGGTCGGGATGTGGAAGGACCGCTTACCCGTTTGGCCCAGATGGGAAGGGCGTGTGGGATCCATTTGGTTATTGCTACACAGAGACCTACCACAAACATAATTACCGGGACCATTAAAGCCAACTTCCCTGCCCGGATCGCATTCCGTGTTGCATCCAAGATCGATTCCAGGACCATTATTGATGTGTCCGAAGCTAATCAGTTGGTGGGAAGGGGCGATATGCTCATATCTGCCGGAAGCGATCTGTTACGCGTACAATGTGCTTTTATTGACACTCCCGAAGTAGAACGGATGGTAGAATATATTTCCGGCCAACAGGGGTATCCGGGTGCGTTTGAATTACCGGAATACTCGGAAACGGACAGACAGGATGTCGTATCTGCAACCGGAGGCCAGCGCGATGATTTGTTTGAAGAAGCCGCCAGGTTGATCATTCAGAACGGGGAAGGATCCACATCTTTATTGCAGCGCAGGTTCCATCTGGGATATAACCGGGCTGGCAGGATCATGGACCAGCTGGAAGAAGCCGGTATTGTAGGTCCGCCGCGAGGAAGCAATCCCAGAGAATTATTGATAAACAGCCAGGAAATGCTGGATGATTTCTTAAGTAAATGAAACTCAGACGTTTTGTTACAGGCGTGTTCACAGTGTTTGCAGTTCTTACATTGCAGGCACAGACCACTGCGGGATTGATGGAAACGTTTGCTAACAAGATCCGGCATGCTCCGGCCCTAGAGACTTCTTTTCTTTGGAACGGAACGGTATCCGGGACTATGATACTCCAGGGGGAACTGTTCTACATACATATGGATGAGTTTTATGTGTATTGCGACGGTGAAATAAAATACTATTACAATGAAGGAACAGATGAGTGGCAGGAGCTCTCACACGATAAAAATTCCCCTGATATCCTGGAAAATCCTTCCGCTTTCTTCAACCGGCTCAATGAAGACTTTTATTATCCCGACACCCCCGTACGAAAAGAAAAACCGGGAGAAGACCCGGTCTGGGAAGTCACCCTGGTCCCTCATTCGGTGAACTCTCCGTTTGCCTTCATAGTGATCTCATTGACTGTAAAGGATCTTACTCCGCTTGATATCCGGTATGCATTATCAGACGGATCTGAGTATTCCGTCGTTTTGACTTCGTTTGGTACCGTCCCGGCGCGACCCGCCAGGTTCTTTGCCCCGGACACTTCACTCTGATCTCTGTTGCAGGCAGTTTAATCTGTTGTATTTATTCGTTCTGCAGGCATCAGGATCCTGCGGGATACCGGATGCAGATTGTTGGAACGGGATCCCAGGTTTTTCACAAAACCAAGAGGCAGGTCATCGTAGGCTATTAAAACAAATCCTTTTTCAGTACCCGCAGGCAATACCAGTGAATCCCTGCGTAAAAAAGAGATGGCAGTGGGCAGATCTACACTATGTTGTTCAAAAGCGTTTTTCTTCAGATCTATAGCCAGGGCAAGATCAGCCGTCGGAACCCAGGCATTCCCTTTTTTTTCAGCTACAGCAATCCCGGAATGAACTACGTTCAGGATTTTTTCCAGGGTTGTCATTTCTGCCTGCCATGATGCGGGGAATGCTTTTAGCAACGTCCCTTTCATGGAATAGGCATAACCATCATTTAAAAAGCGGGGCATCCCGGAGGAAACATGATTCTTTTCGTGAATGCCTTTCTTTCGCCCTGTGCCTGTTGTTTTTTTGCTTTCCGAGCTGATCTGCTCCCCTTGCTTTTGTAGCAGTGCCATAAAAAAGCCTTCGCCCCGGATGCGATGGGGAAAATATTTTTCCGGGCCGAGTAAGACGCGCGCGCCAAGATGACGGACTATCCATTCCACCTGATCTTCATCTTCTTTCCGGTTAAAGGTGCACGTGCTGTAGAACAAAAGGCCTCCGTCCTTGAGGGATGGCCAAAGGTCTGTCAGGATTCTTCTCTGCCGCAACGCACACAGATCGACGCCGGCCGGAGACCAATTGTTTCTGGATAGGGGCTCTTTACGGAACAATCCTTCCCCGGAACAAGGGACATCGGTGACCAGGACGTCAAAATACCCGCGAAGCCTGGTAAATGCGCCGGGATCGTTATGTGTAACCACAACGTTAGAGTAACCCCAACGGGCTATGTTCTGAGTCAAGACCGGCACCCTGGAACGTATGGCCTCATTGCTTACCAGCAATCCGTCTTCGGGCAGGATATCCAGCAAGAGGGTGCTTTTACCTCCCGGAGCCGCACAGGCATCCAGCACGCGGGGTGTATTCATGGATTGTAAGTATGGTTTCAGTTTCCAGAGGGACATTCCGGATGCTTCCTGAACGTAATAAGCTCCCGCATGAAAGCGCGGATCAAGTGTGAAGACAGGCCGTTCCTTAAGGTACCTGCCTGCCGGGCACCAGGTAACAGGCTCTGAACCGGGAAACAGTTCCTTGTCTGTTTTTCGGATATGTTGCCGTATGCTTACAGGCGGGGAAGTATCCAGTGATGCCAGTAAAAGATCAATTTCTCCGGGAGACAGGGACTCTTCCAGTATGCTTCTGAAGTCCTTCATCATAAGACCCGGGTTTTTGGACACTTACCGGTTCAATCCTTCGGCCAGTTGCGTGGTAAACTGGTTTACAAAATCTTTCAGCTTTCCTCCCAACATCATTTTGATCATCATGCTGAGTTCAGCATCCAGTTCCAGTTGCAATTCACAGCCTTTTTCCTGGGGATGGATATGCAGGTTCAGATTGAAAGCAAACGGAGTGCTTCCGTATTGTTCCATAACTATCAGTGTAGGTGCTTCCCTCCGGGTAACCTTTACACCCAGTTGCATTCCCTGGGCGTTTGCCAGTATCGTGTCTTCGGTTATTGTTACTTTGTCTTTTTTGTCTTCAGGTAAGCGGTCTGCGAATTTTGAAAAGTCGGAAAACAATTCAAAAACAGTTTCGGCAGGTTTGTTGACGTAACGTACGTCACCGGTAACGTGTGTATTTCCCATAATTATCTTCCCCAGGTGTTAGGCGTCAGACGCCAAATTTTTAAGGTGTCCAGCTGCTCTTTGCTAACGTAATCGTTTTCGACAGCTTCCCGGATTAATGTATCGTAATTGGTTAATGTATGCAATTCGCAGTTGCTTTTTTCAAAAGCCCTGCGGGCAATATCAAAATTGTATGAAAAAATGGCTACCATACCCAGCACGTTGGCACATGATTTCTTAAGACAGTCAGAGGCTGACAGTGCCGAATGTCCCGTGGAAATAAGGTCTTCCACAACAACCACTTTGGATTCCGGTTCCAACGATCCTTCTATTTGTGCTCCCGTGCCATGATCTTTTCTTCTGGGACGTACGTATATGAAAGGTTTTTCCAGCTTGTCGGCGATCAGGGCTCCCATGGCTATAGCTCCTGTGGCCACTCCGGCGATAATTTCTACTGAAGGATAGTTGTGCAGGATTAGTTTGCAGAGGGTGTCACGGATAAAATTCCTCACGTCAGGGACAGACAAGATTTTCCTGTTATCACAATATATGGGAGACAACCATCCCGAAGCCCAAACAAACGGTTTTTCAGTATTTAGCTTTACGGCCTGAATTTCCAGGAGCTTTTGTGCCACGATTTTTTCCGCAGATTCCATAATAATCACATATCTTTGTACAAATGTACAGTATTTTCTTCAATAATAGGCGCCTTCAGTTATGCCGTCCGGACAGCCCCGTATGTTTGCTTCCTTCGGTAACGATTGCACCTGCAGACAGATCCGGTTCATGGGAGGATATTATCGTGGGTTTTGAATGCAATTCCAATATCAATCATTTGGTTATCCCGGTAGAAGATCCTTCGAACTCATTTCAACAGCTGTGTACACGTTTTGTTCTTTTTTACGCTGCCGGAGGAGTGGTGACCAATAAGAAAGGTGATGTCCTTATGATTTATCGTTACGGCAGGTGGGATTTGCCAAAAGGAAAACAGGAACCCGGCGAATCACTCAGGGAAACGGCTCTCAGAGAAGTGGCCGAGGAGACAGGTGCCCGGGGTTTGAAAATTACCGGGGATCAGTTTGCCACCACATACCATACTTACCGTTTCCAGGGAAACAACGTATTGAAAATAACTGCCTGGTTCCGCATGACCGCAGAAGAAAGGAGTTTTTTGGATCCCCAGACAGAAGAAGGGATAGAGAAAACGGAGTGGGTCTCCCTGCAGGATATGGACAAATACCTGGAAGCGGCTTATGCTTCCATTCAACTGCTGATCCGTAGCAAAATACTACTCAATGGTAAAAATGTTGGTGAAGCCGGTGAGGTCGAAGATGTCCTTGATCTCAGCCCTGAGGTTACGGACTTTTAAAGAACCGTTTTTTTCCTTAATGTTTTTTTGCAGTACAAGAAACTGACGCAGGCCGGAACTGCTGATGTATTCAAGGTCTGAACCGTCAATAATCATGTCTTTTGTGGGGCTTTTCAGGAGCGGAGCTATCGCTTCTTCAAAAATGATCGTGTTGCCTGTATCCATCCTTCCGTTTATAGATATTACGGGTACCGGATCGTTGCTTATTTTTACTTCCATATTCTGTTGTTTTTCTTAATCGGATTGATAGTACACAAAGGTAAACAAAAAAAACCTCAACCTCCAAAGTCATCAAAGAGAATGTGCTCTTGAGGAACTCCCAGATTGTCCAGCATACGGATAACGGCATCTGTCATAAGAGGGGGGCCGCAAAGGTAATATTCATTTTCTTCCGGTTCCGGGTTGTCTTTCAGGTAATGCTCCAGGATCACCTGGTGTATGAATCCGGTGTATCCCTGCCATTTGTCTTCCGGTTTGGGTTCAGAAAGTGCTATATGAAACGAAAAATTGGGAAATTCCTTTTCAATTTCCCTGAATTCTTCTTCATAGAACAATTCCCGCCGGGATCTTGCCCCGTACCAGAAAGACACTTTGTCCGTTGTTTTCAGGGTATGGAACAGGTGAAAGATATGGGAACGCATGGGAGCCATGCCGGCTCCGCCTCCTATGAAGATCTTTTCTGTACGGGTTTCTTTCAGGAAGAACTCTCCGAACGGACCGGAAACCTTTACTTTATCGCCGGGCTTACGGGAAAAAATATAAGAAGAACAAATGCCGGGATTTACTTTCATAAAACTACCGCGCGCGCGGTCCCAGGGAGGCGTGGCAATACGGACGTTCAGGATGATCCGATTCCCTTCGGCAGGATGGTTGGCCATGGAATAAGCCCTGAACCCGTATTCCCGGTTTACCATTTTCAGGTCCCAAAGTTTCAGCGCGTCCCACTCGGCAAGGTATTCCTTTTCAACGGCGATGTCTTTGGCAAAATCTACGGTAACGGGCGGGACATCAATTTGGATATATCCTCCCGAGCGGAAATCCAGATTTTCTCCATCGGGCAGTTTTATGACAAATTCTTTTATGAATGAAGCTACATTCCGGTTGCTGATAACCTCGCATTCCCATTTTTTAACACCCAGGATTTCGTCAGGGATCTCTATCTGCATATCTTCCTTAACTTTCACCTGGCAGGCCAGTCGCCATTTGTTTTGTTGTTCCTTTCTTGTAAAAAAACCGGTCTCGGTAGACAGGATGGATCCTCCTCCTGAAACAATGCGGCATTTGCACAATCCGCAAGTACCGGATCCGCCGCATGCTGATGGAAGGTAAATCTCGTTGGCAGATAGTGTATTGAGCAGATTTGTTCCCGGCTCCACTTCCAGCGTTTTTTCGCTGTTTATTGTCAATTTTACCTTCCCTGAAGGCATTAGCCGGATTTTTGCGTAAACCAGTAACAGCACCAGGATCAGGGTAACGATCAGGATTGCGGATACTGCCAGCAAAAGGAATTGGATCATTGTCATCATGCACACTTAAAATTGTATACCCATAAAACTCATAAACGCGATCCCCATTAATCCCGTAATGATGAACGCGATGCCCAGTCCCCGCATGGGAGCGGGTATGTTGGAATAACTGAGTTTTTCCCGGATGGCCGCTATAGAGACGATGGCCAGGAACCATCCAAAACCGGATCCCAGGGCAAAAGCCAGAACCTGCCATATGTTTTCGTAGGCTCTTTCCTGCATGAAAAGCGATCCGCCAAGGATGGCGCAGTTAACGGCTATCAACGGCAGGAATATGCCCAGGTTATTGTACAGGGCCGGAGCAAATTTTTCCACAACCATTTCTACCAGCTGAACCATGGCGGCAATAACGGCAATAAATAAAATATAGCTCAGAAAACCCAAATCAACGTTGACCCATTCCGGGTTGATCCGGGCCAAAGCGCCGGGCGAAAGCACATAACGGTCCAACAGGTAATTAACGGGAAGCGTAATCAACAAGACAAAAATAACAGCCAATCCCAGTCCGGAGGCAGTTTTTACCGTTTTGGAAACGGCCAGGTAGGAACACATGCCCAAAAAATAGGCAAAGATCATATTCTCAACAAAGACCGATTTTACGAATATGTCAATTATTTGTTCCATGCTTTTTTATCTTTTTTTGTATTCCCGGCGTTGAATATCCAAACAATCAGCCCTACCACTATAAGGGCCATGGGGGGTAGTATGAACAGCCCGTTGTTTTCGTAAAAACCTCCTGAGGAAACATACCACTTTTCAGGAATAAGCGGGTATCCCATTAATGTTCCGGAGCCGAAAAGTTCCCTGAAAAAGGAAACAATCACCAAAATGATCCCATATCCCAGTCCGTTGGCTATTCCGTCCACAAAGGCATGAAAAGGTTTGTTGTGCAGGGCGAATGCCTCTATACGTCCCATGATGATGCAATTGGTTATGATCAGGCCCACGAAAACGGACAGTTCTTTACTGATGGGATATGCAAAGGCTTTCAATACCTGGTCCACCAGAATTACCAGGCTGGCTATCACAATCAACTGAACAATGATCCGTATCCGGTCCGGTATTGTGTTGCGCAGCATGGACAGGATCAGCCCTGAAAACCCGGTTACCAAAGTCACTGAAAGGGCCATGACCAGTGCAGGTTCCATTTTTACGGTCACTGCAAGAGCCGAACAGATTCCCAGAGCCAGGACGGAAACGGGATTGTTCTTAAACAGCGGGTCCAGGAAAATGCGTTTATTCATAGTGTCTTAAAAAAGGAATGTAAGGTTCAAGGGATTCACGTATCATATTTTCTACCCCGCGGCTGGTAAGGGTTCCCCCGGATATACCGTCAACCGCATTGGAATTACCTGCAGATCTTCCCGGTTTTACTACGGACAGGGATACAAATTTATCTCCCCGGTAAAGCGATTTTCCACGGAAAGGATCACTGAAAGACGGGGTGGAAATTTCTGCACCCAGTCCGGGGGTTTCGGTTTCGTGGTCAAAAACGGCCCCGTAAACGGTACGAAAATCATCGTTCAGTGCCAGGTATCCGTTTATGGATCCCCAGAGACCTTTTCCTTCCAGGGGAATGATGTATTTCCTGGCACCGTCATCCAGGGTACAGATGAACAAAGGCAGTTGTTCCGGGCCTGCCACTGTATCTGTTATGTATTTTTCATAGGAATACCCTTGCAGGTGAACCGACCGGAGAATGGTCTGCCGGGTTTCCTGCCTGATATTTCTTTCCTGGCGCGGTTTCAGGATCTGTGACGCAAAAGCCAGCACTACGGCCACTATAATCACCATAACAGCTGCATAAATAACCGTGTAGAGGTTCCCGTTCTTTTTTTTCTTATCCATTGGCAGCAATTCTTTTCATTTTCCGTTTCACATTGACGGCTACCACATAATGATCTATCAGGGGAGCAAATGTATTCATAAGCAAAATGGCCAGCATCATGCCTTCCGGGTACCCGGGGTTGAATAAGCGAATGATGACTGTGAGTATACCTATGAGTGCTCCGTAGAACCATTTTCCCGTTTCTGTCTGCGGACTGGTGACCGGGTCGGTGGCCATAAAGACACATCCAAAGGCGAATCCGCCCATAACCAGGTGGTAATGGACGGGAATACCTCCCAGTAATCCGGCCAGAGAGGCTCCGGCCAGGCAGGAAACCATGATCTTCCAGCTGGCTACTCCCGTGTAAATAAGTATGGCTGCCCCCAGCAGGATGCATACCACAGAAGTCTCTCCTACAGATCCGGGAATGAATCCCAGGAACATATCTCTCCAGGAAGGCATGGATTGAGCGGCGCTCGTCTGTTCTGTCCATAAAGCCAGGGGAGTAGCCCCGCTAAAACCATCAATCCAGATTTTATCCCCGGTCATATATCCCGGGTATGAAAAGAACAGGAAAGCCCTGGCCAGCAAGGCGGGATTCCAGATATTCATGCCGGTTCCTCCAAAGATCTCTTTACCTATGAGTACGGAAAAAGCCACGGCCGTGGCCAGCATCCATAAGGGAATGGTAACAGGTACTATCAGGGGGATGAGCATGCCGGTGACCAGATAGCCTTCATTGACTTCATGACCTCTGATCTGGGCTACGGTAAATTCTATTCCAAGACCTGCCACATAAGAAACGATCACCAGCGGAATGACCCGAAGAAATCCATACCAGAAGATCTGAAAAAACCCGGGTAGTTCTGTTTGCGACTCTATAGCCAGGTAATGCTGCAAACCGGTATTGTACATGCCAAACAGCAGGCACGGAACCAGTGCTATAACCACAACTATCATTACCCTTTTCAGGTCGTTACAGTCTCGTATGTGGGACCCTTTGCGGGTGACTGTTGCCGGGACCAATAGGAAGGATTCAAATGCATCAAAGGTGGAATGTAAAAACCCCAGCTTCCCCCCTTTGCTAAATACTGGTTTGATCCTGTTCACAATTTTCTCAATTCCTTTCATTACATTTCCTTTATCATCAGGTCAATGCCCTGTTGGAGAATGTCCTGGATCTCAATCTTGGAAGGACAGATGAATTCGCACAATGCCAGGTCTTCCGGGATCATTTCATAGATGCCGAACTGTTCCATTTTATCAATGTCTTTTGCTAAAACGGCTTTGATCAGGAACGACACGAAAATATCTGCCGGCAATACTTTTTGATAGCCTTCGGTCAGGACAAACGCCCTGGCGCCGCCGTTGGTGTTGGTGTTGAGGGAAAAACGCCCGGTCTTGCCGAGTAAAGGAGCCAGGTAAGAAACATAGGTCCGTGCCGCACTGTATTTATGCAGGCGTAAAGGCCGTGCCCATCCCAGCAATTCCCGCGATTTTCCTTCCGGCAAAAAGGTAATCTGCCCGTGGTGGAAACCCAGGAAACCATTGCATCCCACATTATCTCCGGTCAGGGGATTTCCGCTTATGATGCGGACTTCCCGGTCTTTGTCGTAAGGGAAGCCTGTCAAAGCTGTCATCTGAAGGCCAGGGCGGCAGCGAATATATCCTGTACGGTGCAGGGAAGGTCCGGTTACTGCAACCGTTCCTGTAGTATCGTAAATACCTTTCAGGAACAGTTCCCCGATGACTGAGAGTCCTTTGGGGGTCAGTGTCCAGACTACATGATCTTTTCCGATAGGAGAAACATGATGGATCTGTATTCCCGGATTTCCTGCCGGGTGGGGACCGGAAAAAGTATGGACTATGCCTTGCAGCCTGCGGAAAACACTGTGAGGAGATGTTTCGTCCGACAGCCCCAAATGAATATTACCCGGGCAGATCCTTTCCAGAACCCGGAGTCCCATTTTAAGGGCTTCTTCCCTGTCCGCAAACGCATAATCCAGTTCCGGGGCCAGGGGGGCTGAATCAAAGCAGCTGATGAATACGGCTTTTGGGGTTTCTTGGGGATGAGCGGTAATGCCGTATGGCCTCCTGATGATCAGAGGCCAGCAACCGCTTTCCAGCAATAGGTCCCTGATCTTTTGTGCAGACATGGTTTCGGGAGCTTGTGCCGGGAATTTCAAAAAATCGTTTTTTTCGTCAGCAAGTATCTCAATGGCTTCCAGCCTTCTTTTTTCTCCTCTCACTATAGCCTGAACCGTCCCGCTTACCGGAGAAGTAAAGCGTACTTCAGGCCGGTTTTTATCGCAAAAGACCGGGCTTCCGGCTTTAAGAGCATCACCTTCCCTGACCAGGAGTTTTGGAACAACATGTTTAAAATCAGTGGGTTTTAGTGCGTAGACTGCTGAAACAACGGGAGGATCCGTGATTGTGTCGGCTTTGCCTTTCAGGGGAATGTCCAATCCTCTACGCAATTTGTAATGGGCGCACATATACTATTTTTAGCAGATACAAAGATAAAATTTTCACCGGCTTTTCCCTATATTTGTCGCTATGAAGGAGAACTATTTGCAGGAGTTGAACCAGGCCCAGAAACAGGC
>JBAZDQ010000022.1:0-23326 GCA_041654355.1 Bacteroidales bacterium
ATCGGGAAAAATATCCCACTGTTCTGGAGTGTTCATCAGCCGGATTCCGCCGCCTGTACTTATTCTCTCGCCTCTCTGGATCAATTCTATTGCTGCCGTTTTCTCGTCGCAGAACATTCCGGAATAATTATTACTGTAAACGAGTACATTAATGCCTGTACCCTCAAAGTATTCCAGATCATTGATTTGAAGATTCTGTCCGTATACCTTTGTTGTGAAAGTGGTTAGCAGCAGAAAGATGGATAGAAAAATTGGGTGTCTCATATTTGGTGTTTTTGTAGGTTGGATTTTATTTAAACAACATTTCTAATGTAGTGGCAAGATACGTTCTGGCGTTCATCCATGTATGACCACCGGTCGTGGTAATTCCTTTGTATTCAATTCCCAGGGTGTCAAAGTATTCCCTGTTCTTGACAACGTCCTTATATAGAAAATCATCTGAGCCTACGCCAAACCAGAGAAGTTCCATTTGAGAGTTGACTTCATCGGCAGATGTAGTGAATGAAGGGAAATATATATCCATTACTTCAGGAGTAAGGTAAGCACTGTATGAACATACCCATGCAAATTTGTCTAAATGTGAAAAAGCTGTAAAGAGGGATTGACCGCCACCTCTTGAGAAACCGGCTATGGCCCTGTTTTCGCGTCCGGTCAGGGTACAAAATTCGTTTTCTATGAAAGGGATAATACATTCGGTCATTTCATCTGAAAACACCTTGTACATATCTGCCGCTTGCAAAGAAGAAAGCATGGGTGTTCCTTGCATCATATTTCCATATGGCATGACAACTATCATGGGTTCGGCAATACCCCTGGCTATGAGGTTGTCAAGGATTGTGTTCAGCCTTCCTACTTTGAACCATGTTTCCTCTGTATCGGTAGTGCCGCTGATCAGATAGAAAACCGGATAAGATTTCTCTCCGTCTTCATATTCAGCAGGAGTGTAAACCAACACAGGACGGTTCATGCCAAGAACTTCGGATTTATACGTACAATATGTTACGCGCCCGTGGGGCACATCATTGATGTGATACAATGCCTTTTGATCGGGAACGGTAAGCAAACTGGCCTTGAATCCTTCGTTGGGGAAAATATCGGTATTGGACGGATCAGATACCGTAACACCGTCTACTATGAAATTATAAGGATAAATATCCGGAGTCTCCACTCTTTGAGTTACACTCCAGACACCCTCCCTGTTCATAGTAAGAGGGACATTTTCTGAAAGAAACTGTGAAGACAGAAAAACAGAGTGCGCACGGGGAGCTCTTATATTGAATGTCACACCACCTCCAAAACGATGGATGATGGGAGATTCTAAGGTGAGATGATACATACGGGAAACCGGAGCTTCGTATCCCATAAGAGGGAGCATGACGGCAGCATAACGTCTGCCCATATCACGATAGCCGGCAGCATCAAAATGAATCTGGTCAAAGAACTGGGTACATCCGCTTGATGATACCACATGAGCTGTGGGAATGGTTTCCGGCAACTTGTCAATAATGCTGTTCATACTTGCAGATATTCCTCCCCTGTCGGCATTTACAACTTCTCCGGCAATAAGAGGAACATTTTCAGCTTTAAGATCAAGATCTTTAAGGAGATTCACATAAACACTCTTTACTTTGAGAGGCCAATCCTCTTCGCCGATGTTCGATTCACCCTGGTGAAGCAGAATCCCAGAAATGACTCCGTCTTTCTGTGCTCTTTTAGCAAGATCAACCAGCCACTTATAGGGATCGTTGTCATATGCCTTGAGCATAGGGATCATCCATTCCGGGGCCGTTTTAGCATACTCTGCAATCCGATCTTTCATGAAAGCTTCTATCTTACATCCGCCAATAGAAACATTTATTACGCCAATAGAATGATTTTCAGGAAGCTGTTCCGCCAAAGTACGGCCGAAATAATCAACAGGTGTAAGACCCGTTTTCTCTCTGCAAAGAGGAGGAACGGCCTTGTACCATTGGCCTTTTACACGTCCCCGGGACGGATCGTCCACTGCGGCCATCATCAGGAAACGTTCGCTTACATTCACAGTGTCCTGAGCTTCAATTCTGGCAGCTCCTTCCATGTTGGACTGTCCCAGACATAGAAAAATATGGAAGTTTTTGTCCTGCGCCTTGGCCAGGAAGACTATAAAAACGAGGGAAAGAACTAAAAACAGTCTTTTCATAAGATCATATATTTATACGGTTGCCTAAAACAAGTTTATCTCCGGAATCATCTACATTCCAGTATTGCGGTTTCCTGGGACCGTTTTCTGCAGCGTGATGAACCAGGAAAATAAGTTTGCCTTCAAATGTTCTGAACAACATTCCATGTCCGGAATTGTTAGACAGGAACGGATCTTCTTCCTGCACCCAGGGACCGGCAATGGTCCCGGATTCCGAATAAGCTATCCCCTGGACATATCTTTCTTTGCCCCAGGTGGACCAGAGCATCCCCAGTTTACCGGTCTGTGTCCGGAATATCTGAGGCCCGTCTGTTACCCATCCCGGCATTTTCAAACCGAAAGTAGCCTCCCCGATGGAGTTCATTTCCATAGCCCAGGGAGCTTCCGTCGCCCGAAACATGGTAACAGGTTTTTCGGACACCGTATAACTCAGATCAGGAGCAAGCTCAATGTAATCCATTGTTCCGTCTATCAACTGTGTCCATTCGTGCACAAATACCATATAGACCTTCCCGTTTTCTTCATAGAGAGTCCCGTCTATACAATCCCAGTCGCGAGGCTGGTAATCATAACCGGGCTCTACGGCAAACGATGTATAAGGGCCTTCGGGGTTATCTGCCCTGAGCAAATAGGTTTGGTTATGAGGTACATTGTACCTTCTGGGCACCTGCTCAATCAAATCACTATGGTCACTCCATGTTCCGGCGTAATAATAGTAGTCTCCTATTTTGTGTATTTCTGCAGCTGCGGCAAATCCGGCTTTTTCCAGCCAGAGTCCCTTAATGTCAATAATATTATATGGACCGGTCCACATCTTAAGATCATTGCTCTTGTACATCCATCCGCCGGAGCTGGTAAGGTAATAAGATTGGGTTTCGGGATGGGGATAAATGAACGGATCGCTCATGACCAGATCGTTAAAATGTACCGTACTGACTTCAGGCATCTGAAATCGGGGACGAGGAGCCGGAGCTTTACCTGTCGTATCTCTTCGACGGAATCCGCCAAAATTCCTTTGTCCCGGATCGGCGAACGGAGCCTGTTCTCCAGGCTGGATGACTTCGGAAACTTTAACTTCAGAGTCCGAATTGGTACTACAAGCCGCCAGCGACAAAAAAGAAACGGCT
Organism: Bacteroidales bacterium; assembly: GCA_041654355.1. GTDB lineage: Bacteria > Bacteroidota > Bacteroidia > Bacteroidales > UBA932 > DMER64. The sequence goes on from JBAZDQ010000022.1 coordinate 3,307, forward strand.
ATGATAGAAAAAGCTGATGATCTCATAAAACGATATTGTTTTGTTGTTATTGTAACGATAATTCGGATAAAAATAGAGTGGATCCCGGTTATGGGATCCACTCCCGCACAAAATCAAAATGAATCAAGACCCAAAATCTAAACCTAAACTTAAAACTAAAATTACCATCCTGGATTCTGTACTATATTCTCATTGATAGATATTTCGCTGAACGGAAAAGGATAAAACTCATGCTTTCCGGTCTTGAATCCGTGTTCCTTTCCCTGATTCACATTCGAATCTGACCAATCAACGAAACCTTCGTGCTTGCCGCTGCTTTCAGTGGCAAATTTATCCTTGAACGTAGGAATGCTGTCCCCGTTATTCGCAAGTCTGGCTGCGGCTTCGCCCCAACGCAGCAGGTCAATGAAACGGCAACCTTCCATCCACATTTCAAACTGTTTTTCCTTCTTAACCGCATCAAGGGTAAGGGCAGTACTTATGGTTTGAGAACCTGCTCTCTGCTGTACCATGTTCAGATATTGCAGTCCATCGTTATCGTTTGTCTGGGCACAACATTCTGCATACATCAGAAGCACCTCTGCATACCTCATAATCAGAAAGTTAACGTCTGAATACGACCCATCTATGACATCAGCTGCATGAGCAATCATTTTAAGATGGAAATAACCTTCACATCCATACAGACCCACAGGTTCTACGATACCGCGACGGGGATCTTTCTCCTTATCCTCACGTGTGGGATTATCACTATCGCTAAGGTAAGGCATTTCATAAATAACCTCATCATAAGTTAAGAGCCATGCCTTGCGGCGATACGAATCTAAACCGTCATTGGCTATGAGTGCTTCGGCAAACTCAGCGGTAGGATGGATCATTCCCCAGCCTCCGCCAAAGAGGTAGGTCGGTGTGCCTCCCAATCTGTCGGCACGCCAGTTCCAAAGATTTATCTGCATCCAGGTGGAACGCTGAATACGACCACTCCAGGTCCCTATGTTGGAATTGTACACGTGGTTTAATTCAAAGATCTTTTCTTCATTGCCGTCACCTGGAACATGGAAATTCTCGCCAATCCTGTTTCCGGGAACAAGGGCATACTTGCCGGAAGAAATAACTTTTTTCAATTCAGTCTTAGCGGCTGAGTAATCTTTAGCAAACATAAGTGCCTTACCGGCAAAGGCATAGGCGGCGCCTTTGGTGATCTTGGCAGTTCCTTTTTTATCTCCTGTGCTTTGTCTTTCATCTAAATATTTGGCAGCGTCAATACACTCGGCGGCAGCCCATCTGAGAATGGCTTCCTGGCTCTCGGAATTTCCGGGCCGGTCCGCACCCGTCAGTACATGGTCAACTATGGGGGGAGTGCCCCAGAGTATGGCAAGCATCATGTGACTGAAAGCACGAAGAACCCTTGCTTCTGAAATACACCTGTCCTTTACTGCGCTTGCGCCATATTCAAAATTATCAATTACCAGGTTTGCCCCGTAGATCACTTTATAAAAACCTTTGTATTGATTACTAATGGCCTGGTTGTTTATGTCATAACGGAACTCAGTCAGGGCCGCAAGAAAATCGTTGTCACCGTAAAAGGCTCCGGCAGCGTAGATATCGTCAGACGGGTAAGTAAGCAATGCATTGTATGGAGAGTAGATATAATCGTTATGTCTGACTAATCCATAACTCGCATTCTCGTAAGCAGCAACCAACGCAGATTCGGCATCGGCATCGGTTTGGTAGAAGGAGTCCGTGGAAATGACTCCCTTCTGATCGATCTCAAGGAGTTTATGACAAGAACTCAAACCTAAGATCAGTAACAAAATGGGAATGATATATTTTTTCATAATAATCTAAATTGGGTTATTAGAATGCAATGTTAATACCTATCACAGCTTTCTTCCTGGTAGGATAAGACCCCTTATCATATCCCATGGAATTGGCATTTCCGGAGTGTGCTGTTTCAGGATCCATACCGGGATACTTTGAGAAAGTGAAATAATCATCCAAAGAAGCATAGATCCGCAGGTTGCTGACTAAGATCTTTTTGGTCCATTTCCGGGGAAGCGTGTAACCTAGCTGGATCTGTTTGATCTTGAAGTATGATCCGTCGAATATCGAGGCACTTGAGCCCCAGAATTGTGCGTCAGTAGCCACACTGAGAGCACTTGGCATGGAGGCATTTTTATTGGATTCTGTCCAGGCATTCTTGTGGAAATACTCCAGCGAGTTGTAGAAAAGACGGTCAGTTCTATGATGTATGGCAAAGATCTCATTACCATAAGTACCCGTACCGAATAATGTAAAGTCAATACCCTTCCATGCAAGTTTGATGGTCAGACCATAAGTCAGGTCAGGAATACCGCAACCTATCATCGTATGGTCAAGGTTATTAATTTGACCGTCCCCGTTCAGATCTGCAATGATCGGTTTGCCTGTTGCGCTATCCACCCCTTCGTATTGATAACCTCTCATATACCAAACCGGGTATCCCACCTCAAACGCGGAGAAGGTCTCATACCCCTGAGGTGATCCCATACCCGTAATCCTGGAAATGGTGGGATCAAGAAATGTCACCTTATTATTAAGGTATGCCATGTTTGCATTGATAGAATAACTGAAGTCTCCTCTGGAATCTTTCCATTCCAGTTCGAGCTCGACCCCTTTGTTCTCAACCTCTCCGGCATTGATGGTGGAAGATCCCACTCCCACCTCGGCAACTGGAGAAATACTGACAAGAAGGTCCTCGGTTCTCTTTTCGTAATAGTCAACACCCAGGGAAAGCCGGTCGTTCAGGAAACGTGCCTCCAAACCAACATTCCATTGAACAGAAGTTTCCCACGTAAGGTTAGGGTTCGCGAGTCCGGAGGGACTGGATCCGTAAGATACATTGGGAGATGCGGGATCATACTGATAATAGTTGGCATTGTAGGAAATGGTAGTTGCATAAGGATAATTGCTCAATACGGCAATATTACCGTTCACACCCCAGGATCCGCGGATCTTAAGAAAGGAGAGGGCCTCTTTGCTGATCCCTTGCATGAATGATTCATTGGTAAGCACCCAACCTGCCGATACTGAAGGGAAGTATCCCCAGCGGGCATCTATTGGAAGTTTTGAAGAGTCAAACGCATCTGCACGGAAGTTAACCTGGATATTGTACTTGTCTGCATAATTCCAGTGGATACGTCCGAAGTAGGAAAGATTGGCGGTTACTCCGGGAGAACTTGTCACAGTTTTTGATGTATCCGGATTGTTGTTCAGATAAGACAAATAGCGGAAGTTCGGAGCATATCCCTGAAGAGGATCAGGACCGGAACCCGTACCGTTGACACCAAAAGTGTTGTTCTGGATATAAGACATACCTCCCATGAGGGTGAATGTATTCTTCAGAACATTGAAAGAATAGTTGGCGAAGTTTTCCCACTGGTAGTAGTATCCGTGGTTTGCATTGGCCTGGATATCATAATTTGTTTTATAAGCCATTGAGTTGGCATAATACGGAGGGGCATACCTAGTGTAAAAACTCTGATAAATTCGGTATCCAAACCGTGAGGTGACCGTCAGACCCTTGATGGGAGTTAAGTTGGCGAATAGCGTACCACGTATACTTATCCCCTGATTCTCAACGTCTTCCTTATCTCTCTGTACAAACGGGTGACCCGAGTCAGTCTCGGCATACCTTGAAACGGCATAAAATCCGTTTTCATCACCCAGGATGTTGTCACCAGCGTCATAGTGATTCTTCAAATCCTGGGTAAGGTCATTATAAGTAGGAAAATACACAGGTGTTAGAGGGTCCTGTGTCAGTGTTCCCATCATGAAGGATCCATACTCAGTATGCTGGCTGACCGATCTGGTTTTCCACTTTTCAATTGAAGTGTTTGTCCCGACTGTAAGCCAATCCTTGATTTTATAATCAGCGTTGATCTGGGCCGAAAGACGTTCATAAACATCCTTGTCTCCCTTTACTATACCGTCATCATTGACATAGCTGAGTGCAGTATAATACTGTCCCCGTTCGTTTCCTCCCATAACGCCGACTGTATGACGTTTGGTCAGACTGGTAGTAAACACCTCTTTAGCCCAATTGGTATCTGTACCGTCATATCCAAGTTCATTCAGACGTTGTTGCGTAAGAACACCTTCAGCAATTTTATAGTCAATATACTGCTCTGCATTCATTATTTCAGGCGCCTTGCCCAGTGAATTCCATACATTCTGGAAATTATAGAAGACCTGACCGGCACCCATTTTTTTATTGCCGGTCTTGGTTGTGATCAGCACCACTCCGTTACCCGCCTGGGCACCATAAATGGCAGCTGATGCTGCATCCTTCAGAACCTCCATGGATTCGATCATCTGGGGGTCCAGATACTGAATGTTGTCTACCTGGAGACCATCAACAATAAGCAGTGGCCCCAGACCATCGGAAGAATTGGAAGAATACCCGCGGACCCGGATTTGTGAGCCTGCACCGGGAGCTGCGGAATAATTCAGAATCTGAACACCCGCTGCCTTACCCTGCAATGCGTTTGCAGCATCTGAGGTAGAGCGGTTGGTTAGATCCTCAGCCCTGACAGATGAAACAGAACCGGTAACATCGCTTTTTCTCTGGACGCCATAACCGACAACCACAACCTCTTCAAGGACTTCTGCATCCTCAATCAATGTGATCTCTAAAACCGTTCGGTTGCCTATGGAAACAACCTGCGATTGATAACCGATGAAAGACACGTTCAGATTGGCTCCTGCGGGAACCTCGAGCGCAAAATTTCCATCTAAGTCGGTAACCGTATAAATACGTTCATTACCAACGACAATGACTGATGCTCCGGCAATAGGAGCACCTGAAGCATCGATGACTTTACCGCTGATAGCACGCGACTGGGCATACGAGTTTATTCCCGTCAGGCATGCGGCAAAAATCAAGACGATCTTTACTACAAATAATAATTGCTTTGTCATAAATTAGATAATAGGTTAAAAAATAAGTAATTTGGTTAAATTGGTTTCAATTTTAAAGATATTTATCAATTTAAGAACATAATTGCAAATTGGGCTCATATTAATTTGCTTATCTCTCATTAAAAGCACTTCATATTGCGGGTCCGGATTAATGAATCAAAAGTCAAAGTATGTGAACGATAATGAGATATTCTCCCTTTTCAGGGTCTGTATAGTCCGTTATATTTACGAAAGCATTTTTTGTGACATTAGAAGAATCAATTTTAAAAGTATTTGGATGATTTCTTAAAACAAGTATGAGTATCTTCGTAAAATATAATTACAGGTCATTCCGTATATGAAACAATTCATTCTGACAGCTTTTCTGCTCTATACAGTATCTATCAATGCCTTTGGGAGCGGGCAATATTATTTCAGGCATTACAAGAGTGATGATGGTTTGCCCAACAATACTGTCACATGTACCGTTCAGGATCATTTCGGATTTCTCTGGTTCGGGACCAAGGACGGGATATGCCGCTTCAACGGTCAGGATTTCATCGTTTTAGAAGACCCCAATCTAAAAAGCTGTATTAATGGAATGACTTTTTCGTTATGTGAAGATCATGACGGAATGCTATGGTGCTGCTCAACTAAAGGGACCGGCTATTACAATCTGTACACCACGGAGGTAACGTGCGTTAAGGAACTGGAGGGATACCGGTTTTTTGACATCAACGTTGACAAGGATAACAACGTTTGGTTCGTTTCTTCCGGTTCGGTTTTCAAATTGGACAGAAGTACCGGTGAATTTGTCCGGTATTCGGCTGAAAGACATTTCAACGCCCTGCATTCGTGCGTAGATAGTGACGGTTATATTTGGTTTACCACCTATCAGGGAGATATTCGTCGCTACAATCCCGATACCGACTATTTTGAAATATTTCCCCTGATTACAGATAAAACAAACACTTCCGACTATCCTATTCATATTAAAACGATTAACGAGAAATACCTACTCATATCAACAAATAATTACGATCTAATCAGACTAAACATTAACAGTGGAGACAGTGAATACCTGATCAATGTCGGGCATCCGGTCAATTGTCTTTTACCCAGGACTGACTCTGAATACTGGATTGGAACACTAGACGGATTGGTAGTCTATGATGATCATCAAAAAAGCACATCCTTCATTAATGACTCGGCAAAAAATTCATTGAGCAACACCAACGTAATTAGCATTTTACAGGACAACGAAGGAAATGTTTGGATGGGAACCTACTATGGAGGTCTTAATCTTTGGCATAACAGAAAAAACAGTTTTGGTCAAATATTTTTTACAGGCTATGAAAGCACTTTTTACGGAAAACTTGTACACGCCTTAACACCAGACGAGAATGACAATCTATGGATAGGCACTGAAGACGGGAATCTCAACAAATTGATCTTCAAAGACAAAACATCTGTTTGGTATTCAAACAAAAAAGGATTCCCATCCAATTTGAATATACACGGTTTGCTTCAGGAGAAAAACATGCTCTGGATTGCGACTTATAATAAAGGGCTTTTTTTGTACGATCTGGAATCTGAGAAAATTTTCAAACACACGGGCCTCCCGACTGATCAGTGTGTATGCATTCTCAAAACCTGTGACAATTCCATTTTAATAGGGACTACTTATGGATTGTACAAATATGAAAGGTCTAAGGACATTTTTGAATTTATTGACGGCCCGGGACACCGTTTCATTCATACTCTCTATCAGGACAGTTTTGGAACTGTCTGGGTAGGCACTTACGGATCCGGCATCTATTACAGTAAAGACGATCTTAAAACTTTTACCAGTATCCAGTCTGAAACAGATTACGGACTGCGATCAAACTACATTACCTATTTTTTTGAGGATTCATCACATACATTATGGGTAGCTACTGAAGGAGGAGGATTGTGCCGAACATCGCTTGAAGGTAATGTGTCATTTACACATATTACCCGTAACAATGGCCTTCCTTCAAATATAGCATGTGCAGTTACTCAGGACCAGAAAGGATTGTTGTGGGTTTCCACCACCAAAGGTCTGGCCACCATTGACCCCCTCACAGATTCAGTTTTAAAAGTATATCTGGACAATAACGGTATTGTGGGGAACCAGTTTTCATACGGATCCTGCTACCAGTTTCCCTCGGGACAGATATGTCTCGGGACCACTAACGGTATGATAACTTTTAACCCTGCCAACCTCAAAGATCCCATCACGAGTGCCCCACTGTATATCCATGATATACACACAGGAACAGATGAAAATTTCAACTTAATGAATACGGACGGAAGAACGTCTGTGACTTCTGACAAGATCCGTATACGGCAAGCCGATGCTTCCTATCTGTCCATTTCATTTTCAGCTCTGTATTATTCCAATGTTTGCACTCCTTTTTACGAATATACGCTCTCAAGCGGCAGGAAACAATCAATTAAGAATGTATCTACAGAAAACACCATCGTATTTACAGATATGAATCCCGGTCACTATCGCTTTAATGTGAAGGTATTGGGTAGTAATTCTCCTGAGTCACACAAAAGTCTGTCAATTGTGGTAGTCCCGCCTTTTCACAAATCTGTATGTGCATATATTGTATATTTCCTGATCATTGGAGCCATTGTCTTGTTTTTCATTATACTCTTATTCAAGAAAAGGAAAATTGAAGAGACAAGCAAACTGGAACAAATGGAATCTTTGAAACAAAAAGAGATATACGATGCAAAGATCAATTTCTTCACAAACATAACACACGAAATACGTACCCCTTTGTCACTAATTAAGATGCCGGTAGAGAAAATAATTCTACATAAAGAATATACAGAAGCATCAAAGGAAGACATGATGACCATCAAAGCCAATACAAACAGGCTTTTGGAACTTACCAACCAACTACTTGACATAAGAAAGATGGAAAAAAACCAGATCACGGTGAATTTCCTTAAGGAAGATATTGGCTCTATCGTCAGTAAAACATGCGAGTACTTTGCCAAAGCCGCAAAAGAACAACATATTTCATACACAGTTCACATTCCCGAAAAGCCTGTTATGATGATGTGCTCGGCAGAAATCGTAAAAAAAATGGTCAGCAATTTGCTGTCAAACGCTATCAAATACTGTAAAAACAGCATTGAGTTATCACTAACCGTATCCGATAATGACCAGAATGTAGTTATCCGCGTCACCAACGACGGAGCCCTTATACCCGATAATGAAAGAGAGAAAATTTTCACTCCTTTCTACCAGATCAGGACTGTTAGCGCCCAGCTAAAGGGAAGCAACGGCACCGGTCTGGGCCTTCCATACGCAAGGACCCTTGCCAATCTTCATAAAGGTTCCCTTGTCCTGGATTCTGCAGTTAAAGACGAAAATTCTTTTGTCCTGACATTGCCTCTTGATCAACCGTCTCTAATTCAGGGAACAGATCAGGATGCAGGCGAAGATATATTAGCAGATTCCGATGGGGATAGCAGCAAACATACGATTCTGATCGTTGAAGATGCAGCTGAGATGAGACGTTATCTGTGCAAGGAGCTTTCTTCAGAATTCAATGTCTTCACTGCTTCAAACGGTGAGGAAGGCATGAATATTATAAAAGAGCAAAAAATTGATCTGGTGGTTACTGATCTTATGATGCCTGTTATGGATGGATGTCAATTGTGCAATTTCATTAAGAACGACATAGAGTATAGCCACATTCCGGTTATCTTACTGACAGCTGCCGTCGGTGTTGAAACGAGAATAGAAACACTGCAGGTAGGTGCAGACGGCTATATCGAAAAACCTTTCGCGATTGAACTTCTAATGGCCAATATTTCCAATCTTTTCAAAAACAAAGAAATAGCCTACAGACAGTTCGCAAATTCTCCCCTGTCGCATTTTAACAGTGTTTCTTTTAACAATGTTGAAAAAGCGTTTATGGACAAGCTTCATGAAACGATCATGAAGCATATGGCAGAACAGGATCTGGGGATTGATACACTCACCCAACTGATTGGCACAAGTAAGTCTACCCTTTACAGGAAAATTAAAGCCAATACAGGATTAAATACAAACGAGTATATTCGCATCTGCAGGTTGAAGAAAGCAGCTGAAATGTTATCGACACAGGAATACAGAGTAAACGAGGTGGCTTATCTGGTAGGGTTCTCTTCCCCGTCTTACTTCACTACCAGTTTCCACAAGCAGTTCAACATTTCACCTTCGGCTTTCGTAAAAAATCTAAGAATGGAGGACTAAGCTTCCTGAAACCGATTACCTTGCTTTTTCCATTTATTTAAACAACAGGGCAGCAAACTGATTGAGTGAACGGCGCCAGGTAAGCCATTCGTGTGCTGTTCCTGGCGACTCGTAATAAACATGATTTATTCCTTTATTATCAAGCATATCATGGAATGCCTTTACTCCTGCATACATTTGTTCAGGTTCATCAGTTCCTATACTAACGTAAAGGAGCCTCATCCGGTTATTGAGGACTGAGCTATAGTCGTCAGGAGAATTAACCATTCCGGATCCGCTGAAACCACCTACATAACCGAAAAGATCCTTATGGGAAAGGCCAATGCTCCAGCTCTGGAATCCTCCCAGGGAAAGTCCTGCGATCGCTCTATAATTACGGTCTGCTAAAGTTCTGTATGTGGTATCTATCATGGGCACGAGTTCCTCCACTACGACCCTTTCAAAAGCCGTAAAGTCAAATATGTTACGATTTCTTTCGAATGCGTCGGAATCCACGAGAGATGCGGAACCTCTGTCCATAACGACTATCATTGGTACCCCCTTTCCGGAAGCAATGAGGTTATCCATAATATTATCCATCCTGCCCTGGTTAGGCCAGCCTGTCTCATCCTCACCTCCCCCATGCTGAAGGTAAAGCACCGGATAACGTATATCTGGATCTGTTTCATATTCTGCCGGAGTATATACATAACATATTCTCCAGGTTTGAGTAAGATCAGACCAATACCTTTGCATTCTCACTTCCCCGTGTGAAACATTCTTTTCAAGATAAAAGTCAACTCCTGCTTCAGGTATTTCAATGCCGCTGGCCATCAAACCACACCCGTAAAAAAGCCTGCTTGAGGGGTCGGCAATCCTGACGCCGTCAATATTTATAAAATAATAATGGAATCCCGGGACCTGGGGATCGGAAGTAACTTCCCATACCCCGTCATCTATCTGTTTCATTGGATAAACTTTATTGGACAGGTCTAGTTCCACCGTAACCGCATCAGGGGCTTCCACCCTGCAGGTAACACTCAAATCCGGGTTGATCTTCGGGTATTCATTACCGGGAATATTTGTGGAAGCACTGAAAGGTTCGTCCAAAACGACTGCTTTCTTTGATCCACATGAAGGGAAAACCATTGTTGCCAAGAGTCCGGCTGCAATTAAACTTATGATCTTCATTTTTTGTTGATCTATTTGAAGAGTTTCTGTGCAAAAACATAAAGACTTCTTCTCCGGGTAAGCCATTCATCTTCTGCTTCATCCCGGCTTCCGTTAAAATCGCCCACGTAAGAAAAAATCTCTTGTTGGGCTCCCAATGACAGACCGGCAACGGCTCTGCTGTTACGATCGTTAATGGTACGGTATCGGCTGTCAACAAGAGGGATTACTTCCCCGGTCATCATTCTCTCAAAACCTGAGAACGAATCGTCACTGCCAGGAATATCGGTATATCCGTTATTCATGACAATGATCATGGGTTCAGCCTTATGCTGAGCAATAAGATTGTCCAAAATTATATCTGCAAAACCCTGGCATATCCAACCGCTTTCATCTTCTCCTCCACCATGTTGCAGATAAAGGACAGGATAACGTTTTTCAGGGTTATGATCATATTCCGCAGGCGTATAAATGTACATCCTTCTATATTCCCTGCATACGTCAGACCAGAATCTCAGGGAACGAACCGCTCCATGAAGAATGTTTTTATTTGGCATATACCAATTACTTTCCTTTTCATTTTCCGGGACTTCTACAGCACTTGAAGAACGGCCGCAACCATAGAATGTATAAGCGGAAGGATCTGCAAATGAAAGCCCTCCGACCTTCATGGAATAATAATGAAAACCTTCTGCCAGTGGATCGGACGTCACCATCCAGAGGCCGTTTTCATCCTTGTTCATCAAGTAATCCCTTTCAAGAGAGAGAACTACAGCATTGGCTGACGGAGCATAAAAAGTGAATGTTACCGAATTATCTTTGTTGACTTGTGGATAAATTTTCCCGGGAAGGTTGTAGCGGGAAGGGTTTTGAGAAGATGCCAGGGTAACTGAAGACAATATAACCAGAATAGTAATCAGATTACGTGTCATTATTTTTTTCAGTAAAAATAAGGTTATAGTATTCCATACAATTACCCTATTCATCCATTTTATTAAAGAATCCATTCATAAACAACAACCTGCTCCAGCATGTAATTAACCACATATTTCAAAATAAGACCATTTCTTCTGATAAGGGTTCATCTTATTGTGTGCAGTTCCTTTTTGTTCTAAGTTTGTTTTTGTGGAAAAAACCGTTTACAGCATACTGGCGTGTATTTTTTTCTTTCCTGGTCTGTACGGGCAAAGTAATTCTTCTTCGCTCGATTTCAATGCAACTACGCATGATTTTGGCCGTATTAATGAGACGGATGGATGGGTATTTCAAACATTTTCTTTCGTTAACACTTCTTCCCGTCCATTAACATTCGGGCGCATATCTCCCAGTTGTAACTGTGTAAACGCATTGTTGACAGCTGATTGCTTTGAAAGCGGAGAATTGGGCAATATAATCATCAGCTTTAACCCTGCTGGAGAAAAAGGAAAAGTATTCAGGTATGTAGACATCTATTCATCGGAAGGAACGTTCCTGGTCAAACTGAGCATTACAGCCCATGTAATTCCGGCAGATCTCCCTGTTGATGAACAATATAAATTCAGAATTATTGATAATGTATACGCCTCCTCAGATCAGGTGAATATGGGATACATACCTCTTGGCGGATCCGGATCAAAAATGATCTCTGTTATCAATACATCATCCGGATCGGTTACAATACAAGCCAGGCCTCGCACATCCGCTTCTTTTGTAACAACAAACCACCCCGGATCAATCGCTCCCGATGAAGTTGCAAATATTGAAATTACTTTTAGGATACCTGATAATTCGGATAGCTATGGAATAAAAAAAGAAATCGTGGATATTCTGGTCAACGGTATCAAAACGCCTTTTGAGCTATCCGTTTCCTGCATTTGTACCGATCGTTTTAGCGGGAAAGGATCTGATATTCCCGACATGGTCGTTTCTCCTTCACTGGTGGAATTGAAAAAAAGGATCCTGAAAAGCAGTTTTAAAGGACATTTCACTATAGCGAACAGAGGCAATACAGATCTCCATATTCGTTTTGTAGAAAAGGAAGCAGGAACAAGTATCAACCTTAATAATGACGATGTAGTCCATCCCGGTGAAATCAGGAAAATTGAGGCAGAATCATTGAAGAATGCATTCAGTGTCTTTTTAATCACAAACGATCCCTCCCGCCCTATGAAAGAAATTCGATTCAACTATAAAGACAATTGATTTAACTTAAATACCTAATAAATGAAACATTTAAAATTATTAATCTGCGCAACTGCGCTTATTGCTCTTGTTTCATGCGACAACAAGAGCTACGAGTATCCGTTCAGGAATCCGCGTCTTTCTGTAGATGATCGCGTAGAGAACCTACTCTCACTGTTGACTCCTGAAGAAAAGGTCGGTCTCATGATGAACGGTTCCATATCCGTTGATCGCCTGGGTATTCCCGCATACAATTGGTGGAATGAAGCCTGTCATGGTATTTGTTATGACGATGTAACCGTTTTTCCTCAATGTATAGCACTGGCAGCAACATTTGATGCCGAACAACAATATCAAATCTACTCGGTAGTATCCGACGAAGCACGTGCCGTCTGGAATACCACAGACCATAACGAGTTCGGAAAGACCGAAGCCACAGGAGGAATATGGCATCAAGGCTTGTCTTTCTGGTGTCCCAATATCAACATATTCCGTGACCCGAGGTGGGGTCGCGGCCAGGAAACAAGTGGCGAAGACCCCTATCTGGCAAGTGTTATGGGTGTTGCTACCGTAAAAGGTATGCAGGGTGATGACAAGGATTATTTCAAAACACATGCCTGCGTAAAGCACTATGCCGTGCACAGCGGGCCTGAACCGCTCAGGCACAGGTTTGATGCCTCGGTATCAATGAGAGATCTTTGGGAAACTTACCTGCCCGCTTTCAAAGAAATTGTTCAGGAAGGAAACGTTCAGGAAGTCATGTGCGCTTACAACAGGTATGAAGGCGTACCCTGTTGTGGCAGCGAGAGATTACTCCAGGACATCCTACGCAATAAATGGGGCTATGAATCATTGGTGCTTTCTGACTGCAGTGCCATTAATAATTTCTACACAAAAGGACAACACGAAACCCATCCGGACGCGGCAACAGCCAGTGCTGCCGCTGTTTTGGCCGGAACCGATCTGGAGTGTGGTACAAGTTATGCCGCCCTCATTGAAAGTCTTGAGAAAGGACTGATCAATGAAACAGATCTGGATGTGGCACTTACACGGATCCTCCGCTCCCGCATTGAGCTTGGAATGTTCGATCCTGAAGATAGAATACCCTGGAAAGATCTGAATGAAAACGATTTGAGCAGTCCCGCCAATACAGCACTCGCATTGAAAGCAGCCCGGGAAGCCATGGTACTCCTGAAAAATGACGGCGTACTTCCTCTTTCCAAAGACATCAAAACCATTGCCGTTGTGGGCCCCAATGCTGACAACGTTTCCATGCATAACGGCAATTACAACGGCATCCCGACCGCCCAGAATACAATCTCGATTGTAGATGCAATAAGACAGGCCGCCCCGGGCACAGAAGTCATTTATGACAAGGCCTGCGAATTAGTGGACAGATACCTCACCACCGACCATATGCCGGATATCAATGAAGGTAAGGGCCTTTTTGCCGAGTTCTTCAACAATCAAAAATTCGAAGGAACTCCTGCCAATTCCGGTTATTACACGACGGTCAATATGCGGACTTTCGGAGATTACCGCTTTGCCGACAATGTGAACCAGACCAACATTTCTGCCCGTCTGACAGGTAAATTCGTTGCCAATTTCACCGGGAAAATGTACTACTCCCTGGTTGGCAGCGACACCTTCAAGTTTACCATAAACGGAAGGACTGTAGCAGAGCAGAAAGAACCTGCCCGCAGATTCGGGTGGTTCAGATCAACTACTCCCGCCACTACATTCTCCGTAGTCAAAGGACAGACCTACAACATTCAGATTGACTACACCAAAGGCGATCAGGGCTTTGCGTTCCTTACTTTCAATCTTACCGAAAGGAACCTTGCCGAGTTCGACGCGCTTGCCCAAAGGGTAAAAGACGCAGACGCCATCATAGTAGTCGGGGGTATTTCTGCACGGCTGGAAGGTGAAGAGATGCCTGTTTCTTACGATGGCTTCAGCGGGGGTGACCGTACAAAAATTGAACTTCCTGACGTACAGAAGGACCTCCTTGTTGCCATGCACAACACCGGCAAACCGGTCATCCTGGTAAACTGTTCCGGAAGTGCCATGGGCTTTGGTGATATTGAAACCCAATACAATGCACTTCTTCAGGCATGGTACGGGGGGCAGGCTGCAGGACTTGCTGTTGCCGATGTACTCTTTGGCAACTACAATCCCGCAGGCAGATTGCCGGTAACATTCTACAAATCTACCGATCAACTGCCGGATTTTGACAATTATGATATGGAAGGACATACCTACAGGTATTTCCGCGGAGAACCCCTTTATGCTTTCGGGTACGGACTTTCATACACCACCTTCGATTATGGAAATGCAAGTTTATCCCGGCAAAGCGTAAAAGCAGGAAAAGGTGTGAAAATCACCATTCCCGTTACCAACAGCGGTAAACTGGACGGCGATGAAGTTGTACAGGTATACATTAAAAGCCTGGATAATCCGGATGCACCCATTAAGTCGCTCAAGGGGTTCAAACGTGTAAATATTGCAGCTGGAACAACGGCCAATGTTACCATAGAGCTGGACTCAAAAGCCTTTGAATTTTATGATGAATCCGTAGACGAACTGGCTCCCCGTGCCGGAAAATACCAGATCATGTACGGATCTTCTTCCAATGATTCAGATCTCAAAGCATTGGATTTTGAAATAATTTAAATATTGATTATGAGCACTCCTACCCAAAAGATCTCCGTTGTAGAAAAGATCGGCTACAGTCTGGGGGACCTGGCAGCCAACCTGATCTTTCAGACTTTAATGACTTTTCTGGCCTTTTTTTACACCGATGTATACAAGATACCTCCTGCCACTGCTTCTTTTATTATCTTTTTCGGCGGGATGTTCGGTGCGTTTTTCAACCCCATAATGGGCATCATAGCAGACAGGACATCCACAAGATGGGGCAAATTCCGTCCCTGGATCCTCTGGACTGCGGTACCATTTGGATTAATGGCCATATTGGCTTTCAGCACACCTGATTTCAGCCCTTCCGGAAAAGTTGCCTATGCTTTCATCACTTACCTATTGCTGGTGGTGGTTTATTCGGCCAATAACCTGCCCTACGCATCGCTGAGCGGTGTAATCACAGGGAATATGTCTGAACGTAACAGCCTTTCTTCATACCGGTTTGTTGCAGTTACCATTGCGCAGCTGATCGTTCAAAGCTTTTTGTTGCCGCTTGCACTGATTTTGGGTGATGGAGACAAAATCAAGGGATTCGAAAATACAATGATCCTTTTTTCGGCCGTAGGTGTCGTATTCTTCATAATTACCTTCCTGACCACAAAAGAAAGAATCATTCCCAAACCGGAACAAAAATCCACCATAAAAGAAGATTTTAAGGACCTGGTTAAGAATAAGCCATGGATAGTAATGCTAATTGTCACTGTTTTCGTTTTCATTACACTTTCCCTGAAAGGCGGCATGTATGTTTACTATTTTGATCATTACCTGAACCAGGAACACCTGGCTGCTTTTCTGAATAAAGTAGGTCTTAACGGTCCGAATGCCGCCACATCCGGTTTCAGTCTGTTCAATGCCGCAGGGATCGTTATGACACTTGTTGGCATAGCCATTTCCAAACCCCTGGCAGACCGCTATGGCAAACGGGATGTATTCGGGACCAGCCTCTTCCTTTCAGCCTTGTGCCTGCTCATGTTTTATTTTTACGGTCCGCACGCCATCGTTCCTGTTTACGCCACCCAGATGTTGCACGGATTCTTCTACGGTGTATCTACACCTTTGCTCTGGGCTATGATCGCCGATGTTGCCGATTATTCCGAGTGGAAGAATTCCCGGAGAGCCACTGCCATCATCTTTTCTGCCATGATCTTCGGATTGAAAGCCGGTCTGAGCATTGGCGGAGCACTTGTTGCAGGAATCCTGGCAAGTTGCGGCTATAACGAACAACTTGCGATTCAGTCTGCCGAAACAGTCAACGGCATCAAAATGTCCATGAGTGTTTACCCGACCCTGACATTTTTTGTGAGTGTTGCCTGCCTGTTCTTTTACAAAATCAATAAAAAAACAGAGATTACCATCCAGGAAGAACTGGCCGCACGACGGAAAGAAAACTAAAGGAATAACAAGATGATCGATTTATGAAAATAACTTTCAAAACCATGCTCCTGACGCTGGCCACGTTGTTGGCGGGCTCCTGCTGTCAGACACGTCAGGAAGCACAGCCTTCCCTTAAAGAGGCTTTGTCTGGTAAATTCCTGATAGGTACGGCAATGAATGCCGCACAGATTAATGAAACAGATACTGCCTCTGTCAGGGTGATCAAAGAACATTTCAATGCCATTGTGGCTGAAAATTGTATGAAAAGCATGTGGCTTCAGCCGCAGGAAGGCGTATTTGATTTTACTCTGGCCGATAAACTTGTTGAATTCGGGGAAAGAAATAGCATGTTCATGTCCGGTCATGTACTTATATGGCATTCCCAGGCACCTGCGTGGTTCTTCACCGACAGCCAGGGGCAAAACGTAACCCGTGAAGTCATGATAGAGCGTATGAAAACCCATATTCAGACGGTCATGGAACATTATAAAGGACGAGTGAAAGAATGGGAAGTGGTGAATGAGGCTATTATGGATGACGGGACCTACCGCAAAACCAAATTCTACGAGATCATTGGCGAGGATTATGTTCAACTGGCTTTTCAGTTTGCCCGGGAGGCCGATCCCGATGCAGAACTCTATTACAACGATTATTCCATGGCCCTACCCGGCAGACGAGAAAGCGTAGTGGCCATGGTGAAAAAACTTCAGGAAGCGGGACTCAGGATAGACGGTATTGGCATGCAGACCCACGTGGGCATGGATTACCCCGACCTGGCCGAATACGAAAAGAGCCTGGAAGCTTTTGCGGCCCTGGGCGTCAAGGTTATGATCACGGAAATGGATATCACGTTATTGCCGTTCCCCGATCAGAGCGCAGGAGCCGATGTAAACGTCTCGTACGAATACCAGCAGAAAATGAATCCGTACGCGCAGGGATTGCCCGATTCCGTTAACGTTTTGTTCGAAAAAAGATACTTTGATTTCTTTTCCATTTTCCTAAAGCATAAAGATGTGATATCCAGGGTAACACTTTGGGGCGTCAGCGACCGGCTGTCATGGAGGAATAACTGGCCCATTCCGGGAAGAACCGACTATCCTCTCTTATTCGACCGTCAGAACAATCCCAAACCTGTTGTATCCAAAATCATTGCAAAAGCATTAAAAACAAAAAAATCATGAAAAAAGCCAGATACCTCATACCCCATTTGTTCACTGCTGATCCTTCCGTACACCTTTTTAACGGGAAATTGTACATTTATCCCTCTCACGATATTGAATCGGGTATTCCCGAAAACGATAACGGGGATCATTTTGACATGCGTGACTACCACGTGTTCTCTATGGAAACTCCGGAAAGTGAAGTGACCGATCATGGAGTGGCCCTGGATGTAAAGGATATTCCCTGGGCCGGCCGTCAATTATGGGATTGTGACGTAGCTTGCAAAAACGGGATCTATTACCTGTACTTTCCTTTAAAAGACAAAACCGATATTTTCCGGATAGGAGTGGCTGTGAGCAACCGGCCGGAGGGCCCCTTCAAACCTTTGGATGCTCCCATATACGGCAGTTATTCCATTGATCCTTGTGTATTCAAAGATGATGACGGATCCCATTATATGTACTTTGGAGGCCTCTGGGGCGGGCAATTACAGCGTTACCGCAACAACAAAGCCATAGAATGTGGTCATGAGCCTGAAAACGACCAACCGGCACTTCCATCCAGAGTAGCCCGGCTGAGTGATGATATGCTTCAATTTGCCGAGGAGCCTAAGGATGTGATCTTGTTGGATCCGGAAGGCAACGTACTGACAGCGGGCAATCACGAACGGCGTTTTTTTGAAGCTTCATGGCTGCACAAATACAACGGCAAATATTACTTTTCCTATTCCACCGGGAATACCCATAAACTCTGCTATGCAACAGGCGATAACCCATACGGGCCTTTCACATACCGGGGCGTGATTCTTACACCTGTAATAGGCTGGACAACACATCATTGCATAATTGAATCCAAAGGTCAATGGTACTTGTTCTTTCACGACAGTGTACCTTCCGGAGGCAAGACTTGGCTGCGCAGCCTGAAGGTTACGGAATTGGAATACAATGAAGACGGGAGCATCGTAACAATTGACGGCGAAGGTGTTTAAGTTCCGATCAAACGGTTTTTTGAAATAAGATCGTTGATGGCCCGGACCGATGCGGTACTGGACAATCCGTCGGCAGGGGTATTGAAACAGTAATCCAGCAGGACTTCTTCTGATGTGGAAGCAACGTGCATCCGTGAATCACTGGATGCGTAATATATCAGAACGGTCCCGTTATCCTTGCGTATCCATCCGTTCGCGAACAGCACGTTGGAGACGTCTCCAACCCTCTCTTCGCCTTCAGGTGCCATGAAATACCCGGAAGGTTCTGCTATCACCTTCCAGGGTTCTTCCAATGAAGTCACATAGAGGTAAAGCACGTAGCGCAGACCGGCAGCACATCCTCTTACCCCGTGTGCCAGGTGAAGCCATCCTTTGGAAGTTTTCAAAGGAGCGGGACCTTCCCCGTTCTTCAATTCCTTTATGGTGTGGTAATGCCTTCTATTAATTATGATCTCTTCTTTGATGCATGCGTTTTCAATATCATCCACCAGAGTCCATCCTATACCGCAACCGTGGCCTGCGTTTATAAAGCCGTCCTGCGGCCGGGTATATAAGGCATACTTCCCGTTTACAAACTCGGGATGCAATACCACGTTTCTTTGCTGACTTGCGGATTTAAGATCAGGGAGCCGCTCCCAGGTTTTCAGGTCCCGGGTTCTTGCAATGCCTGCAGAGGCTACGGCGGCGGAAAGATCTCCGGCAGGAGCCTGCGGGTCCTTCCTCTCGGCACAAAACACCCCGTATATCCATCCGTCCTGATGTGCTACCAGGCGCATATCGTATATATTGGTCATCGGGTCCCCCCATTCGGGTATCTCTAGCGGCCTGTCCCAAAAACGGAACTGATTGATTCCGTCCGGACTTTCTGCTATGGCAAAATAAGATTTCCGGTCAAATCCTTCCACCCTGGCAACCATGATATAACGACCTTTCCACAAAATTGCCCCTGCATTAAATACGGCATTGATTCCCAGTCTTTGTAAAAGAAGCGGATTTGTTTCCGGGTTCAGGTCATACCGCCACTCAAGAGGAACGTGTTCAGCTGTCAGAACAGGATAACGGTAACGTGAAAACCATCCCGAGAGATCTTCTTCCGGAATGTTTTCCCTTGACATCAGTTCCCGGTGGCCGGAAATCAAACCGTTCAATCTTTCTTCAAATGATTTCATAGTACTAAAAACATTATAAGAGGCGCATTGCAACAATAAACCTCTTCTGTTGCATGCGCCTCTCTCTTACTAACTAACCTAACCCTAACCGATAAACAA
>JBAZDQ010000023.1:0-21518 GCA_041654355.1 Bacteroidales bacterium
TGCAACGAGCTCCACCCTTCTTCTTTCAAAGGCAGTACGGTTGGGCTTTTTAACACCGGAAGAATGCTGCTGACCGCATCAATTTTGTCGTTGGGAACATTCATCAGGATATACTTGCTCTTTTTAGCCCTGAGAACAGATTTAATGCGGAAGACCAGTTTCTCCAGAACACCTTCCTGTTCTTTGTTTAATTGTAAGGATTTCACCAGAACAGCTTCTGATCTCAGGATCACGTGTGTTTCTTTCAACCCGTTCTTGAAAAGGGTACTTCCCGAACTGACAATATCACAGATACCATCGGCAAGTCCTATGTTGGGAGCAATCTCCACCGACCCGGAAATGGTATGGATCTCGGCCTGGATGTTGTACTGATCCAGAAATTTTTGCAGTGTTACGGGATACGACGTAGCGATCTTTTTCCCGTTGAAATATTCCGGGCTCTCATCCTCCACATCTTTCGGGACTGCCAGGGAAACACGGCATTTGGAAAACCCCAGCTTCTGGACTGTGGCCACGTTCTTATGTTTTTCCACCAAAAGATTTTCCCCTACAATAGCGATATCTGCCGTACCGTCTTCCAGGTACTGAGGGATGTCGGAATTTCTCAGGTACAAGATCTCCAGGGGAAAATTATCTACTGCCACCTTCAGCTGGTCCCGGCCATTATTTACATCAATCCCGCAGTCCTTCAACAGTTTTAAGGAATCATCGTGCAGCCTTCCGCTTTTTTGAATTGCAATTCTCAGTTTACTCATTCTTGTTTTTGTTAGTCCTGAGTAAACCACCGGAAATAAAAAAACCGCCTGATCTACTCAGGCGGTTTGGTTATATTGTCTGTTTACAGCATACCAAAATCATTTCGCCTGAGGGCAAAGATGATGATGGTGATGATGTAATGTGTAAAAATTCATGTTTTGGTCAATTGGCTGCAAAGATAAGAAAAAAAATGGTGCGGCGGACACTTTGTTCTTTTGCCTGAAAATCAACGAAATACAAAATTCAGCCCCCCGGGGGTGGTTTTTTCTAACGTATTGAAAATTAGCGAAAAGAATCAAGTGTCCGCCGGACAAATCTTTCGCGGGCCATTTTGTGGTCCACCATTGGAGAGGGATAGTCAGGGGTGTCCAGTTCCGGGATCCATTTGCGGACATAATGCCCACGAGGGTCGTATTTGCGGAGTTGCTCGGCGGGGTTGAATATCCTGAAATAGGGAACGGCATCACAGCCTGTTCCCGCGGCCCATTGCCAGTTGCCGTTGTTGGAGGAGAGTTCGTAATCCAGTAATTTCGTGGCAAAATAAGCTTCTCCCCAACGCCAGTCAATGAGCAGGTCTTTGCATAGGAATCCGGCCACTATCATCCTGACCCTGTTGTGCATGTAGCCGGTGGCGTTCAGTTCCCGCATGCCGGCATCTATCAGGGGAAACCCGGTTGTGCCCTGTTTCCATTTTTCAAAATCCTGCGGATCGTTGATCCAGTCCAGGGTATCATATTTTTTCCGAAAATTAGCTCCTACTACATTTGGAAAATGGTACAGGATCTGCATGAAGAATTCGCGCCAGATTAATTCACTCAAGAAAGCTTCATTGTGAAATGCTTGATTTACTATTCGGCGAATGCTCACAGTCCCGAACCTCAGGTGTACGGACAAATGGCTGGTCTGGTCCAGGGCCGGATAATCCCGGACTTCCCGGTAATTGTCCAGGTTGTCTATGTCGTAATCCGGTACTTTTACCAAAGAACGCTTGAACCCCAGTTCTGCCAGTGAAGGAAAAGAGAATGACAGTCCAGCAAAACGGTCCGGCAGCGGATCCGGTTGGATCCTAACAGGGCATTCTTGCAACTTGCTGATCCATTTGTTTTTATAGGGAGTAAAGACTGTATAGGGAGTGCCGTCTTTTTTTAGGACATCGTCTTTGGCAAAGATCACCTGATCCTTGAACAGGTGGAACGGAATCCCGCGGGATGCCAACAAATCTCTAATTTCCCGGTCGCGGGAAATGGCATACGGTTCATAATCTTCATTGGCATAGACCGCCCCTATACTGAATCGCTCCAGAAGCATCTTCCATACTTCCAGTGGATTTCCTTTGGTGCAGTACAGGCCCCCGGAGGGATTTTTTGCCGAGGCGGCCGCGGTGGCCGTGGCGGCCGGGATTGCCGAGGCTGCCGGATCAGCCGGATCAGCCGGAAGTGTTGTAGCCGCAGGAACGGAGCTCCGCTTGATGGAATCGGAGAGGCGGGCGAGCGTATTGTGGATGAAGGTGATCCGGGGATCATCTGCCTCCAACTCGGCAATTATGTTTTCATCGAATATGAAAAGGGGCAGGACCGGAAAAGGCCCGCGCAAGGCTTCCCGCAAGCCACGGTTGTCCTCCAGGCGCAGGTCCCTTCTGAACCAGAATACCGAGATTGTTTGCATATCCAAATATACGCATCAATCCTAGATATATATCTTAGTACCCCCAATAATGGTCCCCTATGGGAACGTCAATAATATCACTGATATCCACGCAATAAAGATCGAACATACCTTTGCCGCCGGGTCTGTCGGAAGAAAAGATCAGGAGGCTGAAGTCCAGGAATGAAAAGGCAACTGGTCTGTATTCATCGTTGGCAGAATTGATTTTGCTTCCAAAATTGACGGGTTCACTCCAGGCGTTGTTTTCATACTTTGAATAATAAAGGTCGAATCCGCCGTAACCGCCTTCCCTGTCAGAGGCAAATACAATGCAATTGCCGTAGAGCGAGGGGCATTTGTCATTGCCTTCCCCGGAAAGGACGTCCTCTTTGGTTATGACTGGTTCATAGGTCCCGGAAAGGAAATCATGAAACAACGGGCCCTGGCCCAGGTCAATACTATAAATATCAAAGGCATCGTTCTCCCGGTTGCTGCAAAACAGGAATTTTCCAATATCCTCCCCTATAACAGGGTACAGGTCGTCAGCATCCGAATTTGCCGGATCTGCCTTAAAAGGACCGTAGAGACGTTGTTGGCCGTTGTACGTTCCCCAGTCAAGACGCGGTGTATAGACAAATTGGATATCAAAATCACCGGACGGGTTTTCTTCAGATTCATTGCTGGCGTAAAAGAAATAATTTAATCCTCCCTCTTCAGAATAGGTGTAGGGTCCCAGTTGGTCAAAGCCGGTATTGATTAATGGCAACAACTTTCTATCCATCATGGATTCGGCTGCGTTTTGAGGAATGGTGATGTTCAACACATCATCTCTTTCGTGATAAGATATGTCTAAACAACGGGCAATGATATCAAATTCATCTCCGTAACTGTTCCTGTCGGTAGAGAAATAAATATCCATCCGGGCTGCCCGGAAAGGCAAATCGGAATTGTAATCGTTGTAATTGGAATTGAGACCTTCAAGATTGGCCGGGGTGTCTGTTATGATAATATCGTAATCAAACTGGTAATCCGGATCTACCCAGGGACAGCCCTGCAAACTGAACAGTGCAAAAAGAACAATAAGAATCCGGCTTGATTTGTTAAGGAAATTGGACTTCAACATAACTAAATGAATTTGCTTTTCAGGTAAATGAATTCTTTGGCAATTTACTGCATCAAGATTCCACATTTATTGGGTACCATCCCATTCTGCGTAAAAATGCTCAAGAAACTGCTCCATGAACCGGTGCCTTTCCATGGCCATTTCCTTACCGGTCCGGGTGTTCATCCTGTCTTTCAGTAAAAGGAGCTTTTCGTAAAAGTGGTTGATGGTGGGGGCAGTGTTCAATTCGGGAGCTATGGCCGGATCGTATATGGCCCTTCCCTTGTGTCCGCCGTAATTGAAAGCCCGCGCAATACCTATGGCCCCAAGGGCGTCCAGCCGGTCGGCATCCTGAACCACGTCCAGTTCCGGGGATCTGAATTCCTGGTGGTGGACAGCACTCTTGAACGAAACGTGTGCCACTATCTTTTCCACATGAGTGATAACTTCTTGTTCGACTTTGAGTGATCCCAGGAACTCTTTGGCCTTGCGGGGTCCTATGGTTTCATCTCCATCATGGAATTTGGAATCGGCTATGTCATGCAGCAGGGCTCCCAGTTCTACCACAAAAAGGTCTACATTTTCCCGGCGTGCAATTTGCCTGGCAATTTTCCATACCCGGTACACATGCCACCAGTCGTGGCCTCCTTCGGCATGGACCAGCGTTTCTTTTACAAAATCAACGGTTTTTTGAATGACAGTATCACGATCCATTACATCACCCATTTTTCCATGATCATGATCAGTTGTTTCTTATCGATGGGTTTAGATATGTAATCAACAAATCCCAGTTGCAGGTATTTTTCCCGGTCACTGGCCAAAGCGTTGGCTGTCTGTGCCACAATATGCATATTGGGATTAACTTCCAGTATCATTTGTGTCGCCTCCTCGCCATCCATCAATGGCATTTTTATATCCATCAAGACCAGATTAATACCTTCATGTTCCAGGAAGAGCTCAACGGCTTCTTTTCCATTCACAGCCCAAAAGATTTGTACGGGCAAATCTTTTAGAATAATTTCCAGGTACATCCTGTTAATTTTTTCATCCTCGGCTATCAGGATTTTTTTACCCCGCAAACGTTCACTGTCTGTTACTTGTTCATGTAATGGTTGGGTTTGTTCAGGTTTTGAAGGAACATAGGGTATACCAAAGCTAAATACGCTGCCTTTGTCTATTTGTGATTCCACGGAAATTTCACCGTCAAGCAAATCCAGAAGCCCCTTGGTAATAGCCAGCCCCAATCCCGTACCATCGTACTTTTTATGGGCCAGTTGTGTGCGTTTGAAACGTTCAAAAACCACCTTCAAATCTTCTTCTGTCATACCTATCCCGGTATCTGCCACATAGAAGTTCAACCGGTCATTTTCCATTTGGTATCCAAAATCAATACCGCCTTCTTCGGTAAATTTCAATGCGTTACCTATCAGGTTGATCAATATTTGCTTTAACCTGTCGGGATCCGTGACAATGAAAAATTCTTTGTCTTTTTCCGTGAGGTTCAGTTTGATTTTCAGGTTTTGCTTGCCGCGGGCATGTTTTAGCTGTTCAAACAAAGTCTCGGTTTCTTTCAATATCTTGTGCAGATCACAGGATTCTTTGTTGATTTTCAATTCACCGGCCTCGATCCTTGAAATGTCAATAATATCATTGACCAAATTCAGCAATTGCTTTGAGCTGCTTTCTATGATGTCAATATAGAGTTTCCTGGTTCCGGCATCCAGGTTTTCCCTGCGCAGCAACGAAGCAAAACCCACCATACCGCTTACGGGTGTGCGGATCTCGTGACTTACGTTGGCCAGGAACTGGTTCTTGTATTGGTTGGCCAACTCGGCTTGCAGCTTTGCCTCTTTAAGTTGTGCGTCTATGCGTTTTCTTTCAGTGATTTCTGTAACAATACCGGCTACCAACAATTTTTCCCCTTCACGGTAAACGATTTTTCCCGCATCGTGAAACCATTGGTATTTGCCCCCGGCATTTTTTATCCGGTATTCGCATTCATACATAGCTGCATTGCCCCGC
This sequence comes from Bacteroidales bacterium, assembly GCA_041654355.1. Classification (GTDB taxonomy): domain Bacteria; phylum Bacteroidota; class Bacteroidia; order Bacteroidales; family UBA932; genus DMER64. Next base: position 5,525 of record JBAZDQ010000023.1, read on the forward strand.
AGGTGGTCACGCATGGCATTCATAGCAGCATCACAATCATCAGGATGCACAATGTTCATGAAGTCCTGAAAGTATTTGAAATCTTCACCTTTCAGCCCCAGCATTCGTGTTTTGTTGTGATTGAAAACTATTTTTCCAGAAGGCAGTTCCATTTCCCACCAGGCCATGTTCCCGGCTTCCAGAGCTATTGTAAGCCGATCCTCGGTATTTAGAAACAATGAATTCATACTGTGTATTTTTTCGAAATAAAGTTACATAAAAATCACAAGCCGGGATACTGTACCCTCCGGATCCTGTTTTTTTATTATCTTTGTAAAATCTAACATATGGTGTCGGTTCTGCCCTGCTGTTCCTGCCTCACTTTTTGTTAACCATAAGTAAATAACGTTAGCACTACAGTATCAAACTGTCGGATCACGCCACTGTAACCGGTGAGAATATAAAGACTTTAAATTATATAAATGGCAAATTCAGCTTCATACAACAAAAGACAAGTAGAAAAAAACAAAAGAGCTAAGAGAAAAGAAAAACTGAAAAAGAAAGAAGAGCGGAAAAATGCTCCGAAAAGTACATTTGACGATATGATCGCTTATGTAGATAAAAACGGGGTTATTATAAGTACGCCCCCCGACGATACCAATCCTGAAGAATCCGGACCAGATGAGTCCGAAGAAAAAGATTAACTCGAAAACCAATAATTGAGTTTGATCATAAAAACATTTCCAAGAAAAACATCCCCCATCATTTTATATCCTTCTTTAAAAGAGAAAGGCCCTCCTGAATCGTACCCGGTCCTGTCCTGCGACCACACAAAATATAACGTTGAACCGGGACGGTATTCCCACCGCAATACCAGGTTACTGCGAAACTGCTGGTAATTAAAAGAGGGATTGTCAATTCTCATATTATATACGCCGTCCCTGTTGCTATCTAACATGTAATCCTTCCCACTTCGTACAAAAGGGACTTCCCTGAAACGGTTCTCATACCGGGCATCCATGGGGTGAGTAACCTCCTTAATATCTGTATAATCCCCCAGCGAAATAAAAGGACTTCCGTAATACTGAATGGTCAGTTCCGGAGTTATGGCCCAGTCAATTCGCAACGTCATTCCCAGATTCCTGTTATCCACCGTACCTAAAAGCCAGCCCGGAGAATTGGATAGTCCTTCAAACCGTCCGATATACTGTAATTCATCCAGGTGTCTTTCATACACTAAATCCAGCGATAAAAGCAAATTTGAAAAAGGCCTGTAACTCATTTGGGGTGAGACTACAAAATAACTGGAATTTTCGGTAATGTGATGGGCGTAAGCCGCATACCCACCGAAAAATAATTTTTTAGAACTATTGGAATAAATTCCTCCCTGGTATTGTAGTATATCCGGTTCTTTCATGGCCGGTCCGCCACGCAACCTTTGTTCGTCCACTATCCTGAACCGGTATTCAGCTCCCATAAAAAAAGACCAGTGATTTATCAGTTCAAAATCCGCATCCAACTTAATATCCGAATAGAGACCTGTCCCCTGAACGTTCCAGACATTGTCCTGGGACAGGGTTACGTCGTAATTTTTGAAAATCCATTGCTTGTCTTTTTCCACGTATGAAACCTGCGTACTGTTCTTGATGGTATTGGCCAGCTTCATGAATCCCAGATCGTTGAATTCCAATCCGGGAGTGCGAAGTACAATTTCTTCATTGTAACGCCAATGCCCTTTGCTTCCCTTGCCGATTCTGAAATAGGCTCCCGCTCCGCTCAACCTTGTGCTTGTTGTATCGTACGGAAGCCCGCTTTCCGGCCTTTGGTAATACCTTGCCGAGGAGGATTGCAACCGGTGTATGGCTTCCTTGTCACCGCCAATGTGGCTCCCGATGGCCTTGAATTCCATGAAATATTTCCGGTCTGCCCAATACTTCGTAAAGTCAAGTCCCACACTTAACGCATCCCGTCCCAAAAAACTCAGGTGCTCATCCCTGATGGCACGGTGAGTGTGCGTAACAATCCCGCCCAGGATGGTATTACCGCGGTCAAAATCTTTCTGAAAACGGCCTACCAGGTAATTGGCCAACGGTTCCACGGTCTGAGTCGAGTCAACGCCGTCCTGGTATATTTGGGCATCGGCTGTCAAAGTAACTGCCTCCAGGATGCCCACAGATACACCGTTGGTTGTTCTTCCCGAGATTTTGGCAGCTCCGCCGATGGTGGTAAACTCGGGCATTCGCATCATTTTCTCCGCAGGATTGTAAGAAGGGGCATGCCCAATACGGCGGGAATAAAACAGATCATCTCCGTCAAAATCAAAAGAAAAAATATTGTTCCCTTCAATAAAGAACGGACGTTTTTCTTCAAAATACGTTTCAAAGGCCGTAAGGTTCATCTCGGAAGGATCGGCTTCAACCTGTCCAAAATCCGGATTGATGGTAGCATCCAGGGTGAAATTGTTTGAAAGACCAATCTTGGCGTCCAGACCGGCCCGTCCGCCAAAATGCATTCCCTTGGCATACGGATTCCCGGGTATCTTTTCACTGGTTGTAATACTGCCGGAAAGGTAAGGAGATAATTCCAAGCGACGGTTTCTGGGCAATCCTTTAAGGCCGTGCAATTCTCCGAACGTATACACTCCACCGGTCCCATCGTTGGCCAGGAGTTTCCAGTGACTCTCTTCCAGCAAACGGTTGATATACCTCCAGGAAGCGAAACCCCAGACCTGGTCATCGGAAGGCCCGTAACGCAGTTGACTCAGGGGAATTTCAAACTCGGCAGTCCAGGCATCCTCGTGGTAAGCCACTTTCACATACCAGACAGCATCCCAATTCAAATCCATGTCGTCATTGGATATCCACATATCCATCTTTTGTCCGGCCGCAGTTACCACAAACTCAAATGCAGTCTGTCTGTCATGATAACTGTCCAGCTGGATCCCCACCATATCTCCAAGATAGTTGTCCCTGCGCCCCAGTCGTTTGGTTATCTTGTCCATATCGTCATACACTCGAATGGCCACAAACAGACTTTTATTGTTGTACAAAACCTTCAATTCGGTCTTGTATGATGGCAGACTGTTGTAGACCGGAACAAACTGTTTGTAATCACTTTGCCATTCACCCACTTCCCAGCATGCGTCATCCAGTTTTCCGTCTATCACGGGAGGATTCTCTATGCGTTGTGTAGTGTAGATCCTGTCAGGTATGGTATCACTCGTAATTCCCGGATTCCCGGCATAGAGCACAGGTAAAAAAGACACGGCAAAAAGCAGAAACAGAAACGCTTTAATAACAATTTTTTTATACATCCCGGAATTATTCGAATATTTCATATTTAAATGAATACACTTATAACCGGTACCATTTCTTAAAATGAAGAATGGTTTTTTCCAGTTCTTCGGGATTTTCCAGAAACGGGAAATGCTTAACATCGCTCTTGTATAGCATCATTTTCGGGAACTTTACACCCTTGTAATGTTCAGGGCCAACAGGCCAGTCTTTGGTTCCGTAAAAGAACAACACCGGAACCTCTACTTTTTCTGTAAGAGCCCTGTAGTCTTTCCAAAAATCCTCCACAAACATCGCTTTATTTCCAAAATCGCCGTTCCAGTTGGGAAATCCACTGTAGGTATCGTTGGTTCGTTGTTCATCTTCCGGAGAGGCAAACATCATCTTCCACCTCACACCCTGTTCATCCAGGGCTTCGGATACCTGCATCATCCGGCTCATTAACGAATCGGGGTTTGCAGATTGTGAGGGTATGTATTCGGTTCCGGTAAATTCCGCAGCTTTTTGGAGCCAGCTTTTTCCAAAACTGTCCTGCATACTCACGGTACAATTGATCATGATCATGCCCATAATATTCTGCGGATGCTTTTCCCAATACCCCATTTGTAAAATGCCTCCGAACGAATGCCCTAATGTCAGCCATTGACTGATCCCCAAGGCCTCCCTAATCTCTTCAAAATCACGGACCATTCTGTCCATGCCAAAGTTACCGTCTTCCGGACTGGTAGATCGTCCCACGCCTCTCTGGTCCAGGTATATCATTTGGAAATTATCTTCCAGGAACTTCCCAAAGAATTGTTCCAGCCAGTAACTGCCAGATCCCGGTCCTCCGTGCAGATACAAACACGGTGTTCCTTTCCCTTTTACATTTACATACAAACTTACACCGTCCGAAGTCAGTATGGTTTTTTCCTGTGCCTTCAGGGCAATCCCTGTCAACAGCAGTAGCAGGGCAAATACGATCCTTTTCATAATTATGCTCCTTTATAAAGTCAGAAACGATAAAACAATCCGATCCCAAAGCTAAGAAAAACCGGAAAATTAATGTTCAGATTCCAGCCATAGGGCGGTTTTTTTCTTGACTCGGTCTTCATCAACTGGAAAAGGGTGCCGACATCTGCTGCTATGCCCACTCTTTCAGTCATATTGAATTCCCTGCCTATCCGAAGGTTCAGGTAAAAAAAATTATCGATTTTTGATTCTATTTCATCCCGCAAGTAGTTCAAACCTGCCCCGACGAACCACGGACGACTGTCGGACAATGTTGAATGTCCGGCAAAATGGTAACGAATATCTCCCAAAACAGAAACGATCTTATCCCCGGTAACGGGCAGTGAACCAATACAGAAACCCAGCTCCAGCTGATCAAGCCTGAAATTTAGTCCGACGTTCAATAATTCCGGGACCCCGAATCCGGCCCTTACTTTCCATGATCCCTGGCAAAACGCCGGTGTGAGGCTACAGCATGAAAGTATACCTGACAATACTATGTATACATATTTTTTCACCCTGTCGGCACATTCAACCGCCGGCGTTAAGACGCAGGATCTCACCCAAAACGCTGCAATACTATATTCTGGGTTTCACGATAATACGGATGATCAGAGAGGCAAAATAAATAAGGCCGCCGTAAATTACGGTGATAAGAGCAACTTTCATTCCTCCGGCCATTAGGTTAATTGAAATATCTTCCACCCTTTCAATGACAGCGCATGCCTGATGCATACCAATCAGTGTGCCCAGGATGCCTGTGATAAGAGCCATAAGCCCAATTTCCTTAACCCACGCAGGTGCTTTCCAGGCAGCTATTAATAAAAAGACCAGTTCAATGGTCAACAGGCCCATAAAAAGAGGACCTCCTTCAATGAATAAATGTAACATAATGATTTGTTTTATTTGTTGATGTAAAATTAATTCCATGAGACAGAAATACCATGGTAGAAACCATTCCTGAAGGTGTCAAATCCGCCTGTCAGGACACCGTTCTGCTGCCAGACCGGAAAATTCACAGAGAAATGCCTACTTTTGAGTATGAAAAGGTATTTCAGCATAGGCTACTGGTTGGGTGTAGTATTGTTAATGAGCCTGATCTTTGCCAGTGTCGTGGATGGTTATTCAAAAGCCCTCTTGCTGGCCATCATGTTCCTGCCCGGAGCTTTGCTGGCCAAATTTTTTATGAAAGACCTATCCTTCGAGAACAAGCTCAAAGGTATCCTGCACAGTTGCTGCCTGGCGCTGGCAACCCTGCTGATTGAGTACCTGGGTATTATTTTCACCAGCTGGTACCTGTTCAGACTCTCTCCGGGCAGCCTGCCCGACCTGATCTTCAATCCCATCCTGATCTGGTTGCTGCTGGCCGCATTTATTGGATTGGAACGTATCATAGAACATTATTTAGTAAAAGCCGTTCCACCTTTAGAGTTCATTACATTCACCTCTGAACGGAAAAAGATTTCGGTCAAAATAGATTCTATTATGTTGGTGGAATCAAGGGATTCGGAAGTCCTGATCCGCATGCCTGACCTTACGGTCTATCGCACTAAAATGAAAATTTCCCAATGGGAATCGGTCCTGGACGAACGCTTTCTACGTGTGCACCGTTCCTACCTGGTAAACCTGAACCACATCAGCCACTCAACGGCCAATGAAGTTACCGTAGGGGATCACACCATTGAAGTATCCCGCAAATACAGGGACGCTTTCCGGCAGGCTACTCAAATACGTCCCTGATCAACCGGATTTCCGTCCGGCAGGCAGCCTGCGCATTGCCGCTATTCCCTTGTAACCAGTTTGAAGTGCAGGAGTGTGGGTTTTTCGCCAATATAGGGTCCGCCCCAGTCTGTCTCGTCTCCATTGAGGATACGGATCATCTGATATTCGTCGTTTTGGTAATAACCTTCGGTAACTTCCAGATATTGCCAGGCCTTCCCTTCGTTTTCGCGTATAGGGTTGAACGTGAAACGGCAGGTAGTCCCAACAGCCATGAATTCGTCTTCATCCAGTTTGATAATCATGGCTTTTCCTGTGCGGTTTTCAGGGAGCGGATCCTGACGAAGGTCCAGCCTTTGTCCACGGCCGAATATGATTACGGCTTCCCAGTTGCCCAGGTCTATACGCTGTGTCTGTCCGTCTTCCTCGGGTTCCACAACAGATTGGATACGGCCTTCAAAACCCCATTGTGACAGTTTCCCGGTCATGGGAGCAAGCAATTTGTATTCTTCGGCCAGGGGATTAGGGCTGTCATTGGCAGTTCCGGCCCAACGGGTGTCAATTCCAAACGGGGCAAAACCAATTCCATTTTCTATGACTTTGTAAAGGTACTTCACATGGCCTCCGGTCTCGGGTACCATCAACGCGTTATCGGGACGGGAGTATAGATCAATCACTTTCAAAACCGTTTCATCTCCGCGCAAATAAATGTCCGGAGCCACAAAATCTATGGAAGGAGCTGCCGCTTTCCATATGGGGATGACATTATCTGTGGGGCCACCGCTTTCATAGTGGGTTGCGGGAGGGTTTGTCAACGGGTCACGCAAAGCCGCATTCACATACATGGGCATCGGATTGACAGCTTTCCCGGCGGCAGCCACATATTCAATGTAACGGGCAACCGACCAGGCATGGAAATATTCATCGGCATTCTCGGCAAATACCTCTTCCCACGTTCCCTTGGTCCCTGCAGGAACGTTCAACTGCTTCAACACCTCTGCCTGAAGCAATGCCTCGGGTACTGATTGTTCAAAAAGCAGCTGTGCGGCTGGGGAATAATCACGCACACTGCCCCAGGAGCCGGGCTCGTTCTGAACCTGCACCATAATTACGGTATGTTGCGGATCGGCTTCTTTCAAATATGCCATGAACTCGGCAAAAGCCTTTGCATCGGCCTCCATGGCCTCATTGGCATGCGGGGAAGGGGAATCCACCGGTTGACCGTCTTTCCCGATAATATTGGGATACTTCTTCGAGTCCGTTTTCATCCACCGGGGCATGTAATGGTTACTTCCGTTTTTCCAGGTGGCAAACCACAGCAACACCAGTCTGACATCTCTTTCCCTGGCCTGGTCAAGTAGCATTTGGACAATAGAAGTATCGTATTTACCGGGTTCAGGTTCAAATTGTTCCCAGTAAATGGGAATCTCAAGCGTATTGGCATGCATGCTTTCAATCGTGTTCCACACACCGGGCAGCATGTTTGGCCATGTGGAAGAGTTAGCAGATTGACCGCCTAAAACAAAGAATGGCTCTCCGTCTACCAAAAGGGCATAACGGCCATTATTCTCAATAATTTCAGGCATTTCCGCTTCCTTTGCAGACGAGCAGGAAACAACCGGGCTAAGAAGCAGTAAAATGGAAAGTGTGTATATCAGACTTGCTTTTCGGGTAATTAAGTGATGCATATTATTTGATTTAATGTTCAACGTACTCTATTTCTGATAGCTTCTCCCATGACCCCCTGGTAAAATCGGGAACGCGTACCGGGCGGCCGTTATTGGCGACAGATGTTCGGGAAAGTTCAATAATGGCACTCCATTCTGCAGCATCGTAAACATCCATATCCAGCGGAAGTCCGTTGCGAAGGCAATATACCAGCCGGTAATCCATGATAAAATCCATGCCGCCGTGGCCGCCAACTTCCCGGGCCTTCTGCCCTACTTCCTTCACAATGGGATGTTCATAAATACTTAGCAGCGAATCCAGTGCGTTATCTGTGAGAAAGTGGTGTGCGTCGGGTTCCAGCGCGATCCCGGGCCGGGGGTATTTCTGTGCAAATCCTTTAGTACCGCTGATCGTATGGAGGCGGCTGTAGGGCCGGGGACTGGTCACGTCGTGCTGCAGCATAATGGTTTTTCCTTTTACGGTTCTGATTACCGAGGTGTTCATGTCTCCGTTCAGGTACGTGGTTTTTGCATATTCGGATTCTTCTCCGAACTTTTCCTTTGCATAGTCGTTCATCCCAAACTGGGCCGAGGATACCGAAACCAGGTAATCCATCCGGTCTCCGCGGTGGATATTGAGGATGTGTGCTATGGGCCCGAGTCCGTGGGTGGGATAAAGATTCCCGTTCTCCTGTTGGTTATGCTTCAGGCGCCACATGTTCCAATACCCGGTGGTATCGTCAAAATTCAAGTACCTCAGATCGTGTATGTAGGCCCCCTCGGCATGTACAATCTCACCGAATACACCTTGTTGTGCCATATTCAGCGTAGCCATTTCAAAGAAATCATAATTGCAATTTTCCAGCTGAATGCAATGGCGGCGGGTTTTCTCTGCGGTGTTGACCAACTGCCAGCACTGGTCAACAGTCAATGCTGCAGGCACTTCCAGCGCCACGTGTTTCCCTTGCTCCATGGCATACACGCCTATGGGCGTATGCAGGTCCCAGTGAGTGCAGACATAGACCAGATCCACATCTTCCCGTTCACATACCCGCTTCCAGTCTTCCGGGTTGGTATAAGTATCTGCAGGTGCAAATCCCTTTTCTACAAGTATTTCATTGGCGTTTTCCACATTTTCGGGAACCACATCGCATAGCGCCACCACTTTTACACCTTCCATGAAAGTATACCTGCGAATAGCTTCTGAACCCCTCATCCCCAGGCCAATGAAAGCAACGCGCACCGTATCCAGGGGTTCGCACCTAAGCTCCAGTACATCAGTAGTTCCGGCGGGCCTGGGTGGCTCCGGGAAAGTAAGCATCTGTCGGTTGTTGCTGCACGATAGCAGAAGCCCCGCTATCAATAGTGCCCCAGCAATAGAGAAAAAGCGTTTCATAACACAAATTTTAACTTCAAATATCGCGAAAAAATTGTGTCCGTTGCACACATTGTTCTTTTGATTGATAATCAATCAAATAAAAAAATCGTACCCCGGGGGTACGATTTTTATAAACCTCTGAGACAGAGGGAAAAGAACAATGTGTGCAACGGACACTTATTTCTTGATAGATATGCTTACCGGAGTTGTGTGTTGCAGGTTGTCGCTGACCGGGCACCTGTCTTCAATGGCTTTTGCCCATTTTTCCAGGGTGGCATCATCGGCATCGGTATCAGGTTTCAGGACAACGGATATATTTTTGAAACCTGCGCGCTCTTCAAAGCTCTGTCCAAACAAACGCGCCGGATTGAGGGGTCCGCTGATATCTATCTTAATTCCTCTCAATGTCATGTTCATTTCTTTGGCAACTAAATGTGCCATAACGTTCAGACATCCTGCAAATGCACCCAGAACATATTCTACGGGATTGGGACCGTCATTGGTTCCACCCAGTTCTGCGGGTTCATCTATTACTATTTCAAAACTGCGTGCCTTAACGATAGTCTTTGTAGCATTTTCACTTTGGGCGCTTACCCTTACTTTCATATCTGCCATAATTGTGTTTTAAATGATTAGTATACAAAAATATACACAATTTATGCCGTGACTGATAAAGGCAGCATGCAATTTTTCATGAGAAACTCCCTTAATTATCCCTGGGCAACCCCTCTGAAAGAAGAAGAACTGGACGAATTGATGGGATCATCTGTTAAGCTTGACTACAATAAATATGATGTAATCATCAAACAGGGATCTTTAGCTTCCCAGATAATGATCCTGGAAGAAGGGATGGTTAAATTGAATTTCCTGGAAAGTGGAAAAGATACCACTTTTGGTTTTGGGATCAAGGGAGATTTTATTGGTCTGATGTGTTCATTTGTAAAAAAGAGGCTGGATTTTTCTGCCGTAGCCATCACTCCTTGCCAAATCCGGATCTTTGACAGGGATGTGTTTGAAAAACTGATAGAACAAAACGGGAAGTTCGCCATTTACATAGTGACCATGATGTCTGAAATGATCAATTTCACTGTACACAAACTTATCACCTTAAAACATAGGAATGCCGGAGGGGCACTGGCTACTTTATTACTGAACCTTGTCAGGGTATTTGGCGAACATCAGATAGACATACCATTCACCCGGGAAGAAATGGCACATACCCTGGGTTATTCAAAAGAAAGCATTATCAACACCCTGTCTGATTTCCAAAAAGACAGTATTATATCAATTTCCGGCAAAAATCTTGAGATCCTGGACAAAAAAGCCCTGGAAAACATTGCCGAAAAAGGTTAAATGTGCATGGCACCCTGTGTGCAACGAATCCCTATTTCATTAACCACTATTACCCCTTCCGGTATAAGGTCAAAAATGAAACTGAGTCCCGTTATATGCTCAAAATCAAAGTCGGGATGTTCCGCTGCATAGCGTTCCAGGTGAAATGAATAAGATTGTAGGACGGTTTCCCATTCCGCCTGCCGTTGCATAAATTTCAGTTTGGTCATTTTTCGTTTGAGCGGATGTTGGAGCGGTGCGAAATCACTAAGCGGGAATTCCAAAACAGTGCCGTTACGGTCAGTCATGCGAATGGTGAAATCAATAAAGGGTTTTTCTGCTTCTTCTGTTTCTGTTTCAGCTTCTTCTTCTTCATCAACTTCTTCATCCACTTCCTCTTCCACTTCCTCTTCCACTTCCTCTTCCACTTCCTCATCTGCTCCCGGCGGATCGGCCTTTTCGTCCAACTCGGCAAGGGAAAATGTGAGAATGGTGTTGGCATGGATGTTCAGGGCACCATCCGGCCAGGTTATGTGGTATGCAGGGGCCAGGGTGTCGCTTTGGGTGGTGTTCCATCCAAGGAAAACGGCACGGGTGTCGCTGTCACCCCAGTTCAGCTGCAGGCTTTGTTCGCGCCAAATGCTCAGATCCTGGGCGCAGACGTTGCTTTCCGGCAAAGAAGCGGTGGTGAGATCCAGGTCTTCAGAAAATGTGCATATTGGATGCGTACCGGACTGGCGGTACTGACTCAGGTATACGGTTTCGGGAAGCCAGTTGCGGGCATAGCGGTAATCCGTGAACATGGGACGCAGTTCTTCTTTTCCCAACAACGTGGCATCCAGGAAGGCACCTATATATGTTTTTGAAATGATTTGCTGGTTTTCCTGTGACATGAGCTGTCCCAGGTTGTAGAAATTTATCTGTGGAGAAGAAAAATCGGTACGGCCCCAGCTGCTGTTAAACTGTCCGTGGTTGGCACCCCAAATGTACAGGCCGGCGGCAAACCCGTCAAATCCTTCCGAAAAAGTAAGACGGTTGAACGGACGCATTCCTTGGTAGGAAGACACATCGGCATCGTGCGAGCCCTGCAATACCAGGTAATTAACATCAGTCAGCGGAGTACGCATACGGCCCGGCATGTACTGCCCGTCGCAAGGCGCAATGGCAATCACGGAGCGTATGTTGAAATTGAAATCAAATATTTCATTGGCATCATCGGGATAATACGGCAACCGGTTAAAAAGTGCGGCATGAGCGACCGATTCCCCACCCCGTGAATGCCCTATCAAAGCGATCCGGTCCATATCTACCTTTCCGCAAAAAGGATTGTCTTCTAAGCCATTCCATTCCTGCCACACTTCCAGATGCTTGAGCAGCAACCATCCCCGGGCGTTGTTTTCACCGCGTAATCCCTTGGGAATGTCAAAATAAGCACCATTCAGGAAATTTTCATCTACAGACACCAAAATATATCCTTTGGAGGCCAGCAATTGGCCCAGGTATTCGTATCCCGGATCTGAATAATCATGTGCCGAGTGGTTTCCGTGCACAATCAGCACCAGCGGAAAAGGTCCTTCCCCATTGGGATACCACACCTGAGCATTCAAAGGCAAAGAGTCCTTGCCAAAACCGAAGTACCAGGTGCGCATTTTCCCGCTAAATCCCTTCCAGGAATCCAGGAAAACAGATCCGTCCACCGGTTGTGTGATCAGGTCCGCCTCCTCTCCGAAAATCTGCCTGTGCCTGTCTTTCCCGCTCCCGTATGTGAGGTATTCCACCTGAAATGCTCCCGGTTCGCCCGGAGGGCTGATGTCCAGAACAGGAGGCATGTTTTGGGCCGAGTTGGCCGCAGAGAGGGGCGTGTCTACGGGTTTTCCGGGGTACAGCATCCACGTAAGACTACCTGCAATTCCTGTTATTCCGATAACCAGACACACAATGGCCAGTGCCTTATGGAATCTTTTAAGCCCCGGCCATGATTTTCCAAATTGCACCAGGGCCCCTCCCACAAGCATAAAACTGATAGCAATTGTAAAATAGACCATCAGAGTGCCCGGCAATTTTGTATCATAGAACATCATAACAACAGGGACACCGCTTACAAATGCAGCGGCCAGCCAGAAATTCAATTTGGCCAATCCTTTGATTACAACAACGGCAAGAAAAGCCCCTGCGACGGATATCATCAGAAGCGATAAACTCAGAATAAGGGTTGTAAGCCAACCCATCGTTTTAATCTCTGCAAGACCCGGAACGGTCATCGCTAAGGCAAAACCAATAAAAACGGCAATAGCTGCGGCCTTAAAGGTTTTAGATTTTTCCTTCATAATAGTGTCAGGTTATTAGTGGGTGAATTATTACCAAATATATAATAAAACGGATAACCTGACCGTTTTGTTGCATCACTATCGGTATTTTTTCAGAGCCCGTTGCAGAGTTTGCTGAATTTTGTCTGCCAGCCAGGCCGGTTCCAGGACTTTTACAGAATCGCCGTGCATGAGGATTTCCTGTGTCAGTTCGTAATTGGGTATGACGCGAAGTGCTATGCGGCATTCCTTTTCGTTGTCAACCAGCACCTTCTGCGATTTGTGCAACGGAAGTGTTTTGATATACTTTCCTTGTGTATGTGTGAAAGACAATACCACATCCTGTACGGTATTCTGGGAAAACATAAGGCCTATGGTCTGATCAAAAAGACTTGCAGGATCCAGGCTTTGATCCGGTGTAAAAATTTCTGCCTTGATTTGCAGATCCCTGACACGGTCAATACCGAATATCCGGAGCGTTTTGGTGCCGTCCACTATGCCTATTACATACCAACGGTTCAGGTATTCTCTTAAGAGGTATGGTTTTAAACTGTAAGCGGTCACTATTTCCGTTTGGAAATTGTAATGATTAAAAGCAATTTTCCTGTTTTCAATGATGGCTTTCAAAAGCGGCTTCAGATTTTCAATGCCCTTGAGGCCACCACCTGTATCGAACGATATGTGCTTCAAGGCATCCTTGCTCTCCATCAGGCTTTCGGTAAGAAGTTCCGCGGTATTGACGATCTCCAGAAAATGGAAAAAAGATTCTACGTTCAGGCTGGTTTCATAGTCAATGCAATATCCCCTGCGGATCCTGTCGTATTTGATCTCTATTCCAAACTCACACCTGATCTGCTCTATATCACGCTGGATGGTACGGTCTCCTACCTGGAATCCCTGTGCAAAAAGAAAATCTTTAATCTGGCTGAAAGTGGGATAATGCCCGCATTTGATCTTTTCAATGATAAGGCTGTAACGTCTTACTTCTCCGTGTTTTGACATTTTGGAACGTTTTTATGCTAATATAGTCAACTTATTCTGAAAGTTCAGTATAACTGCTGCATCAAGGCTTCTAGCTTTCTATGGATTGCCGGATCTGCTGAATAAGAGGGCAAATAAACCACATTCCAGAATTTTGCTTTGCCAAGGGTAACCGCTACCAATATAGTGGGTTCTTGCTCTGCAGTAGAGTTGATAAAAAAATAAGGCTCACCTTCAGTGACAACAGGCAGATACTTTTCTACCAGGTATGCAGCCAAAGGCTTGGTAAAGGATGACAGAACCATTACCAGGGTACCGGATAACTGGTCATTCTGGAATACATACATCACATAAGGAGCCGCCCTGGAAAAGTTGGCATAAACGATGCCGTCTTTAGCGGCAATATACGGTGCTCCCAGGCGTTGAATCACATTGGTCCTTGACAACCCGAACTCCAGGACAGGATCAGGATAAAGATCGGATAACGACTCTACCGGCAAGGTGTCTGCAGGAATCAGGGTTATTTCAACACCGGGCTGATGTTCATCCCTGCTTCCGGGAAAATCCGGGGTTTCACCGGGTGTGCAGGATACCAGAAAGAAAATTGAAACGAATAAAAAGACAGGCTTTTTCATGGTTCAAAAATAGAGAACCACTACGTCATAATGCGTCGTAAGTCTTTAATCATCGTAACAGATTCTCCCCCTTTTTCCACCGTATAAAACCCGGCTTTCCTATACATTTTATACGCATAGTTCAACGTATCCACACTTAAAGAAACCTGCCGGTATCCTTTACGTGCCAAACGGTCCAGCATGGCTTTCAGTAATAGCGTTCCCACTCCCTGATTGCGGTATGGTTCTAAAACAGACATGGCTATTTCAGGAGTGTCCGGATCAATAAAACCGAATCCTTTTTCATTTGCTGAAAATTGTCTGGACCATACAGCTCCAATAATCTTCTTGTTATGTTGTAACACCAGGCAATGATCTGTTTCTTTCCCAAAATCTTTGATATAACACTGTAATTCAGGCAATTTTAAAATATCCCTTCCGGGCCTTTCCTTTCCTTCAGGAATAAAAACCGCCTGGTACAGGAATTCCTCCAGCAAGGGGATTTCAAGCTTTTCGATCTCACGAACGATCATATCCGATGAATAAAAATACAACATCATACAAAGCAATGCTTTTAGATTGTATAATCCTTCAGTCATTAATTATAATAAGATGCTATCCGGTCGATGATGTTTTGCTGCAGATTCCTGTACCAGAATGAATAATCAAAACGATGGTAAACACCTTCTTCATATGGCCCAATTACCAGGCTTTCCCCTGCAGGGATCGTTGTAGTTAACGCCCCGTTTGTAAGATCTATTTGGGCTCCGCAATAATTGGCTTCTTCACGGACAAAGTTTCCTGTTTCATCGTTGAAAAATACGGCACCCATATTCTCAGATGCCGGTGCCGGGGTATCATCCGTTCTCCAATTAAGCGGATTGATGCAATGAGCGCCTTCCATCAACATGGGACCTCCCTCTGAAGTGACCGATTGTGTATTGTATGTTATTACAACACCTACATCCGTCGCATTTTGTGCGGCCGGCAAACCGGCGGCAAAAAGGTCGGCATCTGTCACTGTATACCCAATCAGATATGCAGCTACCAGGCGGTCACGTAGTTGAGGATTGTTGCCAAAGCGATTTTTGATCAATTCAATTAAAGCCATTGTCCCCTGGCTGTGCCCTGCGATTATAAACGGCCTGCCGTTATTCAAATACGCTATGTAATAATCAAAAGCAGCCATAACATCTGCGGCTCCCTGCTTGAATTCGTCTGTATCGGTTGCCAGTCCTCCTTGTGACATATCAACTTTTGTGGACATCTGCCTGTAATAAGGCGCAAAAATATTAGCGGCACCCCTGAATACACTGGCCTGTGCATTGTAGATCCCAATAGCCAGTGACCGTTCTGCAGGGTCTGTAATATCCATGGCCCCGGATTCATTACTGCTTACGGTAGGATATACATAGAAAACATCTACGTTTTTGTCCAGCGCAGGTATAGATATCCAGTTTTCATTCTTACTGTAATCTACCGGTGTGACTTCCGGAACAATAGCGTCCATAATGCATCCGGACAAAACCGTAGACAAGGATGCCAGGACAAATACCATAACGGCTTTAGAAGTAAAGTGATTTTTCATTATATTGTTATAAATGATTTTTTGAGCTTTCAAAGATGGACAGGCTTCCTGTCTTATTCAACATTTTAATGTCCCACTAAATGGAAAATGTGTCCCATTGACTTCAATTATATGGGACAGGTTCCCATTTGTATTACCCGGCGGATT
>JBAZDQ010000024.1:0-21184 GCA_041654355.1 Bacteroidales bacterium
TCAAATACAACGGGGACAATTTTTGCGATTATGACCATGACTGGCTGGGAGGCCGCCTGTACCGGAAATACCCCGGCCGTGTGTTCAATATCATGTTGCACCAGGCATTCAATAAAAAAGACGGTGATGTCTATATCCAGATATCGCCTCTTGAAGGCTTATTGGAAGAAATCATGGCACTCAACAACAACAAAGCGGTTGGATTTGACCTGATGGATTCACCCATGGGACGGCAGCCGGACAATAGCATATACAGCACCTGTTACCAGGATTTCACCCTGGGACAGCTCTTTGACGGCTACATATTCCTCCAACCACTCAATCAGTTGGAAGGCTGCACCCCCATCAAAGACTTCGTTAATGAACATAACATAGAAGAAGCTATCCGTCAGTTCCCCGATCCCGATTGGCACGCCCCGGTTAAAACACTGGAAGATATGGTCCGGTTCATAGAAGATAACCCAAAAACAATGGTCAGGGGCTATGAATCCCTTTAGAATTAGCAAAACCTTTACAAATTAATTATATGAAAAAATTATCAGTATTGTTCTTTCTGATGACCGCCCTGGTCGGCACATCAACTGCGCAGGAATTGCGCAATTTCTCATTTGGCCGCGAACCCATTGTTTCGCCGCAGTTCACTGAAAGCCAGGTGACTTTCCGCCTGCTGGCTCCCCGGGCTTACGAAGTCCGTCTGTACGGATCCTGGAATGCAGACTACCGCTCTACACTGGCCATGTCAAGGGACACTTCCGGTGTATGGTCCGCTACCATTCCGCTGCCGGATCCTGAAATTTACACCTACAGTTTCATTGTGGACGGTGTAGGCATGAACGACCCTTCCAACGTGTTGATGCAACGCGACGGAACACGCTATTTGAGTATGTTGCTGGTTGAAGGCGGCATATCTGAATACTATAAAGAAGCAACTGAAAGAGGCAATCTGAAATCCGTCTGGTACGATTCTCCCACCATAGGGTTCCAGCGCCGGATGACCGTTTACACACCTTACGGCTACGAAACCAATCCCCGGAAGAAATACCCGGTATTGTACCTGTTGCACGGTGCAGGTGGCGATGAAGAGGCCTGGAGCAGCATGGGACGGGCCCGCCAGATCCTGGACAATATGATTGAAAAAGGGGAAGCCGAGCCCATGATCGTAGTCATGCCCAACGGGAATCCCTGGCAACAGGCCGCAAAAACGCTCATGTTGCCGGAAAAGGAATTCCAATGGGGTGATCCGGCCACGGCTAACCTTTACGTGAATTCATTGGTAAAAGACATCATTCCTTACGTAGAAAAGCATTTCCGCACCATAAACAAACCGGAAAGCCGCGCTGTATCCGGATTGTCCATGGGCGGAGGACACACAATGTCTGTGAGCAACCTCTACCCGGGATTGTTCGGCTACATTTGTCCTTTGAGCATGGGAATCCGTGACGGGCAGGAAATTGACGCCGAATTGCAAGCCATCAAAAAAGCCGGTTACAAACTTTACTGGGTAGGCTGCGGAGACCAGGATTTCCTGTTTGAATCTGCCAATGCTTTGCATCAGGCTCTGGAACGTAACGGGCTGGAACACACCTACCACGTGAGCGGCGGCGGTCACACATGGCCCAACTGGAGGACCTACCTGACCATCTTCGGGAAACTTCTTTTCAAGTAAAAAGAAACAACCGGAGACCTCTGCAGCATAGCTAAGGACTTGGAACGGGGGATTCTTTGATCACAGGTCAAAGAATCCCATTCCGTCCAGCATTTCTATCAGTTTCAAAGAGTACCCTTCATCGGCAAGCGGCCAGCGCACATCATTGCGGTAAAGCAATAACGTGGTATAGCTGTTGTCATCCGGAACGGGTACTTTTTCTGTATCCGTACCGTAATGAAGCAACCCGCCCAGGTATTCGCTCTTGGCCGGATCCTGCATCATTTCCTTGAAGTGTTCGTTGAAACGTTCGTCAGATACCAGCTCTATATCAAAACCATAGTCTTTCATGGCGTATACCAGGTTGGCCATGTTCAGCCTGTAATTGTTATAGGCATGCAATACGACTACCTCCGAAGGCGTTTTGGAAAGTACATGTACGGCACGGGCTACACAGTCTATGGGTGATACCTCAGCCGGGGCTATGAGCCCGCTTAGCGGGAACATTCCCAACACCTTGTAGCTGCGCAAAGTGTTGATAAACGCATTGCTGCGGAAATTTATCTGGAATTCCCCGTCGGAGTGGCGTCCCATCAGGTTTCCCACCCGCATGACCTTCCCGTCCATCCCCTCGGCAATGGCCTGCAAAACGACCCTTTCCGAAAGGAATTTGCTCCGGACATACTGGTTGTCAATATCCTGCCCCATATACAACACACTTTCGTCCAGGATGCCTGTGTTTGCCGAGTCTTTTGAACGCATGCCGCTCACACTGACCGTGGAAACGTGGATCAGCCGTGCGTTATCGGTGCGGCAAAAATCCACCAGGTTGGAAACGCCTTCCACATTGATCTTTTCCAATTCATCACCGGCGGCATAATGCTTCACCACCGCGGCACAGTTGTACACGGTCCCTATTCCCATACCTTTCAGGGATTCCAGCGTTCCGGGATTGGTAATGTCCCCGTCCACGGGAATGATGCGTTTGCCAAACAGTTCTTCGTACGTATCGGAAAAATAATACATCAATTGCGATTTCAACCGCCTTTCCGGGGTCACAAGTCCCTTGGCGCGGACCATGCAATAAATAATGTTATCTTCCTCTTCTATAAGCTGTTTCAACAGGTGCATCCCCAAGTAGCCGGTTGCCCCGGTCAGGAGTGCATCCCCTACATTGCGCGGAGTGTAGCCGTCCCATAGTGGAGGACATGCAGAATCCAATAGCTTGTCAATGGCCGCGTAATCGTAATCCCCGATCCCTTTCTTCGCCTGACTTTCCTTTTCTTTTTCTTTTGCCGAGGCGGATTCGCTCAGGAATGCCGCGATGGCCTTGGGTGTTTTGCGCTGGAACAGATCTCCGTATTTGATGTCGTAACCCAGGTTAATGATGCGGATGATGGCCTTGATGGCCGACATGGACGTACCTCCTATGTGGAAGAAATCGTCCAGTATTCCCACTTTTTCCAATTGCAGGATGTCTGCATAGATCTTACACAGGTCTTCCTCCAGTTTGTTTTCCGGGGCCACGTACGGTTGTTCCCGGACCATTTCAGGCAGGGGCAGCAGTTTGCGGTTGACCTTGCCATTGGGGGTCAGCGGGAAGGTTTTCATTTCCACAAAGGCCGAGGGAACCATATATTCGGTCAGAGAGGAACGCAGGTAAGACTCCAGATCCGCCGGATCCACTTTTCCGAAAGGTTCCACTACGTAATACCCTACCAGTTGCTGTGCACCCCCGAATTCCCTGACATCGGCCACGGCCGAAGCAATGCCTTTGTACTTGGCCATCAGCGTTTCTATCTCGCCCAGTTCAATACGGAATCCCCGCAATTTGATCTGGCTGTCAATACGGCCCATGTATTCCATTTCCCCTTTTTCATTCCAGCGTACCAGGTCCCCGGTACGGTACAGGATCGCATTGTCTTCCGATTGGGCATAGGGATTGGGAATGAAACGCTCCCCGGTCAGGTCTTCCCGTTTCCAGTATCCCAGTGCCGTCTGACGGCCTGCCAGGCACAATTCGCCGGGAATTCCGGGAGGCAACAGTTGCTGCCGGGAATCCAGCACGTAAGACCAGGTATTGGGGACGGGCTTCCCAATGGGAATGTTTTCCGTATCTGTGGCCTGGTCTACCTTGTGGTAACTGGAGCATACAGTAAATTCAGTAGGTCCGTATCCGTTGATTATTTGCACGTTACGTTTTTTCACCGGAACCATTTTTTCGCCACCCATGATGATATACCTCAGGGGCAGTTCAAACTGGTTGACCATTTCCAATCCAAACTGGGTACTGAACGATCCCCCGGTAATGTGGTTGTCCGCGGTGTACTGATACAATTCCACCATATTCTGGCGCATGTCTTCACTCAGGATATGAACCGATGCGCCCCCTGCCAGCGGACAGAACAAATCGTCCACAGAGGCGTCAAAACTGAAACTGGGGTGGCAGACATTGGCATCCTGCGGGGTGATTTCCAGGTCGTGTACCTGCCAGTGAACTTTGGCTGCCAGCGATAGGTGACGGATCATCACGCCCTTGGGTTTTCCTGTTGAACCTGAGGTGTAAATCATATAGGCAAGATCCTCCGGTTTAGGCGATTGCACATCCAAGGTGCGTTCTTTTTCAAAGTCAAATTCATCTATAAAAAGAACGCTGTCCACATGAAAATCACCTTCTTTCTTTTTGGATTCGAAAATGCTCCTTTCAGTGATCAGCACTTTGGATTCACTGTTTTCCAGCATGTAAAGCAACCGGTCGTTGGGGTATTCGCTGTCCATGGGGACGTATGCCCCGCCGGCTTTCTGAATGGCTACTATACTGACCACGTATTCTTTGCGCCGGGACATCATCACGGCCACAAACGTTCCCGGGACTACACCCATCGCTGCCAGTTCTGCCGCCAGCCGGTCTGAATATTTATCCAGGGTTTCGTACGTAAGGGATCCGCTCTTGTCGGCTACGGCTTTGTTTTGCGGATATTTGCCGGCATTGTCCCGGAACAGGTCTATGAACGTTTTGGATGTATCGTAAGGAAGCCGAACCCCTTGCGAAAATTCCAGTACCTGTTGCCTTACTGCCGGTTCCATAAGGGTGAGTTCCGTAGTCAGGGTTTCGGGCCGCAGGGCCGCATGAAAGGCTATGTTTTTATAAAGTTCCACAAAACGCACTACATCTTCGCGGGCATATTTAGTGGCATCGTATTGTATGGATAAACCGTAATCATTACCTACGGGCTCTACCACTACCCCAAAAGGAAATTTAGCGGCTTCCAGGTCCAGGTAAATAATATCCAGGGGCTTGTTGTCCACAGTCATTTCAATACCCAGGCCCCCTTCGTACACGTAATTGATCTGGGGCACGATCCCGTATTTTTCCACCATTTTGGTGAATGGAAAGATCTCGTGTTCCATGGTACTGAACATCTGTTCCTGGGCATCTTTGGCAAATTCAATGAAAGGCCGGGGTTTCATGTCTGTTTTCACGGGCAGTGTTTTGACAAACATACCCACGGTTCGGGCCAGTTGCGAATCGGCCCTGCCGCCGGATGAAACAGTCAGTACCACTTGTTCTTCGCGTGTATAACGCTGTACAGCTTGTGAGAGGGCGGAAAGAAAAAATGTATTGGCCGTCAGGCCGTAATCCCGGCAGAAAGAATCAATGGCCTTCCCTGGAACGGTTTGGCTGTAATCTCCGGTTTCCTTTCCTTCCGGTACTTTGGGCGAAGGCGGGATCACAGACATGGAGCACTCGCCTCCGGTCAGGGTATCGAAGTATTCCTCTGCCTGACGGTATGCGGGAGATTGCAGGGCTTCTTGTTCGTACAGGGTAACATCAAAGGCAGTGACCGAAGGGGCAATAAGCTCTTTTCCTTCCAGGACTTGCTTCAGATCTTGCATGAAAATGCCCATAGAGGCACCGTCAAAGGCAATGTGATGGAAGTCCATCAGCAGGTAAACGGAAGATTGGGTGGTATATATTTCAAAGCGGTACAGGTTGTCGTTAAAAAGGTCAAAAGGTTGTACGAACTGCGTCATAACAGACTTCATTTTACCTTCATCGGCATTATTGACCAGTATTTCAGGAGCCTGTTGGTCCCGGCGCTGCTGCATTACTTCTCCTTTTTGCAACAACAGGCGGGTTTTCAGGTAAGAATGCGTTTCCATAACTTTTGCCAGAGCTTCTTTCAGCCTGGCAGGCTCCAATGTTTTAGTGTCAACGCTGCGAATGGCCACCGGAATGTTGTATTGCAAGGCTTCCCGGGCTTTCTCCCAGTCATAGTAAATACCTTTCTGGGTTTCCGTCAGGGGGTAATATTCTTGTGCGGGATAGGTTTTGATCCCGGTTGCGGCAGGTTCTACACCTTCAGCAGTCAACTGGCGTGCAAGCAACCGTATGGTTTTGAGTTTCAAAATATCCTTGGTAGGCAAATTGATGTCCATTTTTTGTTTGACTATTACTGAAAAACGGATGGCCAGCAGCGAAGTCAGGCCGATGGACAACAAGTTGGTGGTTACCCCGAATTCATCTGTCTGCAGGATTTCGGCAACGATCCCAAAAAGGTCTTTTTCCATGATGGTTTGCGGAGGAATGATCTCTTTGAGTGTCAGGTGCGGGATGGGGAGTTTTTTACGATCCACCTTGCCGTTGGGTGTCATGGGAAAGGCCTTCAATTTAAGTAAAGCCGAGGGAACCATGTAGTCCGTCAGGCTGGCACGCAAATGCTCCAGCAGTGCTTCCTCAGAAATATTGGTATCTCCTTCTGTCTGGTAATAAGCGCACAACTGCTGCGCGCCCCCGAATTCTTTCACATCGGCAACGGCCGAAACGATTCCCGGGAATTTGGACAGAACGGTTTCAATTTCTCCCAGCTCTATGCGGAATCCGCGCAGTTTGACCTGGGTGTCAATACGGCCCAGGTATTCAAGAAGCCCGTCGTTGCGCCAGCGAACCAGGTCCCCGGTACGGTACAGCTTTTGATTGATCGTCCCGGCAGCGTATGGATTCGCCAGGAAACGTTCTGCCGTGATATCTTCCCGCAGCCAGTATCCCAAAGCAATCTGGGGTCCGGCCAGGCACAATTCCCCGGCAACACCGGCAGGCAGCAACTGCTGTTTGTCGTCAAGCACATACGACCAGGAATTGGGGACAGGCCTTCCTATGGGAATGTTTCCGGTATCTTTGTCCTGATCCACTATGTGGTAATCGGAACATACGGTGAATTCGGTAGGTCCGTAACCATTGATGATCTTCAGGTTTTTCTTTTTGACGGGAAACATTTTCTCCCCGCCTACCAGCATGTATTTCATGGGGAGTTCAAACTGGTTGATCATTTCCAGGCCAAACTGGGTACTGAAAGTGCCTCCGGTAATGTGGTTTTGGATTATGTAATCGTACAGCATGACCATGTCCTGGCGCATTTCGGAAGGGATCACATGTATACACGCACCGGCAGACAAAGGCGGAAAAATATCGTGTACCGATGCATCAAAACTGAAACTGGCGTGACAAATATTATTGTCTCCGGGAGCGATATCCATGTCACCGGCATGTGCCGTGCTCATAGCCACCAGTCCCCGGTGGCTGATCATAACGCCTTTGGGCTTCCCGGTGGATCCCGAGGTGTAGATCATATAGGCCAGGTTGTCCGGTCCTGGCAGGTCGGTTACTTTTTCTACCGGTGCATCCAGTTGTATGTCTTCCAGAAACAGAACGTTGCGGTGTTTGAAATCTCCTTCTTCCTGCTTTTTGGCATAGAGTCCCTTTTCGGTGACCAGTACCGCGGACCGGCTGTTCTCCAGCATGTACAGCAGGCGGTCAATGGGATATTCACTGTCCATGGGAACGTAAGCGGCACGGGCTTTCTGGATTCCCAATACAGTCACGACGTATTCTTTCCGGCGGGATAGCACAACGGCCACAAAATTGTCCGGCCTGACCCCCATGGCTGTCAATTTGCGGGCCATCACATCCGATTGCCTGTCCAGTTCTTCGTAGGTCAAAGTTCCCGAAATGTCCTTTACCGCGGGATTTTTGGGGTTTTTGGCCACCTGTTCCCGGAACAGATCCGGGAAGGATAGCGTGTTGTCATAGTCCATTGCGGTGCCCCGGGCAAATTTCAGCACTTTTTCCTTTTCTGCGGGATTGACAATGTTGATTGCCGCGCAGGCAGTTTTTGAAGGATCGGCGGCCAGGATCTCTTGCAATGTGTTTTTCAGGGAAGCGGCAAAGATTTCCATGTATTCCCTGTCGTAGAGTGCATTGTTGTATTCACAACGTATTTCAAAATTTTCGGGAAACTGGTATATGTATATGCTCAGCTTGTCATGGGTGGACCCTTCGTGCATGTATTCCATTTTTACATGTCCCTGCGGCATTTCAAAATATTCCAGGATCCCTTTCTGATAGGTGTATGTCAGGTCCATAGCTACCCCGAAATTGGTCACCATGTCCGAAAAAGGATACGTCTGGTGTGTCCAGAGTTCTTTCATATTGGTCCGGATGCCTTTCAGGTAATCTTCCAGTGCTTGCTCTGGATTTGATTCCACCACCACCGGCAGTGTTTTGACATACATTCCTATGCTGTCCCGCACCCTTTCATCAATACGGCCGTTATGGGCCGTACAAAAACAAAGTTTGTTTTCACGGGAGTAACGGTTCAGGCAAATACCCAAAGCCCCGGCAAAGAGGTTGTTGGGGGAAATATCCAGACGTGTGCAATAATCACTTATTTCTTGATAATCAATATATTCAGAAACCTTATCCAATGTACCGGCCGCTTCTTCGGAACGGTTCAAAATGGGAAGTTTTGCAGGAGTGATTCCGGAAAGTTTTTCGTTGAAATAATCAGCATCACTCTTGTATGCTTCTCCCTGCATGCGTTCGGTTTCCAACAGGGCAAAATCACCGCAGGTAAAGGATTCTTCCTGAAGTTCTTCCCCGTTATAGGCTTTTACCAGGTCCCTGTGGAATACCGTGCTGGAAGATCCGTCGTACGCTATATGATGAATATCCAGCAATACATAGATCTTGCCCGGTGTTACATATATGTCTATGCGGTACAGGGGTTCTCCTGACAACAAATCAAACGGCCTTATGGTTTTCAGCAACCGTTCCCTGATACCTTCTTCTTTTGTTTCGTAAACAGGAATGTTAACCGGGTCTTCTTTTACAAAATACTGGACCACTTCCCCGTTGCCCGGCAATTTCAATTTAAGTTTCAGGAAAGGATGTGCCTGAACTACTTTGACAAAGGCTTCTTTTAGTTTTTGCGCCTGTATTTTGTCGGGAAATTCGTAAAGAAAGGGATTGTTGTACTGGGTCAGTTCTTTGTCTTTCTGCCATTCGTAATACATGCCCTTTTGGGCATTTGTCAGGGGATAGGTTTTTTGCTGCATTGTCTGAGACTTATTATGTATTGATTGTTTTTATTGCCTGTGTAAAAGACACGGCTTTCCCCGCTTTTCATGTCCCTGGGATGGCAATCGATCCCGGTTCCAAGGGATTTGACGTAGCTTTCCTTGCGGGTCCACATTTCCGTAAACCGTTGAGCTTCCCGGCCGGGTATTTTCGTAACCCAGGCGTATTCTATGGGATTGCAGATGTAGCGGGCCATATCGTCGTCGTACCCAGCCACTTTTTCTATATCAATGCCAACAGGATCCGGGGATAGGGCGCATACGACTGCCCCGTCGCAATGGCTTATGTTAAAATGTGTTCCCGGATAATTGGAAAGGAAGGGCTTGCTGTGTGGACCGTACGCGAAAACCGGTAATTGTGTAAAAAGATTTTCCTTTTTTAGCGCATACACCAGAAGCACATAAGCGGCCGCACACAATTTTCTGTCCGCGATCCTGGTATAGTTCATCATTTGCCGGTAACGTTCAAGGGGCATAAAAGCCCGGCACAGTTCCGGGAAACTGTCCGGCAAAGCGTCTGCATGAGGCAAAAGGTAGATCATCCTTACAAAAGTATAAAAAAAAATCCCGTCGCAAAGCGGCGGGATTGCAAATGGTATGTTGCAGGATTAGCTGCGTCTTACATTTACGGCATTTAATCCTTTTCTTCCTTCCTGTAAGTCGAAAGTTACTTCATCATTGTCTCTGATCCTGTCAATAATACCTGATGAATGTACAAAATACTCTTTGGACGAGTTTGCGTCCTTGATAAAACCAAAACCTTTGATCTCATCGTAAAATTTAACGGTTCCGTTATTCATTGAAATTAAAATAAAAAAATAAAAAAATAAAAAATTGTTAGCGTCAAAGATATGACAATTAATTGGATAATTTGCAGTATTTGTTAAAAATAAATCTTTAAAACATAAACCGGACCCCTGCATTCAGGTTAAAATACAGTGGCCTTTCCCCCCGGATGGTATGTACCGGGTTGTGGCTGTCAGGGAAAAATGAGATCCCCGGTTCTATGAAAAGACCCAGTATGTTGATAATATTGTATTGTGCTCCCAATGTGGCATTTACAGACCATTGCAGAGGAATCTGACCGATCGTGAAGTGCATATTTTCATCATCCATATTTCCCGAATAATCAAACGAAACGCATTTTTCCAGCATGCCTCCTGCCGAGGCATATGCCGTGAAGAACCTTCCCGAAATAAAATTCCACCGGATTTTCAGGGGAACTCCCAGGTACCAGAGGATCCTTTCGGTCAGGAAGGTGCGGTTTGACGGGGTAACGGCATGCATGTGCGGAACGGAAAAAATTGAGGTGGCCAGCCGGGTGGCCAGCAATCCACTTTCCACAAACCAGTGCTCCGACAAAGGAAGTGAAACATAAAGGCCAAAGGAAACAGGCAGCCGGTGTTTGTATTCATATTGTACGTATGAGACGGGAGCGAACGAAGCGTCGTAAGCATTAAGTCCGGTTTCTTTTTGCGTGATACCGTAAGTTGTCAACCGATTATCAGACATCAACAGATCGTTCATAGGCAGCGCACCTTCTGCTCCTCCCCGGCTAACATTCAACAGACCGGCAGCGGATACCATAAATTGTTTCCGGGGTTGCGTTTCCCGCGCAGATTCTGCAAAAGGATCAGTTGTATATACAGGACCCTTTACGTGAATTTGTTCCGGGGGAGATTCCTGTACAAGTTCTTGTGTGGGTTCTTGTGTGGGTTCCTGTGCGGGTTCTTGTACAAGTGCCTGAGCAGGTGCAGTGTCCGGATCCGTTGCCGGCTGCAGGGAAACGACTTTGACTCGGGATCCGGGAAGCATAAATATTGTATTGACCGGTCTTTCTGCTTTACAGGTCAGCCCGGTTGCCGGTTGGTGCAATTGTACTATGCGAACCGGCTGTTCAGACGTTCCGGCTCCCCCGTTGTTCAAAAAGAATACCGGTACCAGTATAGCGGCAACACAGGCAGCTGCAAGCCCTGTTCTTCTAAATAAACGTATCCTATAGAAAGCAATGATCTTACGTTCCATACGCTCCCAGGAAATATTGGTATCCAACACTTCCGGAAGCCCGTTCACTTTATCCCGGACAATTTCCGCCCATTTATTGTTGCTTTCTTTCATATTCTTGTATTTGCGAAGCAAGCAAACTTTTAGCCCTGTATAATTGGGATGAGGATGTTTTTTCTTTAATGTTCAGTTCCCGTGCAATCTCTTTATGACTCATCCCTTCAAATACATAAAGATTGAATACGGCCCTGTACCCGGGAGGCAGCTGTTGAATGAAACTGCGTAAAACAGTCCCCGGGATTCTTTCTGCAGCGGCTTCCAACAAATCATCATTTGCAGGTTCTTTTTCTGCTTCTACCAAAGAACTGTTCCTTAACAGGTCTTTCTTTCTAAGGTGCTGTAAACAGGTATTGATCATGATCCTTTCCATCCATGCCCTCAGAGATCCTTCTCCCCTGTCCGTAAATTTATCCAAAGACCGAAACACCTGCATAAACCCGTCGTGCATCATGTCCTCTGCCTGTTCCCTTCCCGGAGCATACCGCATACACACTGTCAACATGCGCCTGGCGTACTTCTGGTATATCTCTTTCCAAAGCTCTCTGTCTTTCATCTGTGTTTACGGTCATCATTTAAATGCAGGGGGTCACGTAATACTGCATTGACAAATATTTTTTCTTTCTTTGATGCAGTAATTGAAAAATCGCTGCAATTAGTAAACAGAAACAACAACGAAAATACTAAAATAATGAAAAGAATAAGCAATTTCATTTTTTTGATCTCTGCGGCCACCCTGCTCCTTACCATGAATTCCTGTTCCAAATGGCTGGATCCAGGTGAAGAAACCAAAGTCACTTGGGGAACCATAACCTTAGACACACATGAACAGGAAGTTGACGGAGAGTTCCCGTTTTATGTCATTACCGACGATACCCTGCTGTTCTGTCCCGTGAACCATACCTCTATCAATGATGAATTTGAACCTATAGACGGAGAGCGGCTGATATTGTATTATACCATCCACGGTGATGATCAACAAGGGGAAGAAGTCCAGACAGATGAATCAACCGTGAAATACATTGACATTATGCAGATGCACCTTGTGGATACGGAAGATTTCATTTTCACCGGCCAGCCCGATACACTGGGTACGGACAGGGTTGAACCGCAGTATTTATGGTATGCCGGAGGCGGGTTCGGCTCTAAAAGGTATCTAAACCTGCAGGTATCCATACAGGCCATGGACCCGACCAAGCATTCCTTTGCCCTTATCTACGACCTTAACCGGGAAACTCCTCTGGAAGACGGTTATTACTGCATGGAATTGCGTCACGAATCCGGCAACGATCCTTTGTATACCAATTATTCCACCATGATGTCCTATCCCCTACAGGGAGATTGTATTGCAGAAGGTGTTAAAGGACTGAAAATTAAAGTAAATACCATTAACCAGGGCCTGAAAGTTTTCACTCTGGATTATTAATTTGTTTACGGTTAAATGAATTAATGCGCCACCCCGTTTTTCAACGGGGTTTTTTTATTTTTGTAAAAAATTGATCATGAAAAAATTAATATTCCTTTTTTTAATTATGGTATCATTACATGCATGCACTTCAGGCAGGCAGGATCTGACATTGCTGGCCGGCACCTATACCACAGGAGACAGTCACGGAATCTATACTTACGGCTTTGATCTTTCTACGGGTGATTTTCAACTGCTGGACAGCACCGCTTCCGTAAATCCTTCTTTCCTGGCCGTGTCAACGGCAGAGAACCTGGTATATGCTGTCAACGAAAGCGGTCCCGCATCCGGGCTTGCTGTTTTTATTGCGGACAGGAAAAGCGGAAAGCTTACGCCTTTAAGATTCCGGGGAAATCCCGGTGCAGATCCCTGCCACGTGGCGGTGGAACCTTCCGGAAGGTATGTGGTAACAGCAGATTATTCGTCCGGAACGGTGACTGTTTTTTCTCCGGAAGCAGAAACCATCAGGTACCGCTGGGAATTTACGGGTTCGGGACCCGATACGATCAGGCAAAAAGCCCCTCATATCCATTGCGTTGTCTTTTCTCCGGATGGCAGTCATTTGTTTGCCACAGACCTGGGGACTGATCGCATATATGTTTTCAGCAACCGGGTGAAGGAAGCCCCGGTGCTTTCAGACACCGTTACGCTGGAACCGGGTAGTGGTCCCAGGCATCTGGTATTCAATAAAAAAGGGGACCGTGCATACCTGGTTAACGAACTCTCGGGCATGGTTACTGTTTTTACTCACCAAAACGGGAAACTGGACCGGATCCAGTCTGTAACGGCAGATACACTGAGCGCACGCGGAAGCGCCCATATTGCTTTATCTGCGGACGGGAATTTCCTGTATGCTTCCACACGTCTGAAAGGAGACGGTCTGATAACCTACATTGTGGATGACAAAAGCGGAATGCTGACACGAGCAGGATTTCAGCCTACGGGAAGCCATCCCAGGCATTTTTTGATCACCCCGGATGATCATTGGATCCTGGTCTCCTGTAAAAACGAAAACCATATAGAAATTTACAGGCGTAACAGAAAAACCGGCCTTCCGGAAGATACAGGTAAACGAATCCTCGTGGAGCAGCCGGTTTGCCTGCTTGCCTTATAGGATCAGGAACGTCGGATCTTTGTGCCTGATGAATGTCCCATCCTCCAGTTCCCTGAAAGCCAGATCAAGTTCTTCTTTTGTATTCATTACAATGGGACCTCCCCATGAAACGGGTTCATTCAGGGGTTTGGCCGCAACGAGAAGAAAACGGGCCCCTTTGCTTCCCGAATGCACGGAAACCGTGTCGTTCCCTTCGCCGGGGTTTCCGGTTGCTGCCATAAGCATGGCACAGCCCTTATCTTCATAATCCTCCTTACCCGCCGGCATAAGGTTTCCCTCCAGAAGATACAGGAACAGGGTGTGGTCGTTGGGAGTCTGATCGTAAAGCCACTCCCTGTCCGGTTCCAATGTAATGTCCAGGTATTGAACACCCTGATACCCTCCGTCCATGGGTCCTTTCATTCCGTTGTAAATACCGGATAGTATGCGCACAACGGCTCCATTCTCACGTAAGACAGGTACATCTTCCTGCAAAATATCCCTGTACGTGGGTATTGTCATTTTTTCTTTTGCAGGGAGATTTACCCATAGCTGACAACCCAGCATACGAGGCGATTCTTTAGGCATCTCCTGATGAATGATCCCGGAACCGGCCGTCATCCACTGGCATTGTAAATCAGCTATGGTCCCTTTGTTCCCGAGACTGTCCATATGCTCAATAAGTCCTTCCACAAGGTACGTAACCGTTTCGATCCCCCGGTGGGGATGAAAGGGAAATCCCCGGATGTAATCATCAGGATCTGTGGAATCAAACCCATCCAGCATTAAAAAAGGATCGTAAGCCCGTACGGTTTTCAATCCCAAAACCCTGCGCAGCCTCACTCCGGCTCCGTCAACAGCTTCTTTTCCGCGATCTATGCGGATGCAAATTCTAGTTCCCATAGCTCTTCAGATGTAAATGTGTTATTGTAAGCGGCTTTCAAATTTTCTTCCAATTGTTCAACAGTGCGTGCGCCAATGAGTACCGAAGTCACCCGCGGATCTTTCAGAAGCCATGAAATGGCCATCTGAGCCAGTGTCTGACCGCGTTCCCGGGCAATCCGGTTCCACTTGTTGATCTTTTCCAGGATTTCCGGTGTTATGTTTTCTACCTGCAAGGCACCGTCAGCCCTCTGGGCCCGGGAACCAACGGGAATGCCTTTCAGGTATTTTCCGGTAAGCATGCCCTGGGCCAGTGGTGAAAAAGCAATGCACCCCACTCCTTCTTTTTCCAGAACATCCATAAGTTCGGCTTCTACCCAGCGTTCCAGGAGGGAATACTTGGGCTGGTGGATCAGGCAGGAAGTCCCCAGTTCCCGCAGGATACTGAATGCCCTGCGTGCCTGATCGGCAGGATAATTGGATATACCTGCGTAAAGTGCTTTACCACTGTGAACGGCATGGGCCAGTGCCCCCATGGTCTCCTCCAGGGGCGTATCCGGATCCGGCCTGTGTGAATAGAAAATATCCACATACGGCAGGCCCATACGTTCCAGGCTTTGGTCCAGGCTGGCAAGCAGGTATTTACGCGATCCCCAGTTCCCGTAAGGTCCCGGCCACATATCGTAACCGGCTTTTGTGGATATGATAAGCTGATCCCTGTAAGCCGACAGATCTTCCCGCATCACTTTACCGAAATTGCGTTCGGCAGACCCGTACGGGGGACCGTAATTGTTGGCCAGGTCAAAATGCGTGATTCCGCTGTCAAAGGCTTTCAAAATAACTTTCCGCCCGTTTCCATAATCATCCACATCACCGAAATTATGCCACAAACCAAGAGATATGGAGGGCAGCTGCAAACCGCTCCGGCCGCAGCGACGGTATATCATTTTACCGTACCTGTTTTCATTGGGTATATAACTCATAATATACAAATATAATCGTATTTTTGCACACAAAACATACATCATGAAACATATTAAACCCCTCACATTAGTTGTTTTTTTTACTTTTTGTCTTGCCTTTTCCCTTGAAATACAAGGCCAAAACCATCCTTTTCATAACAGGGATCTTTCTGCTGACCAACGTATTGAAATCCTGTTGGACATGCTTACCATAGAAGAAAAAATAAATCTCTTGTCTACAAACCTGGGGGTACCCCGCCTGGGTATCCCTAACACAGGACATTCAGAAGGCCTGCACGGAATGGCTTTGGGAGGGCCGGCCCATTGGGGAGGCCGCCAGGATCAGCCTACTACTACTTTTCCGCAGGCATACGGACTGGGATCCACCTGGGATACTTCATTGGTAAGGAAAGTAGCAGAAATTGAAGCCCACGAAATCAGGTATTACACCCAACGTCCCGAAAATCCCCGTGGAGGTATGGTCATGCGTGCCCCGAATGCCGACCTGGCCAGGGATCCCCGCTGGGGAAGAACCGAGGAAAGTTACGGAGAGGACGCATACCTGGCGTCCCGGCTGACAGTGGCCTTTGTCAAAGGTTTGCAGGGAAATCACCCCGAATATTGGAAGAGCGCTTCCCTGATGAAACATTTCATGGCCAACAGCAACGAAGACGGACGGGATTCCACCTCTTCTGATTTTGACGAAAGGCTTTTCCGGGAGTATTATTCTTATCCTTTTTACAAAGGCATCACCGAAGGCGGCGCCCGTGCCTTTATGGCATCCTACAACGCATGGAACGGGATACCGATGACCGTACACCCGATCCTGGAGAGCATCACCCGCCGGGAATGGGGCAACAACGGGATCATTTGTACCGACGGCGGGGCACTGCGGCTTCTTATCACCGCACACAAAGCCTTTCCGACTCTATGGGAAGGAGCTGCAGCCGTGGTAAAAGCCACCGTTGGCCAGTTCCTGGACGATTACCTGCTGGCCATCAACCAGGCCGTCACGAACGGGATCCTGACCGAAGAGGAAATTGACCGGGCTATCCGCGGAAATCTCTACGTGGCCCTTAAACTCGGGTTACTGGACAGTCCGGAGGATTACGAGAAACAGCCTTATACCGGGATTGGTGTGACAGACACCCGAAAACCCTGGGAAGATCAAAAAGTCAAAGATTTTGCACGCCTGGTGACTGCAAAATCGGCGATTCTGTTGAAAAACAAACCGGCCGGCGGGGAAAAAGCACCACTGCTTCCCCTGGATGCCGGAAAGATCCGGTCAATAGCCGTGATTGGCCCCCGTGCCGATGAGGTAATTTATGACTGGTACAGCGGAACGCCGGATTATGCGATAACCATCCTGGATGGGATTCGCAATGCCGTAGGACCGGAAGTGGAAGTTTTTTATGAACCGTCAAATACCATGGACAAAGCAGTCCTTGCAGCATCAAAAGCCGATGTGGCCGTGGTATGCATTGGCAACCATCCGTACGGCACCGATGCCCGCTGGTTTTATTCCCCGGTACCCAGTGACGGACGTGAGGCCGTTGACCGGAAGGCCCTGACGCTGGAACAGGAAGACCTGGCCAAACTGGTTTTGCAGGCCAACCCCAGGACGGTGCTGGCGCTGGTGAGTAGTTTTCCCTTTGCCATCAACTGGTCCGAAGAACACATTCCTTCCATCGTTCATATAACCAACAATTCCCAGGAACTGGGCAACGGCCTTGCCGATGTCCTGTTCGGGAAGGTCAACCCTGCAGGAAGAACCACCCAGACCTGGGTACGGGATATCACCGATCTTCCGCCCCTGATGGACTACAACATCCGTAACGGAAGAACGTATATGTATTTCAAAGGGGATCCGTTGTATCCCTTCGGGTACGGGTTGAGCTATACCGGCTTTGAATACAGCTCACTGAAAGTGGAAAAAGCGTTCCGGGATTCGGTTAACGTTGAGTTTGTGCTGAAAAATACGGGGAAACTTGATGGCGAAGAAGTTGTGCAATTGTATGTGGAATACCGCGCTTCCAAAGTGGAAAGACCCGGCAGGCAACTGGCCGGATTTGCACGCATATTCGTACCGGCGGGAACGTCAAAGAAAGTAAGTTTGTCCCTGAAAGCAGAGAACCTTGCATACTGGGACACAGACAAAGAGGCTTTTGTTACCGAAGAAGGCCCTGTTAATTTGCTGATAGGATCTTCTTCTGCAGATATTAAATTAAAGGGATCAACGCGATTGTTGCAAAATTAGTATCTTTGTAAATTTATAAACCCAGCCGCTTTACTACAATATGCTGATTTACGATAAAGAGCTGCATCTTAAGGATATAGAAGATCTTTTATTTGGAGGAGAAACGATTGCTCCGGGCGAGGAAGCTTTCAAACGGATAGAACGTTCATACAACTTTCTTAAAGATTTTTCGAAAGAAAAAGTGATCTACGGGATCAATACAGGCTTTGGCCCCATGTCGCAATTCCGGGTGGACGACAAAGACCTGAAACAGCTTCAGCTGAATCTGATACGTTCTCATGCATGCGGTACGGGAGATCTGCTAACCGATACACAGGTTAAGGCAGCTATGATTGCACGCCTGGCTACTTTTGTTCAGGGATATTCCGGGGTCCACCCTTCCCTGCCCCGGCTGCTTGCCGAATTTATCAACCGGGGAATCTACCCGGTGATCCCGCAACACGGCGGGGTTGGTGCCAGTGGAGACCTGGTGCAGCTGGCCCACATGGGCCTGGCCCTTATTGGTGAAGGCAACGTCCGTTACAAAGGAAAAATCAGGAATACCATTGAAGTGCTGAAGGAAAACGGCCTGGAACCGCTGCAGATCCATATCCGGGAAGGTCTTTCTATGAGCAACGGCACCTCTGTGATGACCGGGATCGGAGTTATCAATCTGATTCAGGCAGGAAGACTTATGCAATGGGCAGTGACCGCCTCGGCTTTTGTCAATGAGATTGCAGGGTCCTATGACGATTTCCTGGCCCCTGAATTAAACCGGAAAAAACGCCACAGAGGACAAATTTTCATAGCTGAGAAAATGTCCGAAACACTTTCGGGTAGCCAATGCTTGAAAAGAAGACAGTCCTACCTTTACAACAAAGAGGTGAACGGCGACAAAGTATTCCGGGATAAGGTACAACCATTCTATTCTCTACGTTGTGTGCCGCAGATATTGGGACCCGTTGCCGATACACTGGACCAGGCAATGAAAGTGCTTATGGATGAATTGAATTCCTCGTGCGACAACCCGGTAGTGGATCCTGAAAGCGAAAACGTTTACCACGGGGGAAATTTCCACGGGGATTACATATCCCTGGAAATGGACAAGATGAAAATTGCGGTAACCAAGCTGACCATGCTCATGGAAAGGCAGTTGAATTACATTTGTCACGATAAGGTAAACCAGATATTGCCTGCTTTTGTCAACCTGGGCGTTTTGGGTCTGAATTACGGGATGCAGGCAGCCCAGTTCACGGCTACTTCTACCACGGCGGAATGCCAGACACTTTGCATGCCCAACTACATCCATTCTATCCCCAATAACAACGACAACCAGGATATAGTGAGCATGGGAACCAACTCGGCCCTGATCACGGCAAAGGTCATAGAAAATGCTTTCCAGGTGACTGCCATCCATTTGATGGCTCTGATGCAGGGAGTGGACTGCCTGGATCTTAAAGACAAACTAGCCCCTGCTACCCGCGGTGTTTACGATCAGATACGGTCTTTCTTTCCTGCCGTAAAGGAAGACGAAACATTGTATCCTTATATTGCCAAATCTATAGAATATATCATAAACAATAAGCCGTTATAATATGAAATATGCATTGGTAACGGGAGGATCAAGAGGGATTGGAAGGGCTGTTTGCGTAGCCCTGGCCCATGAAGGGTATTCAATACTTGTCAATTATGCATCCAACCGTACAGCTGCCCTGGAAACCGTCCGCCTGGTGGAAGAAGACGGCGGATCTGCCGAGATCCTGCCTTTCAATGTGGCTTTCAAGCACGAGGTGGATGAAGCCCTCGCAAAATGGGAAGAAACCCATCCTGGAGAATATATAAGCGTTCTGGTAAACAACGCCGGGATACGGGAAGATAACCTGATGATCTTTATGCAGGATGAACAGTGGAATAAAGTACTGGAAACCAATCTGTTCGGTTTTTTCTATGTTACCCGCCGGGTACTAAAGAACATGCTTACAAAACGCAATGGCAGGATCATTAACATAACCTCATTATCAGGTCTTACCGGAATGG
The DNA here is from genome assembly GCA_041654355.1 of Bacteroidales bacterium. Lineage (GTDB taxonomy): Bacteria > Bacteroidota > Bacteroidia > Bacteroidales > UBA932 > DMER64. The sequence goes on from JBAZDQ010000024.1 coordinate 19,798, forward strand.
CCGGACAAACAAATTATTCGGCCTCCAAAGCGGGTATTATGGGCGCTACGCGTTCACTGGCCATGGAGGTGGCCCCGCGTAAAGTTACTGTCAATTGCGTGGCTCCCGGTTTTATTGATACGGATATGACAGCAGACATTAATCAGGACGACCATAAAGGACGTATTCCGGCGGGACGTTTCGGGCAACCATACGAAGTAGCGGCTGCCGTTGCGTTCTTTGCAAGTCCGGAAGCTTCCTATATAACGGGACAAGTGTTGTCTGTAAACGGAGGATTACATACTTAGAGAACTTATGAAAAGAGTTGTTGTAACAGGGATCGGGATCCATTCATGCATAGGAACAAACGTGGAAGAAGTACGGGAAAGCCTGTATAACGGGAAATGCGGCATAGGCATTGATCCGGCAAGGACGGAATACGGATACCGTTCCCCGTTGACGGGCATTGTACCGCGTCCGGAATTGAAAGGCGTTTTGAGCCGCCGCCAGCGGATATGCCTTCCGGAAGAGGGAGAATACGCTTATGTGGCCACGGAACAGGCACTCAAAGATGCCGGAATAGATTTGGATTACCTGGAAAAGAACGAAACAGGCATTCTGTACGGGAATGATTCTTCCAGTAAAGCGGTCATAGAGTCTCACGAGATATGTGTTGAGAAAAAAGACACTACCCTATTGGGCTCCGGAGCCATTTTCCAGTCAATGAATTCTACGGTAACCATGAATTTATCCACCATTTTTAAGCTCCGCGGGATCAACATGACCATCAGTGCCGCCTGTTCAAGCGGTTCACATACCATAGGGCTTGGGACTATGTTCATCCGGCTTGGATTGCAGGACATGATCGTTTGCGGGGGAGCCCAGGAAACCAATTATCTGAGCATGGCCAGTTTTGACGGACTGAATGCTTTTTCCACACGCGTGGATGAACCCTTGAAGTCCTCCCGCCCCTTTGATAAAAACAGGGACGGCCTGGTGCCCAGCGGAGGTGCTGCCACGTTGATCCTGGAAGAATACGAACATGCCGTGAAAAGGGGTGCACACATCTATGCAGAAATTTTGGGATATGGTTTTTCATCCAACGGAGTACACATATCCCAACCTAGTGACCAGGGATCCGCCGTGGCCATGGAAAGAACCTTGAAAGATGCGGGCCTGAAACCGTCTGATATCGACTACATTAACGCACACGCCACATCCACGGTTATTGGAGACACTTACGAAGCAATGGCCATTGACCGGGTCTTTGGTGCCCATAAAACGCCCGTAAGTTCCACTAAAGGTATGACCGGGCATGAATGCTGGATGGCAGGCGCCAGTGAGATCGTCTATACCCTGCTGATGATGAAGCATTCCTTCATCGCTCCGAATATCAATCTGGAAGAAC
>JBAZDQ010000025.1:0-21088 GCA_041654355.1 Bacteroidales bacterium
GCAAGGAGCCGGAAGATGCTTTGGATGAGATTTCACGCATCTGTGATATTGCAGTGGTAAAACTCGGCAAACAGGGTTCTGTGGTCAAAAGCGGGAATTGTGTATGTACGGTGAAGGCATGGCCCGGCACTTCCATTGACGCTACCGGGGCGGGAGATCTCTACGCAGCCGGTTTTTTGTATGCCCATTCCCTGGGCTTATCGCTTCAGAAATGCGGCGATATCGGTTCCATGATAGCAGCCAAAGTGGTGGAGGTAGTAGGCCCCAAGATAGATATACCTCGGTGGAAAGCCGTTAAACAGGAAATACGTCAACGTATTCAGGACCCCGAATGATGAAACATCCCATAATTATAGCAGGCCCTTGCAGTGCCGAAACAGAAGAACAGGTAAGATCAGCAGCCCGGGATCTGAAAGATTTCAAGCTTCCGGATTCTGCCGGTGGAGAAGGCATTTCATTTTTCCGTTCCGGGATATGGAAACCCCGCACAAAACCCGGAACCTTTGAAGGCGTGGGAGAAACGGGACTTCCCTGGCTAAGTCGTGTCCAGGAAGATTTTGGCTTGTCCGTATGTACGGAAGTGGCTTCTGCCAGGCACGTGGAACTGGTGTTAAAAGCAGGACTGAAAGCTGTCTGGATAGGAACCCGGACAACGGCCAACCCTTTTTTGGCGGAGGAGATCGCCAAGGCGTTACAGGGAGCGCACCTGCATGTCTTTGTAAAGAATCCCATCAATCCCGACCTGGGATTGTGGATAGGGGCTGTACAACGTGTATTGAGGTATTGTCCTGAACACGTGTATGCCATTCACCGCGGGTTCAGCGATTATCACACAGGTCAATTGCGCAATGCCCCGTTATGGCGGGTCCCCATAGAATTCAAGGTGCAGATGCCCGAAATACCCCTGTTGTGCGATCCTTCGCACCTGTCGGGTAACACGGTGTTTATTCCCGAGTTGGCCCAGCGTGCTCTGGACCTGAATTTTGACGGGCTGATGCTGGAAGTGCATCCCCGCCCATCGGAAGCCTTATGTGATGCGGGGCAACAGCTGAACCCCGCAACATTTAAAGATCTGATGCATTCGCTGATGTGGAGAAGGTCCACTCCGTCAAACGATTCCCTTTCAGAAGAAAAAATCCTGATAGATGCCATCAGAACGCGGATAGACGTGTTGGACGACGATTTAGTAGATCTGCTGGTACAACGAATGTCCCTGGTTGACCAGATAGGGGAAGTAAAGAAACGCGGGGGAATAGGTATTATCCAGATAGAACGCTGGAACACCGTTTCTTCCAGGACCAGGCAACTGGCTACGGAAAAGGGGTTGGACGATACATTTATTTCCGAAGTGTACCGGGCTATTCATCAGCAATCTATCAAACGCCAGGAAAAGATCATCAGGGATGAGTAATATCGTTATTTCCACGGATTTTGGGCAATTGCGCCAAATGGTCCCGGCAGGGACTAAAGTGGTGCTTTTGTACGACCGGAATGTTTCCGTATGGATGGAACAGGCTGTGGATCCTTCCTGGATCACCATTCCCCTGGATGGAGGGGAAGGCTTGAAACAGTGGCAATTTGTTCAGCAGGTGACGGACCGCTTCATAGAGATGGAAATAGACCGTTCCTGGTTCCTCATTGGTATGGGAGGCGGCACCGTGTGCGATTTTGCCGGTTTCATAGGATCAGTATATATGCGCGGCATGGAATTCGGATTCGTTCCCACCACGCTGCTTGCCCAGGTGGATGCCGCGCTGGGCGGAAAAAACGGGATACATGCCGGGCCTTACAAGAATATGATAGGGTGCACAGTGCTTCCCCGCTGGGTTTTTTGCCATCCGGGCGTGTTGCAGACGCTTCCTGACCGGGAGTTTCGCTGTGGGCTGGCCGAGTGCATCAAACACGGAGCCATTGCTTCTGAAATCTATTTCCGTTTGCTGGAAGAAGAGGTGGTTCAGTTGAAGGAATTTAAGGATTATTCGACTGAATTGTTGCACAAGCTGATTTCGGGTTCGCAGGAAATCAAAACAGGGATCGTGGAACAGGACCTGTACGAAAAAGGCGTACGAAAAGCCCTGAATTTCGGACACACTTTCGGCCATGCCCTGGCGGCACGATATCCGGAAATGTCGCACGGAGAAGCCGTCGCCAAAGGGATGGCCGCTGCGGCCCGCTACTCGGCGCAAAAAGGACTGCTGTCACGCGAAAGCGCACAACGGTTGTTGCGCGCAATTACATCTGCCGGGCTGGATCCGGAACTTCCTTGTTCACAGAGCGATCTGGTTTCCTATATGATCCACGACAAGAAAAAACGGGGAAACACCCTGGGGTTGGTTTTGTTGCGTGATATTGGCGAATACGTTTTGGTGAACGAACCGTTGCAAAAATGCAAAAACATCCTGCGAAACCCCGGGGTAAGCCTGGGGACACAATGGGAGGAAGACCTGACCCGGTGGCTGGAAAGAGCTCCCTGGGTGGAATTCAGGCTGGATATGATGGGGGAGATATCACAGGTTGGCCTTGTGGCCATGCGTATGCAATGTATGGGAAAAGAAAATCAGATCCTGTTGACGCATCCTGTTGATCCGGAATGTAACCGGATCCCGGACATCCTGCAGGAAATGATTTCCTGGGGCATCGGTTGGGTGGATATTCCCGTAAAAGCTTCTGTCGTTTATAAAGAATCCTTATCACGCATGGCCCGCGACTACGGGGCCGGGATCATTCAATCCGTTCATTTTTGGGAGAATCCCGGTCAGGCAATTCCCGGGAAAGAAACCCTGGACGCATTGGTCAGGGATGCGTTTTCCACGGGAGCAGATTATCTGAAAATTGCCGTTTACACTTACAATGAGCAACAGTCAGATGAATTGCTGGCATGGTGTGACGAGCAGAATGCCCGTGAAGGTATAGATTACAGGATTACTGTGATGATCATGGGCGCAGACGCGCTCAGAACACGTAAACATGCGCTACGCGGGGGTTATCCTTTTATCTATGCGGCTTCCGGACCACAAAACACTACCGCTCCGGGACAACCATCTTTTGAAGCATTAATGATGTAGCGCCCGTGTTTCCTGCTATATACGTTTTGGCTGCATTTCCGGCATCCAGGTGCAGGCAGGGATCATCCAACCACTTCTTTAGCGCCCGGGAACAGGTGAAATAATCTTCAAAACCTACTGCCGCACCGTTGTCAATAAGGTCGCAGGCTTCTTTAAATTTTTGATAATTGGGACCGAACAACAACGGTTTGCCGTAAACGGCGGCTTCCAGGGTGTTATGTATCCCGGATTTGTTAAAACCGCCTCCAATATAGCAACAGGTTGCATAACGGTATAACGAGGAAAGCATCCCGATGCTGTCTATGACCAAAACCCGGGGAACAGCTTCTTTTGATTGAGCCATTGAAAAAAAGAGGGGATCCCATTTGGCGAATTTTTGCCGGATGAAAGCCAGGTGCCCCGGGTGGATCTCATGCGGCGCCACAACCAGCTGCAGGGTTGGGTGATCGTCCAGCAACCGGACCAGTATTTCTTCGTCCTCTGGCCAGGTGCTTCCGGCTACCAGTACCGGCTCCTGTACCATCTGCCTGAAGCGTTCAGGGGTGTTGTCGCAGGTGGCAATTTCCGCTACCCGGTCAAAACGCGTGTCTCCGGCCACCGTTACAGGGAGTGATAGTCCGGGGAGTTTTTCCAGGAGTTCCCGGGAAGGTTCGTCCTGAACAAAAAGGTGTGTAAAACAGGTCAACATATAACGAAAAGGAGCTCCGTATAGTTTGAAAAAGGGCTGGTTTGGACGAAAACGGGCCGAGATCAGGTACGTGGGAATATTTCTTTTTTTCAGGTTTTTCAAGTAAAAATACCAGAATTCGTATTTTACGAAAACCGCAAGGGTTGGCTTTACCAGTTCCATGAACCGGCGGGCATTCCGGGGCGAATCCAAAGGCATGTAAAACACATAGTCCGCCAAGGGGGTGTTTTTACGGATCTCATACCCGGAGGGAGAAAAAAAAGTGAGAAGGATCCGTATCCCCGGGTACTGTTTGCGAAATGCTTCCATAACGGGCCGTCCCTGTTCAAATTCTCCCAGGGAAGCACAATGGATCCATAAGAGAGGGGTTTGTTGGTCCCGATCTTCAAAAACGCGTTGCAACCGTTTCCACTGACCCTTCCTTCCTTTAAAAAAACGTACGATCCTGCTCATAATACAAAGGTATGGATTTTGCGTTACCTTTGCAGAATGCCAGGAAGACTTAACAGGAAAAAATGGTGGATCACGGCGGCAATTCTTTGGGCCCTGATCCTGCTTTTCAGGATGACGCCCCTGTATAAACCGGTCGCTTCCGCTCCTTTTTCCGGACCTTACTGGTACAATCCCTATCAGGAAGTAACCCCGGAAGGACAATGGGTCAGGGCTAATTTTCATGCCCATTCCAATGCCTGGGGATTATTTACCAATGGCAGGAAGAATACGGTAGAAGACATTTTATCCAAATACGATTCCCTTGGGTACGACATAATTGGTATTTCCGATTACCAGCATATAACACAAACGCCTGCAACGCTTTATATCCCGGTTTATGAACACGGATTTAACATTCTGAAAACCCACCAGGGATCCATAGGTGCCCGCCGGGTGTATCACGGAGATTACATTTTACCCCAGACCCGTTCCCAAAAACAGCACATTTTAAACAAACTGCGTGAACAGACGCAGGTACTGGTATTGAACCATCCCGACTGGATGGGAGGCTATTCCCCGCGGGATATGCGGTTTCTTACGGGATACGACTGCTTTGAAGTGTTGAATGATTTCTGGAATTCCGAGGATCTATGGGATGTGGCGCTTTCTTCCGGCAAACCCGCCATGATCGTGGGCGGAGATGACGCCCACAACGTATTCAAGCAAACGGACCTGGCTCGTGATTTAACCCTGATATACAATGTTTCCGATACCCTGAAGCCGGATTATGTCTATCGGGCGTTGATCAGCGGGGCTGCTTACGGGGTGGAAGTGACAAGGCGACTGAGCCGGGCAAGTGTGGTTGAAAAACGCGGGAATCTGGATAGTATACCCTTGTTGAGATCCTGCAAGATCAGAAACGACAGCCTGATAGTGACATTGACGGGATACGCCTGTGAATTCCGTTTCACAGGACAGAACGGAAAGGTCCTGAAACAGGTGACCAATTCCATAAACGGGCTTCAAGGGGCTTCATACCTTTTGCAGCCGGATGACACGTACGTGCGGGTAAAAATAGCACTTTCCGATAGTTCTCATATATACCTGAATCCTGTAATGAGAACCATGGATAAAGACATGAAACCGCTTATGCCCGCTTCCCAAAAGCGGTGGTTATTTCGTATATTTGACAAATGATTAAGAAAACACTGGAACTTAGTGGAGAGTATATACTCCTGATGAAACGGGTTTTTACCAAACCCGAAAAATGGCGTATTTTCTGGAAACAGTATTTTGTGGAAACCGAAAGCCTGGGACTTTCTTCTGTGGCTTTGATCGGGATCATATCCATAGCCATAGGCGCCGTACTTGTTATTCAAACCGCCTATAATATCGAAAACCCGTTCATTCCTAAAATGTATGTGGGTTATATGGTCCGGGAAAGCCTGATCCTGGAATTCTCATGTACCATGATTGCCCTGATACTTGCCGGGAAAGTCGGATCCAACATATCTTCGGATATCGGGACCATGCGACTGACAGAACAGATAGACGCCATGGAAATGATGGGTATCAATTCGGCTAATTATTTGATACTTCCCAAATTGGTTGCCGTTTGCGTATTCAATCCCATACTTATGCTTTTTAGCTTTTTGGTGGGGATCCTGGGAGGATGGCTGATCGTGGCGGCTACCGGAATGATCACACTGAGCCAGTATGCTGAAGGCTTGCGTTTTGCTTTTAACGGGTATTATATCGTTTATGCGATCACAAAAATGATTGTGTTCAGTTTCATTATAGTTACCGTCTCCGCCATGTATGGATACAGCCCCAAAGCCAACTCCATGGAAGTGGGCAGGGCAAGTACGCGCTCCATTGTAACCATTTGCTTGCTGATCCTGATCACCGACCTAATGTTAACCCAATTGATGCTGAATTAATGATATACGTTTATAATATTAATAAAGGCTTTGGAGAGCAGCAGGTGCTTTCAGAGATATCCGTCAATTTTGAAGAAGGAAAGACCAATCTTATCATAGGAGCCAGCGGATCGGGAAAAACCGTGTTGCTAAAAGCCATAGCCGGGCTTCATCCGATAGATGCCGGACGAATCCTGTATGACGATATGGTCTTTAATCAACTGGAAGAAAAAGAACGCAAGCTGATCCATAAAAAAATGGGAATGTTGTTCCAGGGATCGGCCCTTTTTGATTTTGCCACGGCCCGGGAGAATGTGCGGTTTCCTCTTGATTTTTTCACGGACTGGTCCATGGCCAAAAAAAACGAACGGGTTGACTTTTGCCTGGAACGCGTAAACCTGGAAGACATCGGGAATAAATACCCTTCCGAACTAAGCGGCGGGATGCAAAAACGGGTGGGTATAGCCAGGGCTATAGTCATGAATCCCCGTTATCTTTTTTGCGATGAGCCCAATTCCGGTCTGGATCCGCAGACGGCCATTGTCATAGACCGGCTGATAAGTGAGATTACCCATGAATACAATATGACAACCATTATCAATACCCACGACATGAATTCGGTGATGGCAATTGGGGAAAAAGTTGTTTTTTTATACGAGGGTAAAAAAGAATGGGAAGGCAGCCGGGAAAACATACTTTATTCAGACAACAAAACCCTCAATGACTTTGTGTTCGCTTCCGAAATGGCCCGGTTGGTCAAGAAATCTAAATTCTGAAACGTATTCCCAGCTCCATTTTAAACTGGGTGGGTTGGATGGTGCGGATGCTTTTAGGCTGATTGTTTTCAAAATAATGGGAAACGGTCGGTTCAATATAGATCCCCATCCATTCCGACCATTTATACTCTATGCCCAACCCTCCGTATACAGACAATTGAAAACCCTGTACAGGAACGTACTGACGCGTAGCGACATCGTTTAACTGGCAGATATACTCGTCGGCCACGGCCTTGTCCAGGGCTCCTCCGCCTACGGCGTAAACCGTCAGATGCGGGGTGTTGACTGCCCGGAAATAGACACTGACCGGGATGCCTATATAATGGGTGTTCTGATTGACAATGTAAGATTTATCTGCTGTATGTACCTGGTATTCCCCTCTAAGCAACGTGTACGTGAGCGAGGCTCCTACGGAAAGCCATTTGTTAAATTCTTTCTGCACATTAATACCGGCCGATATGGGTGTGGAAAAATGTGCGGAGATGAGGTTGACATCATCTTCGTCAAAATTCGGGGCCATATAATCCGGTATCCCCAGGTTGGAAAGATCACTGCCGGCCAGGCTCAGGGGAGTTTCCCATTTGGTGGTGTACGTGGAAGGGGTGAAGATATAGTTGCCGTTAATGGCTCCCTGGTATGAAAAATTGGCAGCTGTGATCCATTTCCTGTTCATGCGGCTTGGATCAGGAAGATCCACCGGAAACAAAGGGATAGGGGTTTGTGGCTTTTCTTTAGCCGGTTGGTCAACAACCAGCTCTTTTTGCGCGGCAGGTTCCTGTTCTGTTGCAGGGCGGGGACTTGGCTGTTCCAGTTTAGGCACCGCCGTTTGTGAAGGTGTCACAAAAAGTTCGGAGGTTGCAGGAACTACTGAAGCTTTCCGGAGCTTGTCAAGTTGTGCGTGGGCATATAGCCCGTGTATATGTTGCGGATAATCCGTAACATGAATGTGTGCCGGTTGGGGAACGATCCGGCATACGGTTCCAGGGGCATATGGTTCCGGGTTGAGCACGGGCATAAGCAGGAACATCAGCAAAAACAGGCAGGCAGCAGCAGCTGAGCTCCACAAAAACACCTTTCTGCGACGAAGGATAATGCCTCTGCGGGACATCCGCACGACCAAACCTTCCCAGTCGCCGTGTTCTTCCGGGAAAGAAAAGTCATGGAGTTTTTCCCTTATTTTATTATCGAAAGATTGTTCACTCATTTACCAAAGGGCATAAAATTTCGTTAATTGTCAAAAATGCGCGGCCAAAAAACCGGGGACCGTATTCCCGGATGTCTTCCTGCGTAAGCTGGAAGGTGGGCAGCATAAAATGCACGTACAAAGTTTCAGCAGGATAAAGCGGGTTGTAAAACTCTCCGTACCCGTTTATGATAAGCCGGAATTCCTGCGAAATGGGGAAAGCCGTTGTCTGTACGTAATAAGATCCGTCTTCTTCCGTAAATACGGGATCTTCCGTGCGCAAGGTTACCGAAATCTCCGGCACCGGTTCCAGTGACACAGAATCTGTAACCATTCCCTGAACCACAAAAAAAGCATGTGGGTACTGGCGTGTAGCCAGGGAATCCGGTTGTTCGGGATCGTAGCGGAAAGGAATGGAATCTTCGCACGAAGCCGTAAACCCCGCCAAAAGTATTATTCCTATAAAACACAACCGTTTCATTTTAAATCACTGAGTTTGTTTTGCAGCCAGTTTCTTGCCCTGGAATACTGTGAACGTGATGTGCTTTCACTAATGTTCAAAATTTCGGCTATTTCATTATGCGTATATCCCTCAATGGCGTACATATTAAAAATGGTGCGGAATCCTGTTGGCATTTGTTCAATGCAGCGGTAAATATCCCCGGCGGAAATGTTCTCCAGAATATGCCCCGTGGTAACAGAACTGCCGGCAGTGGTTTCTATCTGTTCGCTGTATCGCAAGGCATCATTTTTGCGTAAATAGGAAAGTGAAATATTAACAAAAATTTTGCGTGCCCAACCTTCAAAAGAACCTGTTCCGGCATATGTCCCGATCTTTTCAAACAATACCACAAATCCGTCCTGTGCAATATCCCTTGCTGTTTCACGGTTGCCTGTATACCGCTGACAAACTGCCAACATTCTGGAATAGAGACGTTCATATACAACACGTTGTGCCGCAGCATCTTTTTTTATGCACGCGGCAATCAGATCCCCTTCCGGAATGTCTTTATTAAGATGATAATTTCGGCCGGAATGTTGCATGGATGTGGGAAAATTGTACAGGTGTAAACAAAAGTAAAATAAATAATTGAATTGAACGAATTATGGTAACTTTGCAATTCCCGCAATATTTCAAAGCCATGTGGAAGTATCAGGTAATATTGTTATCTCTGGTTTTTCTTGTCTCCTGCGGTTACCGTCCCCTGGTGACAGCCGAAGAGTCACAGGTCATGTTTCATCAGGGATTGAACCTTTTCTACAAGGGCGATATGGACGGTGCCCGGGAAAGCTTCAAACGAGTTATATCCCACAAAGAAAAAAACGATGCTGCTTATTACTACCTGGCGCAGATAGCCGGGTATGCCGGACAATGGGAAAACGCCGACAGCTATTTAAACCAAGCCCTTAAGCTGCAGCCGGATAATTACTGGTACCGCCTGCAACAGGCAAAACTTGCCGTGGCCCGGGGAAATTCCGGGGAAGCAGAAAATTATTACAGTGCCTTGTCCCGGGATTACCCTCAAAAAACAGAATTGCTCTACGACAGGATAGGGATTTACATGGACAGCAAGGATACGGCAAAAGTACTGGAATTGCTTGATACGCTGGAAAAAAGGGAGGGCGTTACTGAGTCCGGACTATTGATGCGATTCAATATATTAATGGAAAATGACAAAGAAGCTGCCGTGGCCTTGTTAAGCGACTACGTGCAGAACAATCCTGCTACCAGGGTCCTGAGTATTATGGGAGACGTTCTGGCCGGTGACGGAGAGATAGAAAAGGCGTCCGAATATTACCAGCGGGCCTTACAGACGGATCCTACTTTTATGCCGGCCGTTTTCGGTTTGGCCGAAACGTACCGTTTAAAGCGGCAGTTTGATCTCTATTTTGAAAACATAAACGTCTTCCTGGCGTATCCGGATGTTGACGTGCAAATGAAAACCGACTACCTGAAACAGATCCTTGATGCGCGTGGATTTGTCAGCACGTTTCATCCACAGGTAGATACGTTGTTTATGAGCACACGCAGTGCCCATCCAAAAGACAGCACACTGGCTTATATGTATGCGGGATATCTCATACAAACAGAAAGATCCGGCGAAGGCCTGGACGTCATGAAAGAGAACCTGGATCATTACCGGAACGATTACCGGGCCTGGTATCAGACACTGGGAATCATCTATTATTTGAAAGACTGGGAAACGTTGTGTGAGTATGGGGCCATGGCATTGGAAAAATTTCCGGACAATACGGATTTCAGCAGTCTTTACGGAATGGCTTTGTGGCAGACAGGACAGCTGGACCGGGCCATAGCCCGTTTTGAGCTGATCCTTACAAGGCTTAATAAAGACGACACCCAAAACAGGGTCCAGACCATGGCTCTGCTTGGAGATCTGTACCATGAAGCCGGGAATTGGGAGCAATCTTTTTCTATGTACGACAAGGTCCTGAAACTGGATCCCCACAATTTACCGGTACTGAACAACTATGCATATTACCTGAGCCTGAGAAACGAAAAACTGGAACGAGCCCTGGAAATGAGTAAGATAACCATAGACCGGGAGCCCAACAATTCTACTTACCTGGATACTTACGGCTGGATCTTGCATTTGCTGGGCCAAACCACTCAGGCAAAAGATATTTTCAGGCAGGCTTTGGCATATGGTGGAAAAGAAAGTGCTGAAATACTGAATCATTACGGGGACATACTCAATGCTTTGAACGAACCGCTTATGGCCATCGTTTACTGGCAGCAGGCCTACCAGATAGATCCCCGGGAAGAAACTATGAAAAAAATTGAGACAAACCGGAAAACGGGTCAATAGATCATGAAACGTTTTTTGCTTATCATTTCTCTGTTGTTTGTTGTAACCGGGACACTCCGTTCCCAAGACGTACAGGGTATGCAGGCAAAGAACCGGAAACTGCAGGAAGAAATTACTATGCTGCAGGAACGAATCCGCACAACTTCCGACGATATTAAAGGCCGCCTGAATCAATACCGGCTGGCCCAAAGGTTATTATCCAACAGGCAGGAACTGATCCGGGGGATAGAGCAAGAACTGGAAACGCTCCATCATAACATCCTGGAAAAAAACAGAGAAATAGGAACCCTGAAAGAGGAACGGGAAACCCTGACGGCAGCCTACCAGGATTTGCTTCAACAAGCCTACCGTCACAGAGACAAAAAGCTGTGGATCATGCACATACTATCCAGCGAAAGTGCCTCGCAAGCTTATCGCAGGTGGCGTTATTTTCGTAATTACAGCGACTATATACGAGAACAGGAGCAAAAAATCAGGCAAACGGAAACCCGGTTGCAGGAAGAAGAGGCAAAACTGTTCACCCTGCAGCAGGAGAGGGAAAAAGCCCGGGATGAACTGGCGCTTGAGGTCAACCGGATGAAAGAAGACCAGCAAAAGCTCAACCGCAATATTGCCCGCCTGCAACAGAACGAAAAACAATTAAAAGCCGAGTTGCAGAAACGCATAAGGGAACAACAGAAACTGAACGATGAAATTCAGAAAGCCCTGGCTGCCCTGGAGAAGAAAGACGCCACCCGCGACCGGGAAGCCGTAGAGGCCGCCCGCGTTCTTTCGGCCGATTTTGCCGCCAACAAGGGGAACCTGCCCTGGCCGCTGAAAGATGCCATTGTAATTGAACGTTTTGGCCGCATTACGGATTCAAAGTGGGGCTTTACCTTTGACAATAAAGGTGTTACATTGTCCGGACAAAAAGGGGGTGATGTAAACGCAATTTTCAACGGAGTCGTTTCCAGTATATGGATGGATAACAGGGACAGCTACCTGATAAGAATCTTGGTTTCCCACGGAGATTTCAGCACCATCTATTGTCATATGGTGGATGTCGCGATAAAAGAAGGAGATACTGTCGTAACCGGCCAAAAACTGGGAACCCTTTCCCCGCAGGGCGAAGGAAACAGTTATTTTCAATTACTCAGAAACGGGAAACCGCTCAATCCGTCAGATTGGTGCCGATAAATTCCCGAATCACAGACGCATACGGTATATAACTTTCATCCCGGGGATGTACCGGCGTGAAATAACTCAGAAAATTCAAAAGGCGCAGCGCTTCCGGGTAGGCTTCTGACATGGGCGCAATGCGATGCAGTAATGGCTCGGCATGGGATTTTAAAACAGCCAGTTCGTAGGGAAGGGCCGAGTTGAACATCACATCTGCCTCTTCCTGGTAGGGGAAAATATACTTTCGCTCTCCGTGGCTGATGCTGGGCCAGCGCAAGATGGTGTCTTCCGCGTTGAGCCCGCGGAACTGGGAATCACGGACCATCCTACGGATCATGCGCGTATCCGTGGTGGATATCCGGTTGTTTTCATCCATGGATAATGAGGTCAGGGCAGATGCATAGATCTTGAATTTATTGACTGCAGGAACGTTCCGTGTCACGAAGGGATTCAGGGCATGAATGCCTTCCATGATCAGGATCTCATTCTCTAGCAGTTTCATTTTTTTACCTTTGAAAGAACGTTGTCCTGTCATGAAGTCAAAGACGGGGATTTCCACCTCTTTTCCTTCCAGCAATGCAAACAGTTGTTCGTTCAAAAAGGCCGTATCCAGGGCTTCTACCGATTCAAAATCATATTCACCTTTTTCATCCAAAGGTGTATCTTCACGGTTCACAAAATAATTGTCCATCTCCAGCACAATGGGTTTCATTCCCAAAACTTTCAATTGGGTAGAGATCCTTTTGGATGTAGTGGTTTTCCCGCTGCTGGAAGGTCCGGCAATCAGCACCAGCTTGATCCGGTCCTTATGAGCATAAATACGGTCTGCAATTTCTGCATAACGTCTTCCGTGGAATGCCTCCCCGGTCAGGATCAAATCTTTCACCCGGTTGTTCTGGATTTTCCGGTTCAGAGTGCCAATGTCTTTAACGCCCATGATATCGCCCCAGTGGACGTATTCTTCAAACACTTCCACCAGTTTGTGCAATTTTGGGGGACCGTCCAGGCGTTCGTGATGATCGGGCTGGGGATACTGAAGCAGGAAACCTTTGTGAAAACGGCTCAGGTTGAAAAGTTTCAGATACCCGGTAGATGGCACCAAAGGGCCGTAAAATGTGTCTGCGTAATCATCCAGGTAAAAAACGGAAGTATAAAAATGGCCTCTTGTTTCCTGTAAGAGTGCTTTTTGCGGGAACCCGTTGGCTGCGAATATTTTCTGGGCATCACCCGTGCACATTTTTTCCTTTCTGAAAGGAATGTCTTTTTCTACAATAGCAGACATGGTTGCATGGATCAGGGCCATGTCTTCGTCTGTTTCTTCCCGGCCGTCGGGAAATACAATATCACAATAGAGCGAATTTCCTACCGCATAAGAGATCCTGAGCCGGGAGCCGGGAAATAAATCCCGCACGGCTTTCTGCAACACAAAAGAAAGTGAACGGACATAGGTCCTGCGTCCGTCGGGATGTGAATAATCAATAAATTTTATATTGTGCGGGTTATAAAGAACAAAATCCAGGCTTTTCAGGCGGTTATCCACCAGGGCAGCCAGGTATTTGTCTGCTTTTTTCCCGTTCCATTCCTTGTTGATCTCTTGTAATGTTTTCATAGGTTAATCATTGTTGTAACCATTCTTTTAGTAATCTTCCGGTGTAAGATTGCAAATTTTCTGCCAGTTCTTCCGGTGTTCCGGTCCCTACAATGTTTCCTCCCCGGTTGCCTCCTTCGGGGCCCAGATCTATGACATAGTCGGCAGATCTGATAATGTCAGGATGGTGTTCTATGATCAGGATTGTATTGCCCTTATCGGTCAATTGGTGCAATATGTTCAATAGCACCTTGACATCTTCAAAGTGCAATCCGGTAGTGGGTTCGTCCAGAATATACAGGGTGTTCCCGGTAGAGATCCTGGATAATTCGGCAGCCAGTTTTACCCGTTGGCATTCTCCGCCGCTCAGGGTGGTGGAGGGTTGTCCAAGCTTGATGTACCCTAACCCCACATCCTGTAACGTTTTGATTTTTTGAATAATGGCAGGTACGTGTTTGAAAAAGTCTACCGCCTCGTTCACGGACATGTCCAGTACCTGGTAGATGTTCTTGTTTTTATAACGCACGGCCAGGGTGTCGCTTTTGTAGCGTTGGCCGCGGCATACGGGACAGGTTATATTAACATCGGGCAGAAAGTTCATTTCTATTTGTTGTATGCCCGCCCCTTTGCAGGCTTCGCAACGCCCCCCCCTGATATTGAATGAAAACCGGGAGGCCTTGAAACCGCGTGTTTTGGCATCGGGCGAGGATGCGAACAGTTTGCGGATTTCCCCGAACACGTTGGTATAAGTAGCCGGGTTGCTCCGGGGCGTTTTGCCAATGGGAGACTGATCCACTTCCACTACTTTGTCAATGTACTGAATCCCTGAAACCGATTCATAGGGAAGCGGATGCTTTTTGGAACGGTAAAATTTCCTGGTAAGTACGGGCAGAAGTGTTTCATTGATCAGGCTGGATTTACCGCTTCCGCTGACTCCGGTAATACAGATAAAACAACCCAATGGAAAGTCTGCCGTGATGTTTTTCAGGTTGTTGCCGGAAGCTCCGTTAATGCGCAATACGTGCCCGTTACCTGACCGCCTGTGCCCGGGAACGGAGATGCTCCGTTTCCCGGTAAGGTATTGCCAGGTAAGGCTGTCAGGATGTGTCTGTTCCAAAAAGGTTTTAATTGGTCCTGAATAAAGCAGTTGCCCGCCTTTGCGTCCGGCTCCCGGTCCCAGATCCACCAGCCAGTCTGCGCTGCGGATGGTTTCCTCGTCGTGTTCTACAACAAGCACGGAATTCCCCGAGTCGCGAAGTTTTCCCAGGGCCTGTATCAGGCGACGGTTGTCGCGCTGATGCAGCCCTATACTCGGCTCGTCAAGAATATACAATACGTTGACCAGGGTGGATCCGATCTGTGTGGCAAGCCGGATCCGCTGGCTTTCCCCGCCGCTGAGCGTACGGGTTCCACGGTCCAGGGAAAGGTAAGAAAGCCCCACGTCTATGAGGAATTGCAGCCGGTCGCGGATTTCCTTGAGAACGTCCCGGGCGATGGCTTTCTGACGATCCGATATCCGCTCCTCAATGCCGTCCAGCCATCCGGCAAGCACTTGTACGTCCATGGCTGCCAGTTGGGCAATGGTTTTGTCTGCAAAGCGAAAACAAAGGGCTGTTTCATTCAGGCGGCTGCCATGGCATGCGGGACAGGGTATTTCTTCCAGGTAACGTTCCCGGGTCATCAGCTTGCTTTCAGATTCTTCGTTCAGTTGTTCCATTCGGTTGACCAGGCCGGGGAAGGTTATGGTATAGGTGCCACCCAGGGGAGAGGTTACATATATGAGGTCTTCACTGCCGTAAAGCAGTGTATCCATAGCTTCTTCCGGGATATCGGACAGGGGCGTGTCCATGGAAAATCCGTATTTCCTGGTGATTCCTTCCAGGTAGCGAAAGAGGGTATTGTCCCTGTATTTCCCGAAAGGCTCCAGCCCTCCCTGTGCAATGGAAAGAGACATATCCGGCATGATCTTTTTCAGATCTATCCGGGTGGTAAAACCAAGCCCTTTGCAATGGGAACAGGCTCCCTGGGGAGAATTGAAGGAAAACGTGTGGGGAGCAGGCTCAGAAAATGACAAGCCGCTTTCCGGGCACATCAGGTGTTTGCTGAAATGACGGATCTGGTCCGTATCGGGATCCAGAACGGCAAAAGACCCGTCCCCGTGATACAAAGCCGTGTTTACGGACTCGCGTAAGCGGGAAAAACCGGCCTGGTCTGCCTGATCTTCTACGGGTGGAATCAGCTTATCTACAACAATTTCAATGAAGTGGACCTTATAGCGGTCCAGCATCATGTTGTGTGTTATCTGGGTGATTTCACCGTCTATACGCACTTCCAGGAATCCTTTTTTCAGGATCTGGTCCAGCAATTCACGGTAATGGCCTTTTCTGCCCCTGACTATGGGAGACAGAAGGATGCATTTTTTTCCCCCGTACCGGTTGGAGATCAGGGAAACCATTTGTTCTGCAGTATAACGGATCATGGGTTTTCCCGTTGTCGGTGAATAGGCAATGGAAGCCCTGGCATAAAGCAGTCGCAAAAAATCGTATATCTCTGTTACGGTACCTACTGTCGAACGGGGGTTCCGTGTGGTTGTCTTCTGTTCAATGGCAATGATGGGGCTCAGGCCCGAGATGTGGTCCACGTCGGGACGTTCCAGTGTTCCCAGGTATTGACGGGCATAAGCCGAGAGTGTTTCCAGGTAGCGGCGTTGTCCTTCTGCATGGAGGGTATCAAAAGCCAGGGAAGATTTCCCGCTTCCGCTAAGTCCGGTAATAATGCACAAAGCATGGCGCGGGATATCCAGGCTGATATTCTTCAGGTTGTTTACCCGGGCTCCTTCTATGCGTATGTAACTCTCGGACATGGTGTTCAGGAAAGATCTTGCAGGTAGGGATTGTGGGCTGTTTCTTCTGCCAGGGTGGTTGCCGGGCCGTGCCCCGGTAAAACGACAGTTTGTGCAGGCAGGGGGCTTATTTTTTCGGAAAGAGATTTTGCCAGCAGGTTATAATCTCCCCCGGGAAGGTCTGTACGTCCAACACTTCCGGCAAATAGAAGGTCTCCGGAAAACAGACGGTTACCGTTAGTATCATACAGGCAGACACTCCCGGGACTGTGCCCCGGAGTATGAATTACTTTGAGTGCCGATGTGCCGAAAGTAAGTGTTTCTCCGTCTTCCAGCGGGATATAGTCACACTCGGGCTGAATCATTTGAAATCCGAATAAGCGGGCAATATCCGAGGCACGTTTCAAATTATGTTCTTCCAGAGAATGCAGGCGGAACGGGATGTCATATTGACCAAGTAGAAAACGGAGTCCCATCAGGTGATCAAAGTGAGCGTGTGTGTTGACTATGAACCGGGGTGTCAGTTGATGGTCCCGCAGGTAATGCACCAGGCGTTGTTCTTCGTTTTCTCCAAAACAACCGGGGTCTATAATGATGCAGCAGCCGGTAGCATCGTAAGCCACATAGCAACAGGTTCTCAATGCATTGAAATAAAAGGTCTTACATTCCATGTTCAGCTATCTTTGTGTTCCTCCCAACATGGGTACGAATTGATAAGCCCCGAAATCTTCGGTTTTGTATTCATCAGGTCCGGTCCGTGTTATACGCAACATACGTTGTTCATTTTTTCCTACGGGGACGACCATCTTCCCGTTCAGGGCCAGTTGTTGTTTTAAAACCTGCGGAATTTCCGGGGCCCCGCAGGCAACCAGTATACCGCTGAAAGGAGCAAATTGGGGAAGTCCGGCAAAACCGTCCCCATAGAATAATACATTCGGGTCAAATCCGGTATTGGCCAGGTTTTTTTGTGCCTGGAGGAACAGTTCGCGGATACGTTCAACGGAATATACCCGAAATCCCATTGCCATAAGTATGGCGGCCTGGTATCCGCAGCCCGCTCCTATTTCCAGGACTTTGTCCTGTTTCCGGCAATCCAGAAGGTGGGTTTGCATGGCTACCGTATAGGGTTGGGATATCGTTTGCCTGGCTGCGATAGGAAGGGGTTTGTCTTTGTAGGCTAAATGTTCCAGTCCCTTATCCACAAAAAGGTGACGAGGGACACGTTCCATTGCCTGTAAAACTTCCGGATTGAAGTTATATTTTCCGGCCAACTCCTTTATTAAAAGCCTTCTTTGTCCTTTCTGTCTGAGCGTGTCGGGCATGTGTAAATCTTCGGCGTCAAATGATTAAGCCCCCTCTCTTCCGGGAGGAGGCTTTCATCAATTTCAGGCTATTGGGTCTAGTTGTCTAAATATCTTAGGGAAGGATCAAGCTGGAATGCTTTGGCCTTAAATTCACGGGCTTGGGCATTTTCGTTGATACGACCGTATGCCACACCGGTTGTGTAGAGTACGTAAGCATCGTTTTGATCCAGGTCTTGCAATACTTTCAGGGCATCTTTTACCTGGTTTTTATTGAGCAAGGCAATGGCGTAATTGATGTCTTTACTGTCTGACAACAGGCGCACAGCCTTGTCATTGTCATCCTGATAAATTGCCAGAACCCCGTTGTAATATTCAGTCAATTCTTTGTCGGAAATGGCATCCAGTGCAGAAGCGGCTTTGTCGTATTCACCCTGTCTCATGGCAATGCAGGCGCACTGCAAAGCGATCATGTCTTTTTCATCCTGTTCGTCGGCTACCAGTTTTGCCTCTGTCAAGGTGGTCTGAGCTGCTTCCAGGTCTTTATTAAGGATTTGGTTGTAGGCCAGGTTTACATACAGTTCCACGGCATCCGGATAACGTTCCAGGGATCTCTTGTAGAGCATGATGGCATCATCGGGTTCCAGATCCAGGGCTGCCTGTATAATATCATTGGGTGTCAGGTACTCGGGCTGGTTATCGGCAATGATGCGGATCTCTTCGGCCGTAAGCTGGATGGGTTCAAAGTTCACGGAAACGGCTCCGTAACGAAGCAGCGGAAGCATCACATTCTTCACCTCAGCGTTCGAGGCGATCTCGGCACGAATTTGCTTTTCGGCTTCAGCCGGGTTGGAGGCCAGGCGGAGGAAACGTTCTGCCATCTGGTCTTTGTTGCTTATTTCGGATTCCTTGATAGCGGTGTAAAACTCGTTCCAGAATCCCATGCCGGAAGTACTGGTTACCGTCCATGAGCTGGCGGGAACTTCTTTATTGTACCCGTTGTCTTTCAATGCCTGTGCAAAGAAATTACGGGTGCTTTCGGCACGTCTTTTAGCCAGCGGGTCGTTGATGCGGGCGGTGCCTTCAGGTGAGGCATTTCCTTCCACGTCAATTTGGGTGATCACAAAGTCATTCCGGGCAGTTAGCTGCTTGAGTGAATTCAGAACTCGTGTGATTTCGGGCTGGCCGGTAATAGAGCGTGTAACGGTGTATCCGTTTACCGGGAAATAAATCTTCCCTTTGAGAGCTGCCCGCGCATCAGATTCTGAAGCAAAATGTGCCATGTAAACGGGCAAAACCGGTGTCAGGGGAACGGCAAAGGCCCAGTTGCACAGTGGCAGGATCATTTCTTCCTTGCTCAGGCAGTTGTAAGTCCATCCTTGTGTTTGCAATTTTGCCGTAGCCAGACCGTCGTGATAACGAACGGTAGTGCTGTAGCACAATACCTGCTGGACAGACCAGTCAACAACGGGATAATTGGTGTCTACCACACCGTAGCCCTGAACGGTATAATAAGGCAATTCCTTAACATCTCCGTTGGCGTAAAGAATGGAAGGCATTATGCTGAAAGTGATCCTTTTTTCGAAATAATTGGCGGGGATTTCAACACAAAATGAGATCTTGACTGTCCCGTTCTGCTGAACGTCAAAAACCGGTTCTCCACAAACAATTCCGGAATAGTCGGCCGGGATCCTCGTTGTAGCGCAAGATGCCATTATCAGCGACACCGCACCGAGGATGAGAATATTCAATATTTTCTTCATAGTTAATTAAGATTATGAATAGTAGACATCTATCAGGTTATATGCAAAGTTATGTAAAAAAAATCCACGTAACAACAATTTTTGTTAATTACGTGTTAATTGTTTTAAGGCCGTAAAAATTGCCTATATTTGTTCTACATAAATCATTTGGTATGCATATAGCTGTTGCCGGAAACATAGGAAGCGGAAAAACCACACTTACAAGACTTCTTTCCAAACATTACGGGTGGGTTCCCAAGTATGAAGAAGTAGTTGACAATCCGTATCTAACAGATTTTTACGAAGATATGCACAGGTGGTCTTTCAACCTGCAGATATTCTTTCTTAACCGCCGCCTGGGGGGCATTGTTGAAATCCAGAAAACAGGACAAACTGTTATCCAGGACCGTACCATATACGAAGACGCATGCATATTTGCCACCAACCTGCATTCCATGGGGTTGATGTCCACACGTGATTTTGACAATTACATCAGGCTGTACCAGCTGATGATATCACTAATACCCGCACCCGATCTGATCATATACCTGAGGGCTTCTGTCCCCACGCTGGTTAAGCGTATCCAGAAAAGAGGCAGGGAATACGAAAATTCCATACGGCTGGATTACCTTACCGGGCTGAATGAAAGGTATGAAACATGGATCGCGGAATACGAGGGTCCCAAATTGATTTTGGAAGTAGACAACCTCCAGGTGGAGGACAATCCGGAAGATTTCAGCGTGGTGATAGATAAGATTGACGCCCGCCTGCACGGACTGTTCTAGGTTCCAGGAGCCTGGCCCGGATGCCTGCTTCAAGGTGTCTGGTCCCCGGTGCTAAGTGTCTGGTTCCCGGTGCAAGTTGTCTGGTCCCCGGTGCAAGGTGTCTGGTCCCCGGTGTCAGGTGTCTGGTCTCCGGTGCCAGTTTCCGGAACTTTTTTTTCCCGCACGGTATTGGATTTTTTATGTGTAGAGTATGTTGGTAAAGGCATATGGCAGTGCGGTGTGCGGTATAGAGGCCATCACCGTTACTATAGAGGCGGATGTTTCCACGGGAATCAATTTTTATCTTGTAGGGCTGCCCGACAGCGCGGTCCGGGAATCCCAGCAACGCATTTCGACTGCAGTACAATCGGTTGGGCTGCGCATTCCCTGCAAACGGATCGTGATCAACATGGCACCGGCAGATATCCGGAAGGAAGGCTCGGCCTATGACCTTCCGCTGGCCCTGGCGGTTCTGGCGGCATCTGAACAGATACAAGCCCCCATGCTGGGCACCACGCTTTGCATGGGAGAATTGGCGCTGGACGGAACCGTTCGGCCGGTCAGGGGGGCGTTGTCCATGGCCCTGCACGCAAAGGATTGCGGCTTCAAGGCCTGCATTTTTCCGTTGGAATCGGCCCGGGAAGCTTCTGTGGTAGACGGGATTGATGTTTACGGAGTCACCCATTTGGCACAGGTGCTGGACCTGGTAGAAGGTTTTGGGGGAGAATCCGCCCTTAAACCGGATCTCTCCGGGACTGATGGTCAACTTAAAGCAGATTATCCCGATTTTGCACAAGTCAGG
>JBAZDQ010000026.1:0-20983 GCA_041654355.1 Bacteroidales bacterium
TGGAGCGGTCCGGACGGGACTCGAACCCGCGACCCCGTGCGTGACAGGCACGTATTCTAACCAGGCTGAACTACCGGACCCTGATCGTTTGGGAGTGCAAATGTAGGGAATGTTTTTGAAACTGCAAAAAAACTGAAATGTACGTTCCCGTATTTTTTTTCTTTCATAAAGCCGGATGCATTCGAAAAGGAATATTGCGCGGAATGTTCCAGGATCAAAAGGCCGTCTGGTTTCAGGATTCCTGCTTCCATTATCTTTTCCGGAATACCTTCCAGTCCGGTAAGATCATAGGGAGGATCGGCAAAAACCAGATTGTATTTCCTGGTGCAGATCTTCAGAAAATCAAAAACGTTGTGACGAACTACCTGTATTTTTGAGCCGAGTCCCAGATCGGAAACCGTATTTCTAATAAACCGGGCATGTGCCGGATTCATTTCCACACAAGTTACCGAGGCGCATCCGCGTGAAACGAACTCCAGAGATATACCGCCGCTGCCTGCAAAAAGGTCAAGCACCGAGATAGAGGCAATGTCCAGACTGTTTTCCAACATATTGAACAACCCTTCCTTAGCAAAATCTGTGGTCGGTCGTGCCTTGAAAGATCCCGGCGGCATGATATTGCGCCCTTTCAAACTTCCGCTTATGATACGCATACCGGGAAAAAATGAGGTCCGAATTGCAGGTTGAGTGCTTCTGTGGGAAATAAACCCCATTGGGAAGTAGCTACGGTAACCGAAGGGAAAAAAGAGCAGAGTTGTTTCAAATGGGCCGGTTTTAACAAACCGCTAACGAAAAGGCTCAGACTCCGGGGATTAAGTTGCCATTGCTTGAGTGCAAAAATCAAAAAATACATGCCAGTGCTAAAGCGGTCAATGGCGTATGAATTACAAAGCAACAGGCGCTCTCCCTGCATCAGGATCAAATCTACGTGCGAGGATGAGAAATGCATGAGAGCCCGGGAATATTCCCTGCGTTCCATGATGTAGTGCAGCAAAGGTATTATTGAAGCGTAAAAACCGGCTTTATGCTGGTGTTTAAAAACTGCCGCGCTGATTGGTGCGGGAAGTGCATAAATACAAGTTGCGTCCAGCATATCGACAGTCGAATAATTTACTTCGTCCAGATCGGCGGTCTGGAATAATTGGTTGAGGACTCCCAGTGCCTGGTCGGGTTGAAAAAGAGTAGAAGGAATAAGTGTATGTTTATGCGTGTCAATCATGACATGACAACGCTGAAAACGTTTTTGCAGGTATTCTTCCTGATGAAAGACCTGTCCCACTTCTTTGGCCCATTCATTATAATCACCACCCGGAAAGGAATAGGAATGATTGCGCCACAGCAAACATTCGTGTATTTGGGTGTCTTCTACAACAAAAGAAAGTCCATTCACGCCAATATGAATGGACAATCTGTGGTGTGCCTGCGGTATTTTACTGGTCGCAGACATATTATTATTCCCAGTTACCTGCGTTGTTGTTGGGTTGATCAATACTACCCACCTTCAAGCCGGGATAACGGTCGGTGATCTTGCGTTCTTCGTTCAGATTAACGATTAGTTGACGGTCCATGCCTTTAAGCAATACATCGAAAGGTGTACATGCCTCAAAAAGAGGAACATCCACTCCGGATACTTTCTTAACAACAGCACTCATTTCAAATTCTTCTTTGACCAGGGGAACCCAACGCAATGAATCAATAACAAAATTAGGACGTTTGAGCAATGTGTCCTTAACAGCCATTTCCATACTGTCACGTACAACACGTCCCTGGGCAACAGCCACCGAGTCATCAAAAGATCCAATCTGGCGTACGATGGTTATGGATCCGTTGTTGTAGAAATTTTCCAGCGAATCGAAGTTCGGGGCATATTTGCCGAATTTTGTTTTGTAAGTCGTTTGCAGGGTGCGAATATCTTTCAAGCGCTCAACAGCCAGGTTCTCACGGTATGTGCGTTCTTTTTCAAAATTTATGGGAGCCGTGAGACTTCTGATAATTGCATAGCCCAAAGCGATGATTATCAAGGGCAAAATTACAATGGTAAATATTTTTTTCATTATTGAGATATTAAATAATCAAAATGGAGTCCTGCAAAATTAGGAAAAAAAATAACCTCTGCAATAAATCAATTATATTTGCATGAATATCTTTATTATGAAGGACCTGTTTCCAAAAGAACATTTTGAAAGTTGGCAGAAGGCTATTGAAAAATCGGAGAAAATTGTATTGGCCACACACGTTAATCCGGATGGGGATGCCATAGGAGCACTTGTGGGGTTGGGATCCTTTCTGAAAAAGGAAGGATTTGAAGTAACCCTCATAAGTCCCACAAAATATCCGGCATTTCTGTCTTTTCTTGATCCGGACAATGACATTGTGATCTATTCTCACGACAACCAAACGGCCCTCCGTGCCATAGAGGAGGCAGATGTGATTGTGGCATTGGATGTAAGCGGGTTTTCCCGTATGGAAGAATTGGGTGAAATCATGCTCCGGGCAGATGCGTTTAAAGTATTAATAGATCATCATACAGATCCTGTTAACCATGAATTTGACTTAGTATTCTCCACTACACGAATCAGTTCCACGTGTGAATTGGCATACTGTGTGATCAAAGCCTGGAAAGAGGATGCCGTATTTTCAAAAGACCAGGCAACTGCCTTATTGGCCGGGATCATTACAGATACAAACCAATTTGCAAACAGTGTCTATCCCGGTACTTTCAGTGTCACTTCAGAGTTGGTGGCTTTCGGTGCTGAAACCGAATCTATTTATGACCGGATTTACCGGAATTTTTCCTACAACCGCATGAGGCTTATGGGATACGCACTCCAAAACATACGTTTGCTTCCCGAATACAAATGCGGCTATATAGTCCTTACAAGGGACATTCTGGAGAAGTACGGATACAGCAACGGGGATACTGAGAGTTTTGTGAACCTGCCGTTAGCTATCAGCGGGATTTCCGTCTCGGCTTTTTTCCTTCAAAGAGCGGATCACATCAAAGTTTCTTTACGATCCCGGGGTGATATTCCCGTAAACGGAATTGCACGGAAATTTTATCAGGGCGGAGGTCATTTGAATGCCTCTGCAGGTAAAATGGAAGATTCCACTGAAGACATTGAACCGATGCTTAAAAAAGCACTGGGCACAATAATTGCATAGTACGGATTTACTATGAGAACAACGTTGATTTTGCTTGCCGGACTTATGCTTACAGCCATTTCCTGTACCAAGGAAGACCGCAAACTGACGTTGATCCGTCAGGAGGAAGCCATAGACCAGTTTGTACAATCATTAACCAAAGACACCGTGTTTTACAGGAACGGAGTGGTCCGGGTTGTTCTTGAACCGGGAACACAGGTCGGTCAGGCAGATACGTTGGCACCCGGAGATACGGTCTGTTTTTATTTTGCCGGACATATTTTCTCTAAAGGAAAAGGAGAATTATTTTATACCAATTCGGATAGTGTAGCTTCATCATACGACAGGACTTTGGAGGCGGAAGAAACACAGGTTCGCAAAGGCGTAGTGGGAGAAGGCCGGTTCCTGAAAGGGCTTGATAACGGTTTCCCGGGTATGGCTCCCGGGGAACATGCTTATATTATTTTCAATGCGGATTACGGATTCGGGAACACAAAAGTGGGCCTGGTTCCGGCCATGTCCCCGTTGTTGTTCGAAATATGGATAGAAAGGATTGTAAAAAATTAGATACCTTTGCACGAATGAAAAATATACGCTTCCTGCTTGTAACAGTAATGACCGGAATGGCCGTCTTCCTTTCTTCGTGCGCGACCCAGACCGAGGAATCTTCCAGGGAGATGCAAGAAAACATGCTTGCTGCACACGTAAAGGTTGTTCACAAGGATACTTTATTGAAAACGGAGTCGGGATTGTACTATACGGTTCTCTGTCAGGGTACTGGAGCTGCCACAACGGATTCATCCATGGTATTTGTCAAGGAAACCATCCGGGATCTTAATTACAACCTGAAGGGAAGTACCGAAGAAGTTGTGGCCAGGCAACTGGGAATGTTCAGTTACAATGATGCCTATATTCCTTTATTGTGGTACATGGGGAAATATTCCATCATGATGGGATTGGAAGAAATGTTGCAGCAGATGCGTGAGGGCGAGACCCGTCGTATATGGCTCCCGTATTGGTTGTCATCCTACGCAGAAGGCGGCACAAGTGAAAATTCCGCGACCATGGTATACGATCTGGAGCTGGTTAAGGTAGTGGACGATATCGTACGTTACGAGATTGATACTCTTGAATCTTTTCGTAACAGGCATTATCCGGGGCTTGATTCCCTGGGCTGGGGATTTTACAAAAAGACGATTGTTCCCGGTACAGGGGATTCATTGGAACACGCATCTACCGTAAGTGCATATTATGTCGGAAAGTTTCTGAACGGGCATGTTTTTGACACAAATGTGGCAGATTCGGCAATGAAATACAATATATACAGTTCATCAGGCACTTATTCGGAATGGAAAGTTACCCTGCCGGATAAGGAAGAGGAAAGCGATAATACAGAAACTTCTCAAGAAGGTTCTGCAGTGGAAGGTTTCAGCAAATGTATGCTCAACATGAGATACGGTGAAATAGCCGTTTGTTTCTTTCATTCAGATTACGGATACAAGTATGAAGGCAATACGGCATCATCTTCAGGCTCCTATCTGGGAGGCGGGATCCCCGCTTATATGCCGTTGTTTTTCTGGATATACGTGCCATTGGAAGAAGAATAATAAAAATGCTAAAAAATAATACAGGGGTATGCAACGTTTTTGTATACCCCTGCATCTATTATATGGTTTTAGGTTTATAGGTTTCAACGGTAGAGGTTGGCTCGGTTCTCGGGCCATCCTCTTGTTGTTTTACCACACTACTTCCTGAATCAGTTCCAGTCCGGGTTCTCCAAAATAACTTTCAATGGTTCTGCCCTTAAGCCACACTTTTTGGTATAATTTTCCGGGATTTGCCGCCAAATTCAGTGCATCCCGTATGGCGGTATCCGGAATTTTGACGGACAGCGTATTGCT
Organism: Bacteroidales bacterium; assembly: GCA_041654355.1. Classification (GTDB taxonomy): domain Bacteria; phylum Bacteroidota; class Bacteroidia; order Bacteroidales; family UBA932; genus DMER64. The sequence continues at coordinate 5,043 of JBAZDQ010000026.1, forward strand.
CTTGACAGTCTCTCCGGAATCGTCGGCCAGTGCCAGGTTGGTTTCGCTACCTGTGCCTCCGGCCTCAAAAGAAGATGAAGAAACGTAATATCCTACAATATAACCCGTAACCCAGACGTCAGTCAGTCCTCCTTCCAGTGTTCGGGCTTCTGCCACCGTATAAGCGGTTTCCTTTTGCGTACCTTTGTTGGTTGTAATTTCCAGATTGTTCCATATATCAGAAGTCCATGTGCGTAAGGTGTCTAAAGTAATGGTAAAAGAAGGCTCCACATTTTCCTGAGAATTACCGGTCTCTTCTACCAGAAAAGAATACATATATCCGCTGACCAGGTCTTTCTCTGCAGAACCAAACAGTGTCTGGTCAGTCCATAGTTGGAATGTGGTTTTTCCGGGATTAAAGAAACCCCACATATCTGTTGTGGCACTGTCGTAATCCAGAGATCCACATGCTCCGCTCACGTGCATTTTATAAGTGGTACAGGATTGCTTAAATGCTTCTGAAAAAACGACCCGCACACCGCAATTGTCCTGTTTGCACACTATCTGTACTTCACAAGTTTCACCTGCAACCACAGTTGCCATTTTATACCCGTAATAATACGGATGTTCAAACGCGGGTACAGGGAACAGCATATTGTAGACAATGATATGATAGATATCTGGTGCCAGAGAAATGGTGTTTCCTGCAATCTCACTCACGGTAGAGTTATACAGGGTGTCCATCTGATTATTCATAATAAAAATAGAATAAGAACTCAGATCCGCACTTTTTGTCTTTACCCCAAAAGTTGTTTCCACAGAAACATTCACAACAAGATCCCCTTCTGACCCGGGAACTATTTTTAGTCCGTCACAGGCACATGCTGCAGCAAGGAGTACACACCCCGCCAGCTTCATAAATTTACTACACATAAGACTCCTTTTTTTAATTAAACAATTGATGTAAAATTGAATTTAAACCGGAAGAATTCGGGGACAAATTGTATAAATCTGTTAAAAGATTTCTACATTTGCTATTCAATTAGAATTGTCCTATAAATCAAGTTATGTCATCTATCAGGAACCATCCTATTCTCCCTATCCCGGAAGAGGATAGAATTGCTTTTTTATTTGAAGGAAAAACCGTTTACGGGCAAAGAGGATTCACTATTGCAGCCGCATTGCATCAGGCCGGTCTTTTAGTACACAAACACAGCCTGGAACATCGTAACAGGAGTCTCTCCTGTGGCATTGGCAAATGCGGGGCCTGTGAAATGCTGGTTGACGGTAAGGTCCGCAGGATTTGCATTACCAAAGTCGATAATGTCAAAGAAGTCAGACGTATTCCCGACGGTTTTCTTTCTTCCGAAGAAACGGGTCCCCGGACACAACCCCTGAAAGTCTACAAAACCGTTGTTACCATTATAGGAGCAGGACCTGCCGGTTTGGCGGTACGTGAAGAACTGAACAAGGCAGGTATAGACAACCTGGTCATTGACAACAACACACGTATAGGAGGTCAGTTTAATATGCAGACCCACCAGTTTTTCTTTTTTGAGAAGGAAAAACGTTTTGGAGGTATGCGCGGTTTTGAGATTGCCGCTACACTGGCCGGAGAAAACCATGAAGGCATCTTGCTAAACAGCTCAGTCTGGGACATTTTTGACGACAAAAGACTGGCCGTTAAAAATATTGAAACACAGGAGGTGTTTTACGTAGATACGGAATACCTGGTAATTGGCACCGGTGCCGTTCCCTTTATGCCGGCCTTTAAAAACGACGATGTCCCGGGAGTTTATACCGCTGCCGTATTCCAGAGAATGATGAACAGTGAACTGACACTACTGGGAAAAAGCATCCTGACTGTTGGAGCAGGAAATATTGGATACCTTACATCTTACCAGGCCATGCAGGCAGGAGCCAACGTCAAAGCCATTATTGAGGCCATGCCTAATGAAGGGGGATTCCCTGTACAGGCAAACAGGGTAAGAAGACTGGGGATTCCCATTATTACTTCCCATATGCTTCTGGAAGCAATCCCAAACAGTGACTATACCGGGATCACAGGTGCGATCATTGCTGAATGTGAAAATTTCAAAGTCATACCGGGCACGGAAAAACTGCTGGAAGGCATTGATGCTATTAACATATGTACGGGATTGATCCCGGATGATCAATTATTGACAAAAGGCCGTGAAGTATTCGGGTTTCATTGTCACGGAGTTGGAGATGCCATTCGCATAGGAGAAGGAACATCTGCCGTTCTCAGGGGAAAACAGTGTGCTTACGAGATCATGCAGCAGATGGGGATCCGTACCAATTACAACGACTACCTGGCTGTATCAAAAGAATATATTGATTCCCAGCAACACCCCGTCCGGGTACTGAATGAACCAAAATTGCCCTCCCCGGAACGGATGAAAGCCAGGCCTTTTGTACAAATCGATTGCCTGTATGGGTTTGCCTGCAACCCCTGTACGTTTGCCTGTAAATTCGGAGCTATAACCAAATCGTCTACATCTTCCGTTCCCTTTGTGGATTACGATAAGTGTACCGGATGTATGGCTTGTGTAAGCCAGTGTCCCGGTCTTGCAATTTTTGGTTTTGATCTGTCAAAAAACACCTTGTTCCTGCCGGTTGAATACGAAGTCAGAGAGGGGGCACAAGTTTTTCTGGTGGACAATACCGGAACCAGAAAAGCAGAAGGTATCCTGGAAAAAGTGTTGCGTAAACCCAATAAAACAAACGTGGCCCGGGTAAAAGTACAAGGAGCTGACCCCCTGGATTTACTAACCTTACGGGGTTTTATCGTGAAAGAAAATTATCCTGAACCCGTTAAATTGACAGAGAAAAAAGTGGACCGGGAAGCTAAAACGTATCTGTGTCACTGTGAAGATGTCAGTTTGGACGATGTGTTGCAGCTTGTAGGGGAGAGGACATCCATCACTGCCGATGAACTCAAGCACATTACGCGGATGGGAATGGGAGCCTGCCGGGGAACAAGGTGCCTGCCCCGGGCCGTACAGACTTTGCGGAATTACGGAATTCATGTGATTTCAGACCTTACGCCGAGAGGACCCATGGCCAACCTGGTACAAATGGGTGAATTGCTGCCCTCCGAAGAACGGTATCAGATAATACTTCCCGAGGGAATAAAAAGCGGCATGGAAAGTGAAGAAGCGGGAGCTTTTATTGCCGGCGGAGGAATTGCCGGCAGTGCCTTGTTCCGTTACCTTGCCGGGGAGGGTTTCAAACCCGTTATGGCAAACAACGACAGGGGCAGCTCCTGGAGAAATATTGCAGGAGGACGCCCGGCGTTCAGTCTGCCGGCATTGGCCGATATTTCTTCCCGCAACCTGGAAATTTTCCGGGAACTGGAAAAAATCAGCAGCATTGATTTTCATCCTTCCCGTTATGTAAATTTTGTTCATGATGACGTTACGTACCGAAACCTGGAAGCTTCAAAAGCCTGGTCCGATGCTTATATGGTAGAAGCCGGTGATTTCCGTAAAGAAGTGTCTCCCGGGTTCAATCCGGATTTAAAAATCTATTCTCACGCCCTGATAACCAACAATTGCTGGCAGGCCAGTCCCGGAAAAACACTGGACCTCATCAGGCATCTGGGTGTTGTTAAGGGGGGGCGTATCCTGGAACAAACCCGGGTGGTGGACGTAGAAAAGCAAGGGGACACATATTTTATTCTGGTACTGGAACCGGGGAACAAATATAAAATGTATCGCACTAAATTGTTCATCAACGCATTAGGCCATAACGGGGACGCTTTTGCGCGAAAACTCGGGTACATGACAGGCATATATCCCGTCAGGCACCAGGCCTTCATTACCAAGCGCCTGCCCCTGCTCGGCAAAGACGGGAAAGCACTTGATATGTTGATAGACCGTCGCAAATACAAAGGATTCTCGGCCGTTTACGGACAACAGCTCACCGACACAGGCCAGATCATAGGATGTGCGTCCCCCATGGTTGACATGCAGGAATCGGGGAAAAACCTGAAAGTCAACACCGGGGATTTCCTGAATATTGTTGCCGAGGTGTTTATACAATGGATCCCTCAGATTGCGAACGTCGGATTCCAGGCATTCTGGAGCGGTTATTATACCGAGCCGCGCTATATAGTGGATCCGGCCCGGGGTTTGTTTGTGGGTATGCGCGGTCACGGATTTATGCTATCGCAATACCTGGCGAAATTATACGTGGATCAGTTACAGGGCAGAAAAGTCCCGGACTATTTCGGGCAATTGGCCCTTGACGGTCCGGGATTGAGCGAAACGGCGTTTAAATAATACGCCGGCTTAACCACCGCAACATTCAAGCTGACGGCTCAGGTAGGTACGCATATTTCTGTACAGGGAACTGATGGCAGCATCGGTGCGAAGCACGTAATTGTCCACATATACTTTCCGGATATTCCCGCCTCCGTCCACAAAGAAGAACGCCGGGAAAAAGTTGTTTACTTCTCCCGTTAACAGGGCCTCGCCGTAGAATAATTTGGTGATATCATTTATCTTTCTTTCTTCCAGCGGATTGAATACAGGACGGTTTTCCCACCAGATTTTATTACCGGTCGTTTCATCAATATCATTTAGCCCGTTGTTGTTTACGTAATCGTAATATTCCTGTTCTCGTCCGTCAATTTCCATGAATACTCCGTAAATTTTGAATCCGTGAGGCGAAAACTCCTCGTACAATTCCTTGACTTTAGGAAGGAAATTGTTGCAATCAGGACACCAGGAAGCCGTCATATACAACATGGTAATACGGGCTCTACGGTAAACATAACTGAAAGCCAGATCAGAATCCGGTACATCCGGGATGGATAAGGTAAAATCGGATGTAGGAGCCCCAAAGTCATGCAAACCCATCTGGTTGACTGAGATGGAAGCAGAAAGAGATCCTCCGGCAGAGGCGGTCACAGTCCCTTCTCGTCCCTCGGGACAATCAACATCGGCTACATAAACATACAATGTATCACCTTTCCTTTCTGCAGTGAGCCAGTCCCGGGCGTCTTCCGAAACAAAAACATTCCATGACGGGGTGTTGGTGTTTATAAGAAATTTAACGGGATCTACATCCCTGGGATAGACAAGCAGGGAAGGATCGTGATCCCCGTAAAATTCCAGGTAATAATTGGCTCCGGCTTCATCGGTTTGTTCTACTTCAAGAAATTTTTCAAGTCCGGAAACAGATGTAACGGAAAAAAGAGCTATTCTGGGCGAGACACCAGGCATTGAGGTAACAGTTACTGTAATTTGTGTTTCACCGGGAGTGCCTTTGTCGGGGTATACGGTACACCAGTCTTCATTTCCTATCTGTTCAATGAACCAGCTTTCACTTGATCTGACTGTGACGGTTTTGGTAGTACTTACCGGAGGCATATTAAGTTTTACAGGTGCAACTACAAGGTATCCGGTTTGATCCGAACGACTGCATGAAGAAAACAAGGTCAGACTCAAACCTGCTATGAGCAGAATGCTTTTTATAGTGGATGTTTTCATTTGTTAATGGGTGTTTAGAAGGGATAAAGTAAAACATTTTTCACGACACAACAAAACATCTTCTAAATGCTTACCTTTGCAACAACAATTCCGGATGGATATGCCTGTTGTTACCGTAACAAGTGATTGGAATAAACGTGACTTTTATGCCGGCGCCCTGGAGGGAGGTTTATTGGGACTGGCCTCCTTGTTGGAAGTGACCCATCACATCAATCCCTTTGATGTAAGAATGGGTGTTTTTGTCTTACGTCAGGCATATTCAAGGTATCCTTCCGGCAGTATACATATACTGGCCGTGCAAGCCCGGGCAACGGATCAATTGCCCATGGCCGTAGCATATTATGACCATCATTTTTTCATAACCGTTAACGACGGACGTTTTTCCCTGCTCTTTGACTGTGAACCGGAATGGATCCGTGCCGTTTATGCGTCGCCGGGAACTTTTTCGGAAGTGGATGCTTATATTAAAGCAGTCCGGGCAATAGTGGAAAATAAACTGGAAGACCTCACGTTACCGGCTGTAATGAAAACGGAGGTCAGACCTTCGGCCGTTGCCCAGGAGGATTACATCATGGGCCAGGTTATTTATATTGATTCCTATGGGAATGCCATTACGAACATATCCCGTTCCCTTTTTAAAAAAGTGGGTTCAGGCAGAAAATATACCATATACCTTCAGGGACCGTATACGAAAATTGAAAAAATATCTGAAGGATATTCAGGGGTTCGTCCGGGTGAACTGCTCGCATTGTTCAACAGCGCCGGATTGTTGGAATTAGCTGTGTTTTTAGGAAATTTATCTTCCCTGGAAAACATAGGTCTTTATGATGACATACAAATACAATTTAATAAATGAACACGAACAGAGAGGAAGTTTTAAACCGGTTTGGAAGATTACTGGATATTATGGACCGGTTGCGGGAAGAATGTCCCTGGGACAGGGAGCAGACGCTGGAAACGTTACGAACACTTACCATAGAAGAAACATATGAACTGAGTGAGGCCATCCTGAAAAACGATTTGATGGAAATTTCCAAAGAATTGGGAGACATCCTGTTGCATATTGTTTTTTATGCCAAAATTGGTCAGGAACAGGGGGTATTTGATATGGGGGATGTTATAGCACAACTTTCAGAAAAACTGATATACCGGCACCCGCACGTTTTCGCAGATGTGAAAGCCGGAAATTCCGAAAAGGTGATTCAGAATTGGGAACATTTGAAAACCAAGGAAAAAAACGGGAATAAATCGGTGCTTTCCGGGGTGCCTGCCGGTTTGCCCGCCCTAATCAAATCTTTCAGGATACAGGATAAAGTCAGGGCAATGGGTTTTGATTGGGAAGAAAAAGAGCAGGTTTGGGATAAAGTGGACGAAGAAATCGCTGAATTCCGTACAGAATGGGAAAAAGGAGATCAGGACAGGATGGAAGCCGAGTTCGGAGACCTTCTGTTTGCCCTTGTAAATGCTGCCCGTTTGTATGGCATAAATCCTGAAAACGCATTGGAGCGAACCAATAAAACATTCATATCCCGTTTCAATTACCTGGAAGAAAAAACCATAAAACAAGGACTTTCGCTGAAAGAAATGACACTTGGGCAAATGGACGAAATATGGGAAGAAGCAAAAAAAAATACAAATAATAAATAATGGAGCATTGGCTGAGTCGTTCCGAATGGCTTATTGGAAAAGAAGGCTTGCACACTTTGCAGGATAGTACGGTTATGGTAGCCGGCCTGGGCGGGGTAGGGTCTTATGCCGCCGAAATGCTTGCACGAGCCGGAACCGGGCATCTGATACTCATAGATAACGATGTGGTCACCCATACCAACCGCAACCGTCAGTTACCCGCCCTGACAGTCACTACCGGGCAATTAAAAACGAAGGTTATGGAAGAACGGCTTTTGCAGATCAATCCGGAGATTCGTCTTACCCTTATCAACGAGTATCTGGACCTGGAATCCATTCCCACACTTTTATCCGGGTTGCGACCCCATTATGCGGTGGATGCCATTGATACCTTGTCGCCTAAGATAGCCCTGATCTGTTACCTGATGGAACAAAAAATACCCCTTGTCAGTGCCATGGGGGCGGGAGCCCGGATGGACGCCACTGCCGTAAGGGTGGACGATATATCAAAAAGCTATAATTGTCCTTTAGCTTTTATGCTCCGGAAACGTTTGCGCAAACTGGGTGTGCGGAAAGGCTTTAAAGCCGTATTCTCTGTTGAGTTACCCAATGAACAGGCCATTATTCCTTACGAAGGCAAAAACAAAAAATCACAGGTAGGGACCATTTCTTACCTTCCGGCTGTATTCGGGTGCGTTTGCGCACAGACGGTCATCTGTGATCTGTTGGAAATTCGTACATTTGTAAATGGTAAAAAACAAAATAATGAAATTTGAGATCAGGGAAATATCCACGCGAAAGGAAATGAAGCGCTTTGCACGTTTTCCGCTGATACTTTATAGGAATCATCCGCAATATGTGCCGACATTGATTGCCGATGAAATCAGCAATATACTTGATTCTCCCAGCCTGGCTTACTGCAAACGGAAAATATGGATCGCCTGTGATCAGGATGATAACATTATTGGAAGGATAGTCGGGATAATCAATCCCCGGGCCAATGACATCTACAATAATAAACTGGTCCGGTTCGGATGGTTTGATGTGATAGAAGATTTTGAAGTGGCCCGGGCACTGATTGACAAGGTGACTGAATGGGGCGGCCGGGAAGGAATGACAGAAATCCACGGTCCCCTGGGTTTTAATACCTGGAACAAACAGGGAATGGTAGTAGAGGGATTCGAGAATTTGCCCCAGTTCAATTGTTTGTACAATTATCCCTACTATCCCGAATTTCTGGAAAGACTGGGTTTTACCAAGGAAGTTGACTGGATCCAGTATATCATGCCTGCCAAACAACCCATTCCGGATAAGGTGGAACGGGTAAACGAGATGATCCTGAAAAGGTACAAACTCAAGGTGTTGAAATGGAAAACTCCCCGGGATTTCAAACCGTATCTGGATGATTTTTTTGAGATGTATAACAAAAGTTTTATGACGGTACACAATTTCATTCCCCTGACTCCTGAAGAGGTTGAAGCCAGCATAAAATTTTACATAAAATTGATTAATCCTGCCTTGTCCTGTTTCGTGGTGGACAGTGATAATAAAGTGGTCGCATTTTCTATTTCATTTCCCAGCATTTCACGCGCATTGCAAAAGGCAAAAGGACGCATTTTTCCCTTCGGGTGGTTCCATATTATGAAAGCTTTATTATTCTATAAAGACATAGACCTGATGATGAACGGAGCGCACCCGGACTGGAAAGGAAAAGGACTGAGTTCCATATATCACTATCACACCAACAAAACCGCCATCCGGAAAAAGCTGAGGTGGGCAGTGACTAATCCTCAATTGGAAACCAATCACGCCATAGACGTATGGAAAGAATACGACACCAAACTCCATACGCGAAGACGTTGCTATATTAAATCCATCGAAAAATAACTGAAATGACTATCCGTGAAATAGTATCGCTGCTCCGGGGAACCGTCCTCTGCGGAAAAATTGATGAAGATGACAGCGTGGAATATTGTTTTGCGTCAGATCTGATGAGTGATGTGCTGACCGTGTGCCGGTCCGATTTCATGTTGATCACAGGATTATCCAACATGCAGAGTATCAGGACGGCAGAAATGAGTGATCTGAAATACATCCTGATAGTACGTGGCAAAACCCCAACGCAGGAAATGATTGATCTGGCAGAAGATAACGGCATTGTATTAATGGTCTGTCCTTATTCCTTATTTAAAACATCCGGGATATTATACAAAGCAGGCCTGAAAGGAGTGTATTAATGGAATTGACATTTCAGATCCTTGGAGGAGATTTTACTTCCGCAGGGACGGCTTCATCTAAAGTACGCCGTACCCTGAAAGAACTGGGAATTGATGCCTCTGTTATAAAACGGGTGGTAATAGCTCTTTATGAAGCGGAAGTAAACATTGTGGCACATGCCTATAAAGGACAGATAATGGCCTCCATAGATCCGGAACAGGTGTTTTTAAAACTGGTAGATGAAGGTCCGGGAATTGCCGATATTGAACAAGCCATGACACCCGGTTTTTCAACGGCATCCCAACAGGTAAGAGAAATGGGTTTTGGAGCCGGTATGGGGCTGACCAATATTTGCCGTAATGCCGATGTTTTTAATATTCATTCTATCCCGGGAAAAGGCACCACTGTTGAAATAACTATTCACATCAAATGAAGTCAGATTTACATACCAAACCTTTCCATCATGCTTTGCGCATACGCCAGGAAATCTGTATAGGATGCTCGCGTTGTATGCGCGTTTGTCCTACCGAGGCCTTGCGGGTAATTAACGGAAAGGCAACGCTACATCCGGAATGGTGTGTTGATTGCGGAGAGTGTTTTAATGTATGCCCGGTGAAAGCCATAGTCGTAGAAGACGATGACATTTCACAGATCTTCAGCTATAAACACAGAATTCTGCTGGTCCCATCCATTTTTTTTGCGCAGTTTGAAGAAAGACTGACGCTGGATGCGATCAAAGGGATCCTCTATGAAATGGGTTTTACCGAGTTATGTACCGTTGAACAGGGCGCGGATCTGCTGGTAGATGAAATCAACAAATACGTTCGGGAATTTGACGGAGAAAAACCGGTCATATCTTCTTTCTGTCCGGCTGTCGTGCGTCTGATACAGGTCCGGTTTCCATCTATGACAGACAGGATCATGCGTTTGATCCCCCCTCTTGAAATAACGGCACAGTATTACAGAAGCGAATACGAAAAAAACGGAGTTCCCCTGGAAGATGTCGGCATTTTTTACGTAACGCCTTGTGCCGCTAAGATTGCGGCTATCAAAGCACCTGTAGGGGGATACAGTTCACCCATCAACGGCGTGATAAATATGTCCGAGTTATATAATAAAGTATTTTTGACATATAAACAGAAAGGGCCCACCGAAAACGAATATTGCAATCTTATCCATTCATCCCTTTCTTCCACAGGAGTGCGCTGGGCAACCACCGGCGGTGAAGCCTCTAATATTAAGGGAAGGTCTTTGGCCATTGACAACATGCTTAATGTGATCGACTTCCTGGAGCGATTGGAAAACGAAGAAATAAAAGGGGTTGATTTTCTGGAGCTCAGGGCTTGCGATATGTCTTGTTGCGGAGGGATACTTGTTCAGGACAACCGTTTCCTTGTAAAAGAGCGGATTGATAAAAGAGCGGAAGAATTGCCTGCCCGGCACGCATTGGACGAATCGTTTCGCCAAGTCTGTTCCGGCTATATCCCTATGGACCGGGTAGAACCCAAAGCGATGGTCAAATACCATGCTGACCTTACCATTGCATTGGAAAGAATGGAAAAAGCCAGAATACTCAGGAAAATTCTTCCCGATATTGATTGCGGTGCCTGCGGAGCCCCTTCCTGTGAAGCCCTGGCGGATGATATAGTATGCAACCGGGCTACGTTGGACCATTGCGTATTGATACACGCTCATGAAGTAGATCCGGATATGATGGAAAAAATATGGGGAAAAGAACGTTTTATTAAGAAACAGCTAAAGAAATGACAGTTAGAGAAATCGTTGAATCATTGCATCTAAAAGTTTTCACCGGTGACCAGGGACTGGATAGTCCGGTAGAAGGCGGTTACACATCCGATCTGTTAAGCGATGTTATGGGGTATGCCGATGCCGGCAGGATATGGATCACCCTGCAAACTCATAAGAATATAATGGCTATAGCTTCCCTTAAAGAACTGGCCGCCGTGTTGCTAGTCAAAGGATTTGAACCCGATGAGGACACAAAGGCCCTTGCCGGGAAAGAAGGAATTCCGATCCTTGGTACCACAGAACAGGCATTTGAGATCTCGGGACGTTTGTACGGGCTGTTCAATCCCTGATCATGTTAGTCAAAGCCGATCTGCATATTCACACTTTTTTATCTCCCTGCGGGGATATTGGAATGACCCCCCTGAATATTGTGAGGAAGGCCAGGGAAAAAGAACTGGATCTGATTGCTGTAACTGATCATAATTCCACACTTCAGGGCCCCGAGGTGTTCAGGCTTGGACAACGGGAAGGGGTGGCAGTAATATGCGGTGCCGAAATAACCACCCGGGAGGAGGTGCATTGCCTGGCTTACGTGGGGACGGAAACACAACGTATGAAATTACAGACATATCTGGAGCGACATTTGCCTCAAATACCCAATGATCCGGAAATTTTCGGATATCAGCTCTGGGTGGATGAACAGGAAAAAGTATTAGGAGAAGCACCCTTTCTATTGATCTCGGCGCTCGATCAGACTATAGACCAGGTGGAAGCATTCGTTCACGCGATTGGAGGTCTTTTTGTTCCTGCGCATATAGAAAGACCAAGGAATTCACTGCTCAGTCAGCTGGGGTTTGTGCCCCCCGGGCTACATGCAGATGCAATGGAACTTTCCCGGCGCACCTGCCCGGCAGATTTTTTAGAACATCATCCCGAACTGAAAAGAACCAAGATCATTCAATCTTCAGATGCCCATTATATAAACGATCTTGGGGCCGTCCACACTTTTTTTGAGATGGGAAACCCTGGTTTTGAAGGATTGAAAACAGCCTTGAAATAAACAAATGAACGATCTGGCATTACATTTATTGGATATTATTCAGAATTCGCTGGCTGCGGGAGCTACTTTTGTTACGGTCCGGATAGAAGAAAATCCCCGTAAAAATCTTATGGTGATGTCTGTGGAAGATAATGGTTGCGGAATGAATGAAGAGCAATTGCACAAATTGAGCGATCCTTTCTTTACCTCCCGTACAACCCGGCGCGTAGGTTTGGGAGTTCCTCTTTTACGACAAACTGCCGAACAGAGCGGGGGTAACCTGGAAGTAGTGTCCGAAACCGGCAAGGGAACTTGTCTTACAGCCCGGTTTCAATACAATCATCTTGACAGGCCTCCGCTCGGAGATGTGGCCAATGCCATTGTTTTGATGATCTCTGCAAATCCCAACGTAGATTTCGCATACAGGTATTCATATAATGAAAAATCATATGAAATCACAACCCGTCAACTAAAGGATACACTGGACGGGGCGCCCCTTATCGATCTGTATATCATGGAAATGGTTGAGGAAATGATCAGGGAGAATCAAAATGATCTGAAAGTTTGCCAAATTGAATAATTTGGGCTTACTTTGCGGATTCCTTTTTTGGACCTTATTAAAATAATATACTGATATGACAAAGATTAAATCATTGGACGATTTGCGGCAAAAAAAGCAGCAACTCGAACAAAGCATGGACATCAGGGAAAAGAGCGACCATCCTGAAAACCTTGTACAGATCAAGGTCGCGATGGCCACTTGCGGTATTGCCTCTGGAGCCCGCACCGTGATGAATGTATTGGTGGAAAAGATCAAAAAGGAAAACATATCCGCCGTAGTCACCCAGACCGGTTGTATGGGATATTGTTATGCCGAACCGACTGTTGAAGTTACAAAGCCGGGATTTGATCCTGTTGTGTTTTCCTATGTCGATGTCAAAAAAGCAGAAGAAATCGTTGACAAGTACATTTTGAACAACGAATTAATTGACGGGATCCTGCCTCCGAACTATCAGACTATTTAATTCATTCCAAAAAATAAAGAATCATAATGTATAAAATGCAATTACTTGTTTGCGGCGGGACCGGATGTCGGGCCTCCGCGAGCGCTAAAATTGTAGAAAAACTGAATGAATCACTTAAGGCTCACCAGCTGACAGAAGAAGCACAGGTTGTTATTACCGGATGTTTCGGTTTCTGTGAGAAAGGGCCTATCGTGAAAGTGATTCCGGACAACACTTTCTACACACAGGTTAAACCGGAGGATGCAGAAGAGATCGTTGCCGAACACATCCTGAAAGGAAGAAAAGTTAACCGTCTGCTGTATGAAGATCCTGAAAAAAAGGAACATGTGGAGGATTCCAAACACATGGGGTTCTATCAAAAACAAATGCGCATAGCTCTCAGGAACTGTGGTGTGATAGACCCTGAAAACATTGATGAATACATAGCCCGGGACGGGTATTCGGCACTGGCACAAGTCGTGACCGATCTCTCTCCCGAACAGGCCATTGATATGGTAAAACAAAGCGGATTGCGTGGCAGGGGCGGAGCCGGATTTCCCACAGGGTTGAAGTGGGAGATTACCAGTAAGTTCTCATCAGACCAGAAATACGTTGTCTGCAATGCCGACGAAGGAGACCCCGGAGCTTTCATGGACCGTTCCCTTCTGGAAGGAGATCCAAACTCCATTATTGAGGCCATGGCTATCTGTGGGTATTGTATTGGCGCCACAAAAGGCCTGGTATACATACGTGCCGAATACCCGCTGGCTATCAAGCGTCTTCAAATAGCCATAAATCAGGCTCGTGAATACGGTCTTCTGGGAGATAATATTTTCGGTTCCAAATTCTCGTTTGACATGGAGTTGCGTTACGGTGCAGGTGCATTTGTTTGTGGTGAAGAAACAGCACTGATAGCTTCCATGGAAGGAAAACGCGGTGAACCCAGAGTTAAACCTCCTTTCCCTGCCGAAAGCGGCTACATGAACAAACCTACTAATGTAAACAACGTAGAAACATTTGCCAATGTTCCCGTTATATTTTTAAAAGGCCCCGAATGGTATTCCGCCATTGGAACGGAAAAATCCAAAGGTACCAAAGTATTCGCCCTGGCCGGGAAGATAAATAATGTAGGCCTTATTGAAGTTCCAATGGGCATTACCCTTCGCGAGATCATCTATGAGATCGGCGGCGGGATCAAAAACGGCAAAAAATTCAAAGCCGTTCAGACCGGAGGTCCTTCAGGAGGCTGCCTTACAGAGGCTCACCTGGATACCCCTATTGACTTTGACAGCTTGCTAGCTGCCGGCTCCATGATGGGTTCGGGTGGTATGATAGTCATGGACGAAGATGACTGTATGGTTTCCATAGCCAAATTTTACCTGGAGTTCATTGTGGAAGAATCGTGCGGAAAATGTACACCCTGCCGTATTGGCAACAAACGTATGCTGGAGATCCTGGAAAAAATCACCCTAGGCAAAGGGAACATGGAAGATCTGGACCACCTTCGCAATCTCGCTTATGTGATAAAGGACACTTCTTTATGCGGACTGGGTCAGTCTTCTCCCAATCCGGTGCTTTCCACCCTGGAAAATTTCTACGACGAATACGTAGCTCACGTTAAGGACAAAAGGTGTTTTGCCAAAAAGTGTAAAGCCCTGGCAAGGTATACCATCAATCCCGATGTTTGTACCGGATGTACCATTTGTGCCCGCAATTGTCCTGTTGAAGCCATTACCGGAGAAAAACGCGAACCGCATTTCATCAACCAGGAAATCTGTATCCATTGCGGCGTATGTTACCAGAAGTGTAAGTTTAATGCAATCAATGTAGAATAAGCGAGAATATGGAAACTGTAAAATTAACTATAGATAACAGACATGTAGAAGTTCCCAAGGGAACGACCATACTCCAGGCGGCACACCAGGCCGGGATCAATATCCCCTCCCTGTGTTATATGAACCTGCCTCACCTGGCACAGGAACACAAACCCGGAAGTTGCCGGGTCTGTGTTGTGGAGATCCCCGGCAGAAGAAACCTGGTTCCCGCCTGTGCCACTGAATGTACCGATGGAATGACCGTGTTGTCGCATTCACTTCGCGCCATCAATGCACGCAGAACTGTCGTTGAATTGCTGCTGTCCGACCATCCCAAGGATTGTCTGATATGTCCTTCTTCCGGAAATTGCGAACTGCAAAAATTATCCATTACCATGGGTATTCGTGAGATCAATTCCGTTGAAAATGCGGCCATGTCTACATACCGTAAGGACGCATCTCCGGCGTTGAACCGCAATATGGATAAATGTGTGATGTGTCGCAGTTGCGAGACGGTATGTAACGAAATCCAAACCGTAGGAGCACTGAGTGCCGTGAACCGTGGATTTATGTCTGTTGTGGCACCTGCTTTTGAACAGGAGTTGACCGATTCACCCTGTACGTTCTGCGGACAGTGTGTTGCCGTTTGTCCCACGGGAGCACTTACCGCCGTGGATAATACATTCCATGTGATCAGGGCCCTGGCGGATCCCAACAAATATGTTGTTGTGCAAACAGCACCGGCAGTGCGTGCGGCGTTGGGAGAAGAATTCGGATATCCTCCCGGAACTTCAGTTACAGGCAAGATGGCAGCTGCGTTAAGATCTTTAGGTTTTGATAAAGTCTTTGACACAGATTTTGCAGCCGATTTGACCATTATGGAAGAAGGCACCGAGTTGCTGGACAGGATCACACGCTATTTGAACGGGGACAAAGAGGTACGTTTGCCCATTCTGACATCATGCTGTCCTGCCTGGGTGAATTTCTTTGAAACCAA
>JBAZDQ010000027.1:0-19173 GCA_041654355.1 Bacteroidales bacterium
CTTCAATTTCCTCGGGATAAATGTTTTGTCCGTTGGCTCCAATGATCAGGTTTTTGCTGCGGCCTTTAATAAAGATGTTGTTATCCTTGTCTATAAGACCCAGGTCCCCGGTACGCAACCAGCCGTCTTTGGTAAAAGCGGCAGCCGTGGCTTCGGGATTCTTGTAATACCCTAACATCACATTATCACCACGAGCCTGCAATTCTCCTACTATTGTTTGAGGATCGTCCGAATCAACCCTCATGGACATTCTGTGAACGGGCTTCCCACAGGATTTCTTTACAAATTTGCGGGTATCTTCGTAGGAAAGCAGCGGGGCACATTCCGTCATCCCATACCCAACGGTGTAAGGCAATTTGATGATCTTCATGAGATCTTCCACTTCCTGGTTAATGGCCGCTCCGCCAATTACGATGGTTCTGATCTTTCCACCGAATGCGTGCAACAATTTTTTACGAATCTGTTTGTGGATCACGGTAGCCAATCCGGGAACCTTCATAATGGATTTCACAATGGGTTTCCGGGTGGTGGGAAAAACAGAACTCTTGAATATTTTCTCTATGACAAGAGGCACTGTAATGATCATGTATGGTTGCACAGTGGCCAGGGCATCCAGCAGAACCTTCGGAGAAGGAACCTTGCCGAGGAAAAAGACCTGTGTGCCTCCGGCCAGCTGGTAAAGGTATTCAAAGGCCATCCCGTACATGTGGGCCATGGGCAGCATGGAAACGAGGTTGTCACCGGGGCCGTTAGGCATTTCACTTAAGCCAAACTGTATGTTTGAACTTATATTTCTGTAGGTCAGCATAACTCCCTTAGGAGCACTGGTTGTTCCTGATGTGTAATTGATCAGGGCCAGATCATCAAAATTATCTGTCGGGTAATTGACATCACCGGGGCCAAAGCCGTTGGGATATTTTTCCTGAAACAACGCGTCCATATTATCGTCCGCTTCTTGAACGGCAGGGTCTTTGACATACGCTATCTGCCAATCTTCCAGGATAATGACTAATTCCAGCAGGGGCATACGGGCTATATCGGTCTTGTCCCATATGTCGCGGCTTACAAAGAAAACCTTTGATTCCGAATGATCGGTCAACGTCATCACACTTTCAAAGAGAAAATCATTCAGTAAAGGAACAGCAACTGCCTCGTAAGATGAAGCAGCCAAAAACGCAATCCCCCATTCGGCACTGTTTGGTCCGCAAAGAGCTACCTTATCCCCTTTTTTCAACCCCATTTTCTCAAACAGGATATGGTACCGGGCAATCTTTTGCGCCATTTCTCCATACGTGTAGGAATTCTTTTTATAGTTGGTAAGGGCGGGCGAATCCCATGCCTTTACAATACTGTTGTGGATGTACTCCAGATAATGAGTTTTCATAACCAGTTTTTTTAATCCGGTTAAAAATATGTATTTTTTTTGAATAAAAGGCCCTGCGAAATTATAATTATTGCAGGTTTCTGATTATCAAGGCTGTACCCATTCCTCCTCCGATACACAAGGATGCCAGTCCGTATTGGGAACCTCTTTTCTTCATTTCATAAAGAAGGGTGACAGTAATCCTGTTCCCGGAAGCACCTATGGGGTGCCCCAGGGCAATGGCTCCGCCGTTAACATTGCAATGTGTATCAAACCATTCACGGTCCACACCCTGTTGTTCCTGCAGCTCGTGCATAACTCCCAGGGACTGTGCGGCAAAAGCTTCGTTAAGCTCCACCAAATCCATTTGATCCAGTGTCATACCGGCACGTTTTAAAGCTTTATCCACGGCAGGAACCGGACCCATACCCATATAAGCGGGATCGACCCCGGCTTGTCCGGCAGAAACGATCTCTGCCATGGGTTTCAGACCCAATTCCTTTACAGCCTGTTCAGAAGCAAGCAGCACAAAGGAAGCTCCGTCATTAATTCCGGAAGAATTTCCAGCCGTTACCGTACCGTCTTTTTTGAAAGCCGGACGCAGGGTTGCCATTTTTTCCAAGGTGGTATTCCTGTTGGGATATTCGTCTGTATCGAATTCCACGTATTCTTTCTTGCGTTTGATGGTAACGGGTACGATCTCATCTTTGAACTTCCCCTGATCAATGGCACTGATGGCTTTCTGCTGGGAAGCATAGGCAAAGGCATCCTGCTGTTCGCGGGTGATTTTGTATTTTTCGGCAATATTCTCGGCTGTAATCCCCATGTGGTAATTCCCGAAGGCATCGGTCAGTCCGTCGGTGACCATGTGATCTACGGCTTTAAAATCACCCATTTTTATACCTTCCCTGACTCCCTGTAAAACAAAACCGGCCGAGGACATATTTTCCACACCTCCGGCCAGAATGATCCGTGCATGCCCACAGAGTATGGATTCGTATCCGTTTATTATGGATTTCATACCGCTTCCGCAGATCATATTGACACCGTAGGCAGGAACAGAATCCGGGATGCCTGCATTTATGGAAGCCTGGCGGGCAACGCCCTGTTTTTGGCCTGCCATTAGAATATTTCCTACTATAACTTCATCAATCATGGAAGGATCCAGATTGCTTTCTTTCAATATGTTTTTGATAACTACGGTCGCCATATCTGCCGGACTGACACCGGTTAAAGATCCCAACATTTTACCTACAGCTGTACGTTTGGCTGCAATGATATATACTTTTTCCATAATTAATTGATTTTATATAAATTACATTTCTTTAAGATCGTTTGTCACAATGAGTTTGCAACCTGTGGCTTCCTGTACCTGTTCCAGTGTGAATTCGGGATTGATCTCCTGCAATACCAATCCTTCAGGAGTAACATCCATAACACCCATTTCGGTAATGACACGGTTTACCTGGCCTGCTGCAGTCAGAGGCAATGTGCATTCTTTCAATATTTTATGATTTCCCTTAGCGGTATGCTCCATGGTGACCAACACTTTTTTGGCCCCGGTTACCAGGTCCATGGCTCCCCCCATTCCGGGTGTTTTTTTGCCCGGTATGCACCAATTGGCTATGTTCCCTTTTTCATCCACCTGCAAGGAACCAAGGATGGTCACGTCTACATGACCGCCCCTGATTATGGAAAAAGAAATGGACGAATCAAAACAGGACGCCCCTGCTTTCAAGGTGATGGGCCCTCCGCCGGCATCTATCAGGTCCGGATCTTCCTGACCGGGTTCGGGCGGATTTCCCATTCCCAGGCATCCGTTCTCGGATTGCATGATTACTTTCACATTAGCTGGCAGGTATTTGAGCACCTGTGTAGGCAGTCCAATTCCCAGGTTTACTACGTCTCCGTCTTTCAATTCTTTTGCTGCGCGACGGGCAATGGTTTCCCGGATCTGATTCTTGTCCATGATTGATTAATTAATTGATTTATAATTATTTATTTTTTCTTTTTACATATTCCTGTGCCACGTAAGAAGCCACGTCATCTGCATAGGTATTGACACCAAAACCGGCATCAAACCCAATTTCCCTGGCCAGTTCATGAGAGATACGCGGGCCTCCGCAAACCAGGATCATACGATCCCTGATGCCTTCAGCCTGGGACATTTCTATGAACTCGGTACAATTTTTAACATGGATATCTTTCTGTGTTACGGTTTGCGAAACCAGGATGGCATCGGCTTTCAGTTCAAGGGCTTTGGCAATGAGTTCTTCGTTAGTTACCTGGGATCCCAGGTTATAGGCTTCTATCATTTCATAGCGTTCCAGCCCGTAATGTCCGGCATAGCCTTTCATGTTCATGATGGCGTCAATACCAACGGTATGTGCATCGGTACCGGTACTGGCACCCACCATCACCAGTTTACGTCCTGTGTGTTCCCTGATGTATTCATCCACCTGGTGCATATCCATAACCGTACTTTCCACTTTGGGAACGTGAATACCGCTATAGTTAACGGTATGCTGCAGGTTGCCGTAACAATTGAAAAACGTGAACCCCGGGGTCAGTTCCCTGGAAAAAACCACCTGCGGATTGTCCATACCCATACTGCGCAACAACTGTTTGGCGGCTTCTATGGCCTCGGGACCGGCAGGTACGGGCAAGGTGAAGCTTAGCTGCACTTTGCCGTCGTTCACGGTATCCCCGTAAGGTTTTACTTTTTCAAGATCCAGAGTTTTATCAAAATCCTGAATTTCTGTTGAATACAATCCTCCACCCATAATTATTTCTTTCCTTTTAGCAATTCAATATAGGGGTTAAAATATACTGCGGATTTCCGGGTAACCCCGTCCAGACCCTTACCCCCTTCCTTAGGTCTTCGTACATTGGCAAAATAACCTTTTTCCAAAGCCGTGAACAGGCCTTCTTCTTTCATTTTTTCCAGCAGGTCACAGGCATCTTCCAATACCCTGGCGGCTCTATTGCGAATAATCCCGTCCTGTTTAAATTCAACTTCTTCTCCAATACTTCTGAAACTGGTGAAAATATAACGGGCATTCTCAATGGAAAGGTACCTGTCGCTCATAAAAGGCGTGTGGATGGCCTCTGTGGGCATGCCCAAAAGCTGGATACCCTGCCCCGTCCATATTCCGGCAATGTTAAACAAAGCATCCTGGATATGCCCCCTGAAAATGTTACCTGTCATGAACTTTGTGGGAGGCATGTATTTAAGAGGCGCTCTGGGAAAAATTTCGCGCAATAGCTGTGCCTGGGCCAATTCAAATAGAAACGCATTTTCCAGCTCCGGGTCCATTTCAAAGGCATGTCCCAGGCCCATTTGTTCTTCCGGCAATCCTGCTATCAGGGCCAGTTGCTCATTGATAAAATCTGAGGCAAGGACCGTATGGGCTTCCTCAAACGCATCTGCGGTTGTCAGGTAATTGTCTTCCCCGGTGTTGATGATCACACCGGCAAAGCCGTTGATGATCCTGGAAAAATACTGGTCTATGAGCGTACGCTGCATGTTGATATCCCTGAACAGAATCCCGTACAGGGCATCGTTCAACATGACATCCATGCCTTCGAAGGCTCCCATAACGGCAATTTCAGGCATGCAAAGTCCCGAGCAGTAATTGCACAAACGGATATACCTTCCGATTTCATCCCCCACTTCATCCAACGCTTTACGCATGATCCTGAAATTTTCCTGTGTAGCAAAGGTTCCTCCAAAACCTTCGGTGGTCGCCCCGTAAGGCACATAGTCCAATAAAGATTGTCCGGTAGTCCTGATAACCGCTATGATGTCAGCTCCCTGGCGGGCTGCCGCCTGCGCCTGAATGGCATCTTCATATATGTTTCCGGTGGCTACTATAACGTATAAATACGGTCGGGGACCTTCTCCCAGTTTTTCAATGCTTTCTTCCCTGGAGCGTCTTCTATCCCTTATGCGCAAAACACTTTCGTGAATATACGGTTCAAGGACACGGGCTATCTCACGGGGAGGATGAGGGGATAAACGGGAAAAGTCAAATTTGCCGGAAGATATGTCCAGCGCTACCTGCTGGGGGGTCCTTCCGGTATCCAAAAGGGCATTCCCCAGAAAATGCAATACCCCGTCTGCTAACATTCCTCTTTCCTTTATAGCATCAACCACCATATTGGGCAGCGGAATATCCTCCCTGTTGACACCATCTATACCTAAAAGCCGGCACAACGTTCTTTCCACGCTGACCGTGGTGTAATTTTCTACAAAACGCTGGACCTGGTCCGCAATTTCCCCGGCTGTTTTCCGGGCCTCTTCCACTTTTCTAAAATCAAGTCCTAATTTAGATTCTCTCATTTCAAATACTTCTTTGCCTTGTCTATAAACGATCCGTCCACTCCCAGAAGGCGGGCTATGTTGAGTGCTTCCAGGGGAACGGATCCGCCTTTATCTTCTAATAAACTGTAATTCATATAACGATTCATCCGGAGCGGATCAAGACGTCCTTCAACCAGATTGCCTTCAAACCCGGCTACCCTTATTTTCCGGCACGAAAGCCCCAGGTCCCCGTAATGGGTACTGATCAGGGACATTACGCTGTGTTTTTCCAGGAATTCAACCAGGGCACATAAAATGGCCGCCCCTTCTGCAGGATTGGTAGTCCTGGCCGGTTCATCGGCTAAAACAAGCATTTTTGTTCCCGCTTTCATATTGGCCATTATCCGGTCCAAATCCAGCATTTCAGCCGCAAACGATGACAACCCCCTATATTGGTCCTGTTTGTCGCCTATGACAAGAAAAACGTCCTTTACAAGGGAAATTGACGCTTTTTGTGCAGGAACAAAGAAAGAAAACTGGGTTAGGGTCTGGATCAGTGCCAGTGTTTTTAAAACCACGGTTTTACCGCTCATGTTGGCCCCGGTAAGCAAACAAGGCTCCGGATACAATGTGACCGATACCGGCTGGAACGTTCCTCCTGCGTTTTCCAGGTTATCGGCTATGGCCGGATTGACCATGCCTTCCACCGACAACACGCCGGGTTGATCCCCGGGAACCGTTACAGGTCTTACCATGTTGTATAAAAGAGCCAGTTTGGCTTTGGCAAACCATATCTCCATACGTGCGAGCCGGTCAAAATTTTCCTGCAATGCCGGGTACAGCGCAGACAGTTGCAGGGAAAGTTTTTCCCTGACAGCCGATTCTTCTTTCTGAATAATATCCTGTAACTGATTCCATTTGGCGGGATCCCGGTCGGGATCAATTTCCGCAACCTGCTGACGCACAAGGGAAAGTGTCTTGCTGTAGGAATCGTACAGATAAAAAGAAACGGTTCCGGTATTGTCCGGATCCAGGATATGAAACACTTCCTGTAAAGGATACACGCTCTCGTAAGAAAAGCCGGCCTGTCGGCACAATTTTTCCGCATCGGCACACAAAGCAGCAAAATACTTTATTTCAAAGAGTTCTACTTCATCCAGGGTGCGTTTTTCTTTCAATGCGACCAACGTTCCCTGAATGTCATGCACCCGTGAAAAGAGATGCTGAAGCTGCATCAAAACGGGTTTTGTCTTTTGGTCCGAAATAATTTCAAAGGCTTTTTGCAGTATGTCAAAATGGCCTTCCAGGAGATCCCTGTCCGTGGAAAAAGGCATCTGCATCAAATAACGGCGTACCCGGGAACCGGTAAGCTCCATTTTACCGGCCAGGTATTTCAGATCATCTATTCTTTCGCAAAACCGGGCAAGATTCATCCTTACATTTTTTTAATATCGTAAACGGGAACATTCACTTCCTTTTGAATGCTGTTTGCCAGTTCTTCAGAATTCAGCCGGTATCCCTGTGGCGAGACCGGGTTTACACAAACAGCCAGCAAACGGGTACTGAACAACTGGAAAATGCGGCCTCCTTTGCGCAGGAAAGAGTAAAAAACACGCGGCTCGGCAAAAATACGTGAAAAATCCCTAATGTAGAGTTCGGTTTTTCCCACTTCCCTTCCCTCTCCCAGGGTTTTCAGCAATGCGTTGCTTACTGCCCCCGGAACGTAAATCCTGTTCCCGCATTTTCCAAGAACTTCCCTGACTTGTGCCGGAAGCAATGCCGATTCCACACCGGGATCCGTTATTTCTCCCCGGGCGGTAATCCCGCGTATTCCGCACGTAATACACTCCAGTTTTTTTCGGAGGGATTCTTCTGCCAGGGGAAGGTGTACGGTATCATAAATAAAACGTGTTCTTTCGGCCAATGTCCTCATATTTAAGGAGTATGCAGCCCCAACAGCCAGTATCATGGATTCGGTAACGGCCGGAGAAGCGGGACTTAAGCGTGAAATGGCTCCGTCAACAAGGCATACGTCAATGGGATATTTCTGAGGCATCTCACGTACCCAATTTTGTAACAATGAGGTATCTGAGGGTCCTGCCAGGATCATTTTTCCTTTTTCCAATGCCCTTGCCGTGACCATTTTTCCCAATACTGTGGTATATGGAAGCACTTCACATATTTCAGCCCTGAAAAGCTTGGATGTATAATAGGATGCAACCGTGGTGAAATACATCCCCTTTTCCAGGAATATCGCTGGTTTAGGGGTGGCCGTTACCCGGTCCACCCCTTCTCCGTCAACCCCTATGGAAGTAACGGCTATTACTTTTTGCCTTTGAGCCAGCTTCTCCATCACATACCGCAGACATTCGGTCTTTCCGGTATTTTTAGCCAATCCGACAACCGAGAGACTGCCGTAACGGATGATCTGATCAATAAAAGGCATTCAGCAGCTTACTTCTTATGATTGCGTTCTTTTCTTTGCAAATAGGAAGGTTCAAGGGACAATTGCTGCCCCTGCAATATCCCGGAAACCCCTTCCAGTTGAACTTTTTCTTTGCATTTTTCGCAAGTACAATCGTTTTTGTAATCCATGGGTTCTGTATAGGTAGTAATGACTCCCTCGTAATTACGCAACACCATCCTGCCGGGTGCCTGGCTGATGACGTAAGTGGGCATTACCGGGATTTTTCCTCCGCCGCCGGGTGCATCTACTACAAAAGTCGGCACTGCATACCCCGATGTATGTCCCCTCAGTCCTTCAATGATCTCTATTCCTTTGGAAATGGGAGTTCTGAAATGTTCCAGACCCATAGACAGATCACACTGATAGATGTAGTATGGACGTACACGGATCATAACCAGTTTGTGGACCAGTTCTTTCATGGTGTGTACACAGTCGTTCACACCCCGCAATAACACCGTCTGATTCCCCAGCGGGAAACCGGCATCTGCCATTCTTTCACAGGCAGCTTTGGAAGTCGGGGTGATCTCGCTGGGATGGTTGAAATGAGTGTTGATCCATATGGGATGGTACTTCCGGAGCATTTCCAGGAGTTCAGGTGTGATACGCTGCGGACATACTACCGGAGTACGTGTGCCTATACGGATGATCTCGACATGAGGAATTTCCCGCAAACGGGATATGATGGATTCCAGGCGGGCATCGCTCATGGTCAGGGGATCTCCTCCGGAAAGCAGGACATCCCTTACCTGGGGTGTACGAGCTATGTAATCGATCGCCTGCTGTATCCTGTCGCTGGAGGCTTCGTGATCTTTCTGTCCGGCAAAGCGTCGCCGGGTACAATGACGGCAATACATGGAACACTGGTCCGTTACCAGGAACAGGACCCTGTCCGGATACCTGTGTGTGAGGCCGGGAACCGGTGAATCTTCGTCTTCGTGCAACGGATCCAGCAGGTCTGCCGGAGAACGGTACATTTCCTTTTTTGTGGGAATGGCCTGTTTACGAACCGGACAATTTGGGTTGTCGGGATCTATCAGGCTCAGGTAATACGGAGTAATGGCCATACGGAGCAATTTGAGCGATTGGTGTATAGCCTCTTCTTCTTCCGGAGTAAGGGTTATGTATTTTCTGAGTTGTTCCAGATTGACAATGCGATTGCGAACCTGCCATTTCCAATCGTCCCATTCTTGGTCCGTTACGTTGGGAAACAATTGTTTTCTTCTTGTTTCATTCATGTTAATTGTCATTATTATGCGTACAACTCGGTAAAGATCTTACGAAGCTTTTCACTTTCCCTTAGTAATTGCAATGTAATCTCGGCATGACCTTTTGTATAACCGTTCCCTACGATCATGGTAACATCCGAACCCACGCCTTCGGCTCCCAGAGCTGCTTTTGTGAAGCTGGTTGCCATAGAGAAGAAATAGACGGTCCCGGTATCTTTGGTACACAGAATCGA
The DNA here is from genome assembly GCA_041654355.1 of Bacteroidales bacterium. GTDB lineage: Bacteria > Bacteroidota > Bacteroidia > Bacteroidales > UBA932 > DMER64. Next base: position 9,593 of record JBAZDQ010000027.1, read on the forward strand.
CGTCATTTCCGTATCGTTAATATTAACATTGTTTATGGTTATGTCACACATCTGACCATTGGTCAGTTCCTGGATTTTTTCCAAAACGGCAACGGGCTGGGTTGCATCGGCAGAAAATACATAGTCACAGAAACCCAGTGCTTCCATGCGTTTTGTAGAACGCTCGCTATGACACAGACCAATCACTTTACCAGTTACACCGGCTCTTTTCCTGGCTTCGTAACTGCAAAGCATTCCGGATTTTCCTCCGGCTCCGATGATCAGGACGGTATCTCCGGGTTTAACCAGTTTGGCAGTTTGTGCAGGTGCGCCGGCAACGTCAAGTGCAGATAAGGCAAGCGTTTCGGGCATATCATCGGGAATCTTGGCATAGATGCCGCTTTCAAACAGAATCGCTTTTCCGTCTATGTCCACCTGGTCAATATCGGGTCTGATGTCTTTGATCTTGTCAATACGCAGTGGTGTCAGGGACAGGGATACCAAAGTGGCGATCTTGTCTCCCACTTTCAGATCTATCTTACCTTCCAGGGCTTCTCCTATTTTTTCCACAACACCCAACAACATACCTCCGGATCCGGTAACCGGATTGCGGTGTTTTCCCTGTTTTGCAACAATATCCATCATGATCTCGGCGATCCTGGCTTTATCGCCTTTGGCCTGTTCTTCTATCTGGGTAAAACTTGCCGAGTCTACATTCAGGGTTTTTACATCAATGAGGATTTCATTGTCATAGATCTCATCCATGTTATTATCCAGTTTGTTGGCAGGTTGCGGAAGAACGCCTTTGGGTTCTATAACCCGGTGAAGACCATACTTGTTACCTTTTTTCATTTGCAGTTGTTGTTAAATTAAGTGAGTAAATTAATTGTAAATTATTATTTTAAGGGTAAACCCAAAATTTCCCGGGCTTCCTTGGGAGAGGCGATTTCACGGCCCAGTTCACGGGCCAGCCGTACCACTTTTTCCACCAGTTCTCCGTTGGATTTGGCTAAAACACCTTTGGACAGGTATACGTTGTCTTCAAAACCCACGCGTACGTGACCCCCGTCAACAATGGCCGCGGTAGCCAGAGGCATTTCAAAACGGCCCAGGCCGGCAACGGTGTAAGTGGCATCGGAAGGGATGCTTCCCCGCAGGAAAATAAAGTCCCTAAGGGTTCCCCCTATACCTCCGTTGACTCCCATAACAAAATCGAAATGCATGGGTTTTTGGATATACCCCTTCTTTTCCAGGCGAATAGCCATTTCTATCATGCTTTTGTCAAACACCTCCAGCTCGGGTTTTATCCCCCTTTCTATCATGCGCTTTCCAAAATATTTGATGGTGTTCTCGGTATTTTCAAAAATCTCGTCACCCCCAAAGTTGAGCGTGCCGCAGTCCAGGGTGGCCATCTCGGGATTCAAAAGGGTGGGTTGCAATCGTTCGTCGTTGGTCATTCCCACAGCACCTCCGGTGGAAGGCTGAATGATGACCCCGGGACAAGCCTCGGCAATGGCTTCCATGATTACGCGGAAACGTTCCTTGTCCTGCGTGGGAGTCCCGTCGTCGTAACGAACGTGCAGATGAATGATGCTTGCTCCCGCATCGTAAGCAGAACGGGCTTCACGGACACATTCCTCTACAGTATAAGGAATCGCGGGGTTATGTTCCTTTAGGACCTCGGCTCCGCATATGGCAGCGGTAATGATCAGTTTGTCCATAGTAATTACCTGTTTTTTAGATGTATTTTTTCAGTTCTCCGAATGATTCTTCTACCATGTCGGCTGCATAATTGATGTCTTCATCTGTATGGCGGTAGGCTATGTACCCATGATGGAATGGCTGCAGGAAGACACCGCGCCTGATGAGCTCTGTATAGAAACCGGGACGAAGCTTCTTGTACAAGTTGTCGGCATCCCTGTTGAATGTGATAAAAGGCATCAGCGGTATTCCGGATATTTCAACATCGTAAGGTACTTTTTTGGCAATCTCTTGCAATCTTTTGCCAAAAAATTCTCCTTTTTCACGGATCTTTTCCAGAATGTTGTCGCGTTCAAGGATCTCTATTGTTTTCAAGGCAGCTACCTGCTCCAGGCTGTTCGGGAAAAAGGTGGATGACAGGAATACTTTGTCTGCCAATACTTTCATGTATTTTTCCTTGCCTACCACAGCTCCAATGGGGTACCCGTTGGCCATGGCTTTTCCGAATACGGAAAGATCGGGCGTTACGCCGAATACTTTTTGTGCCCCTCCCATATCGTAGCGGAATCCGCTGCGGATTTCGTCAAATACCAGGACTGTCCCGTATTTATCGGCCAGAGCACGAACGCCTTCCAGGAATCCGGGGGCCGGCATCTGGACCTTTTCGGCCAAAGGATGTCCTACCGGCGTAATGATTATGGCTGCTGTCTGGTCTCCGTGTTTTTTCATCAGATCTTCCAGTTCATCCAGGCGGTTGTAATGGAATTCGTAAACATCCTCCCACAGTTTCTGAGGAATGCCTCCCTTGACTTCCACACACCAGTCATGCCATCCGTGATAACCGCAACGGATCACTTTTGTTCTTTCTGTATTTGCCCTGGCAACCCGTATGGCTACCGATGTGGCATCCGACCCTGTTTTCACGAACACGGCCATTTCCGCTGAAGGAATCAGCTCTATGAGTTTTTGGGCCAGTGTGTTTTGAACCGGTTGTGTAAGTGAAAAACAGAAACCTTTTTGCTGTATCTGTTCAATAACCGCATTGTCTATCTCTTCTTCACGGTGACCTATGATTATGGGGCCGTAGGCACACAACATATCTATGTATTGGTTGCCGTCCACATCGGTTACCCTTCCTCCTTTTGCATGATCAAAGTATATTGGGTACTGGCCGGGTACAAAATTGTAAGGACGGCGAATACCTGCAATAGCCCCGGGGATGATCTTCAGGGCGTCTTCATACATTTTTTCGGAAATTTCCAGTTTAAGTTTCTGTGACATAGTGACGTTATTTATTAATTAAGCTTTGGTAATATAATCCACAAAAATAGATTGTGTATGAACATGTTCGGGTAGAATGTCCCCGGGTTTGACTATCTCTTTCACTTCTGCTATGACCGTATAGGCCGCCATAGCCATCATGGTGTTAAAATTGCGGGATGTTCCTTTAAAGAACAGGTTCCCTTCTTCATCTGCAATATTGGCTCCCAATAAGGCTAATTGGACTTTCAACGGTTTTTCCAGCAGGTAATCCTTCCCGTCCGAGTGAATCACCTGTTTGCCTTCTTCCACTACCGTTCCAAGTCCTGTGGGGGTCAGGACCCCTCCCAGTCCGGCACCACCACACCTTATCCGTTCTATGAGCGTTCCCTGCGGTACAAATTCAATTTCCAACTCCCCGGCATGGTATAATTCCCCGGTGGCCGTATTGGTTCCTATATGGCTGGTAATGACCTTTTTAACTCTGTGTTCTGCAATCAGTTTACCAACGCCTATATGGGCATAAGCTGTATCATTGGTAATAACGGTCAGATCTTTCACATCGGTTTTCAATAAAGCTTCTACCAGCTGGTTAGGCCCCCCTACTCCCAGAAAGCCGCCAATCATTATGGTCATTCCCGACTGTACTTTTGCAACGGCTTCCTCCATAGAAATAATTTTGCTCATAACGGATATATTTGTTAAAAGATTAATCTGCAAATATATCTATTGCTTACGAATTTTCGGTTAAAAAAGTATTATTTTTACAAATTAAAACCTGTACCATGGTCATTACTGCTGAAAACATTTTACTTATAGGTTCAGTTCTATTGTTCATAAGTTTATTGGCCGGAAAAACCGGCTATAAATTCGGAGTCCCCACCCTGTTATTGTTCCTGATGGTGGGAATGCTTTTCGGAAGCGAAGGACTGGGGCTGGATTTTTCCAATCAGAAAGCCGCCCAGTTTATTGGTATTGTAGCGTTAAGCATCATCCTTTTTTCTGGAGGAATGGATACCCGTTTTGAAGATATCAAACCGGTTGCCAGACAAGGTGTTATGCTGGCCACATTAGGTGTCCTGATCACGGCCTTGCTGACCGGATCCTTTATTTACCTGCTTTCCTTGCTTTTACCCGGTATAGAATTGTCCTTCCCCGTTTGCCTGTTGTTGGGCAGTCTCATGTCTTCTACAGATTCCGCATCGGTTTTTGCCATACTCAGATCCAAAGGCCTGAAACTGAAACATAACCTGCGGCCTCTGCTGGAACTGGAAAGCGGTAGTAATGACCCTATGGCCTACCTGCTTACCATTACCATGATCCAGGTAATCACCTCTCCTGAAGAAACAAAGATATGGATGGTGGTTCTTATGTTTTTCTACCAGATGGCGGCCGGAGCACTGGCAGGCTACCTGTTAGGAAAATTCTGTGCTTTCCTGCTCAGGAAAGCCAATATCGGGAATGATTCCCTGTATCCCATATTGATCCTGGCTTTTTGCTTTTTCATTTTTTCCTTTACGGACCTGATTCAGGGGAACGGATTTCTGGCTGTTTATATTGGGGGACTGGTAATAGGCAACGCCCGGTTTTTGCATAAAAAAAATACCCGGAATTTCTTTGACGGGCTTACCTGGTTGTCCCAGATCATTATGTTCCTGACACTGGGATTGCTGGTAAATCCTTCCGAACTTTGGCCCATAGCCGGGATAGGACTTATAATTGGTGTGTTCATGATATTACTGGCCAGACCGGCAGCCGTATTGTTGACACTCTGGCCATTTCGCATGATGACCTTCCAGTCCAGGATCTTTACAGGCTGGGTAGGCCTGCGGGGAGCCGTCCCTATCATATTTGCCACCTATCCGTTTCTGTATAATATTCCGGGAGCCGGTGTTCTATTCAATATTGTATTTTTCATTACCATTCTTTCGCTGCTTGTCCAGGGGACGTCCATTCCCTGGGTCGCAAAGAAATTGCACCTGTCTTTCCCGCAACGAAAAAAACGTCGTTCGGAATTTGAAATGGAGTTTTCCGAGGATATAAAATCTGCCATGAGCGAAGTGATGGTCACCGAGGAAAGCCTACGGTTCGGGAACCGGATGATGGACATACCGCTGCCCGACAAGACACTTGTTGTAATGGTGAAAAGAGGTGATTCTTTTTTCATTCCCAGGGGCGGAACAGAGATCCGGATCGGGGACAGAATGCTCATAATTTCCGACGATGAAAAGGCGTTAAAACAGACTTACGAGGAATTAGGCATAGACGCCTATAGATAATTAATAGAATTCTATATTACAAGTTTTTATAAAGATATAAAACTATAATGTTATATAATAAAACATTACTGTTGTATATGGTTGTAATTACTTGATTTTCTTTGACTCAGGATTGTATAACAAACAAGAATCTCCATAGCTTAAAAAACGATATCCGTTGGTGAGTGCATGGTCATAAACCGACCTCCATTTTTCCCCTGTCAACGCCGCCACAAGCAGGAGCAAAGTGGAGTTTGGCTGGTGGTAATTGGTCACCAGAATATCTGTCGTTTGAAAGACATAAGACGGCGCAATGATGATCTGTGTGGATGCCTGCAGCGAGTCGCGGTTATTTTTATCCAGGTAGTTCAACAGGTGTTGTATCGATTCCCTGTAAGATATCTCCCGGGGTGTCACATACGGTTCCCACTGCCCTACGAACAGAGGGTCCCTCCCGGCGGCTGCCTGGAGACCCAGGTAATAGAGACTTTCAATACAACGGCAGGACGTGGTTCCGACGGAGACCACAGGTCCTTCGTGGGCTGACAGCCGCTCTAAAAACTCCCGGGACACTTCAAAGGGTTCACTGTGCATGATGTGATCCCTTATATAAGGTGTTTTTACCGGTTTAAAAGTCCCGGCCCCCACATGCAGTGTCAATTCGGCTATGCCAATATTGTTTCTCTGCATATGGCCTATCACCTGATCAGAAAAATGCAATCCCGCCGTGGGTGCCGCAACGGATCCCCTGTTGCGTGCATAAACGGTTTGATAACGTTCCAAGTCGCTGTCTTCGGCTTCTCTTTTCAAATAAGGAGGGATTGGAACACGGCCGGACGCTTCCAGAACGGTTGAAAATGGAATATCGGCTGCCCAGCTGAAACGAACCAGGTACCTGTCCGCTTCCTGCCCGATAAGACTGGCAGAAAGAGCTATCTTAGCGATTTTAGGATCGTTTTCGGGATTATACAGGGGCAGATGTCCGGTTTTCCATCGTTTGGCATTTCCAACAGCGCAATACCAGGTACTTGAAGCATGCTGGGAAAAAGCCAGTATGTATTCTTTTGGAGAAGCCGGTTCCAGACAAAATACTTCTATCAGGGCACCTGTTTCCTTTCTGAATATTAATCTTGCCGGAACAACTCGGGTATTGTTGAAGATAAGCAAGCTGTCACTTGGAAGGATTACCGGAAGATTCCTGAAACAGTCATCCTTTATTTCTTCATTCCGGTAAACGAGCAATTTTGAATCGTGACGGATCGGAAGCGGATAACGAGCGATCCGGTTTTCGGGAAGGTCATAGGTATAGTCACTGATGCGAATACCCGGAATGGGAAAATGAAAAGTTTCCATAAGTAGATGCAAAGGTATTTGATTTAAGTGAAATTTCTATTTAAAGTAAAACTTTAGGTCTAAATTTACATTTGTAATTCACTTATGTAAACCTATATGTTTGTTTTTGTAATCATTTGAGTCCTTAAAACAGTTGTTTTTTGTTATCGGACAGAAAAGTGAATTCACATTTCTAAATATTGATTTATTATCTTCATAACAATCTAAAATCCAGTTTTATATAGATTATATATAAAGTGAAATATCATATAATTATCCGCATAAATAGCGTTTCAGCAGCTTTTTCAATGCTTTTATAATTTTTATTCATTGTTATCCAGCACTATACATATTTTATTTAAATATATACTTTATTTATTGATAATGATTCTTAATACGTAACAAATACTGTGATAAACAAAGAGATATAATGAATGTAATTGTTTATCTGTTTACAAATGTATTTTATACAATAGTTACATAAGTAAACATTATTTGTATTACATTTGTAAAAATTTGTTTACAATTATGAGAACCCGTTTGCAACAGTTTTTACAGGCAGAAAACATGTCTCCTTCGCGTTTTGCCGACCTCCTGGGGATACAACGTTCAGGTATGTCTCATATTTTATCGGGACGGAATAAACCGGGATTTGATTTTATTGAAAAAATGCTGCTTGCCTACCCTTCGTTAAACGCAGAATGGCTTATAACAGGCAAAGGAAAGATGTACAAGGAAGTAAAAGCGGCTTCATTGTTCAGCCCGGAAGAATTGCCGGAATCCGCTCCGGAATCAGATCAGAATGAAGACATTTCATATAAAAACGACTCATCTGGAGAATATTACGAAAGGTCATCTGAAGTTTCACATAAACTCGTGAAAGTATTGCTGTTTTATTCGGACAATACCTTTACCGAGTATTCTCCCGGTGATCTGCCTCTCTAAATTGTTTCCTGGAATTAATCCTTATATTTGTTTCATTAATCATGAAACATATGTATCGCCTTTTAAAACCGCTTTTATTTCTTTTTCCGCCTGAAACCGCACATAAACTGGTGTTTAAGACTCTGGCTGTGCTAAAGTACATCCCTTTCGCCGGAAAAATGATGCGCATGTGCTTTTCATACAGATCGCCTGCCCTGGAAAGGCAGGTTCTGGGTCTCAATTTTCCAAATCCTGTGGGATTGGCGGCCGGATTGGACAAAAATGCTGAAGTGATCAACCAGATGGCCGATCTGGGATTTGGATTTGTTGAGATCGGATCCGTTACGGTAGCTCCCCAGGAGGGAAATCCCAAACCCAGGAGCTTTCGACTGGTCAAAGACAAAGCACTTATTAACAGGATGGGGATAAATAACCTGGGAGTTAAGAAAATTGTTAAAAACATACAGAAAACCCATCCCCGAGTGATCATTGGCGGGAATATATCCAAAAGCACTTCTACTCCTAACGATTTGGCTTATAAAGACTTTGAAAAAGCCTTTGCCCAACTTTACGATTATGTGGATTATTTTGTGATCAATGTCAGCTGCCCCAATGTCAAGGATCTTCGCAGCCTGCAGGCCGTGGAAAACCTCGCCCGGATTACCCGTCACCTGACAGAGATCCGCCGGTATTGCGATGTTTACCGCCCCATCTTATTAAAGATATCACCCGATATATCTACCGATGTACTGGACCAGTTGATAGAACTGGTAATGCTTTCCGGCCTGGACGGCATAGTAGCCTGCAATTCGACTGTTTCCAGGGAAGGACTCGTTACCGGAAAAGAAATACTGGACCAAATTGGAGAAGGCGGCCTGAGCGGAGCTCCCCTTAAAGAAAAAGTACTTTCCATAATCCGTTACATCCATGCAAAAACCGACGGGAACCTCCCTGTAATTGGTGTAGGAGGTATCATGAGCCCGGAAGATGCTGTGGAAATGCTAAAAGCCGGTGCTTCCCTGATCCAGGTGTATTCAGGTTTTATTTACGAAGGTCCCGGGATTGTTCGTAAAATACTGAAGCATATAAATAAAAATACGGTCAATTAAATTATTACTTCATGTCAGTAAAATGGTTAACCATCCCCTTTATGGTGTTGGTATTTTTATTAACTGCCTGCAACAACAGGGAGCAGACAGCCCTGAAACAAATTGATGATCTTTATCAGGAATTGTGGCCCGACGGTACTCCCGGCGGAGCCGTACTGGTTCTTAAAGGAGACCGGATCGTGTTTAAAAAAGGATACGGTCTGGCAACACTGGATCCGGAAACGGAGATCACCCCTGCCACTTTTTTTTGCATTGCTTCGGTTTCCAAACAGTTTGCAGCTGCAGCTACACTAAAACTGGCACAGGAAGGCAAACTGTCTCTGAATGACCCTGTATCCAAATATTTCCCGCATTTTCAGGCACCATTCTTTGACCGGATCACCCTGGCGCACCTGCTTTCACATACATCAGGCATCCCGGATGCCAGGCCACGGACAGACAGCCAGTTTGTATATCACTCCACAGACGTGGAATCGTATTCATATATGGACACGCTCAGTTTCCTGAATTTTGAGCCTGGAACCTCCTATGAATATATGAATCCCACCTTCCAGCTATTGTATACAGTCATTGAGAAAGCGTCGGACAAACCTTTTGAGGAATACATGGAACAGGAAGTCTTTACACCGGCGGGCATGGCCAACACACTGTACTTTGAAGAAGGCCGGGACATCCCGCAAATGGCACACGGATACCGGCCGGATACCTCTAACGGGCAATGGCAAGAATACGACTACGGGGAAACGACTTTCTTTGCTTCAAAAGCCGACGGTGCGCTATACACCTCCATTGAAGAATTTCTGCTTTGGGAATACGCATTGAGGGATCATAAAATCCTTGGAAAAGACATGACGGAAAAAGCCCACACCGCTCACATCCAAACAAATACACCCAACACGGGGTACGGTTACGGCTGGTTTGTCACGGAAATTAACGGAGCCCCAAAAATATACCATACCGGGGATAACGGGGGATTTAAAATCTATGCGGGAAGGTACCCTGAAAACGGGGTATTGCT
>JBAZDQ010000028.1:0-18092 GCA_041654355.1 Bacteroidales bacterium
AGAGGTCCGGCCAGAAGCACCGGACATCCCCGTATGGGACGAGCTCGCCTTTCCTGCAGATGAACCCTTCTGCCTTGCAGACGAGCGCCCCTGCCCTGCTGACAAACCCGTCTGCCCCGCCAACGGCTGCCGCCCCCGTTGCGCATCCCCTGACAAAGCACCTTCCTGCTCCGGGATCAGATCATCTATTTCCACCGGTTTAACCTGTAGCTGAATGTCAGTATATGTCGGGATAAAGGGGTTCCGACATTTATGACATAAAATTATCCTAGCTAACTGATTTAATGTCTGTTATAAAAAGACAGCAATAAACATCTGCTTCCTCCTACAACATCTCTAAAAAGATTTGACGTGAATTTGTTTCTGTTGTAATCTTGTTCCAAAAAGAGAGTCCTCAAATGATGACTCTCTTTTCGTCAAAATCAGAAATCCTTTCCGACTATCCTGTCTGCATACTCTTTCCAACCATCCTTTGATTTATAGTCTTCAAGACTAGATGCAGGGACGAAGAGCTGTAATGAACTGTGGCAATTATTGAAAGCATAATTGCCTAACGAAGGAGGAGAAACTGGCTTCACTTTGACTTCTGTCAGGCGGCTGCAGGCATAAAATGCTTCATATCCTATGCTCGTCACACCGTTCCCGATGTTCACGCTCGTCAGACCGCAGCACATCTGCTCACCGATGTTTAAGAGCATTTGTGAAGAAGCCTATACCAAGGTCGAACCGGACATCAAAAAGTGTCTGACTCCGACCCGCTGCAAAGAAAATGTCTGCCAGTATTTCTTCCTGAACTACACGCTGTTTAAGGGCAGAGGTTCCAATAAGGGCATTCCGCGCAAGCATCTGTCGCTGAAAGTCTACAGCGCAGAACAGGTTGCCGCCTATCTGGATGATCCCCACCGCAAGGGCCTCATCGCCTGCATCAACGCCTTTGAAAGATTATTCCCAGCCAAAAGCAAATTTGAAAAATAGGTCCCAACTGGGACGCACCAAAAAGCCCCGGCGCTTGCGCCGGGGCTTTTTTGCCGAAAAGGACAAAAGGAGTGCCCATAAATGTAGGCACTCCTTGAGATAAAAACTTATCTTACTTTTTGATGACGTCGTAGTAAGGGAGGTCTCCGCTGGAGAAGAGCCAATTTCCTCCATCTTCATATCCAGAGTGTTGCGTGAGCATGCCCTCCTGAAGACTGATCTGCCTCAAAGGAATCATCCAGAAACCGTGTGTCTGCGAATATCTCTGTGAGAATGTTCTGCCCGGCATCTCCCTGTATCCGTCAGGAACGACATTTCCCTTGAATTCAACATATCCGCCGTCCTGGTTCTTCTGGATAATCTCACCGGCCGTTTCAGGATACCAGCGTCGAAGGTCATCAAAACGCAACCCCTCGAACGCTAACTCATAACGGCGCTCTTTCTGGAGTCTTTCGAATGTGTATGAACCGTAAGGCTCCAGTCCGGCACGTGCGCGCAGTCGATTCATACCAGTGACGGTTTCCTTCAGTTCATCCAGCATAAGAAGTACGTCTGCATAGCGGATATAGATGGCATCGTTCATAAGTCCGCTGTTGTTGTCACTGACTGAACTGTAAATAGCATGGAAAAAGTTATTATACATGCTTGACTTTGTATCGTCGGTATAGCAAGCCGTTGCAATGTATTTTTTTGGATAGAAGAGAGTTCTCTCAACTTCCTTGTTGTTGTCTCCCTTGAAGTTTGGCAGCTCTACATAACCGTCTGCGTACCAATCATAAACCTCATTGGCATTACGGGCAGCCATAAGCGAGCCATAGAGACGTTTGTCCGTCGGGCCACAATCAGGATCCTCATACCATTCCTTGACCATAAGGGGGTTGACCGACGCATTGCCGTTGGATTTGGCAGAATATGGATAGCAAGTAGAATTGGTCGTCTTACTGGAATTACGGATTCCGAGCCACTCGCCAAGACGGTTGCGGTTTGTTTCTATAAGTGAGAAATGCGTTGCCCAAATAGTCTCTTTGCTGTGGTTTCCTACCCAGCGGATCTTCTCCCGACTGGCGTATGTGTCGAAACCTTCCCCATATGCAAGACCGCTTGAATATTCGTTGGTGTAAGCCCAGATTGCGCGTGGATCATCTTCAAGATCAAAGTGGGAAACACTTGTATTGGCACAATCTTCAAGATATTTGATAACCTTATCCTTGGTGACATCGGCCATCTTGTCTTTCTTGTAGAATCCCGTATAGAACAGCCATACACGTCCCATCAGCGCCTCGGCGGCATATTTGGTAGCACGGCCGCACATATTTGGCTCCTGTGAGTAACCATATTTTGCCGGAATGAGATTAATGGCATCGGTCAGATCTGCAGCGATAGCCGCGTAAATCTCATCAACAGATGCATTGGGCATATTCTCCACTTCAGTACTGAGCGTTAGTGGGAACGTCTCATGCTTGTCGGCAAGGATCCAGAGGAAAAAGGCTCTCATAAAGTGCGCCTGCCCCAGATACCAGTTCTTATTGTCTCCTGTGAAGATATCGTCGTCAAGTGCGGATATAGCTTCAATCGCGAAATTGCAGCGGTGGAGTCCCCTGTAGTGAGTCTGCCATGGAGAATTGGTTTCATCACCTGAAACCTCAAGCAGGCGGTCAGCAGCCGCAGTTTCAGTAGAAGACTCCGATCCATGTCCGTATAAGTCGTCGCTGGCAATCATATGCCTGAACAGGTTGGTACGGAAAATACTGCCATTGTACAACGAATAAAACGTATAGTAGGCCGAATTCACCAGCTGCTCCGCGTCCTTCTCGGTCTTTGGGAAAGAGGAGGTGTCGGCCTCCTGGTAGTTCGTTGTATCTAGCAGGCTGTCAAATGTTTCACAGCCAACAATCATAAATACACATGCAGCTAAAGAAAGTATAATCTTTTTCATAGTATTTCGAGTTTTTAGAATTTGATGCTGACACCAGCCATATAAACCTTAGGGGATGGATAGTATCCGATATCAATACCGGAAGCCCAGCTGTAGCCTGCGCCATAGCCCACTTCAGGATCCATTCCGTCATATCTTGTGAAAGTAAAGAGGTTCTGCCCTGTCAAAAAGACTCTGAGCTTCTGGAGAGGAAGGTTCTTAAATACTTTTTTTAAGTCATATCCGAGTGTAATGTTACGGATTTTGAGATAATCTGCATCCTGTGCCCAGATGTCACTGTTGTATCCGTTACACTTGAAGTTATTGTGTGATCCGTGAGAAAAGCGCGGGAACTTATTGGTGGAACCTTCACCCGTCCATAAACGGTTGACAAAGTTATTGGTATAGCTTTCCAATTCCTGTAGTGCGAACTGACGATAGCTCTGCATGACCTTCTGCCCAAAGGCGCCCGAACCGTTGATGCTGAAATCTAGGCCCTTCCATTCCATACTGAAGTTAAAGCCAATGGTAAAGTCAGGGTGAGGGTTACCAATATCAACGCAGTCCAATTCGTCATACTTGCCGTCGCCGTTTTGGTCGGTCCAGATAACGTCACCTGGCTGGGTTTGGTCATAGCCGTTTATGAAAGCATATCCATTTGCATTGTATTCATCGATCTGAGCCTGATTCTGGAAGATGCCCTCGCTGGTGATACCCAGGAAGTAACCGATCGGTTTTCCCGGCTTGGCCTGGAAGCCATCCTCGTTGCGCACATTCTCGGAGAGAATTTTAGCCTCACCGTGGATGATACCGTCGGCATTGTTGATGTAGAGGACATTGTTCTTGTTATATGAACCGTTCACTCCAACATTGTAGGAGAAATCTCCATTATGGTCATACCAGGTGACGCTAAGTTCAACACCGGAGTTGCGCACTGCACCACCGTTGATTGATGAAGCGTTGGCACCCATGATACCCATCTGTGGCGGTGTTACCAGCCAATCCTTGGTGTCTTTCTGATACCAGTCAAAGATGACCCCCATGCGACTTTGGAAGAAACGTGAATCAAAACCTATTGCCAACTGTTCTGAAGTTTCCCAAAAGAGTTTGGAGTTAGCGATATTCGAAGGATATGCGGCAACTGAAGGGGAAGTCTGGTTATATGAGAAATCATAGGAGCCGTCAAGCGTAATCATGGCGGTGTACTGGAAATTACTGATGCTGCAGTTTCCGTTCTGTCCCCAGCTTCCGCGAATCTTGAAGAAGTTGAGCCAGTCTCTTGTAGAGTCCATCCAAGGCTCGTTAGACACGATCCAACCGGCAGAGACAGACGGGAATACGCCCCATCTATTTCCTTTGGCAAAGTTGCAGGAGCCGTCAGCACGAACAATTGCTGTGAACAGATATGTGTCTTTGAAACTGTAGTTGGCACGGCCAAAGAAGGATAGAAGGTTGTTGTATGGAACAGTGTTTCCTCCACCCATGCTGGCATTTTCGTCGCCTGTAAGCGCTCCTTCAACCGAGCTGAGGTTGGCAGACTCCCAGGTTCCGAATTTGGTGGAAGAACGGGTCCCGTTAAGGCTCATACCCCAGCCAGTTGCTTCAATGGAAGTACCGGCGAGCGCCTCAATGGTGTGATCCTGGGCAAAGGTCTTCTTGTAGTTGGCAGTCAACTCCCAAGTCCAGTTTGTGGAAACGTCTGAACTTTGGCTTACAACGTCATAATCTTTATAATTCGTGCCTGTGAGAATATACTTCGGCGTATAAGAACGGGAGAAATTGGTGTTGGCATGAAAACCGAAAGCCGTACGGAGTTTGAGTTCCTTGATAGGGTTGGCCTCCAGATAAACACTACCCTGAACGCGTACACCCTTTCCTTGTCTTTCTGTAAGGTCTTGCTGCTGCAGCGTATTGGCTTCATCATCTTTAATTGCCCATCCATCCCTTGTCTGCTTTTCAAATGTATAAAGCGTTCCGTCAAGGTCGTATGCGGGGAGGAGCGGGGTCTTGATTATCGCATTGTGAACATCGTTGTTATAAATGTTGCCGGTTTGCATTCCGCGGGAGTCCGTGATGGAAACAGTTACATTCTCGCCCAGTTTGATGATATCGCGGTCGTTCTTTCTCAAGATGGAGAAATCCGTGTTGGCACGGATGGTCGTTCTGTCGTAATAGGTAGGCTTGGGCATTCCAAGCGTACCTTCCTGATAGGACTTGGAGAAGCTGAGTGAGTACCTTACAACATCTCCGCCTCCGGTCACACCGGCAACCAGGTTATTTGTAGGGGCATTTTTGTTGATGGACTCAGAGAACCAGTCTGTTCCCTGCCACAGGCCCTGGTCCATCCATTGCTTCTGCACGGGCATCAGCGCATTCAAGTCGTACCAGTGCTGACCTTCCTTGATGGAGCCAAAGCTTGTATAAGCACGGTCTATCAAATCCAGATATTCCGCAGCAGGGACAGGGCGTACTCCGTTGGTGTTAGGTTGCTGAATACCCATATATGCATCTAATGTGACGGTGGCTTTTCCTAATTTCCCTTGTTTTGTGGTTACCAGGATAACCCCGTTGGCGGCACGGGAACCGTAAATAGCAGCCGAAGCAGCATCTTTGAGGATGTCGATGGACTCGATGTCGGCGGGGTTCAGATCATCAAGGTTGCCTCCGGCCACACCGTCGATGACGATGAGCGGTCCGGAAGAACCGGTTGTGCCGAGACCACGGATAGTAATCTGGTATCCAGAACCTGGAAGACCGTTTGACTGAACGATGTTAACACCAGGTACAGAGCTGTAGAGCGCACCAACTGCATTGGTTGTGCTCTGCTTCTGGATAGCTTCGCCGTCAATGTTGAGTGTTGCACCGGTAAGAAGTTTCTTTTTCTGCACACCATACCCTACAACGACCACTTCTTCCAGGGATTGGGCATCTTCCTGAAGAATGATTTCCACAAGAGTCTGATTGTTCATCAGCGCAATTTTCTGGGTAACGTAGCCTAGATAGGTAACTACTAAAGTAGTGTTGTCCGGGACATTGTTAAGGACAACACGTCCATCTGCGTCAGTACTGCCTCCGTTCATAGTTCCCCTTACAACAACGTAAGCCCCTATGACGGGCCCGGCATTGTCGGAAACTACGCATGTAACCGTACGACCTGACTGTTGCAGATCACCGTATGCAGCAAAGGACGTTCCCGTGGCAAGAAGCAACAGAAAAATCCCCGCAAACAGACGTTTCCAAAGAAAGTTTTTCATATGTTTAGTTTTTTGGTTAATAGATAGTTGATTAAGTTATTGAAATATTTGGTTTGTGTTTACAAGCACAGGTCTTAAGACTGCCAGGTGTTATCCCGAGACTCTCAGAATGGTCACTTATGAAGACTTTGCCACAGGCAATGTTTATCGCTTCCTCACCAACCATCTCGGATACGAAGGGTTCACCATTGCAGAGCTCTACAGAGAGCGCTGGAACGTGGAACTGTTTTTCAAATGGGTAAAGCAACATCTTCATATCAAATCTTTCTCATAGTGGTTTTAAGTAATATGACAAATTAACCAATTTATGAACCTATTTGATAACAATCTCTTTCAAAGAAATGCAAGAATGTTGTAAAATGATATATCATGACTCAATATTGAAAGCCACAGATAAGATTTGCAAAATATTTGTATTTCTATCCAATATTCTTAGTGCAGGCTCTTATGGATTTATATTATTTTTGTTTCATTGAATATATCTGTCTTGAAAAAATTCCTGATAATACTTTTCCTTTGGCTGCCTGTCCCGGTTTTTGCTTTTTCAAACAATAACGCAACAGACATCAACGAACAATTGTCTCACAGTTCTGTATGGACCGTGATGCAGGATAGCAGGGGATTGATGTGGTTTGGGACAAAAGACGGATTGAATCTTTACAACGGATATACCAATACCATTTTCCGGAATATTCCCGGAGATTCTTCTTCTTTGGGCAACAACTTCATAAGGACATTGTATGAAGATCCTCAAACAACGGAGATCTGGGTAGGGACAGATGACGGCATATATATTTATGAGCCGGGCCAAAAAGGATTCAGATCGTTTACTGTTACTACCGGGGATGGTGTCCGAATATCCGGCCCTGTCAATGACATAGAGCCCGGGAAAGACGGCACACTCTGGATAGCTGCCTACGGAAACGGGATTTTCACATACGATCCGGCGACAGGTTCACTCAAACAATATACAGCTCCTGAGGATATTATTGCCAATCATATATGGACTATTGCCACAGATGCTGAAGGAAATATCTGGACCTCCACATTCAAAAGCGGGTATTGCCGTTACAATAAAAAACGGGACGCTTTCGATTTTTTCCCTATCAGTAAAACCGATAGTCTTTCCGATGATTATGACACGAAATGTTTTCTGGAAGATACCGAAAACAATTGTATGTGGATTGGTACGGTTAAATACGGGCTGATCCGTTATGATCATCATACCGGGAAAATGTTCAGGTATATCAACACACCCGAAAGTACATTCATTCAGGGGATCAATGTAATTCTTAAACCTGGCCCCAACGGGTTGCTTCTTGGCGCCGATAACGGACTTTTTTACTTAAATATAAATACACGCAAGTGGGAGAGACTGGATATGAGCCACTACAACACTCCGGAAGAAATGCGTTCGGTTTTTGCATTAGTGGTTGACAAAGAAAAGGCTTTATGGATAGGGACCTATTTTGACGGTATTCATTACCTCATGCCCGGTTTTGATTTTTTTCAACAGTATTCAGTACCCGATACAGAAGGAAGTGTTGTATCGTATATTGCACCGGCAACGGACGGGTCCGGAGTCTGGTTGGGCATGACCAAGGATGGAGGCCTGTGCCGGTTTAATCCGGTTACCCGAGGGTTTGATTTGTATTCCTCAAAAATTGAATATACCAATCTCAGGGCCATTTGTGATATGGAAGGAGAACTGTGGCTGGGTTTTTATTCTGACGGGTTGCTCAGGTACCATCCGGGAACGGGACGTAAACGACATTACCAGTCCATTGATGCAGATACCACTACACTGTCTCACCAGGCAGTGTATAAAATATTCAAAACTTCTGAAGGCAATGTATATATTGGCAATTTATTAGGATTGGACCAATACCTGCCGGACAAGGATCATTTTAGAAGAATTCCCCAGGTAAGGAACACAAGGGTTCACGATATCCTGGAAGACCACACAGGATTGATCTGGGTGGCCACATACGAACAAGGGTTGTTCTGTTACAATCCTGTCTCAGACTCCTGGGTCCAATACGTTCATTCGGAAGAAGAAGGATCGTTGCCTGTCAATAAATTGATTTGCCTGCACCAGGACAACAGACGCAGGTTGTATATCGGGACCGAAGGAAGCGGATTATGTACCTTTGATTATAAAACACACACCTTTCATTCTGTCGTCGGGCAAAGGGCTCTGCCCGGTACCATAATCAATGATATTATATCGGACAATCAGGGAAATCTGTGGGTTACCTCAGGCAGAGCGATCTATCGCATTGATGGTCAAAGTGGTGAGGTTAGAATTATTGACGAAGGATCATTTTCCAGGGGCAGCCAGTATAACAATAACGCAGGGCATTCATTGCCGGACGGAACAATAATTTTCGGGCGGGCTGGAGGTTTTGTGGTCTTACGACCCGATCTGCTTCGTTTTAATAACCTGCCGCCGGAAGTTATGATTACCGGCATGTGGTCATCTGAACGTTCTCTGACACCCGATCAAAACGGGATAATAGCCATTGGACCGGGTCATGCTGATTTTAAAGCTGATTTTGTTGCCTTGAGTTATGTTTCTCCTCAAAATAACAGGTATGCTTTTTATATGGAGGGACTGGAAGAACCGTGGTTAAATTCAGGTTTTGTACGGTCGGCCGTATATAACAGCCTGCCGCCGGGTAAATATGTTTTTCATGTCAAAGCGGCCAACAGCGATGAAAAATGGAATGAGACCGGATTGTCTGTCCAGGTTCATGTGCGAACCCCTCTTGCGAAAAGACCTTATATGATAGCCGGGTATTTAATTATTCTGGGTTTTCTGGCATACCTGAGCTTTGAATTGGTCAGACGTAGTCAAAAGAGAAAGATGGAAAGCAGTATGCTCCAGTATCAAATGGAAAAAGAGAAGGAGTTGTATGAACAGAAGATCAGCTTTTTTACAAACATCATCCATGAAATCCGTACACCGCTGAGTCTGATCAAAGCTCCGCTGGAAAACATTATACATTCATTGCCTCCCGAAGACCATTCCAGGGAAAACCTTGATATTATGGAACGGAATGTGGAACGTTTGCATACCCTGGCCAATCAGTTGCTGGATTTTCGAAAGATTGAACAGAATGTCTTTGTTTACAAATTTCAACCGGCCGATATCTCTGAGATCGTAAGGAATGTTTCTTACCAGTTTAAGTCCATCTGTAAACTTAAAGGCGTAAAAATGGAAGTCACAATCCCGGAAGGAGAGTACAAATGTGTTGTTGATGCCGAGGCCATAAACAAAATTATGGGGAATCTGTTGAACAATGCCCTTAAATATGCCAAGGACACCATCAAGGTCATCCTGAACCGGCAGGAGAATGATTTTATCATTGAAGTATCCAATAACGGGGAAGAAATACCTCCCGAATATTTTGATAAAATATTTATGCCTTTCTTTCAGATAAACGGTCAGGGAACTTTTAGGAGAAAAGAGGGTAGCGGTATAGGCCTTTCCCTGGTAAAACATTTGGTGGAAAAACACGGTGGAAAGATAAAAGTAAGAAACGAAAATGACCATGTTGTTTTTACGGTTGTTATTCCTTTCGTTGAAGCAACCCTGGAAGAAAAGTCGTTGGAACATGACGTGCTGGAAGTTACTTCAGCCGAGCCGGCCGGAGTAAGTACGCCCCCATTATCGGCAACTGACGGGGAGTTTGATTATACAGTCCTGGTGGTGGAAGACAACCTTGAATTGCTTAATTTTCTGACCGTTAACCTGGGAAGGCTCTACGATATTGTCACTGCACATAATGGAAAAGAAGCGTTGGAGCGCCTGGATGACACCAGGATTATTGATGTTATAGTAAGCGATATTCTAATGCCTGTCATGGATGGGATAGATTTTTGCAAGGCAGTTCGTTCAGAGCCGATGTATTGCCACATTCCCATAATACTGCTTACCGCTCAGACGGATATTCGTTCTAAAACCCTGGGCCTGGATTATGGAGCTGATGTGTTCATTGAAAAACCATTTTCAATGGAATTCTTAAAAGCACAGATTGCAAGCATTATTAAAAACAGAAATCAATTGAAAGAGGTCTTTACCTCTTCTCCCATGACACCGCCGCAGACTATAGCCAGAAACTGTGCCGACCTGGATTTTCTTACCCGTATCAACGAGATCATTATGAATAATCTGGCCGAAACGGAGAATCTGATAGACAGCCTTGCGCTTCATATGTCTGTAAGCCGCTCGGGATTGCATAAAAAGATCAAATCCATATCGGGGATGACCCCCAACGATTACATACAACTTATCCGGTTAAAAAAAGCTGCGGAACTGCTTAGTACCGGAGAATACCAGATCAACGAAGTGGCTTACCTGGTGGGATTTAACACACCTTCTTATTTTTCAAAATGTTTCTTTAACCAATTTGGCTTGCTTCCGAGAGATTTCGCCAACAAGTCCGGAAATAAAAACAACAATCATGAAAACCAATCGTAGTATCATTGTTTCCATCTCTGCCGTCGCAGTGATTTTAATCGGGATCGCTTTATTGTTTCCTGTCAAAGAAAAACAGTCGGTTCCCAAAAACATTATTTACCTGATTGGGGACGGCATGGGCTTCGGACAGATCTCTACATTAATCATGGAGCATGCAGTCAACGGGGAAGGATATACCGCTTCACAACTTAACCGTATTCAACATATTGGTCTTGCAACCACCTACTCGGCAAACAGCAAGGTGACAGACTCTGCAGCGGGAGGCACGGCCCTGGCAACCGGTGAAAAAACCGATAACGGCACCATCGGGCTGAATCCGGCCGGGGATACCCTGACCAGTGTACTGGCAGAAGCACGCGATATGGGCAAATCAACGGGAATAGTAGTCAATACAGCTATTTTGGATGCTACTCCGGCTGCTTTTTATGCTCATGTTCAGCAGCGTTCCCAATGGGAAGATATTGCCATGCAGTTGACAAAAAGCGGTTACGATCTGTTGATAGGAGACGGCCTGAAATATTTCAATCAACGAAAAGACAGCCTGGATCTGACAGAGGTCTTTACCACAAATGGATATGCTTTTTTTGATTCTCCGGATGCATTATCAATAACGCAATCGGCAGATAAATTGCTTGCGTTGGCAAATTTTAAAGAAGTTTTGCCCGGTACGGTTGACAAAGCCCTGACTTGGCTGGGCCAAAAAGACAATCCGGAAGGTTTCTTTTTGATGATAGAAGAGGCCAGGATTGACGGCCATGGTCATAATAACAATGTGCAGGGTTTGATAGATGAAATGGAGATCATGGATCGGGTAATGAAAGTAGTGCTGGATTACGCAGATGCACATCCGGAAACCCTTGTAGTGATTACCGCAGATCATGAAACGGGCGGAGTGAATATTGGGTACGACGGGTGTCCTTTCTTTAGTACAACAGGACATTCGGGAACCGTAGTTCCTGTGTTTGCCTATGGTCCGGGAGCAGAAAACTTCACGGGATTGATGGATAACACAGGTGTTCCCGAAAGATTGCGTTCTTTAATGGCCCGGTAATTTCCAGGGTTCGTAAGCGGCTTTTCTCAGCTCCTTTGCATTTTTGAACGGCTTGGGAGGTTTGAGGTATTTTGCCAGGAAAAGGTAAATGTCCAGCCGGATGGCGGAAGCTTCCGCCATATCCATACGGTCAAAAGAGTGGCCTCCGGGATGGTTCTCGAAAATCTTGTATTCGAAGGATTTTTCCTCGGCTTTCAGGGCCTTGATCAGGTGCTCCACTTCCAAAGAATTGACATCGGCATCGTTCGTGTTGGTATGGATGAGCAGGGGGGTCTGTAATCTGGAGGCTTGCCAGGCCGGGGAGCGGCGGCGGTATTCGGCCACATCCTCTTCAGGCGTTTTCCCTATATGGTACGGGGCCGAGAATAATTTCATGTATTCCGGGCCCTTATAGCCAAGACGGGCAATTACGTCACTTACGGGAACCCCTGCAAACCCGCAGAGGTAGTCTTTTGGATGGTCAAACAGGTTCATCAGGGTAATCATTCCCCCGTGACTCCAGCCCATGATACCTACACGGGATCCGTCCACGATATCGTAATTTTCCACCATGTAATTACGGCCGTACCAGACATCCTCATTTTCCAGTCCCCCGTAATCGATGTTTTCGTACATAGTACGTCCGTAACCCGTACTGCCGCGGTATTCGGTTGCTACGATGATGTATCCCTGTGCTATGAGTTCCCGCACAATATGGGTGTAATACGTAGTAAAATCTCCGTGAACACCCCCATGCGGGAGCACTATAAGCGGGTATTTTTTTGCCGGATCAACATCCCGGGGTACAAAAATATAAGACCACACCTTGAGCGGATTGCCGGCACCCTGCCCCGTGGGATTATCTTCTTTCCAGCGGGGTACGGTAGGAATGTAGACTTTATCAATATGTGCCACATCACCTACTTTTTGATACCACAGCAGATCATCAATTTGTTTTGCCAGGCTGAGTGCCTGATGATCCACTTCCTGCGCGGAAAGAGACCACGCAGGAAGCAACATCAGGATCAGAAAGATCCATTTTTTCATTTGTAAGAAATTTAACGGTCCGTTTACATTTTTCTGTCTGCAGGAGTGCCCGGCAGCAGTTCGTAAGACTCCAGTTCTTTCATCAAAACTTCAATAGCCTTATTCAGCTGTGCGTCATTCCCCAGAAAATCTTCAAAAGGATTGATATCCACTTCAATATCGGGATCTACACCGTATCCTTCAATGACCCATTCCCCATCAGTGGAATAGGATGTAAAGAAGGGTGTGCGGACATCCTGCCCGTCCAGGTAACGTTTGGACCCCGAGATGCCCACAATGCCTCCCCAGGTGCGCGTCCCGATAAGCTTGCCGAGTCCCATTTCGCGGAAACCGTAGGGGAACAGGTCCCCGTCGGACATGGAGTACTTGTCAATCAGGCAAACTTTGGGACCCGAGTGGCTTTCGTTGGGAACAGGGACATTGGTGCCGTTCCGGTACATGCTCATGCGGTATGCCTCGCGGGCCAGGCGCTCCAGGATTATGGGTGAAACATTCCCGCCTCCGTTCATGCGATCGTCAATGATCAGTGCTTTTTTGTCCAGCTGGGTATAGAACAGTTTGGTAAACATGTCCAGTCCGGGCCTTCCCATATCGGGAATGTGAATGTAACCGATCTGTCCGTTACTGGCTTTGTTTACTTTGCGGATGTTTTCCTGTACCCATTCGTAATAGAGCAGGGGAGATTCATCGGCTATGGGTTTTACGTAAACGGTCCGGGCTCCGGTCCGGGAAGGTGTGCTGTTCACTGTCAGGGCAACGGTTTTTTCTGCCTTACCCAACAATCCTTCATAAATAACCTGCATATTGGAGCAATCCATACCGTCCACGGCCAGAATATAATCGCCTTCAGATACGTCAACGCCTCCGTCAAGGAACGGGGAACGCAGTGATTTGTCCCAATTCTCACCTTCAAAGATCTTTGTCACCCGGAAGGAACCGGAAGGATCCTTCGCAAATTTGGCACCCAGCAGACCTGTTTTCACACGTTCAGAGGCGGGCGTGTCTGAAGGAGATGTGACGTAACAGTGACCCACATTCAGTTCCGAGATCATTTCACCGATTACATAAGTCAGATCATGGCGGTGTTTGACATACGGGAGCAAAGCTTCGTATTTTTCCCGAATATCTTTCCAATCGCGGCCATGCATGGTAGGGAGGTAAAAATGATCCCTGAAAACACGCCATGTTTCATGAAAGATCTGGCCCCATTCCGCAGGGTAATCTGCCAATACCTGAACCTGGTCAAGGTCAACTTTTTTATCAGATTTCCAGGTAGGAGCTCCTACTATGCGAAGATCCCTGCCTTCCATGATGAGCATTTTCTTTCCTTTAGGTGCAAAAGCCACCGGCATTCCCTGGGTCACTGAGGATTCTTTCATATCGTCCAGAGATATTTTTTTGATTTCCCTTCTGGTCCAGTAATACAGATCTCCGTCAAAAGCAGCCAGCAGCTGGTACATTCCCGGTTCCAGCGGCAGGGCAGAAGCCCGTTCCACAATGCCGTCCGTATCTACAAGAACTGCCGTCTGTTTTTCTGAAGGTTCTTCCGTTTTTTTATCCTTACGGTTTTTGGCCGGAGCGGCCGGTCTTTCTTCTGCTGTTTCTTTTGCCTTGTATTCCACTGCTTTCAGTGCAGTGGGATCAGGAGTATCCTTAGCCAGGGGGATCACAAATACGTAACTGGAAAGGTTATAGGATGCATTCCATTCCACCCGCGAATAAGAGGCGTTAAAATCCCTGTAGGAAGTAAAGAACAGGTATTTTCCGTCTTCCGAAAATATTCCCGAGCCCGAATCATACCAGGGACTGGTAACGGGATAGGAAATGTTATCTTCAATATTGTAAAGGTATACCATGCTTACCCGGTTTTCTGCCTGTGTGGCATAAGTGATCCAGTTTCCGTCCGGAGAAATATCAAAACCGCGAACACCTTCATAAGGAGTTGTAAATAATTTTTGGGCTGTTCCCGACACCGGATCAGCCATCCAGAATTCACGTTTTTCGGTGGTGAAAAACAATTTTTTTGAATCCGGGGACCAAGTAAGATTGTCGGGATATCCGTCTGTAAAATCTGTCAGCTGACGGGCAGCTGCGGGATCGTCATACGGCATGACATACAGTTGATATTCCCCGCTGAGATCTGAAAACCAAGCCAGTTGGTTCCCGTCAGGAGACCAGCCGGCC
The DNA here is from genome assembly GCA_041654355.1 of Bacteroidales bacterium. Lineage (GTDB taxonomy): Bacteria > Bacteroidota > Bacteroidia > Bacteroidales > UBA932 > DMER64. Next base: position 14,889 of record JBAZDQ010000028.1, read on the forward strand.
GAACGTTCGTGAACACCCGGAGTGCGTGTCAGGTTGTAGGTTGCACCTTCTGTACCGGGTATCGAGAAAACGTCTCCGCGGGCAGTTACCAATACGCGTTCCGCGTTAGGAGAAAGGGAAAATCCGGCAGCCTGATCCGCCACATCCAGCAGCTTTGATCTTGCATAAAGGTTTTCATCGTGGATTTTAATGTCTACCTGATCGAGCTGCTCAGACTGGATATCGTATGTGAAGATATAACCACCATTCTCAAAAACAATATGTTGTTGTGAGGCAGATGGAAATTTAATGTCATACCTGTCGAATCCCGTGATCTTTTCAGTAGTCTTGTTATCCGTATCGTAACGGAACAGGTTCATGATGGAATCCCTGTCAGAAATAAAATAAATATCGGATCCCACCCACATGGGAAAAATATCCTGTGCCCGGTCACCTTCACCGGCGGTAATATTCTCCAATTCAGTAGTCCCTACTTTGTTTACCCAAATATCATCGGCCTGCCCTCCTTTGTAGTATTTCCATGTTCTGAATTCTCTGAACATACGGTTCAGAGCAAGGTATTCACCGTTAGGCGAAAAAGAACAAAACCCTCCTTCGGTCGTAGGGATCTGCGTCAGTTCTCCTCCTTCTGCAGGGACCGTAAACAAATGGGCCCGCATTCCGGAAAAACTGTACCACCGGGACCGGAAAACAACATGTTTACCGTCCGGCGTCCATCCCATGACAATGTTGTTGGGTCCCATGCGGTCTCCGATATTGTCCCGGTCCAGGGTGGCCGTATAAGTCAGGCGCCTGGGAACGCCTCCTTCCACAGGAATGGTATAAACCTCGGTGTTGCCGTCGTATTGTCCGGTGAAAGCAATTGTTTTCCCGTCAGGTGATATTTTTGGGAAAACTTCGTAACCGATGTGGGAAGTAAGCCTGGCAGCTGTTCCGCCTTCCAGGGGAACGGTGTAGAGATCACCTGCAAAGGAAAAAGCTATCACACCGTCTCCAATAGTGGGAAAACGGAGCAGGCGTCCTTCAGACTCCTGTGCATGGAGTGTTGTCAAAGCAAATAATAAAATTGCGGTAATTGGGAATTTACATTTCATAATATGGTGTTAATAAATAAATAATCAGTCAACTTGTAAAGTTAAAAAAGATGTTCCAACCCATGAAAATTCTTCGTATATTTACTATTACATTCATCTAAAACTTACATTATGTCAAAGTTTATCCAAGAGTTCAAACAATTTGCCATGAAGGGCAATGTTGTGGACATGGCAGTCGGTATCATTATTGGCGGTGCATTTGGAAAAATCGTTTCTTCCCTGGTTGCCGATCTGTTAATGCCGCTGGTAGGAGCATTGGTGGGAGGTGTCAATTTCACGGACTGGAAATGGACCATTGTGGGAGAACGTGTAAGCAAAATGGATCCCGAAATTCTGCTTCCTGCCGTTACCTTGAATTACGGGAACTTTATCCAGGTGCTCATTGATTTCATCATCATTGCATTCTGTGTATTCCTGCTGATCAAAGGGATCAACAGATTGAATTCTTTGAAAAAGAAAGAAGAGCAAGCCGCGGCTCCTGCTCCCGAACCCAAACCCACCAAAGAAGAATTGCTGTTAACCGAGATCAGGGATTTGCTTAAGAAATAGACTTATCTTCATAAGGATCCACATGGACGATCACGTGTGTATCCTGGCCAAATTCAAGGACGAGCCTGTCTTCAATAGCTGCTGCTATCCTGTGTGACTCGTGAACCGTCAGGTTGCCGTCCAGCCGTATGTCAAGCTGGATGGCTCTGCCGTTACCTATGCGTCTGGTTTTTAGTTTATGAGGGTCTTTTACCTGTGGGAATTCAAACGCCACGATGTTTAGAATCAGCTGTTCTTCTGCACGTGGCAGGGATCGCTCCATAAGCTCTTCAAAAGTGGGTTTTAGCAGGGAATAAGCCACCCGTATTATAAGCAGTCCCACAAAGACTGCGGCAACGGGATCCAATATACGCCATTTTTCGCCCAGGAAATAGGCCAGGCCTATCCCTATAAGTGTAGCTACAGAAGAAAAAGCATCTGAGCGATGATGCCAGGCATTTGCAATAACGGCAGAGGAATTAACTTGTTTCCCCTTTATCCGGGTATACCAATAGAGAATCTCTTTAATGATAATAGAAGCCCCGGCTGCCCACAGGGCTATTTGTCCCGGCCGTTCCGGGATAACTTCTTTTGAAAGAATAGCCAAAATGGTTCTCCAGTTGTCCCTGATCAATTCAAAAGCTACGAAAATAAGCACGATTCCCACCAAAAATGTGGCCAAAGTTTCAAATTTTCCGTGTCCGTAACGGTATTTCTCGTCAGCAGGCCTTGACGATATTTTAACGAAAATCAACACTACCAGGTCGGTGACAAAATCGGATATGGAATGAATGGCATCGGCAATCATTGCTCCGCTGCGGCCAAGAATGCCCGCGGCAAGTTTTCCTGCTGACAGGACAACATTTACCAAAAATCCCACCCAGGTAATCTGAAGGATGGTCTTTTCCCTTGTCTTATGGTTGATTTGTTCCGGATTCATGATCTTATATTGTAGTGAACCACTGTGCGATCTGGTCTGCATAGGTGCGTGAAACGGGAATGTCGGGCACTTTATCCGTTCCCAGGTCCAGCACAATACCGCTACGGGTTCTTTTTGCGATTTTCACCTGGTCCAGATTTACCATGAAGGACCGGTGACAACGTACGACAGCCGAATGTAAAAAGCGTTCTTCCATTTCCCGCAGGGTGTTCCGGATCAGGTATTTAGTGACTCCCGATTTTGTTAAATACCAAACCGATACGTAATTGTCTGCTGCTTCCAGATAAAGCAGGGAATCTTTTTTTATGGAAAGCAACAATTCTCCTTTTTCATCATGGAAAGTAAGAATACCGGCCGATAACTGGGTGTTTGCATCTCCGTGTTCAAGTTCTTTTTCAAGCTCTTTAACACGGAGGGAATTTTCTTTCCAGGACAGAAAAAGGAGGGTAATAATATAAGGCAACAAAAGGATCAGGCTGGTATTAATGACAGATGACCGGTATACTTCCATGAAATCCCGGGTTTCATCCAGTGTGTATGAATATAGGGTATAGAACAGGGACATGAAAAAGATTTCTCCGATGACCCATATAATATATTCCCAATAAGTAAGCGTCCTTTTTTTTGTGTAATAGAACATGA
>JBAZDQ010000029.1:0-17743 GCA_041654355.1 Bacteroidales bacterium
ATTCCGGCCCAGTAGTTCAGCTGAATAGAACGTCAGATTCCGGTTCTGAAGGTCGGGGGTTTGAATCCCTCCTGGGTCACGCTACAAGAAAAAAAGGCTGCAAACACGTTTGCAGCCTTTTTGCATCCAAACACATCCAAGCTCGCTTGGATGGTGCCGGATGCAAAAAGCAAAGGGGAGCGAAAGCGCTCCCCGCAGCCTTTTTTTCTTGGGCTGTATTAGATCCAAAGGGAAGGCCGAACAACGCAGTTGTGAGGCAATCCCTTTGGATCAGGCTACGAAGTAGACTGATAGGCCCGTGAGGGAAGGCCGAGCGCAGCGAAGGCAATCCCGTTTCTTGGGGCCTAATACAGTCATTCATCAAAATTACCTCATTACCATATTGATCGTTTCTGATAAGGCCCATTTTTTCTTAGCCGGACATTAAGAGATAGGTTGTTTCTTTTGCTGATAGCCGATTGTATTAAGCGATAAAGAAAGATGGCACAAAATGTCCAGTATTTATATTAATAAACTGGACAAATATACTATTTTTGCATTATAAAAATTAATATGAAAATAACAGATTGCATATCATTTACAATTGACAGGTTCCCGAAAGGATATGTATTCACCTATTCCGATTTTATTATAGAGGTGAAACAAAAAGAAGCAGTCATTAAAGCACTAAACCGGATGGTGACTACAGGTAAGATTGCCAAGCTTTCCAAAGGCAAATATTACAAACCCGAAACTACTCCTTTCGGGATTTTGCAGCCCGACCGGTCACAGGTGGTTAAAGATCTGTTGGAAGAAAATGGGAAAACAATTGGTTACCTCTCCGGTTATAGCATATGCAACAGCCTGGGTCTAACCACTCAACTCAGTAATGTTATTCAAATTGGTAAAAATGTTGTTCGTCCTGCTTTCAAACGAGGCCAATATACTATATCGTTCATTAAGCAGAACAACATCATCACCAAAGAGAATATCCCATTGTTGCAGATACTAGATGCAATCCGTTATATCAAAAAGATTCCTGATACAACCATAAGCAAATCCTGTAAACGTCAATTGACAATTCTGACAAATTTATCCAAGACTGAAAAATCAACACTTGTACGTCTGGCTTTAAAATATCCGCCTTCCGCCCGAGCATTGTTGGGTTTGCTACTCGACAGCCTTCAGGTCGACGTTATTACCGAACCGCTTTACAATTCATTGAATCCGATCACAAAATACAGGCTGCATGGTCTCAAAAACATATTTCCGGAAGCTGATAAATGGAATTTTACATGAATCTGCATCACAATATCTGAAAATTAATCCGGGGCTTGTTGAAAAAGACTATTGGATTAACTTGGTTCTAGAAAGACTGTCATCCAGTCGATTCCGTGATAAAGTCGTTTTCAAAGGAGGAACATCTCTCTCTAAAGGATACTACCTCATTGACCGATTCTCGGAAGATGTTGATTTAGCTATTGATTAAAACGATCATTCATCATGTAGAAAAGGCGATAACGGATTATTAAAAGTATACTGTTCGATTTTCTTGACCAGACAAATAACCAATCATTCATTGATGCATATCAGCTGCATCGTTTCGAGATCAACATTCGGAACAAGGGACAAACGCTATGAGATTCAGAGGAAACTTCTCAGCGTCCGCAGGACCTGACAGCGTTTCCTTCCCAGTAAACTGAAAATTTCCTACACTTCCCCTTTCACCTGTTGATTAATTTCCTGTATGTTCTCATTTATGTTTAGCTTTTCTTTATTAAATTAGCCATTCTTTGACAAGTCACTAATACTATTCATATGTTTTTGGGAAAACGAATAAAAGAATTACGGGAAGAAAAAGGACTACTTCAATGCCAACAGACTGCCGAACTAGAAATTGATTCTCCCATGTACAGCAAGATTGAACGCGGCGAACGTAGGGCAAAACGTTAGCAGGTGATAAAACTGGCTGATTTTCTAAAACCCGATAAAGATGAACTACTTACGTCATGGCTGGCCGGATAAGTTAAATAGATTATAACGGAACATTTGGACAAAAAAATTAACGAAGAATAAGAAAGAAATTCTCGACGAAATAAAAACCGCTCACTTAATATAAAAATGACAATGATAAAAGCCACTGGAAATACAATCCTAAACCATCTTGGCGACTTAAATTCCATTGCCGATGACACTGTGCGGAAAGTGTGGATAATTAAGGAGGCGCTGAAATGAGAACCGAAAATTTACATAGCTTGCTTGAAGAACTGGTTGAATATCCGGCAGAAACAGAATGGATTGAATTTAAGTTGGGAGCCGGAAGCATAACCAACGACCAAATTGGCGAATATATTTCGGCCATGAGTAACGGTGCTACCATTAAAAACAAACCTTTTGGCTATTTGGTATGGGGAGTACACGACAAAACACATGAAATCAAAGGGACTAACTTTCAGTTCTCCACAGCTAAGCAAGGCAATCAGGATTTGGAACTTTGGGTAAGAAACCTGCTTCATCCCAAAATCAATTTTGCCATATTCGAGTTCGATTTTTATGGTAAAAACATTGTGTTGTTGCGCATTCCGGCAGCAAAAGGAGAACCTACGCACTTCAAAAAAATACCATACATCCGCATTGGTAGTAATAAAACCGATTTGCGGAACCACCCAAGCTATGTACGCTTAATTTATAATTCGCTTGAGGACTGGAGTGCCGGTATCGTTGAATCAGCAACCATAAAAGACATTGATGAGGAAGCCGTTCATGTTGCAAGGGAAAAATTCAAAGAAAGAAGTACCCGGGCATCATATTATAACGAGATTGATTCATGGGAAACCGAAAAGTTTCTCGACAAAGCAAAAATTACCATCAACGGGAAAATTACAAATACAGCAATCCTGTTGCTAGGGAAAGAAGAATCATCACATTATTTATTACCTGCGTTGAGTGAGATTACGTGGAAATTGGAAACCGAAGAAAAAGCCTACGAGCATTTTGGAACTCCCCTTTTGTTGAATACAACAAAGGTTTTGCAAAACATCAGAAATGTCAAATACAAGTTCTTTCCCGATAACGAATTACTGGCGACCACGGTCAATAAATACGATACCCGTACTATTTTGGAAGCCTTACACAATTGCATTGCACATCAGGATTACGGATTAAATAGCCGGATTATTGTAACCGAGAAAATTGATAAACTCATTTTCTCTAACGCGGGTAGTTTCTTTGAAGGAAGTCCTGATGAATATTCAATTGGCGACAAAACCCCCGAACGGTATCGAAATCCATGGCTGGCACAGGCTATGGTCAACCTCGGTATGATTGACCGTCTGGGTTACGGCATTCATACCATGTACCTTTCGCAAAAAAACAGGTACTTTCCCCTTCCCGATTATGAATTATCGGAACCACAAAAGGTAGTACTGCAGATTTATGGACATTCGATCGACGAGAATTATTCCAAACTATTAATAGAGAATAAAGATTTGCCGCTATCAAATGTAGCTCTATTAGACCGTATCCAGAAAAAATTACCTGTTACTGATGAAACAATAAAAATGCTAAAACAACGAAAACTGATTGAAGGACGGAAACCGAATTATTTTATTGCTGCACAGGTTGCAACCACAATTGATGATAAAGCTGCCTATATAAGAAACAGGGCTTTTGATGATGCTCATTACAAAGATATGATTACATCTTATCTGAAGAAATTCAAGAAAGGAAATAGAAGTGAAATAGAGAACCTCATCATACCAAAACTTTCGGAGGTTCTAGTAGAGAAACAAAAGAAAGATAAAGTAAAAAATCTGTTACAGGCAATGAGAAAAGATAATCAGATTCGTCTACAAGGAAAATATTGGTTTTTAGCTTAGACAACATTAGACGTGATTTTAGACGTAGTAGAGCTAATGAAAAAGATGGGGATTTAAATCGAGACAGTGTTAATATTATAGATAATCAAGATGTTAGAGTAGATAGGAAAGATTTTTACAGGATTGGTAATAATGATTTTAAATGAGGATTTAGACGAAGGTTTAGACATGAAAAAAGCATTGAAATAAACAACTACAAAGCATTCATTATTATCGAATACAAGCGCTCGAAGAGCAATAGCGTAGTTGCCCAGGGATTTTCCTACCTGAACTTAATATTGGAAAACAAGACCGATTATATTGTCGAATTCAACGAGTCTTGCAATGATAGCATCCAGCGTACTTTAAAGAAATTTCCATCGAACTGTACAAGCGGTTATTAGAAGAATCTCCCAAACACGGCGGAAAAAGCAGATTGAAAAAAATTATTACTTTTGCACCGGCTATGGAGTTAGCCTTAAATGCTCTTTGAAGCTGATGACTCCTACTTATTTTTAATTACATCAGTTATGCTCAAAAACATACTTTTTGTTGCGTTAGGAAGCGGTCTGGGTGGTGCGACCCGTTATATCCTGTTTATTGTAATAGATCAAACAGGGAAACAATTTTCATTTCCAATTAAAACATTCTTGGTCAACATTATAGGATGCTTTGCCCTGGGCCTTTTCTATGGAATGGCGGACAAGGGACAATTTACCGACAACCAGGTACTTCTTTTCCTGACCATGGGCCTTTGCGGAGGATTCACTACTTTTTCAGCCTTCTCTCACGACAACATCCAATTGTTGAAAAACGGTAATTTCTTGTTGGCACTGTTTTATGTGTTAATAACCGTCCTTCTTTCATTCGTTGCCCTGTACCTGGGAAACCGGGTAACGGGTTACCCAGTCAACACCTGATTACTCAGTCCTGTACCACTCCGAAGTTTTTCCCAAAAACCTCATTCCTGCAACAAACCCCCTTAATTTTAACAGGTCGTCATTTTCCAGCCGGGCAAAACAATCATATGTCTTACCGGAAGCAGGATCGTATATAGTCCCGTCTTTCCACTCATCTTTTTTCGCATTATAAACAAACCCTTCCAGGATAGTCAATCCTATAAGTGAACGGCTTTGCAATACGGTATCGGGATTGTTATCGTCTTTTGGCTCCTGCCCGTTCTCATATTTTTCGGGGATCATGTAAATGATTGTCCCGTTGTATTTGCCATCCACCAGTTTGACTTCGATCTTGGTCGTTTTTTCCTCATTCCACCAGATACCCAAAATTTTATCGGCATTCTGTGCCAAAGCGGCCAGGGAATAGATACTCAGAAAACAAAAAATCGCAATTCTTTTCATAATAGTCAGATAATGTTTAGAAAGCAAATATAGAAAAAAGCCTGAACCTTACAGCCAGACCTGAAGCGAAATAAGCAACGGCTCCAACCAGCATAACTATACCAAACCCAAATTCAACAGCAAGAATAGTCGCTAAAACCGTACTGATCACCGAAAGTGCGCCGTTAACCCCCCAGGCCCACGGGATCAGATCGTCCTTCTTTTGAAGGGATAATGCCCGGATACCTGAAGGAAACATCATGCCCATAAGAAACGATAACGGACCGGTAATCACAAAACTCAAGCAAAGTTTCAGCCACAAGGGAAATCCGGTTGTTGCATTCAACAGGGGAGTCAAACCGGCCGCCAGCAGTACCAGGATACCTGTAATAAACAAAGTTAACCACCGAAACCGGCAGTCACCGGAAATCACTTTGCGTGAAAAAAAAGCCCCCGCACCAGAAAAAAACAGCATGGCACTCAATACCGCCGATGCCGCATATAAAGGATCTCCCAAATATACAGTATACTGCCTTATAAAAACCATTTCCACAAACATATAACCAACTCCTATAGCGGCAAAGTAAACCAAAGGAGCCCATTTTTTCCTTCCGGATGTTCTGACCAGAAAAAGGGGTAAAAGAATAAAAAGTAAAGCCGCTGCGGTTATTTGCAAAAACGTTAACAATACAATCAGATAACCTGTTTCAAGGAAAGGGACTGAAGCAGCCCCGAAAACATCCTTCATTTTTGACAGACGGTTCAATTTCAAGAACTGTGAAAAATAGGGTTTGGAATCTGTTGCCGGCCTAATATTGAAATCGTATTCCTTAAAAAAAACATTTCTTTTCGCTGCAGGTAACATAATTTGTTCCACAGAACTAAAGAATGAATCATCCTGCAAACTGTTGAAGTAATCTCTATAGGAAGGATCTATTCCGGGATATAGTAACGGGTCAAATTGTTCCCTTCTGCAGAAGTCCTTTAGTTTTGCTATCTCACGGGAGGTGATCCTGCTCTTTTTGAGAATAAAGGTAACAGTCGCCCAACTGCGGACGGCCATAATATGCTCTGCAGGTGATCCGGGGGCTTCGGTCCCGGCAATCTGTACCATGGTGGCCAGCATTTTCAGGCTGTTCCTGGACGGAAAGTCCATCCATACGGTTGCCGAGATCATACCATCGGGCGTCAGGCAGTTCCACATTTGTGAAAAGGCTTGTGTTGTGAGCATAAACTGTTCTTCCAGGGCATGAATCCCGGCACTTCCCCCGAAAGATCCTGTTTCCGGCAGGATGATCAGGTCGTATTGGGATCCTGACCGGAGAAAATTTCTGGGATGAGCTCCTATAAAATGAACAGGAGGGTCCGGAATGACACTGTTGCGAAAAAGCAGATCCACTACTGCCAGATTCGTCTGGGCGGCTATGACCTCCTTTAACCCGTTAACCCGTGCGTGATCTGCATATAAACCCGTAGCAGCCCCTGCAATAAAAACAGAGCCGGGATCTGTTATGACAAAAGGAAGGGCATGTGTTGTGTGATCCAGAAAGTGACCGGTAGCCGAAGTGTCAAACGCAACGACCGGACCAAGCCAGTTGCCATTATTGAACAAAACCTCCTGTACGGGGACAGAACCGCTGTAAATCAAACTCAGGCCGGGCGCATACCGGAGCGATTTTGCCGCTACTCTTGTCAAGTGGCCGTAAGGGCTGTTTACCTTCTCCTTGATACGTGCTCCGGGTAGAAGAAGGGTTCGGGACAGGCTTTTATACTGTGACAACGGCAACTCCACAGGATACAGTGCCCCTGCCAGCAGTAAAGAACCTGCGATCAAACTCAAGACTGCGTTCATCCTTACGCCTTTGGTCTGAATAGCCAAAATGCCTGCCAATAATGGCAAACAGGCAATAATAACAGGTAAACGTTCAGGTGAAAAATGCCAGAACAAAAACAACATCAACAGACTGGCAAGACCGGACCCTGTCAGATCGGCAAAGTACAGTTTCCCTATTCCGGATGCATAGCGGATATACGTTAATCCCAAAGCAGTAGCTCCCAGGAAAAATGGAATGAATAACACAAAATACGTCAACAGCAGGTCTGCATAATGTTTTTTCTGGTAAAATACCAGGTAAGAATCAAAACCTCCGAACACCCTGCCTGAAAAAAACAGGATCATTACCATGCTTACCGAAGTCAGTATCATCAAGGCCAGCACAAAAAGTTCTGTTTTTCCAAGCAGCTTCTTTTTCAGGAAAAACAATACAGTCCCGCTAGTTCCCAGCCCCAGCATGGCAACGGAGATGACCATATAAGCAAAATGACTCCACTGACAAATGGAAAGGATCTGCATCAGTGACAACTGAAAAGCTATCATTCCGGCTGAAAGAAAGCCGACAGCCCAGGGAAGCCTGCGATTCATAAATTATTTTTATTCGTTTGCTTGTCGGGTAAAAGGCACAAATCGCACGGACATAAGGTTTTCTGTCCTAATGCGTCCTTTTTTCCTGGTTACCAGAACCAATGACTGGACCATGAACGGAGACCCCACGGGAATGATCATCTTACCCCCGTCCTTTAATTGTTCTATCAGCGGCGGAGGCACATGTTCTGCTGCCGCTGTTACAACAATGGCATCAAAAGGGCCTTTTTCGGGAAGGCCGTAATAACCGTCTCCCGTTATGACGTCAATATTGTCATAATGCAAATCGTGCAAAAGCTTTTTTGCCTTTATGCCGAGTTCGGGAACGATCTCGATGGTATACACCCATTCCGTGATCTGTGCCAGGATCGCTGCCTGGTATCCCGATCCTGTCCCGATTTCCAACACTTTGAAATGCGGTTGGGGATCTATCAGGCTGGTCATATATGCAACAATGAACGGCTGGGAAATGGTTTGCCCGAATCCAATGGGAAGCGGATTGTCATCGTAGGCTCTTTTTCTTAACGAGGCATCAACAAAAAGATGGCGTTCCACCTTCCGCATGGACTGCAATGTGGCCCTGTGAGTAACTCCGCGGGCTATGATCTGATCCCTCACCATGCGGTCCCGCATAGCTGAGTAATCCTGCGTCATAACCGGTTCTATTGCCGGCCACAGCAGGAATACCAGAAAAAAACCGGTGATCCTGCTTAAAATAGTCATAATTAAAACAACTGTATTTTAACCGTTTACAAATTTATAAAAAAATACGGCTTATAGTTTTTCCTCCATATTGTTATCTTTATGGTATGAAAAAAATCTCAATATTAGTATTACTTGCATTGCAGTTCCTGATTACAGAGGAGATGCCGGCGTGCACACGCGTAGTCTACCAGGGTCCGGGAGGACTCATCATAACGGCAAGGTCCATGGATTGGGCGAGTGAAATTCCGGCCGATCTCTGGATTTTTCCCCGGGGAATGGAAAGAGAAGGCCGTGTAGGTCCCGCTTCCGTAACCTGGACATCCCGCTACGGTAGCGTTGTGGCCAGTTCCTTTGACATGTCCACCGCCGATGGCATGAACGAAAAAGGCCTGGTAGCCAATCTTTTATGGCTTGCCGAGTCTGAGTACCCTCCGTTCGATGGTTCGCAGAAAGGGTTGACCATTGCTGCCTGGGCACAATATGTGCTGGACAATTTTGCCACAGTGGCAGAGGCGGTGCAGGCATTGCAGCAGGAGGAATTTGGGGTGGTTACCGGGCCCATGCCCGGCCTCGGCAAAAACTCCACGGTCCATATGTCTGTTTCTGATGCCGTTGGAGATAATGCCATTTTTGAATACATTAACGGGAAATTGGTAATTCATCACGACCGTTCTTACAATGTGATGACAAATTCTCCCGTGTTTGAAGAACAATTGGCGATCAATGCCTACTGGCAGGGGATAGGTGGTACGGTGATGCTCCCGGGAACCAACCGGGCAGCCGATCGGTTTGTCAGGGCATCTTATTACATCCGGGCCATTCCGCAGACCGAAGATGCCCGCATGGCTACGGCAGCCACATTCAGTGTGATACGCAATTGTTCCGTGCCCTATGGGATTTCCACCAAAAACCAGCCCAATATCTCCTCTACACGTTGGCGTGCGGTAGCCGATCAAAAAAATCTGTTGTATTATTTTGAAACGGCATTGTCTCCCGCGACATTCTGGGTAGATCTGAAAAACTTTGACTTGTCGGAAGGAAATGATGTAAAAAAACTGGCATTAGCCGACGGACAGATATATCACGGAGACGCTTCCAATTATTTCAAAAAAGCAGAACCTTTTGTTTTTCTGGGCTTATAGTCAAAAGACTGAATGGTGTTGAGGACCTGTTCCTTTATCTGGTCTGCGGTCGGATTCAATGCCTCTGTAGTGAATATCCCCTGGTCCGGATCTATCCGGTGGTAAACCATCAGGTAAAGGTCAAAAATAATATGCAGGCTTAAACGATACCTTTCGCTAAGCACCGGGGAGATCTGACGGATCATATCCATCGTTTCTTCCCGGTATTTTTCTGCCCGGGTCATATAATACCTCACCAAAGAGCGGAATCCCGGTGCAATGGGTCCGCCGTGAGCCATATCATCCAGATCATCCGGGCAGAGACGGTATTTATCCAGTAGATCGCAGGGAAAATAATTCAAGTGGTTCAGGCGGTCTTTTTGAAAATCCCGGATAATATGTACCAGGTAACTGAAAACAGCGCAGGGACGGGCTGTCCGGCGTACATCAAAAACAGGCGGCAGGTAACGGCCGTCCGATTCCCTCAGGCCGCATAGATGTACAAAAATGCCGGCAGGGGCCACACACGCTCCCTCGGCATATAGAAGAAAATCTTCAAAAGCGGGAAATCCGTTGTGGTGAATGTCGTAAATCATGGAACGGGCGAATGATTCCACGGGCCAATCCGGGATAAGAAATTTTTGCCAGGTTGCCGTCAACGCTTCTTCTTCACCTTTTTGATCTTCCTTGTTTTTAATCCTGTTGAGCCAGGATTTTACATAGGCTTCAAATTCTGCCTGTTCTTTTTTTCCAATAGAATTGTGCTCTGCTTTGTAATTGTCTATTAAATCGTCTACAGAACGCATAAATTGGTAGGCCTTACTGGCAGCTCCGTACCGTTCTGCATCCCAGAAAGCCGCAGCAATCAGAATGTTTGGATGATCCTTAATTTTATCAAAATCAATGGAATGATAAATTTCCAGGTATTGATCAGCTTCTTGATGCTTCATTTTGCATGTCTTCAAAAATTCTTTCCGATGTCAGTTGTGCAGACATCAAAACCAAGGGTACGCCATTGCCCGGATGGGTGCTCCCCCCGGTAAAATATAAATTGTGGTACCGGCGGTGACGGTTGTGGGGACGAAAATAACCCATTTGCAGGATAAAATGACTTATGCTTCCAAAAACGGATCCCTTTGTAATATGGTAATTCTTTTCCCAGGTTTCGGGCATCAGGCATATCTCAAATTTTATGTGCTTTTCCAGATCTGTCAAACCTTGTTTTTCCAGCCGTTCCAGGACCCCTTTCCGGATGGTTTTGGACAGCACGTCCCACTGGTTTTTGTTCTTTCTATGCAAATGTCCCACCGGAACCACAACAGAAATGGTGTCCTGACCTTCGGGAGCTGATTCCGGGTCGGATTCCCGCGGGCAATAGACGTAAAAACTGGGATCTCCGGAAACGGTTTTGTCCCTGAATATCTTATCCAGATTGTGTTTGTATTTTTCAGACATAAAAACATTGTGCAGTCCCAGTTGGGAATAGGGTTTGTCCAAAGCCCAGTGGAAAGAAATTGCCGAGCAGGAATACCGGAGTTTGTCCAGAAGTGCGGCATGGCCTTTTTCCCTGAGAAGTTCCTTGTAAACATAAGGCAGGTCGGCATTGGCTACTACTATGTCGGAAGGGACAAAGGTGCCGTCTTCCAGTTCAATGCCCATGGTTTTATGACCCTCGGTTATGATGTGTGTGACTGGACTGTTGCAATGGATTTGTACGCCAAGGTTTTCGGCCTTTTTTTGGAGGGCTTCCACCACGCTGAACATACCTCCCCGGGCAACCAGGGATCCTTGTGTTATTTCGGCGGCCGGAAGCATAGAGAATAAAGCCGGGGCTGTAAAGGGATTTTGTCCCACATAAATGTTCTGGAAAGTAAACGCTGTTTGCAGATGGGGGTGATTGAAGAAACGTTTTACATACCTCATGTGGCTGATAAGCGTTTTAATCCGGAACAGAACGCAAATATTTTTTACTGTTATAAATTGAAAGAGTGAAGTATAATTGCGGCCCAGTAATTCCTTCAAAGCAATGTTATAAAACCCGTATCCTTTTTTAACGTAAGCCAGGAACTGGGAATAACTGCCCGGTTCCAGGGCCTCCATTTGTTTTTCCATAACAGTCCGGTCTGTGGTAAAGCGAAAAACGGTTCCATCTGTGAAATAAAGGCGGTAAATATCGGAAATAGGTTGGTAAGAGACAGCCTGATCAAAAGGGATCCCCAGGGTTTTGAAAACGTCCCGGTAGATTTCGGGCATTAGGAAAATTGTGGCTCCCAGGTCAAACCGGTGCCCATCGCGGATAATACGGCTGCAGCGGCCGCCGGATGTATCCGATTGCTCATAAATGTTTACCTGGAATCCTTTCTGAGCCAGGAATATGGCTGTAGTAAGACCTCCGGTTCCGGCTCCTATAATAACGGCAGTTTTCAGTTCTCTCATAATTTTCCCCAAATATATACAAAAACACGCGCATCCGCTGAATATGTTGCTTTTAACTATATTTGTACCATAAATAAAATCATGATTAAACGGGTGTACATAGCTTTAGGCGTTTGTTTCCTGCTGTTCATAACGGGTTGCGGAGGACCACGTATAGGCATCTATACTATTCGTTTACAGGATGTAGAAACGACTCCTGCTGCGCCAACCAGGGACATGATGTTTTCCACGGCCGGACAATCCGATGGAACCACACAATACATTTATGAAGACCCGTCAGTCAGGATCACCTGGAAACTCACCAATACCCGTTTTGGATTTTTGCTTGAGAACCTGGCGGCAGATACACTCACCATTGACTGGGAACATGCTTCATACATCAATCAGGTCCAGGACACGTTGCGGGTTATTCACGACGGGGTCGATTTTTCAGAGAAAGACTCTGTCCAACAGGTTACCGCGATACCCCCGTATGGATCTTTGGAAGATTTTCTGCTTCCGGCTTCCAATATTTTTTACGATCCGGACAACTTTACGCTGTGGCGAATCAATTATCTTTTTTATCACAGGAAAGGAAATATCGGCCAGAATGTGTCTGTAGAATTGCCTATGACCATAGGAGGAAGTGCTTCCAGGTACCGTTTCAGATTTATGATAGAAGATTGGAAAGACGTTACCTTTTGATTGCGAATTCCGATTTTTGTTTTACTTTTGCAATCCCTTATGGTGATCGTAGCTCAGTTGGTTAGAGCGCTAGATTGTGGCTCTAGAGGTCGGGGGTTCGAATCCCCTCTTTCACCCAGCAAAGCAGACAGTTTTTTGTCTGCTTTTTTTATTCCTCTAATTCCCTTGTTGTCATTGCGTTATAGATGATTGGCCAAGCGCTCTGATATGCAAAATCGGAGCATATAAACCCTCAATCCTGTATTTTTTTTAACACATCCGTGCACGTTAGTACACGTTTTTATGTACTTTTATGCCGATTATTATTTACCTATTATTTACCTAAGTTTAGAATAAAATGGCAAGCGTGGCAGTTTGGGTGTTTGAAGACAAGCCCCTGGCGGATGGATCCTTTAGGGTGTTTCTCCGCCTCACAAACAATTACACCAGGGCATATAGGGCAACGGCAATAAAGGTGCCTCCCGGGCAGTTTGAAAAATCAAAACATGGGTACCTGATCAACGATAAGCGCATCAATATAATGTTGACACAACTTGTCAACGACATGGAGCTGGCGATCCTGGACCTGGGCATCAAGACACAACACTATTCTGCATCCTTGCTGATGAAAGTTATATTTGCCGGAGACAAGAAACGGCAACCGGATTTCGTGGATTTTTCAAAGTATTATATAAAGAAAGCTTTTGTTGGCCGGGAGGGATCTGCAGTAACATACAGAACTGCGGTCAATCATTTACGCTACTTCATGAACAAGGATGTGATCCGGGCAAATGAAATAACCGTCAAAGTGCTGACGCAATTTGAACTATGGCTCCGGAGTCAAGGCATGGAAAGAGGCGTTTCCCTTTACCTGGGAGCGATACAAAAACTATTCAAAGAATTTCGCCTGGAATACAACGATTACGAAGAAGATGTTATCATCATTAAGAACAATCCTTTTGAAGCCTACAAGGTCCCAAAACCGACAACTAAACGCAAAAAACGGACACTCACCCTGCAGGAGCTGACCGGGATCAGGGATTATGAGTGCAAGAATTACAAAGACGCATTTGCAAGGGATATGTTTATGTTATCATTTTACCTGGTTGGTATGAACACCCGGGACCTGTTTGATTGTCCGGCACCGGTCTTTGGGCGCATAGAATACAACCGAGGCAAGACAAAAGGCCGAAGGGAAGACCAGGCATTTATTTCAATCAAGATTGAGCCTGAGGCCCAGGCAATCATTGATAAGTATAAAGGGAAGAAAACGCTCCTGGATCTGAAAGACTTTGTTTCTTTTAAGGAATTTAACAACATACTAAACAAACGGATCAAACATATTGCCCCTGGCCTGTTTTTCTACATGGCCAGACACACCTGGGCAACCTTTGCCAGGAACAAGTGCGATGTATCAAAGGATGATGTGGCCATGTCCCTGAATCATATTGACCAAGCGCTGAAGACAACAGACACCTACATTGATCCGGACTGGTCAATCATTGACCGGGCAAACCGCAAGGTGTTGGACTATTTATCATCCTGTGAGCCTACAGAATCTTCGTAATAAGAATTTGGGATTCTTTTCTGGTGCGTCAAGAGTTTGTGGTCCGGAATGGAGCAAAGCGCAGTGGAGGATGACAAGCTCTGACGGCTTACATCTCGGCTTTAAGTAATATTTTTTTAGAAGCAATTTTTGTTTACTACGTCATGTTTTGACGTTCTGAGTAATTATTTTGCCCAGGCAGGAGATTTATAAATGCAGAGAGACATTGTACGGAAATTGAGTTTTCTCATTGTCTTTATGTCCTTTATTTATCCGAAAAAATCGATTATCAAGACATTAACCACAACAAATAAAATTTTTATGAAGAAGCTATTTGTAATTTTTACGGGACTTTCCCTATTACTGACTTCTTGCGAACCGCAGGATGTATAGCTTATTGATATTAATTAAAACCTTACAATTATGAAAAAGATTGTTTTATTGCTTTCAATGGGATTGTTATTGTTTTCCTGTGGCCCTCAGGAAAATCCTGATCCTGTTATACCTTCAGTCACTACAGGAGATGTCACTGATATCACCACCACCACAGCGATCTGTGGGGGCAATGTAACTGCCGATGGAGGAGCCGCAGTTACAGCCCGCGGAGTCTGCTGGAGCACCACGCAGAATCCTACCACTTCAGATTCTAAGACAACAGATGACTTAGCTCAGAGAACAAAGGCAGAAGATGTTACAGGCATGGGAGCTTATACCAGCACTATCACCGGCCTTTCTCCCAATACAACCTATTATGTCAGGGCTTACGCTACTAATGCAAATGGTACAGCCTATGGGGAGCAGAGAACTTTTACCACAAACGCACAACAAGTTATTACTGAGTACACATTTATTTATGATTCTGATGTTGAGGTTGAGATTGATGTATATCTTTTTGAGTACAATGAAATTAGTGAGAGGATTTACAACAACACCATTAACAACCCAGAAAAGGATGTTTCTTACACTTATACTGCTCAAGACAATGCAGTGAAAGTAAAAGTATATTTATCCTATTTAGGGTTTAATCGGTGGGTTCAACAAGTTTATTATTTGGTTGAGGAAGAGAATATTGATATTGTCCTAACTGATAATACTATAGTAGGTAATTTTGAACCTTAATACGTTTATTGTTCATCATTTTATCTAATTAGGCAAAAGCTACAAGATACAAGAAAAGCCCTGATTCATAAAGAATTACAGGGCTTTTATTTTTGTCTGCTGAAACTATGCAGAAACATTTTCCTTTTTAGGGGCTTTTTTTGACAAAAGCACCCACATTTTCAGCAGGTGCTTTTTTACATTTTATCTAAACAACATTCTGTTGTCATCCAAATATACAATTATTTTTTTATTTGGGTATTGGTAAATATTATAATTCAGAGACCTTGTCAATAAACAATCAGAATTGGCCAATATTTGACATTAATCCCAGCTACTCTGCATTCTGTTTTTGTTTAGATGGTTCATGACAACTATTCGAAGCGTTGCCGGTAGATTCTGGAGCGTAAAGAGAATGACTGATGCCTCGGCTCATACCTCGGTTAACATCTCGGCTTTAAGTAAGATCCTTTTTGGAAGCAATTTTTGTCCACTACGTCGTATTTTGACGTAATGGATACTTATTTACCCGCTTGTGAGAAGTGTCCCTTTGTTTACCTAAACATTTAAAACGTAGAAATATGTAGGCGGTAATATTGATTCTCGGGCTATTGCTGGATGGATGCGCGATGTTATTCGAGAAGAGAAAATGATGTGCTCCCATTATTTTTAATCACTAAAGAGTTGAATATTCTTCAATAAGTGCTAATTTTACATATTCCTGGCTCAGAAACAGTTACATTGTCCTTATACCCGTACATAAAGTCGGTTTTTTTGACATAGGTAAATTCCATGGTCCACATTTTTTTTGTTAGCCTTAAATGAGCTTAAAAAGGAGAATTTTTATGTGATGCATGAAAGTATATAATACATGTTACTTAAGCATCTATACGTCCAAATATGAGGGTATAGGTACACACTTATTGCAACTATAAATTGGGTTGGGCACAATTAAAAAATGACACGTAAACCAATAAATATAAATATTGAAACAGCTGTTCTTGTTGAATCAAGAAGACGATGCTGCATTTGCTACGGATTAAATCGTGATTTGAATGTAAAGGCTGGACAAATAGCTCATCTTGATAAGGATAACTCAAACAATAGTTATGATAATCTTGCCTTTTTATGTTTTGAGCATCATGACCAGTATGATTCAAAAACTAGCCAATCGAAAAATTTTACAATAAAAGAAGTAAAACGGTACAGAGATGAACTAAAAGAGAACTTCTTGTCAATACAAAAAACAAGTGCTAATCCAATAACCACTGATAAAAAATCTACATCTGATTTTCGAAAAGAAGAAATTCGTAAAGTTCTAATTGAGATACTTACAGAAAGTGGAACAATAACTCACTTTATGACAATTGCACAAAAAACAGGATTATCTAAGGCAACAATTGAGAATTATTTGATTGAGTTAGCCCAAGAAAACATAATCAGAATTGATAGACCGAAAGGAAGATTGAATAAAACCTTCTCGTTAGCAGAATCTAATGAGAATTTATTAATTGATGCATTTGTAAAAACACTTGGAGACTACGTTATTGAAGAACAAAGGTATGTTAGAAAGAATCATTACGAAATAGATGCAATCATAAACACCACAGAAATTATTTATGTTGTTGAAGTGAAAAATTCAAAAGACCTTAATCCTCAAAAAGTGAAATCTACAATTGATAGATTAAACAAGAGCAGAAAAGAAATTAATATCCCAGATAATGCTAAAAATGTTTTATTGATTGGACTAGATGATTCAACTGAAAAACTTAACGATTCACTAAAAGAGATTGAATCTATGGGAGTAATAGTGAAATTTATTGAGATTAATAAATAGATTTAGAATCATGAAAAACCCTTTAAACTATATTTATTATATCCAAGGTAAATTTAAAGATGCCATAGAATTTTTAATTACAGGAGAAAAAGATGACGCTCACGTGTTAAGAAAGCATATTATTTGTTTTGGCACATTCAATTAGATGAATATCCAAAAGACATTAGAAAGAAAGTAGAGTCAATAACTAAAATACTAACAAACTTACCGGGAAGAGAAGGGTATATTTTAGATGACAATTTTAGAAAAATGAAAAATAAAACGGCATTAAAAGCGGAAAAATGAAGTTTTCCTAAATATTTTATTATGGACACATTTTATTATTATTTGTTGACATTTATTATCGGTTTAGCCACTGGAGTATTAAGCACTTATACTGCTAACAGACTAATTGCAAAAGCGAAGCAAAAAGATAAAAAAAAAGAAATTATAAAAACTTATGAAAATTTAAAATCCAAAATGCCTGAATTGATTAACGAAATGAAACATGACATTAGAAGCCAAGGCACGAAAACTTGTCGTGAATTTTTTGTTTCATCAAATAAAGCATTTACGATAAATACACGTAACCCGGCATTTATGTACTATGAGAATGAACATGAAGACTTATTAAGTAAATTACGAGTTCTTGAAAATGAAGGCTTTATAATTGATATTACCCCAAGTAATGCACCAAAATACCAATTTACAGAACAATTCATTGACTTACTAAACGATGACAAATAATTACGCCACACAA
>JBAZDQ010000030.1:0-17550 GCA_041654355.1 Bacteroidales bacterium
ACAGGTGCCGGTTGTTGTTTTTTTACTGCTTTTGCCATTACTTGATCTCCTCTCCCGATTTTTTAGCGTAACGTACCAGTTTACCCTTATCGTTCAGACGGCGTCCTATACGTGCAGGTCCTCCTTTTGAAGGATCCACCACCTGAAGATTGGATATGTGTATGGCGGCTTCCTGTTTTATGATGCCTCCCTGGGGGTTTTTGGCGGAAGGCTTGGTGTGTTTGCTGACCATATTGACCCCTTCAACGATAGCTCGTTGTTCTTTGGGACGGACTTCCAACACCCTTCCGGTTTTTCCCTTGTCTTCCCCGGTATTAATATATACCGTGTCGCCTTTTTTTATGTGCAATTTCGTACTCATAACTATAATCCTATAATACCTCCGGAGCCAGTGAGACAATTTTCATGTAACGTTCCCTGAGTTCACGGGCTACCGGGCCGAAAATACGCGTTCCGCGCAATTCCCCGGTGTTATTAAGTAAAACACAGGCATTGTCATCAAAACGAATGTATGATCCGTCGGCACGACGAATTTCTTTCTTGGTCCTTACCACAACCGCTTTGGAGACAGATCCTTTTTTGGCATCTCCGCCGCCCGGAATGGCACTTTTGACCGTAACTACTATGGTGTCGCCAATACGCGCATACCTGCGTTTTGTTCCACCCAGAACACGGATACAAAGGACTACCTTTGCCCCGCTGTTGTCAGCCACCAATAAACGTGATTCTTGCTGTATCATGGCTATTTTACTTTTTCAACGATTTCTATTAAACGCCAGCATTTGGTTTTACTCAAAGGCCGGGTTTCCATAATGCGTACGGTATCACCCTCGCTACACTCATTTTTTTCATCATGAGCTACAAACTTGGTGGTTTTATTTACGAACTTTCCGTAAACAGGGTGTTTTACCTTTCTTTTTACGGCGACCACAATGGATTTATCCATTTTATTGCTGACCACCAGTCCTGTTCTTTCTTTTCTAAGATTTCTTTCCATGAATCAATTATTCTAGATTCTGTTTGGCTTTCGTTTCACTCAAAATAGTAAGCATCCGTGCTATATTGCGGCGTGCTTTCTTTATTTGTGACAAATCATCTACAGGAGAGATGGCGTGGTTCATTTTAAGACGAAGCAAGTTGGCTTTTT
This sequence comes from Bacteroidales bacterium, assembly GCA_041654355.1. Lineage (GTDB taxonomy): Bacteria > Bacteroidota > Bacteroidia > Bacteroidales > UBA932 > DMER64. The sequence goes on from JBAZDQ010000030.1 coordinate 1,148, forward strand.
CCGCCTCAATACGATCGCTTAAATCTTTCACAGATAACTCGCGTATTTCAGGTGCTTTCATTTTTGTTAAACTAATTTTGTTCTACATAATCCCTGCGTACCACAAATTTTGTGATAACAGGCAACTTCTGGGCGCCTAACCTGAGGGCTTCCTTGGCTACTTCCAAGGGTACACCTTCTACTTCAATCAGGAGTCTGCCGGGAGTAATGGGGCAGACAAAACCTTCCGGAGCACCTTTCCCTTTACCCATACGAACCTCGGCAGGCTTCTTGGTAAAAGGTTTGTCGGGAAATACACGGATCCATATTTGTCCTTCACGTTTCATATAACGTGTAACTGCCTGACGGGCGGCCTCAATCTGATGACCGGTCAACCAGCATGATTCAGTGGTTTTGATCCCGAACGACCCAAAGGCAAGTTGGTTTCCTCTCTGGGCGATCCCCTTCATACGGCCTTTCTGTTGCCTTCTGAACTTGGTTTTTTTAGGTTGTAACATTGTTTTCTTCTAAACGTTTAACGTAACGTAAATATGGTTTGTTGCTTCGGTGCAAATTTGTGAGGGTTTATAATGTAACCCTTTGTCCTGCAAATTATTAGGAACAAACTTCCCTAAAATTGCGGGTTGCAAAGATAGAACTTAATTTCTGATTTACAAAAATTTATGAACAAAAGAAAGCGAAAAATGTTAGAAACTGCGGGCATTTGCACGCACCGCATCCATCACGCGCATGACATTGCCGCCCCATATCTTGGCAATATCCTCGTGGCTGTACCCTTCTTCCAGGAGTGCCCGGGTTATGGCTTTCATTTTTCCCATATCTTCAATCCCGACTATCCCTCCGCCACCGTCAAAATCACTCCCGATACCCACATGATCCACCCCTGCCAGGTTTACCACATAATTAATATGTTCAACAAGATGTGAAAGGCCTACCTGTTCTTTGGGCAGAAATGACAGAAAGTACCTTCCTATGGATATCTGCACCAATCCTCCTTTGGCGGCAATGGCCAGAATCTCCTGGTCGGTCAGGTTCCTGGGTATTTCTTTCAGATTGAAAACGCATGAATGACTTGCCATTATCGGGGCACTGCTTGCCCGCACAGCCTGCAGGCACGCTTTGCGTGAAGCATGAGAAACATCCACGATCATTCCCAGCCGGTTCATCTCTTCAATTACCCTGAAGCCAAACGGCGAAAGGCCCCCGTGACGTTCCAGGCTGTCCATGCAGGAATCGGCCACATCGTTGTTGCCGTTGTGTGTAAGTCCTATCATACGTACACCCATATTATAATAGTGTTCCACCAGAGACAGATCTTGTCCCAGGCAATATGCATTTTCTATGGAAAGCAGCATAACTGCTTTTCCCCGGGCCTTCAGCGACCGGATGTCATCTGTATCATATGCTATCCCGCCCAGGTTCTTATTTTCGTGTGCATACCGGTGCAAGGCACGCAACATGCTGTCTGTAAGATATTTTGCTCTTTCACGACCTGATTCCGTACAAGGGCCCTGCCCTTGGTAGGCCGCAAAAAAAGCTGCGTCCAGTCTCCCTTTTTTCATCAACTCAAAGGAAACCTGGCCTTTGGCCACCGTTGATCGGTGTTCGGGAAAGGCCAGTGACATGGCAAAATCATTGTGTGTATCTATAGAAATAATGGAATCGTGCAACTTGTCCACACGTTCATCCAGGCTGTCAGGAAAAAAGCCCTGAACAGCCAGGCAAATTAAAAATAGCAGTTTCATAGAGTAAAGATAATTCCTTTCTCTCATTTTTCTTACATTTGTCACTATAATCAAGCTTTACGGGCTTATGAAACGAATACTGCCTCTCTTTCTCTTAATGGTAACAACGGTCCTGCCCGTTCATTCCCAGAACAAAACTTACCGCCTATTGCTTCACTGGTACCCGCAGGCCCAGTTTGCAGGCTATTACTACGCACAGGAAAAGGGATATTACCAGGAAGAAGACCTGGACATAGACATTATACACGGAACGGTCAGTATCCCTTCTACCCGTATCTTGAAAACCGGTGATTTCGATTTTGCCATTTTATGGCTTTCCACTGCCGTACAGCTAAGAGCAGAAAAAGTGCCTATACAGCACCTGGCCCAGACAAACCAAAACTCGGCATTGCTTTTGGTCAGCCACAAGGGCAAGGGAGTGGACCGCCTGGAAGATTTTCAGGGGAAAAAGATCGGGATCTGGAGCGGGGACTTTGAGTTGCAGCCGCTGAGCCTGCTCAAACGGAACAATATAGATATGCAGGTTATTACCATCAACAATTCCATCAACTTATTTCTAAAGGGAGGCCTTGACGTCTGTACTGCCATGTGGTACAACGAATATCATGAAATGCTGAGCGCCGGTCTGCGGGAAGAAGATCTGAATATATTCCGAATGAGCGAATACGGCATGAATTTTCCGGAAGACGGTATTTATGTCCATGAAAAACTAGCCTGGAACCGGCCCCGCGTATGCGAAAAATTCATAAAAGCCTCCATGCGGGGTTGGATGGATGCTTTTCAAGACGTGGAAGGCACCCTGAATATATTGGAAAAAGCCTGTTTAGAAGCAGGGATCCCTTTCAGCCGGGCGCATCAGAGATGGATGCTCAATTGTTTCCGGGAACTGTTGCTTCACCCGCGTTCCGGAGAAATTGAAACAAAACTTACCCCGCAGTCTTATAATTTTGTGGGATCCGTTCTCCTGGAACGGAATTTCATACAATCCATTCCTCCCTATGAAAAATTCATCGCACCCTTATAAAAGAAGGAAAAGCATTTCCTACACAATTGCCCGCTACGTATTTGCCGGCACGGCCATCATCCTGGTCATCATCCTGGGACTCAATTACAGTTCCTCCAAAAAACACATGACCGCGGTAATCCTGGAAAAAGCCCAGCACCAGACCGAAGAATACGCCGGAAGGATCAATGAGATCTTTGCAGCCACCCAGCGCATTCCTACTGTTATGGCCTCCCAGCTGAACCAGTGCACAGACTGGACCAAACTGAATCTGGACCGGATGCTGGAATCCCTTCTGCAGGAAAACCCGGATGTATTCGGAGCCGCCATAGCCTTTGAACCCGGCATGTATGCAGGCCTTCCCCATATGGCCCCTTATGCTTTCAGAACAGACACCGGCATACAATCCACCCTGCTCTTTGACGGACAGGACAATTATTTCATGGAAGACTGGTATATGGTCCCTGTACAACTGCAGGAACCTTACTGGTCCGATCCTTATTACGAAACTTCCGCCGGGCATGACAACGTGCTGATGATCACCTATTCTGTTCCGTTCTATACCCTAAAGGACGGTAAGCGTGTCATTGCCGGGGTAACTACCATAGACATCTCACTCCAATGGATCAACAACCTGATGGAAAACCTGAATGTTTACGAATCCGGGTACGGTTTTTTGATAACCAACGGAGGACGTTTCGTGTACCATCGCGACGAACGGCTGAGAATGAACGAGACCGTATTCTCGGCCATGGAAGACTGGCTCGCAAGCAACCGGGAACTGGAACCCCGGGAAACCGAATTAATAAAAGAGCAGCAATTTGGAGTGTACCGCAAAATGCTGGACGGAGAAAGCGGCCTGTTCATGGATTCTTTTATGTTTCCCAACCGGGATGAAAAAGCCTGGTTTGCTTACGCACCCATCCGTGCCAACGACTGGTCCCTGGCGTTGATCTATCCCCGAAAAGAAGCCCTTGCCCAATTGCACAGCCTGAACACCATCCTGGCTATTGTTGGATTATTTTCGCTTTTTGTGCTTTTTGGATTTGTATTCATTGTGGCCCGTGTACTGACACTGCCTGTTGTGAAACTTACCCGCTATGCCAAAAGCGTTGCAGAGACAGGCGATTATACCACCGAGGTCCCTGAACTGGCGTCCAAAGACGAGATCGGGGAATTGGCCCACTCCTTCTCAGTCATGATGCAAGAGATTGAAGAGGCCCACCAAACATTGGAAGACCGGGTTGTAGAACGTACCGCCCAGTTGGTGGAAACCCAGGAACAATTGGTCCAGTCTGAAAAGATGGCTTCATTGGGACAATTGACTGCCGGTGTAGCCCATGAAATCAAGAACCCCCTGAACTTCATCAACAACTTCTCCGAACTATCCATTGACCTGACCAAAGAACTTAACGAAGCCCTGGAACCGGTAGAAATGACCGAAAATGACCGGTCTTATATCGGAGAGATACTGGGAGATCTTTCCATGAACGCCACCAAGATCCTGGAACACGGCAAACGAGCCGACAGTATTGTCAAAGGCATGTTATTGCATTCCCGCGGGAAAAGCGGGGAATTCCAGCTGACCGACATCAACAATATGTTGTCCGAGGATATCGCCCTGGGGTACCACGGCATGAGAGCCCAGGACAATGCATTCAATATTACCATAGAAGAAGCTTATGATAAAGACCTGCCCCAGATCAGCGTCGTTCCGCAGGATCTGAGCCGGGTATTCCTGAACCTGATCAACAATGCCTGCTACTCGGTAAAAGACTCGGCCCCTTCCAAACCCCCGGGCTGGGTGCCCACGCTCCATGTCAGTAGCCGTTTGTACGAAGGCATGCTGGAAGTACGTATCCGGGATAACGGGAAAGGGATCTCTCAGGAAAACATCAAAAAGATTTTTGATCCTTTCTTCACTACCAAACCGGCCGGCAAAGGCACCGGGCTGGGCCTCTCCCTGAGCTACGACATAGTGGTTAAAGTGCATAACGGACAAATACGCGTAGAATCGGAGCAGGGACAATATGCAGAATTTATAGTAACCATACCCATTAAACAACAATAATCAAACATGGCAACAGAAAAGATACTTGTGGTAGACGATGAAACCGATCTTCAATTTGTAATCAACCAAAAATTCCGCAAGCAAATACGCAACGGTCAGTACGAATTCCATTTTGCCTTCAATGGACTGGAAGCACTGGCAAAACTTATTGAAGTGCCCGACATAGCCGTCATTCTGAGCGACATCAACATGCCGGAAATGGACGGCCTGACACTCTTGAGCAAAGTCAGGGAACTTAAGAATCCGTTGCTCAAGACGGTCATCTGTTCGGCTTACGGCGACATGGAGAATATCCGTACCGCCATGAATCGCGGAGCGTTCGATTTCGTCACCAAACCGGTAGATTTTAACGACCTGGAAGTGACCCTGGAAAAAACCATTGCCGAGTTGAACGTCGTCCGGGAGGGCCTGGCATACCACGATAAACTGTTGTCCATAGAACACGATCTGCTGGTGGCCCGTGAGATTCAGCGCGCCATCCTGCCAAAAAGGATCCCGGACCTGGGCTGGGCAGATATTTACGGTTCGATGGATGCCGCCAAACAGATCGGAGGTGATTTCTACGATTATTTCCTGATGGATGACCACAGGATGGGTTTTGTGATCGGAGATGTTTCGGGGAAAGGGATCCCCGCCGCCATTTTTATGGCCGTGAGCCGTACCCTGATCCGCGCCACCGGGCTGAAAGGCATGTCTCCTTCCGAATGTATGAATTATGTCAATCACCTGCTATGTACAGAAAGTGTAAATTCCATGTTCGTGACCGTTTTTTACGGGATGATGGACAAAGAGAATGACACCCTTCATTTTGTCAACGCCGGTCACAATCCGCCCGTCTTACTGAGAAAGGACGGGACTATGGAAGTCTTTCCAATGACTTGTAACATAGTACTGGGTATATTGGACGGGTTTAGTTTTACTACACACAGCATACCGTTCCGGGAAGGTGATGTGCTTGTCCTCTACACGGACGGAGTAACGGAAGCCTTTAACTCCGGCCAGGAAGAATACGGTTTTGAAACGCTGCAGGAACTCTTGCGGGAAAAAGTCCTCAATGATCCGGAAGTGATGACAGCCGGAAACACTTCGGAAATCACCTGCCGGACCATGACTGATGATGTGGTCCGCTTTGCCGGCGACGAAGAGCAAAGCGATGACATTACCGTGCTAGTCGTAAAAAGAACTTAATTGTTGTCATTATGAAACGCACTCTGGAACTGGAAAACAAATTGTCTGAACTTTCCCGGCTGCTGGATGTCACCGAAGAATTCCTTGAGTCCGGCCGCGTCCCCGTTCCCGTGCAGTATAAGATCAAACTGATTTTTGACGAAATGTTCAGCAACATTGTATCTTACGGATACCACCCTGAAGATCCGCCGGACAGGATCCGCATTGAAATGAGCCTGAGGGACAAGAAATTCACCGGCACACTGAATGACGGGGGCATTCCTTTCAATCCCCTGGAACAAGACCACGCGGACACCACGCTTCCCGCCGAAGAACGGCCCATAGGAGGCCTGGGCATTCACCTGGTCAGAAACCTTACCCACGAATTATCTTATAAACGGGAAAAAAACAGGAACGTTTTTTGCTTCTCCATGGAGATTGAATGAAAACTACGTTCAGCATTTTTCTCTGGGGCCTGTCTGTTCTGACCCCGCTGACCCTGCAGGCACAAACCGATTCTTTGCGCCAGGGACATCTTATGGGATATGTCATAGAAAACGGAGACACCCTCTTTGTGGAATCACTCCCTCCTGTATATGTATATAACCGTAATGCAAAAAAAGATGGCAGAATCTGGCGTGATTTTTACCGGACCGTTCACAATTTTGCCAAGGCTTATCCTTATGCCCTCCAGGCCCGGGAGCGGATGGATACGGCCGACAGCATTCTGGCTGCCGGTAGTTTTTCTGCCATGGAACGGGAACGTTTCCTGGCGCAAACGGAAAAAGACCTTTTTGCCGAGTTTGAAGCCCCTTTGAAAAAACTTACCTTTACACAGGGACGGATGCTCTTGCGCCTTATAGACCGCGAGATAGGCCAGACTTCCTTTGCAGTGGTCAAAAATTACCGCGGAGGTCTGACCGCCTCCTTCTGGCAGGGTGTAGCCCGGATATTCGGGGCCGACATGAAAAAACCGTACGATAAATACGGAGAAGACAAGGTTCTGGAAGAATTAGTCCGGATGTACCACGACGGACGCTTTTATTACCTCTATTTCTCCCTTTTCGGCCCCCCGAAAGACACCAACATCTCCCCTTACGGGACCCGCAGGGTCAACTGACAACCAATCCTCCAGTACGATCAATTCCCCTCCTGAGGGCAATGGGCAACGGGCAGAAGTATGCAAGTGTCCGGTTATGCAATAATCAACAGGACGCTTATATTCAGAGGCATATTTGTAGATCGGGGCATCCTCACAACGAAACCGGTATCGCGTTTTATGATTGTTACGGTTATGAACGGACCATCTTTGGGCCAGGGAAAAAGCCCACCTGGGGTGAAGCCCGCTAAAGAGAATCTGTAAAAAACGGCAGTGAAAAATGCCATGTAAAATCCGGGTCTTTAAAGGAAAACGTCCCATCCGGTGGCCATGCCCCAGCAGAAAGTTTTTCCCTTCCAGTTGTATGTACAACTCCCGGCGATGTAGCTGAATTCCCAGTTCTTCTTCCAGATATCCGAACGTCCACAAATCGTGATTGCCCACAAAGAAATGTACTGGGATTCCCCGGTCCCGGACACGCGCCAAAGCTCCCAGGGTACGAGTATACCCGCGGGGAATCACGTATTTGTAATCGTACCAGAAATCAAAAATGTCTCCCAACAGAAAAAGAGCGGCCGTGTCTTCATCCAGGTTGTCCAGGAATTGAACAAAACGTTTTTCTCTTTCGGCGGGATCACCCTTTTTCAAACCCAGATGCACATCGGCAGTAAAAACATATTTACTCATAACAACGGTACTATTAAACAAGCCAGTCCCACCAGAAGACAATAAACCGCAAACCAGATGAATTTCACTTTACGAACAATGGCTATCATCAATTTACAGGCCAACAGACCCGCTATAAAAGCAGAAATAAATCCGATAGCCATGGCATGAAAAGGAAGTCCGGTTACAGCCGGGGCAAATCCCCCCGAAACAATTTCCAGCAAAGTTTCTCCCAATACCGGGATGAGCACCATCATGAAAGAGAAAGGGGCAATTTTGTCCTTATGTCCACCCAGGGATAAACCGGTGGCAATAGTAGCTCCCGATCGGGACAAGCCGGGAATTACGGCAAAAGCCTGAGCAATCCCCATCAAAAAAGCATCCCGGTAACCTATGGAATGGGTATTCCCCTGTTTTTGCCTGATCCCAGAGAGCCATTGTGCCAACAACAAAAGACCTGCCGTCAGCATCAACATCCACCCCACAACGGAAAGCCCGCCGGTAAAGAGGGCTTCAATTTTATCTTTAAAAAACAATCCCACTACAAGGACAGGCAATGTGGACAAAAGGATCCGGAGCGCCGTGCCGGTTGCCTCGGTTTTTTTGAAACCAAACGAGTCCCGGATCATTTCCCACAAAGGTTTCCAAAACACCACCACCGTACTCAGAACAGTAGCGGCATGAACGATGATCTCGAATGAAGCATCCGTTGTTTCTATTCCAAAAAGACTCTTGACAATGACCAGGTGTCCGCTGCTGCTCACAGGAAGAAACTCGGTAAACCCCTGAATAAGCCCCAGCACCAAAGCTTCAAACCCGTTCATCTTACTTCTGTTTCCTTACTTTCATAATGGCAACAATCTCAAAGACAAAACCACCGCATATGAGCAGAGGAGCTATGACCATCCGGCGAAAACTGAACATAGCTTCCTCCCGGAATACTTGGGGATCATCAGACCCGCCTCCTGCCAGTAAAACAAAACCCAGGGCTATGATACCCAGCCCTATCAAAAGCAGGTAGACATTTTTCAGAGGCATGGCGAATGCGGCTTCTGTTTCTTTTTTATTTCCGTTGTTTTTTTTCATGTACATCAATAATAAAAAGCGGAAGCTTTCAGCTTCACGACACGGTTAACGACAACAAAGGTAGATATACGGCATAACAGTATCCCGGTAACCAGAATGGCTCCGGCCACCACCAGGAACATATGCGGTGAAATGAGCATCAGAATGCCAGGGAATTCGCGTTGCAAAAAGTACAAGATTCCAATAAGCAATAAGATCGCGATCAGAGAGGCAATGAATCCTTGTATAAAAGCCTGTAACATGAAAGGTTTGCGGATAAACCGCTTGGTGGCGCCCACCAGCCTCATGGTATAGATGGTAAAACGGCGGGCGTACACAGACAGTCTTATAGTATTGTGTATCAGCGTAAAAGATATAATCAACAAAACCAGTATGATCACTCCCAGCACCATACCAATATTTCTCAAATTTTTATTTATCAGGGAAATCAGCGGTGCCTGGTAGGATACTTCTTCAATTTGCCGGAATTTGGCCAGGTGGGTTTCCAGGCGCGCTATGCTGTCATTTTGCACATAGGGAGCATTTAGTCTTAATTCTATGGAAGCAGGCAACGGGTTGTATTCAAAAATGTCCAGGAACCCGGACCCCAATAATTCTGCCATCTCCCGTGCACCCTGCTCACGTGAGACAAAAGAAGCTTCTCGAACCGCATCGCGTATATACTCCTGTGCCAGAATCTGTTTGATGATGAGTGTGGAATCCGCATCCTTTGTTTCCTTTGACAAAATTACGGAAACGCCAATGTGTTCCTTGAAATAATCAGACACAGTCCGGGCATTGACAGCCAGCAAGCCGGTAATTCCCATCAACAACAACACCAGGGCAATGCTAATGACCGATGACAAATAAGATTGAACAAGCTGCTGGTTGATAATGTTTTTCTCTTGCTGTGCCATAATTTTGAAACTCAAAGATAATGAAAGTATAAGAATTTTTGCTATCTTTGTGTGTTTTAACTGGGTAAAAGCCTTATGTCCAAAGCCAAAAAGATCCTGTATGTGAGTTCGGAGATATTCCCGTTTCTACCGCAGACCGATATGTCATACATAGGCAGGCATTTACCCCAGGCTATCCAGGAATGCGGCGGCGAGATCCGTTCGTTCATGCCCAAATACGGCTGCATAAACGAACGCCGTAACCAGCTTCACGAAGTCATTCGCCTGTCCGGGATGAACATTATCATTAAGGAGATTGACCGGCCCCTTATCATTAAGGTTGCTTCCATTTCCGCAGCCCGTATGCAGGTTTATTTCATTGACAACGAAGATTATTTCCAGAGAAAATTCATATACAGAGACGAAAACGAAAGGTTTTTTGCCGATAACGATGAACGGGGCATATTTTTTGCTCGGGGAGTGTTGGAAACCGTGAAGAAACTGCGTTGGAAGCCTACTATCGTACATTGTCACGGATGGCTCAGCCACCTGTTACCCCTGTACCTTAAAAAGGCTTACCGCAACGACCCGCTCTTCACAAACGCCAAAGTGGTCCTTTCATTATACAATGACCTGACTACTGAAACTTTTTACGAGAATATGCGTTCCAAGGTTCTTACAAGCGGCATGAAACCCAAGGACGTGGAATTTCTGGCAGAACCCGGCGCCGTCAATCTGGCCAAAACAGCCATACAATATGCGGACGGCGTCATACTGGCCAACCCGGATGTTGACCCTTCGCTTACCGAATATGCAGAAAGCCTGGAACTTCCCGTTCTCCCGTTCATAGACCCGCAAGACCCTGAAAGCACATATATCACGGATTACAACCGTTTTTACGACAAAATTTTAGAAACCAAATGACAATCAGGGCCCGCAGTTTTTTTCTACCTGCCATATTCCTTTTCATCATAGTTTCCTGTGTCCCGGTGGATAACCGCATGGGATCGGGATTTATTCCATCCAACCAGGTTATCTACATACACACACAGGATTTTCAAGCTCCCATGTTTACCACCGTAGCCGACAGTATGAATATGGCGGCACCTTCATACCTCGAATTCGGATCTGTCAATTCCTCTGTCTTTGGCAACACAACATCTTCCGGACTTATCCAGTTTGCGCCCTATTCCAACGAAGAAGAATACGGGGAATATCCCGTGGTGGAGAATATGTTCGTTAACATACCCATGAGCGGTTTTACGGTCTTTGAGGAAGATGACCGGTACATGCCCCAAAACGTATACGTTTACAGACTGATCAAAGATCTGAATCACCTGGAGATCTACCCGGATTCCTTTTCGGAAGAATACATAGATCCCATCCCGGTCAGCAAGCCGGGTCTCATTTACCTGGGACGCGACACCCTCCGGGTAGACTTCAAAGATTCGTTTGCCTACGAACTGCTTCAGGCAGATTCCATAGAACGTGACAGTACGGAAGCGTTCACGGCGAAATATAAAGGATTGTACTTTACCACGGAAAAATACAATGCATCCACTAAGGGAGGCCGGATCAACTACATGAACATAGCCGATGCCGTCATTTATCTGAATTACAAATCGGCAGGCGGTGACAGCCTTCTCTCCTATTACTTCAACATTTACGGCACGTATTACAACATAGCCTCCCATGAATCCACTGCCCTGGCCGGCAAAAAACCCGCCGAAACCCTTTATTATGAAGGTCTTGCAGGCGTTAAACCCTGCCTGGATGTGGCTGCTTTGGCAGCTGACATCAAAGCTTGGGGCCAGGCTCAAACACCTGCAGTTGAGGCTGACAGGATCCTGATCTCCCGGGCCGAGTTGATCATGCCCGTAGAGATCCCGACCGACGGCGATTACACCATGGCCGATAATGCTCCCGCCGCGTTGTATCCATGCACACTAAAGTCCAACGATTCTCTCATGTATTACAGCCCCATAGTAGACATATACAATGAGAATGCCGGCGGGTCCATGAACCGTTCTCACTGGCATTACACTTTTGAGATTACCTCTTACCTGCAGAAAGTTTTAAAAAGCGACAGCCTGGACGCAAAAGACAACCTTTGGATCATGCCTGTCTATTCTGTAACTTCTTCTACATCCAGCAGCAATACCTATTATGTAGACAATTTCACTTACCGCAATACCGTCCTTTGCGGAAACCTTTCTGACAGGCCTCCTTACGTACGCATAACATACGCGGTATTGCTACAATAAAAAAAAATATTACCTTTGCACCCCTTCCGGTTATTTATTAAGACTTCGTAGCTCAGTTGGTAGAGCAAATGACTCTTAATCATTGGGTCGAGGGTTCGAGCCCCTCCGAGGTCACAAATGAGACGTTTTCTCTTTGCCTTATTGCTGGTTTTTCCTGTCCTGCCACTGGCATCGCAGGTTCATCATATCAAACCGGCAGATTTTATTCAAATGGTAACGGAAAATCAGCATGCTCAAATTCTTGATTTGCGGGATGCACAGGAATACGAATTCAAACACATTCCCGGAGCAGTAAACATTCAACCCACTGACAGGTTTTTTCTGGATGATGTTCACAATCAACTTTCCGTTTCTGATACCTTATATATATACTGCCGTATAGGAAAGGTGAAAGACGTGGCTGCACTTCTTCTGAAAAACGGGTACAACGTGATCTACAACCTCCAGGGAGGTTCGGTCGCGTGGGATTCATACATAGAAAAAGAAAAAAAAAGAAAAGTCGTTAAAGATCCGTTCCGCGATTGAATTCCCGCATCCAGGCCTTGCGTGAGGCTTCCTGCTCGGCATCTTTTTTGGAATACCCATTTCCGGTTCCCAGAACAGTTCCGTCAATAATTACCTCGGCCTGAAACGTGGCCGGTTTCCCGTTTTCCTGCGGAAGGGTATGAACCCGGAAAGAAAGCTGTTTGCCCTTTTTCTGGAACCTTTCCACCATACGGGATTTATAATCCGTTTCTGTACATTCCAGTTCTTGCCAGTCTACGTGTGTAAACAAATAATCCAGCAACACTTTCTTGCATTTTTTAAACCCGATATCCAGAAATATAGCCCCGGCTAGCGCTTCCAGCATATTGCCCCCAATATTGCGAAAATGAGCATCATTGCCTTTGACTTCCATCCATTGGCGTAATTCTGTATTTTCGGCTATCCGGTTCAGGGAATCGCGGCTCACGATCCGGGACCGCATTTGCGTCAGGTACCCTTCATCTCCAGAAGGGTAACGCAAGTATACGGCCTCTCCCACAACCGCACCTAAAATGGCATCTCCCAAAAATTCCAGCCTTTCATTGGAATCTTCATCCCGTGAAACGGCTGAACGGTGAGTAAGTGCTTTTTTATAAAGTGCCAGATCTTTTGGATAAAAACCAAAGCAATCATACAGGGCTTGTCTCAACTCCCTGTCTTTAGCATTTTTATCCGCTTTGCGGAATTTCATTATCAGATTTTTTTGATCAGCAGACTGGAATTGTGTCCCCCAAAACCAAAGGTGTTGGAAAGGGCAACCCGGACTTTTCGCTGCTGTGACTCGTTGAATGTGAAATTCAACTTGTAGTCTATAGCCGGATCTTCCTCTTTGAAGTTAATGGTGGGAGGTATTATATCCCGTTCCATCGCACAGATACAGGCCATGATCTCAATGGCTCCCGTAGCACCCAGGGCATGACCCGCCATGGATTTAGTGGAACTCATATTCATTTTATAGGCATGGTCTCCAAACAGATCCTTAATGGCTTTCACTTCCACAATATCTCCCAGTGGGGTTGCTGTTCCATGCAAATTTATGTAATCTACATCTTCCGGTTTCAGCCCGGATTCACGGATGGCTTCTTCCATCACCCGTCGTGCGCCATCTCCGTCCGGATGCGGGGCCGTTATGTGGTAAGCATCGGCTGTCATTCCCGTTCCTCCTATCTCCGCATAAATTTTAGCACCCCTGGCTTTTGCATGTTCGTATTCTTCAAATACAAGAATGCCGGCGCCTTCTCCCATAACAAAACCGTCACGTGTCCTGTCAAAAGGACGCGAAGCGGTCATGTATTCATCGTTGTTTGTAGAAATGGCCCTGGAGGCATTAAAACCCCCTATGCTGGCTACATTGACAGGGGCTTCGCTGCCCCCTGTAATGATGATATCTGCCTTTCCCATACGAATGAGGGTAAAGGCATCGCTCATGGCGTGATTGGATGTGGAACAGGCCGAAACCGTAGCGTAATTAGGTCCGCGGAACCCGTACTTCATAGATATCATCCCGGAAGCAATGTCCGGAATCATCATGGGGACCAGGAAAGGGCTGAAACGGGGAACTTCCCCGCCTTCATAAAACGCTTTCATTTCTTTGACCAACGTTTCTATACCTCCGATCCCGGATCCTACCACAACACCTGCCTTATTTTTGTCTATCGCATCCAAGTCCAGACCGCTGTCTTTTACGGCTTCTTCTGTTGCTATAAAGGCATATTGTGTAAATGGATCGTTTCTGCGGACATCCCGTTTGTCCAACCCGAATTTTTCCGGATCGTAATTTTTGATCTCGCAGGCAAAACGGGTTTTGAACAGTGAAGCGTCAAAACGGGTAATCCATCCGGCTCCGGACTTCCCGGCCACCAGGTTGTCAAAATATTCCTGAACATTATGACCAAGGGAATTGATTGTCCCTATTCCGGTAATAACTACCCGTCTGAGCTCCATGTGTAAAAAATTATTCGGCTTTAGTGTTTTCTTCTATGTATTTGATTGCGTCGCCGACTGTGGAAATCTTTTCAGCGGCTTCATCAGGAATATTGATCCCGAAAGCTTCTTCAAATTCCATAATCAATTCTACGGTATCCAAAGAATCCGCACCCAAATCATTTGTAAAGTTAGCAGTGGGGGTTACTTCATTCTCATCTGCACCCAATTTGTCCACGATAATTTGCTTAACTTTTTCTTCAATGTTAACTGCCATAATTCAGTGATTAGTTAATAAATATGTAGTTTTGAAGCAAAATTCAACGAACTTTGCAGCGAACAAAGTAAAATAATTTATTCCAAATAAAGAAATCCAACCCAAATTTTACAGGATTATGAAAAGCATCACCCAACATAAAGCAGTTCTGTTTTTAGCAGGCTTTCTTCTTGTTAACCCTGTATACCTTTTTACACAGATATCACGCGGGGATTGTCCATTTTACGAAGCATTCCGTACAATGTCACTTCAGGAACGGGAAGCCCTCACGGCCGAACATATCCTGGCCGGTAATGTTCCGGACTATATGAAAGGATTCATTCAAATCAAAACGGTTCAAAAAGACGCACAAGGTCGTAAGCACCGATTGACATTATGGGTAAAACCCCAATACCTGACGGTTTTGAGCGGTGGCGTTCCGTTTATTGTACCATTGACTCCCATGACGGCAAAAAAGATTGCGGACTCTCTGGACTGTTCTCTGCCCACACCAAAGATCGTTGATATCATATACCAACATTCAAAGGTCACTCCCGAACCTTTCAATTACATTCCCCGGGGAGAAAGGAATCTGGATCCCGACCTCTTTTTTGATCACTCACAAGTGATCTTTGCCCAATTAAAGGCCGCCGGAAAAAAACCAGGCATATTGGTTGCCGGCACCAAAAAAGACGTTGTGATAACTCGCATTCCGCCCCATCCCGAACGGACACATCATGTTATCATATACGGATGGCACAAGCCCGACGGAACGCCTATCCAACCTGTCTACGACGGACATATAAATACGTATGTGGATTACAGCCACGGTATTCGTCTTATCCGGAACAAAATACTGGTTGACGGGAAAGAATATTCGATCGCGCAACTGCTGGCTGACCCTGTAATGTGGCCGTTGATCTGCTATTGACGTACAGAAGTTACTTTGGTGGTGATCTCCATGCTCACGGCCATTGACTGGCTCTGACCTCCCTGTTCCACAACATAATCTCCCTTCAAAGACTGTGATCCCGTACTTTCTATCACCCAGCCGGTATCCGCGTTTATGATTCCTTTGGCTTCCCCGTTCCCGGAAATGTTTTCCATCCGCTGAGCGGCATCTGACTTCCGGGCATTCGGATCGGGCATAATGACCGATTTTGCTTCCAGGGTGGCCCGGCCACCGGTCAGTTCCTGCAACCGATTCTGCACAGTAACAATAGCACCCATTTCCGCACTTGTTTCTTCTTCGGTCCATACAGCAGGTATTTTCAGTTCCTGATCCGGGAACTTGGTCAAGCCGGCCTGAACAATACTTTTAATGGTATTCTCGCTGAAGATTGACTTGATTTGCTGCAGGGCTGTTTCACGGCGACGCCGCGCATATTGTGTTGCCAACGTTTCGTCAACTGCGTTAAACAGGGTATCTTCCACGGGCATTTGTTCCACGATCTCTCCCCGGGGAGATACGATCATGCGGAACGGCTTGTTCAGCATAGCCCTGATAGCCTCACTCATAATGTCCTCTCCTTCCGAGTCAAACACCTGGGATTGTCCTTGCCCGGTAGCCTTAACCGTCATCCGGGTCAGGCGGGCTTCTATCAGGTACCCTTTCTCCGTTTTTTCTGCCAGTGTAATTACGGCTCCCAATATCTGATCCGACTGTGTAGTCACGTCTCCCATCATGGGAACGCGGATGGTCGTTGACTGGTTTATTTCCATG
>JBAZDQ010000031.1:0-16898 GCA_041654355.1 Bacteroidales bacterium
CCAACACGGGGTACGGTTACGGCTGGTTTGTCACGGAAATTAACGGAGCCCCAAAAATATACCATACCGGGGATAACGGGGGATTTAAAATCTATGCGGGAAGGTACCCTGAAAACGGGGTATTGCTGCTCATATTCTCTACCCGGGACTTTGACCGGAACGAAACGGTTGAAAAGACTGAACAGATCCTGCAAACGGCCGGCTGGCTATAAGAGTCTCAGGAAATTACCTCCCATGATCTTTTGGATATTCTCAAAGGAATAACCCCTGGCACAAAGTTCTTCGGTAAGTATAGGAATACGGGATATGTCTTCCAGTCCTTCCGGACATACTTCTATACCGTCAAAATCAGAACCAATGCCAACGTGGTCCGGTCCGACCAGGGAAACAACATGGTCAATATGGTCTACCACTTTTTTATAAGAAGGACGCGGAAGCGCAAAAAGTGTTTTTTTAGCCTTTTCCATACGTTCTTTGCTACCCTCGGGGTCTTGGGCATAAGCCGTCTCGGCCTCTTCGTATTCGTCCAGTAAGGGGTCAACAGCAAGCGAATACTCCTTGTCAAGGAACGGGGGATTGAAATTAATCTGTAATACACCTCCTTGTGCTGCCAGATCCTTAATCATTTGATCTGTAAGATTACGGGGAACATCACATAAAGCTCTGCAACAAGAGTGGGTGGACACAACGGGACGGGTCGAATACTTCAAAACATCGTAAAATGCTTCATCAGAAATGTGTGCCACATCCACAAGGATCCCCAGGCGGTTCATTTCTGCGATCAACTCCCTGCCGAAAGGACTCACCCCGTGCCAACGCTTTTCTTTGGTGGCACAACTGTCACAAACCTCATTGTTTCCGGCATGCGTGAGGGTTATGTAACGGACTCCCATCCGGTAAAACAGGCGCAGCAGGGATAGGTCTTTATGCACTGGTCCTGCGTTTTCCATGCCCAGAAAGATCGCAATCTTCCCCTGATCCTTTAATTTCCGCGCCGTTTGGGCATCCGTGGCCAAAGACGCCAGATGGGGATACTTGCCGAGCATATCGTAGACAGAGGCCAGCGCTTCCAACGCTTTGAAGGTACATTCAAACGGCTCCCATTTATTTGATACATAAATAGCAAAAAAAGAGGCGTTTACGCCTCCTTCTTTCATACGCACCAGATCCACGTGTCCAATATCAGTTCTTTTGCCTATGTCCAATCCTTTCCTTCTGAGCATTATGGGTGTGTCACAATGTGAATCGAGTACCAGGATCTGTTTGTGGATCTCTTGTGGTGTCATGCTATATTAATTTAGTATGTAGTCATATGTGCTGCCCCGCTTTTATTGACATTCCTTAGGTTCACATTCCCGTTGTAATGCAATTTTGCTGCACCTGAAACTTCGGGTTCAAGCGATCCCGCTACATTCACACGGGCCTTGGCAACCCCGCTTATAACAGCTTTCATGGTTTCCACCTGGAATTTCATGCCTTCAAAACCGGCTGTTCCGCTTATATCCAATAAAGAACGTATGGCTTTGCCTTCAAAAGTGCCTTCCCCGCTACCGCTGATCTCAATATCTGCAAATGTAAGGGTTTTATTTTCGAATGCGAAAAATCCTTTTGAAGCACCGCTGATTTCCAGGTTCAGCTGTTCGGCATCTCCATAAAGTTGTATCTTGGAAACACCGGACACTTCAATGTCCATATCCTTACTTTCCACATATTCAAATTCGGCATGACTGACCCCCGAAAGTTCAACATTCAATGCGTTTGAAGTATATCGACCTCTTGCAAAAAGCTTGGTCACTCCACTCATTTCAACATTTTCCAGTACCGGAAGTGTTACTTTAGATGTTACCTTTAAATCCTTGTATTTTCTTTGTATGGACCTGGGAACACCGCCGTTTTTGAATCCTATATGAAGTATTCCGTTCTTGACATAAACCTCCAAATATTCAAATACTTCATCGTATGTTTCCACGGATACTGAATGCGAGTTTGATTTTTCCATGGTCACCTCCACCACTCCCGATAATTCAACTCCGGTAAACGGGTCAACCTGGAAATTCCTTTTCTCTATAGCTTCTTTCTGCGCCAGTGCGACAGTAGAAAGAAGACTTAATATTATAATTGTAAATATCTTTTTCATAGCTATTTTGATTAAATATATAAAGTAATACTATTAATTAACGGACTTGATAGATGAGGCACCGCGAGAAACAGACTTTGTAAATTCAGGATCGCCTTTTACATGAATGTCAGAAGCTCCCCCTGCCACAGGAGTGATTTTTCCCGTAACATACACTTTAGCATTGGATGCTCCCGAACATTTCAGAGACAGTTCTTCCATCTGAAATTCAAAAGCTTTTACAGAACTGGCCCCGGAGACTTCAAAAGTGCCTTTTGTGGAAGACCCTTTCATGATGACGGTAGATGCCCCACTTGCCTTCAGGTCAATTTGATCTGTTTCCTGGTTGTAACGCAATTCCGATGCACCGCTGACATAAACCTTGGCCACCGTAGCCAATCCGCTGATTTCTAAATTAGAAGCGCCGCTTATATCAACATTCACTGCATGTGTTAAAATATTCAGCTCAGCATTGGATGCTCCCGAAAGTTTGACCTTGAAATTGGCCGGATTAAAATTGTCACGGGTGATCAGAGATGCCGCATTTGACAATTCCACCCCGGTCAGATCAGGCATAGTGATGCGCGCTTGAATGGTATGTCGTTTCCCAATCACATTAGTAGTTAAACGCCACCACTCCCTTGTGACACCAAGATTCAAAACCTTTCCGCTTACCTGGATCTCCACTTCCCGGGCAAGATCCTGGGGGATTACCAGTTCAAGTGAGTATTCATTCCCTTTGAATACTTCCATTTCATATATAAATGAAGCGTTTATGGCATCAAAAGGCTCCAGTTGGTAAGTACGTGTCACTTTATCCTGTGCGGAAAGTAAAGTCAAAGAGACAAGAAAGCAAGAGATCAAAATAATTTTTTTCATAGTAGATTCTGTTTAATTTGTTAATGAAGCCAGTTGCTTCATTCCTTCATATAACTGTTGGTAATATTCTTTGTTTAAGCGTTCTGCCTCCCGACCGGAAATATCATTAGGAAGCATTTCAGAGAACTCGTCCGCGGAACGGGGCATAATGGATTCCATGTTCATCAGGATCTCCTGACGTTTGTAGTCGGGAAGCTCCCGGGTATTGTATTCGATCTGTTCGGAAAGTTTTTGCATCTGATCGTAATAACAGGTATACGATTCGCCTCCACATGGATCCACATAAAACAAACTGTTCACCGGATCCTCTTTCAGAAAGCGCACTCCTATTGTAACCACAAGTAAAAGCAAAGCAGCCACTGATATGTAGATCAGATAATTATGTTTACGAGATCTGCGACTCTCCATTTTTTGCATGAAGCGCAATTCGTGTCCTTCGGGGAGCGGGTCCGAATCAAAAAGCTCCCTGTTTTCCTGAATGAATGTTTTTAATTTATCCATAATTTCTCTATTTCTTCCTGCAACTTTTTCCGGCCCCTGCTGTACTGGCTTCTTACCGTGGAAGGCTGCAATTGTGTGATCTGTGCAATTTCTTCAAAATCATAGCCTTCAAAAAGATAAAGGCTCAATATGGTACGGTATCCGGAGGGCAATGCGTTCAGTTGTTCCCTGACCAGGCGCACCTGCTTCTGATGATCCCCTTCTCCTTCAAACAAAACAGAAAAAGAAGGATCATTTTCGTTCGTAACATTCCGGACTTCCCTGCTGTCAAGGGATCCGGTATGTACGTTCATCTGAAAGTCCAAAGAACGAAGGCGGTCTATGGCACCTCTTGCCGCCACTTTGCGCAACCAGGCATAGCAGGCTTTATTGTTTATAAACCGCATTTTGCCCCCGGTAAACAATTTTAAAAATGCATCCTGCATACATTCTTCGGCATCTTCCGGAGATCGTAAAATACGCAGGCAGGTATGATAAATAGGTTTGTGGTATTCCCGGTAAAGGGCTGTCTGGTCCATATTCTTTCCGCTATTGGTTGCCTTCACCTATATAAACGGAGTGTCCGGGATTTTGCTGCATCGTTTCCTGATTTTTTTTATGATGGGCGATCATCAGGTCCACGACTTTACCGTAACTTCCCACACCCTCTTTTTGACCGTTGGCTTTCAGGTAAGCGTCATTGACTTGTTGTGAAACCTCGGCAAAGGAAGTCCGGAACGGTTCCCAGTAAGCCCTGTTCTGCTCCAGATCGTAGAGGATCCGTGGAGAAAGACCGGCAATAATATATTCATAATCAAGAGGATCAACGTTGTATACCGCATTCAGCACGTAGTTGAGCGAATGCAACAGGCAGGAATATTTCAATTCCCTGTTTTGAGTATATCCGGCCAGGAGATACGTCAGGAAATTGGCTTCGTTTTCCCGCATAAACCCTCTTACATGCGCCTGTTCATGGGCAATGAGTGCCGGTATCCAAAAAGCAGGCACATCATTATTAATATTTGCCTCAACCGTCCAGGGAAAGAAAAATCCCATTACAAAGGCGTAAGACATACCCCGTGAGGCCATGACCGGTTTGACAGATGGATAAGTACCCCCTACTTTCAGGCCTGTTTTTGAAGCCAGGGAGTCATACGCAGATGCCACTGATTTTTTTATACCTTTAAAAGTATAATCGGGTATCATTTTCCCATAGGAATCACGGCCGGTAAAAGATGCAGCAAGGTTTGCCCTATCTGTAATGTCGGCGGCCAGTGCCAGCAGGTCTTCCTTCGGAGCCGGCTCTACCCGGTATCCCAAATGATCTTCCAAAGGAACCCTGTGGTAATTCAAACCGCAAGTCAGCATGAAGACTGAAACGGCATAAAGTGCTGTTATTCCAAGGTTTCGCAGAAATTTTTTCCATGTTTTCCGGATCAGGGCTTGTACGGCAAAAAAAAGCAGAAAAAACACCAATGCGTAGATAAGAATCTCGGCCATGGAAAAAGGGATCAGAGACATGACACCGGACATTGCCTGCGCTAAATACCTGTAAATGAATCCCGAATACACACGATCCATGAATTCCGGGAAAAATTTAAAAAGCAACAATAGCGTCAGACTCAAGACTAAAACCATAAAAGGTATGCGGATTTTCCATTTTCCGGCCATATTTTTTTCCATACTGATTGTTTACAAAGTTACTATATTTGTTTTTCAATTATTTATTCAAATTATGAGAAAACGGACCTTCCTGCTACTTGCCATTTATTCATTATTTTTCATTAATTCATATGCTCAAAACAACGCTTTTCCACCTCTTTTGGACAGTACTGCCACTGCCGGACTTACAGATTCACTGACAGTTGTTGTCAGCGACGGGGTCATGCGTATTTCTCCTTTGAAAATCAAGAGCATCCGTCACGATGACAGGCATCAGTCTCTGGCCTTTAATTTTACTTCC
This sequence comes from Bacteroidales bacterium, assembly GCA_041654355.1. Classification (GTDB taxonomy): domain Bacteria; phylum Bacteroidota; class Bacteroidia; order Bacteroidales; family UBA932; genus DMER64. The sequence goes on from JBAZDQ010000031.1 coordinate 5,439, forward strand.
GGACTGGCCGAGTACCCGGTAAGGACTCATAAAACGGCTTCTTTTTTTGCAACCATCCGGCATTTCCTGCCGGAAAAATACAAACATTATTCCATCCGGGTAATGACAGATGACAAAGACCTGGAAGATCTGGTACCCCGATACTATAATCCCTCATACGATCCATTAACGTACAATCAGCTGGAAAACAACCGCAGAGATTACAACCGGCTGGTAAAAATTGACAAACGTCACCCGGCGAAGATACAACCTAAAAAAGGTACTCCAGAGGAAATTGCCCTGCAGATCAAACTGGAAAAAAGACAGGCAGCCGTTAACCTGGCTAAGCTGGAAGCACAGTCTCAAATGAAGAAAGAAGCCCGCCAAAACCGCAGACACCAATGGCCTGAACTGGGCCCCACACCACTGGTCACCCGGGAGAACCGCCCATACAACATAACTAACGGGTTACAAAACAAACATTTAGCTATTTGGCACAGTCACGGTCTTTATTACGATCAAAAACTGGCCCGCTGGGAATGGCAACGTGCCCGTCTTTTCCAGACTGTTGAAGATTTGTACACCATGTCCATTGTGCTCCCCTTCCTGACACCGATGCTTGAAAACGCAGGAGCTGTGGTAATGCTTCCGCGGGAACGGGATACCCAAAATCATGAGATTATTGTGGACAATGATTCCCCGGATAGCGGCTACAGCGAACAGGGAGGCACTTACCTGTGGCGTACGGATGAAAAAGACAGCCGTGGGTTTGCCAACAAAAAAGAAGTCTATACACATTACGACAATCCTTTCCTCATGGGAACCTACCGCAGGATCGTCACCCACAATCCGGAACTTCGTAAAAATGCCGTGATGCAGCCGGCATATGCCGAATGGATCCCCGATATCCCTGAAGCCGGGCGTTACGCCGTTTACGTTTCTTATGCCAGCCTCCCCATTAGTGCCAGGGACGCTCAATATACCGTTCACCATAAAGGAGGATCGGATGTTTTCCTTGTAAACCAACAGATGGGAGGAGGCACCTGGATATACCTGGGCACTTTTGCCTTTGATCCGGGCAGGAATATGGAAGGACGTGTTACCCTGAGCAATGCCAGCGGGGAAATCAATGCCGTAGTTACTGCCGACGCCGTGAAATTCGGAGGCGGAATGGGTAATATCGGGCGTACCGTGGAAGACAGCACTATACGGGCCTCTTACCAAAATATTACCATTCCCCCTATTACAAGCCATTACCCCCGTTTTACCGAAAGTGCCCGTTACTGGCTGCAATGGGCCGGCTTTGCCGACTCGGTCTATACCTATTATGAAGGCACGAACGATTATACAGACGACTATACATCCCGGGGACGGTGGGTCAATGCTTTGGCAGGAGGTTCCATGAAACATCCCAATAACCCCGGATTGAAGATCCCCATAGACCTCTCGTTGGCATTCCATACAGATGCAGGGGTTACTAAAAATGACAGCATTATTGGTACCCTGGCCATTTATACACAGGACTGTGATGGCACGGAACTTTTGCCTACGGGACACAGCCGTTTGACATCCCGGGATTATACAGACCTGGTACAAACACAGATTGTCGATGACCTGAGGGCCATCTGGAATCCCGACTGGACCCGGAGGGGTATCTGGAACCGGTCTTATGCGGAAAGCAGGTCTGCACAGGTTCCTGCCATGCTTCTGGAACTGCTTTCACATCAGAATTTAGCAGATATGCGGTACGGCCTTGATCCGCGTTTCCGGTTTACCGTCAGCCGTGCCATCTATAAGGGGATACTCCGCTACCTCAGCAATACACAAGGTTTTGAATACGTTATTCAACCACTCCCTGTAAACAGCATAGCCGTTGATTATAACGATAACGGAAAAGCCATCATCAGCTGGCAACCCTCTGAAGATGAACTGGAACCTACGGCCGGTGCGGAAGGTTACGTGGTATACACGCGTACTGGGGATGAAAACGCAGCTTTTGACAGCGGGTTCTACTCGGCATACAATCATGCAGAAATAGACATTGAACCCGGCAAGCACTACAGTTTCCGGGTTACGGCAGTGAATCGCGGCGGAGAAAGCTTCCCCTCGGAAACGGTCAGCCTGTACAAAGCCCCTGCCGGGGAAGAAAAGGGCAAAATCCTAATTGTCAACGGATTTACACGCGTATCTGCTCCTGATAGTTTTGCCTCCGAGGACACACTTTTTGCCGGATTCCAGGATTTTTCGGATCATGGCGTACCTTATATAAACGACATTTCTTATGTGGGGTCACAGTTTGAATTCCGCCGCAATAACGGCTGGGCAGATGACGATGCCCCCGGATTCGGTGCCAGTTATGCAGATTGGGAAGACAAAGTGATTCCCGGCAATACGTTCGATTACCCCATCATTCACGGAAAATCTTTTGCCCGGGCCGGATACAGTTATGTTTCCACCAGCCTGGAATCATTTACCAACAGCGGGAATTATCACGCTGCTGATTTCCATGCTCTGGACCTGATCCTGGGAAAACAGAAGCAGGTAACCCGGGGAGGCACCCCTGCGGGCCGTATAGACTTTAAGGCATTTCCGTCATCTCTGCAGGCAATAATCACCCGGTATGCACAGGAAGGAGGAAACCTGCTGATCAGCGGGGCATACACTACCAGCGATATCTGGGATAGTTATCAAAAAGACAGTCTGGGCAGGATCTTTGCACAGGAAGTGCTCCGGGTCAATCACCGCAGCAACCATGCCTCACGTACCGGAGAAATCATGGTTGCCCCATCTCCTTTTAAAGCTTTTTACAACGAAGAAGTATCAGGTGATCCGGCCTATTCCTTCCGAACCGATCTGAATCAGGAAATATACCCGGTAGAATCCCCCAATGCCCTTGAACCGGCTTGTGAAGGAGCCTATACCATATTCCGGTACCTGGATAACCGGTTAAGTGCCGGTGTTGCCTATAAGGGAGAATCCCGCATAGTAGTCCTCGGGTTCCCGCTTGAAACTTTACAAACAACGGAACAACAGGAAAAACTGGTAAAACAATGCCTGGAATTTTTCGGTACTGACAATTAGTCATATTATGCTTGCGTGGAATGGTTTTTGACACCCGTTAGTGATCAAAAAACACAAGGATTTATTATGAAAAACAAAGGTACTATAGGGGTTACTACCCATGACATTTTTCCGATCATTAAGAAATTTTTGTATTCCGACCATGAGATATTTCTCAGGGAATTGATTTCCAACGCCGTAGATGCCACACAAAAAATCAAGGCTCTGGCTGCCAAGGGAGATTTCAAAGGCGAATTGGGAGACCTTACCATCAGGGTCAGCTCAGATCCGGAAAAAAAGACAATAACCGTGTCTGACAAAGGTATTGGCATGACAGAGGAGGAAGTGGACAAATACATCAACCAGATTGCTTTTTCCAGTGCCGGTGAGTTTTTAGAAAAATACAAAGATCAGGCTAACAACATTATAGGTCATTTTGGATTGGGATTTTATTCCAGTTTCATGGTGGCTAAAAAAGTGGAGATCATCACAAAGTCATGGCAGGAAGAAGCGCAAGCTGTCAAATGGACCTGTAAAGGCACGCCCGAATATACCCTGGAACCGACAGAAAAGACAGACAGAGGTACCGATATAGTGTTGCACCTTTATGCCGAAAACGAATCCTACGCCCAGGAAAGCCAGGTTGAAACGTTGCTTCACAAATACTGCAGCTTCCTTCCGGTAGAGATCGCTTTCGGAAAGGAAAAAGAATGGAAAGACGGAAAAGAAGTCGTTCTGGATAAGGACAAGATCGTAAACGATGTAAATCCCCTCTGGACACGAAAACCCGCCGATCTGAAAGAAGAAGAATACAAAGCTTTCTATAGCAAGTTGTACCCCATGGCAGAAGATCCCCTTTTCTGGATCCATCTGAACGTGGATTACCCCTTTAAGCTTACGGGAGTGTTGTACTTTCCCAAGATCAAGGACAAACTGGAAGTAACCCGGAATAAGATACAACTGTATTGTAACCAGGTGTTTGTAACAGACAATGTAGAGCATATAGTACCTGATTTTCTGACCCTGTTGCACGGGGTGATCGATTCTCCGGACATTCCCCTGAACGTATCCAGAAGCTACCTGCAAAGTGATTCCAACGTCAAAAAGATTTCAAACCACATTACAAGAAAGGTGGCCGACCGTCTGGAAGAGATCTTCAAGACCGACCGGGCTTCTTTTGAAGAGAAATGGGATAACCTGAAACTCTTCATAGAATACGGGATGCTTACAGAAGATAAATTTTACGACAGGGCCTTCAAATTTGTCCTGTTAAAAAACACAGACGGAAAATACCTGAGTTTTGACGAATACCAGACTCTTATAGAGCCCAACCAGAAGGACAAAGACAACAAACTGGTCTACCTGTATGCCACCAATACCCAGGAACAGTACGCCTACATAAGTGCCGCTAAAGAAAAAGGCTATGGCGTCCTGCTTCTGGATTCTCCCCTGTGTGCCCACTTTGTCAACCTGTTGGAATCCAAGATGAAAGACGTGCGCTTTGTGCGTGTGGATTCAGATACTCCGGAAAAACTGATCTCCAAAGAAGAGCTGGCCAAACCGGATATGAGTGAAGAAGAAGAAAAAGAATTGCGGGAAGCCTTCCAGGAAGTTCTGCCAAAAGACGTCACCTTTACGGTCAACTTTGAGAATATGGGCTCACAGCAAAATCCGGTGATGATCACCCAGGGAGAATGGATGCGTCGTTACCGGGAAATGTCAGCCTTGGGCGGAGGCATGAATTTTATGGGATCCATGCCCGATTCTTATTCACTGGTAGTCAATTTTGAACACCCGCTCGTACAGAAGATCCGGGAATCAAAAGACAAAAAACTGATCAGCCAGGTATGCGATCTGGCCCTGCTGGCCAACAACCTCCTGAAAGGTGAATCCCTGAATACTTTTATAAAAAGGAGCGTCGACTTACTGTAAAGGTTGTACGACCTCTAACAACTCGGGAAGGTCCATACCTATTTTCTGCAGGAATTCAATTCGTGGGACACCGTTGGTGTTCCACCCCCTGCGTTTGTAAACCGCATCCAGCAGGCGTTCGTATTTGTTTTCCCTGAATTGGCGCAAAACCCGGCGTTTTTCTTCCAGGCTCATGGTCAGGGGATCAACGCCCACTTCTTCCTTCAGTTGTTTGTCGTAGCGTTCCTGTCTGGAAAGGTATTCTTCTTCAGTCACCGGTCCGCAGGCACGGTAAGGCTGCGCATCGTCTTTACGCAAACCGTATCCCATACGGATATTGAAGATCCGCTGAAAATTGTATACCCTTTCTGACATACGGATCAATTCTTCCTTGTCAAACTCTCTTCCTGTTACGGCTTTAAACACTGTCACGTAGTTATCCACGTGTTCGGGGACCTTCGCCGGTTCATCAGTTTGAGCATTATCGGCCGGTTCTATATCGTTCCAGCACAATTTGCAAAAACCGGCCAATCCAAACCAGGTGCGGAACATGGGGAAATAATGAAGCGCTTCTGCCTTATCTTCAAAAGTGGGAATCTGGTTATTGATCATATCCATAAAGATCAGCCAGGCTTCATCGTGCTGGGGACCTTTGTTGGTCATGGCATAACCGCCCTGCTGGGCAAGGGATTCCTTGGAAATGTACATGGAATATTCCATGCCTTTGTTTTCCATGGCTATGTCTTTCAAAAAACCGGGATCACCCCACCCTTTCTGAATGAACATTTCTTTCATCTTTTTTACGCCCAGTCCGGCTACCAGCCCAAATCCTTCCCCACGGGCCAGCTGGTGCATACATTCCAGGGCATCTACGGCATTTCCCCAGGTAAAATCCAGTCCGCCTGTGCGTTCTTTGTTCAAAACACCGTTTTCCCAGCATTCCATAATAAAGGCTATGATATTGCCCCATGATATGGTACAGATTCCGTACGTATCACAGTAAAAATTCTGTTCAGCTACATACAAAGGATCAAAAATAGCCAAATTGGACCCCAGGGCAGCTGCTGTTTCGTATTCGGGTCCGTCCACCAAAACCTTGGAACCTTTATAAGGGCCGGTCCTCAACTCAAAATCATCTATCCCTTTGGAACACATCATGGTACATCCCATCCAGCATCCGTCGGGAATTCCCTGGGAAAATTGTTTCTTCCACACTTCCATGTCAATTTTATGGCAATCCTTATGATCTCCGAATTTGAAATTCATCACCGGAAGCAGATCGTACTTTTCCATGACCCCCATCAGGTGAGCCGTACCTACTTTTCGCATCTGGCATTGAATATCATCCATCTCGTTCATTTCCTTATTGAAACGTTTTCCGCGTTCCAATATGGCCGGCATATCCACCACATTGTTCAGCTTGCCGGACACTTTAGGAACCTTGGCTACTATAGCGCGTATGTTTTTATGACGCATCAATGTTCCCAGGCCGCCACGGCCTGCCTGTTTCAGTCGGATCTTCTTTCGTTTCACATCGTAAAAAGAAAAATTGAGCATGCCCACCAGGGAGTGATCCGCTGCCTGACCTGTAGATACAACCGAAACGTTCAGTTTATCACTTTCGTTATCTGCATACATTTCGTGCAATTCCTCTGTCAGCAGGTGTGAGTCTATGTGCATGCCTTCCGGGGGAGCAAAAAATTCCACCTCATGGTCCACCCCGTTGATGAACACAATCACTTCCTGCGGTGCAATTCCCTGTACCTCCAGGGCATCGAACCCGGCAAATTTCAGGTGGGGTCCAAAATGGCCTCCCACATTGGAATCCACAACCCTTTCCGTAAGCGGGGATAAGCCCACACAAATGCTTTTTCCGGAGCCTGCATATTGTGTGATCCCGCATACGGGTCCCCCGGAAATAACGATCTCGTTTTCCGGATCGCGCCATTTGGTTTGCGGAGTTACCGCATCCCAAAGCATTCTGAGCCCGTATCCTTTTCCGCCCACAAATTTTTCCTTCACCCGGGGATCAACAGGACGCACTTCTGTAGTAAATGTATCCAGATTAACATAAAGGCTTTGGTCTGAGTATCCTTTATCCAGCGGTTTCCATTGGTAAGGAATCCTGGCCAGCACTTTACGGTTGCCAATTAGTGCATTCATAAACGGTGTTTTAGTTGTATATTTGTATTGCAAAAATAGCCAAAATGACCGTTATACAAAATATTACATCGCACCTTAGTGTGAAAAAAGCGGGCATAGCCGGCGCCGGAGGATTGGGCTCCAACGTAGCCGCTGCCCTGATCAGAAGCGGTCTGGGGCATCTTGTTATAGCCGACTACGATGTAGTAAACGAAGCTAACCTGAACCGGCAGTTTTTCTTTGAAAATCAAGTGGGCCGGCCTAAGGTGGAAGCACTCAGGGAAAACCTGCTGCGCATAAACAGCCGGGCAAATGTGGAAGCCCGTTCTTGCAAAATAACAACCCGCAACGCCGGGTCCCTTTTCGGTTCCTGTGACGTGGTCATTGAAGCTTTGGACAGTGCCAAAGAAAAAAAATGGTTTGCCGAGTGGATGATCGCGCATTTTCCATTCAAACCACTGATCATGGGATCCGGAATTGCCGGGTACGGCAGCCCGGAAACCCTGCGTGTACAAAGATCCGGCAATTTGTATATTTGCGGCGACCAAAGGGAAACCGATGAAAAACTTGTACCTTTGCTTGCCCCGCGGGTGATCATGGTTGCCATGATGCAGGCCAACCTGGCCCTGGAACTTTTATTAAAGGAAAAACCGTAATAAGACCGATGACCATAACTCTGAATAACCGTCAAGAAACCTTTTCGCAACAAGAAATGAGCATTACCCTGATAATGGATGAGAAATCGTTCCATTTTAAAATGCTTATAGTGAAGCTTAACGGAATACTCATCCCCAGGGAATCCTGGCCCGTGACCGTTGTGCGGGATTCAGATCGCCTGGATATCATTCATCTTGTAAGCGGAGGTTGAACCGGATCAATGCCATAATTATGAAAATAAAACACTACCCTTTCCTTACCCTGTCGGCTGTCGTATTATCCTTCAACCTCATCACTTCCTGTATTTCCCTGGACCTGGACGCCATCAGCGGATCCACGCTGGTATGGAATTCCGGGTCCAACAATTATTTCAACCGAGAAGCTTACACAACCCTTCCCGGTCCCAACAAACTGGTGATAGACGGAGAAGTTGAAGAAGTGACTGAGATCAAACTCTCCCGACTACCGCTTAGGACTGTTACCGTGAAAGAAGCCGTTTACTGTCCCTCAGGAGATTCCATCGCATTTAAAGGAGCTTTCCGTTACGACGGGTATGCATTGTGTGATATTCTGAGTTCCTTGAAAGTTGACAAAGCCAGCAAAGAAGATTTCTGGCCCCCGGTGGATATCTATATCGAAGTGCGGAACGACCGGGGTGATCTGGCCGTTTTTTCCTGGGGAGAAATCTTTTACTCGGCAAATCCCTACGGAATTGTCATTGCCAAAAGGGTAACCCGTGTCATTCCGGGCAAAACGGGAGAATTGTGGGAATTACCGGATCGGACACAGCTGGTAGTGGAATCGGATCTGATCTCTGAAAGAAACATCAAATCCCCCTCGCAAATAACCATAAAATCACTGAAAGGCAATTATATAGTTAACCGGGACCCTGTAGTATTGGAGAACGATCCGTGCCGGTTAGCTCTCATGTCTTCACTCCGGGACACCCTTGCCCTGATCACAGAACTGCCCCATGAACTGCCCCTGATCAGCCACACCACCCTGTTTTACGGGAACAGCACCGGATACAAACGAGTCCGGGAATTCCGGGGCCGGCAGATAAACCGGGTGCTTGCTCCGTGGTTCCCTTCAAATGATTACCGTACCATACGCTCCGGAATGCTGAGCATAGCCGGTGTGGACGGATACCGGGCAGCCTTTTCCCTTGCCGAGTTGATCAACCGCAACGACCATCGTGATCCCCTGCTGGTTAAAGAAGGCAATTCTTTTACCCTCTACGCCGCCGGTGATGCTTTTGCCGACCGGTGTATCAAAGGACTTAGTGAAATAAGGTTGATTGACAGGGAAGACTGATATGAAAAAACGAATTTTACCTCTGTCATCACTGTTGCCGCAGTTGCTGCAGTTGCAGTTGCTGCTGTTGCTTCTGTTGCCGCTTCTGGGCATATCGTTTTCCGGTTGCAGCCAAAAATCTGACAAGCAACTGGTTATCTTTCACGCCGGCAGCCTGTCCCTGCCCATGAAAGCCCTGGCAGACAGTTTTACCGTGTTGCACCCGGAGACACAATTCAGGATGGAAGCCGCCGGCAGTGTGGATTGTGCCCGCAAGATCACGGAACTGGGACGTTCCTGTGATCTCCTGGCATCTGCTGATTACCAGGTTATTGAACAATTGCTCATTCCCGAACATGCGTACATAAACGAACCTTTTGCCGTTAACAGCATGGTCATTGCCTTTACGGAAAGATCCCGTCACGCAGATGAGATCAACAGCGGGAACTGGCCGGAAATATTACTCTCTCCGGATGTGTTTTACGGCCGTTCAGATCCGAACACCGATCCCTGCGGATACCGCACCCTGCTGATGTTGCAACTGGCAGAAGATCATTATAGGGAAAAACCCGGAATCCGGCCTTTCAAGGTAACGGATTTCACCCCAAAAGACCGGCGTTTTATCCGGCCCAAGGAAGTAGATCTGTTGGCGTTGCTGGGAAATCATTCCATTGATTATATATTCATTTACAAGTCAGTAGCCCTGCAGCACAAACTCCGTTACCTGGAACTGCCCGATGAGATCAACCTGGGGAATCCATCCATGGCACCCCGGTATGCGGTAGCATCCCTGAATATACGAGGCAGCAGTCCTGCAGATTCGTTGACCGTGAAGGGAACGCCAATTGTATACAGTTATACCATACCCCTGAATGCAGAGAATCCGGAATTGGCCAAAAAATTTGCAGATTTTTTAACAGACCCACACGGAGGCCAGAAAATCCTTCGTTCCATGGGCCAGTAACAAGGTGAATGCGCACCTCACCTCACCTCACCTCACCTCACCTCACCTCACCATATCAAATTTACACCGGACAGCCACTGCCACCACAAGACCGGGAAGCTTTTTGCTTCTTGCCGAGGCTTCCCTTTCCTGTTGCAGCCTGGAGTCGTCGCTCCCACCACAAGACCGGGAAGCTTTTTCTTCTTGCCGAGGCTTCCCTTTCCTGTTGCAGCCTGGAGTCGTCGCTCCCACCACAAGACCGGGAAGCTTTTTCTTCTTGCCGAGACTTCCCTTTCCTGTTGCAGCCTGGAGTCGTCGCTCCCACCACAAGACCGGGAAGCTTTTTCTTCTTGCCGAGGCTTCCCTTTCCTTGTGGTGTCAGCGACCGACCGACCGCCAGGAGCAGTGCCCGCCAATAGCGACTTTGTAGATTGTTTTACGGGAGGTGGTAAGTAACGGCTATGTTCTATACATTCATATCTTGCTTTTATGTGTTCACTAGACGCGTTTTGCCATTTTTGGCTACTTACCACCTTCCCCTGTTTTTGCGGTTTTCCAGTAATTTGGGGGGGAGGTGGTAAGTAACGGTTGCGTTATAAAAATTCATAACTTACTGTTTATGTGTTTACTAGACGTGTTTGGCCATTTTTGGCTACTTACCACCTTCCCCAGTTTTTGCGGTTTTCCAGTAATTTGGGGGGGGAGGTGGTAAGTAACGGTTGCGTTATAAAAATTCATAACTTACTGTTTATGTGTTTACTAGACGTGTTTGGCCATTTTTGGATACTTACCACCTTCCCCTGTTTTAGCGGTTTTCCAGTAATTTTGGGGGGAGGTAGTAAGTAATCACTCTGTTATATAATTACGTAATCTTCTATTTAATTGAGCGTTACAAGCATTCTCACTTTTTTGGCCACTTACCACCCTCCGGCCATCATTTAAGAGATTTCACCTTTGCGCGGGCTACTACCTGTGTTTTCAGATGCCAGTACAGCTGAAAACAGGTCACCAGATTGTTGCCTTGTCGGTCACTGTCACCCCAAGACCGGGAAGCTTTTTCTTCTTGCCGAGGCTTCTCTTTCCTGTTGCAGCCTGGAGTCGTCGCTCCCACCACATGATCGGGAAGCTTTTCTTCTTGCCGAGGCTTCCCTTATCTTGTGGTGTCAGCGACCTCCCGCCAGGAGCAGTTCCTGCCACCAGATTGACCATACCAGGTCTGGTTACTGCCACTGCAAACCACCGGGAGCCTCGGCAAAAAACAAAAGCTCCCGGTGGTTTGCAGTGGCAGTAACATCAGAATCACCTGATAGTTTGTAGTGGCAGTCACGTCAGAAGTGCACGGTAGTTTGTAGTAGCAGTTACGTCAGAACCTAACGGTGGGCTTCAATGCGGCGGGCAAAATGTGTTTGGCGCTTATTTGCTTCTGCTTCACAGGTGGATCCGGCGGTTGGCCAGGGAATCGACCTCCGAGGGAT
>JBAZDQ010000032.1:0-16887 GCA_041654355.1 Bacteroidales bacterium
CCTTCATCCCGGCGAAACTGTCAGATAACCCGATACTCGAACAGATCAACTCTGAGTATAGAGGCAACCTCCAGGCCCTGTCGTATGTCGAACAGGAACGGCTCCTGCATGGCAACTGGAAGATCAAGGCCGAAGGCGGGACGGTCTTCAAACGGGAATGGTTTGATATCGTCATTGCCGCACCAGCATCAGAAAACGTAGTGCGGTTCTGGGACATGTCAGCAACGAAGAAAAGCCGAAGAGGACACGACCCTGATTACACGGTCGGGGTGAAGATGTCAGAAACCGGCGGCCTTTATTACGTTCTTGACGTCTTCAGAATCCGCGATAATCCGGGCGCAATAGAAGAAGCACGAGCGACGATCACGAACCAGGACGGCCCTAACGTCATTGTCAGAGAAGAGCAGGAAGGCGGTGCGAGCGGCAAGACTGTGATCTACCAGGCCGCCCGGGACCAGTTCAGGGGGTTGGACTATAAGGGCGTTCCTGCCACGGGATCGAAGGAAGCCCGGGCGAAACCCCTCTCCGCCGCCGCCTATAACCGGTTGGTAAAAGTAGTCCGGGCACCGTGGAACGATGTATTCTTCGCAGAACTGGAGGCATTCCCGGACGGCAAGCACGACGATATTGTTGATGGCGCGTCCGGCGCATTCAACGAGCTTGTTGCCGGTATTCGCGGTGACGTCGCAAGTATCGACCAGTCAACCGCGACCTCGTCAATACCGGGTTTGGGCTCCTCGGCAGGTATCGACACGGTAAGGAACAGAATACTGAACAGGAGATGAGAGTGAGATCATGGCTACTACGAAAAGAACAGAAAAACAACTGAAGAAAGACCTCCAGTTGGAGGAGGGGTCGGTTTACGTGTCGTCCTGGGGGAGAGTCTATTCCAGCCCGACAGTTACCGCCGACCTGATAAGCGAAGTGGAATCGAACGTCTATCTGGCGGGTGCGCTTGACAAACAGCAGCGGACGGTGTTCAAGGACAGGAAAGATTTCGCTGTCCATATCATCGACGCGGACACGGACGAACCCGACCAGGACGCCTCGAAAGACATCATGCGGATGGTGAAGAAACCGGACGTCCGGCTGTGGATGAAGATGCAGGCCGCGTGGCGTGAAAGTGCTACCTGGGGACCTGCGTTGTTCAATCCGGTCTGGGGTTACGACGGTGCGGAATACGTGTTGAAGAGTCTCCGGTTGTTACCGTCCGCGACGTTCCGGCGGGCGGGGTCAGGCACGTCCCGGATCCAGAACCCGATACTTCCCGGCATCTGCCTGAACGCTGACAACGAGATTGAGTTCTGGCAGTTACAGTCGGATCTCGCGGTGAAACAACTCCAGAACGTGGTGATGATGACCGATCCGGTGCGGTCAGGGCTCGGCGGGAGACCACTGATTCAACCGGTGGTCCCGATCATCTCGATGCTCGACTTCTCATGGGTAGGGCTGATGCAACAGAACAACCTGCTCGGTGCAGGCGGGCTGTTCGTGATCGAGGTCACCAACCCGAAAGGCGATGATGTCAATTACGCCCAGAACATCGTCAACAATATCGGGCGAGGTGTAGCGTTCCAGACACGGCAGAACATGAAGATCGTGAACCTGGGTATCACGTCGACGAACGTCGCGATTGACACGATCAACCTGCTTGACCGGTTAATAACCAACTACTTCTCGCCGGCATCCTCAATATCAAAAGACGGCACACTGATTGGCGGGTCGGCAGGCCCGGAATACGACCTGTATATGAGTTACATCCTCGGTCAGCAGGCGTGGGTGGAGGATGCGTTTGAACAACTGCTCCAACCATACCTCGACGAGAATGGATATACCAACCATTCGATACAGATCGACATCCCCGCACCGCAGGTTGATAAATCCGAGTTCTGGCTGAAACTGGTTGACGAAGGCCACAAGACGCAGAGCATCTCATTGAACGAACGGCGAGCGATCCTCACGTGGGCAGGTGCGGAACTTGAAGAGCTTGACGACGAGGGCGTCCAGAAACTCCAGGACGAGTATTCCAAGAGCACCCCGGCGACAGCAGGGTTCGGGCTCCAGCAGGCGAAAGTCATGACGGAGATCGCGAAGATCGATCCCGGGGACCCCTATGCGTTCATCAGTAAGGGCAGCCAGCGGAAGTTCTACCAGGCGACGCTCGGTATCCAGGACGGGGAGGCATGACCGCCACCCGACCGACATTTCTCCACGTTTCGAAAGGCCAACCGGCAAAAACGAAGAGGTTACCATTTCGCCCGCTGTCAAAAGACCGGCAGAAAGATCCGGCGTCCGCGAAACCACTTGAAGAACGATACCAGAAAAAGATTGAAAAGTTTTTACGCGAGTTCGTGAAGACCACCCGGGACGAGATATTCGAGAAGTATGGATCGGCGTTCGTCCATACCGCCATCCCCGCAGGGATATCACCGAAGATGATCACCGAAGCTACGGGGATGGCTGCACAGACCGCGCTCGCGGTATACGGTGTAGAACTTGTCAAAGAGATGGTAGAGGAGGCATACGAGTATGGATCCGATTACGCCGGAACCTCGCTGGCACGTGCAGGAGCCGCAACCGGAGTAACCGGATTGTTACCTACTGACATTTACGCGCTCGAATGGTTAGCCGAACGGAACCTGACCGCTCTTACAGGCATCACTGAAAAGATAGCAGACGATATAACCCGGATCGTCGGTGAAGGGATCATGCAGGGGTTAAGCGCGAGAGAAGTGTCAAACAACATTGACGCGGTGGCTGACCTTGTAGAAGGCCGGGCGCGAACCATCTCGCGGACCGAGACGATGTATGCACTCAACCAGGGCGCACTCCACCGGTATCACGATGTCGGGGTGACGAAAGTCAGATGGATCACCGCCAGGGACGATCATGTCTGTGACGAGTGTGAGGCTCTTGACGGGAAAGAGTTTGATATCGATTCCGTTCCTGACATCCCGCGTCACCCGAACTGTTTACTCCCCGATACATTTTGTGAAGCGCCCGAACTCGTCGCGGCATCTATGGTTTCTTATTCTGGTCCGGTTATCGAACTTGTCCTTTCCCCAGGCAACACTCTCACCGTCACCCCGAATCATATGATACTTACCCCAGATGGTTTTGCCGCTGCGGATCTCCTTAATGAGGGTGATTATATATTCTATTGCCCCCTGCCCGAAAGGAAAATCGCGATTGACCCAGACAATTATAGGAATCCAACCAGAATTGATAATATATTCAATTCGCTTATTGAATCTCGCCGCTGCTCTACCATATCCATGCCAGCCGCCCCCGAAGATCTCCACGGCGACGGGAGGGGATGTTATGGCAACATCAACGTTGTACGGCCCGATGGCTTTTTGGTAGATGATGGAGAACCCCGCATCAACCAGCATCTCACCACAGATTCCTTCAATTCTGGTGGGTTTGACTCTAATCTCTCGCGTGATCGCTCTCTGGCAGAGTTCCTCATGTGTGCGGCGCATGCCACGGACGGCGGCATGAGCGCTCTCCGTGAGTCTGCTCCGTTCTTCAGGACTCGTTTGAGACATACGCAAAAACATAAACTCGGAGCGAGTGCGAGGAGTAATTCCGATCTCTTTCAGCCGTCTGGTTATGAGTGGCCGGGATACATTCAAAGCCTCCGCGATTGCCTTGACAGATTCCCCAGAATCGTATCGCCTGCGAAGATCGTTGAGGTCAATATTGATACGTTTCATGGTAAAGTATATGACCTCCAAACATTATCAACTTTGTTCATTGCCAATTCAGTGATAGTATCGAACTGCCGATGCACAACCGCGCCGGTTGTAATCAAACAAGTCGAACTTGACCTATCGATATAGAAGAGGGATATGGCGTCCGGACAACCATTCACATCCAGGGAACAGGCACACATAACCAGATATGCATATAAGAGGAGCTGGGGGCATCTTGCGAAAGACCTTGCGGAATTATACCCAGACGATAACAATGGATACCGGAGCGGTGAAAGTATCAGCCGGTGGTATCGTAACCAGGAGAGACGGAAAACAGAACGAGAGAAAGGGAACAAGGTGATGATCCTGATAGAGAAAGGGACGTTTGATCTGGTCAAGACGTTAGGGTATCGGAAAGAGGACATTGACGGGATACTTTATATGCACCTGCTTGAAATTGTGGATCATGCGGGGGTATTGTTAGCCGAATCACAATAATTTATACCCCTAATTTTCAGCAGTAATCTCTCGTTTTCTCGCGACACATTTAAATAACATTAGTGTTAACACTGTTAACATAGATATAGAGGGATATAGAGTATGCGACCCAAACCCTATATGCCTGCACGGACTGATCGGGTTACAACTCTCGACCAGTTCCTGCACAAGATACGGTTCCCAGACCCGGACCCGGGGTTCAGACGGCGGGCTGGCGGGATGCCCTGCATCCGATGATTATAAAATAATCGTCCACCCAAAAAGCCCGAACTATCAGATAGTTCAACTGTTCTCGTTTTTATTTCGTTTTTATAAAATCCTGAACTGAAATCGTATATAATATACAAGAATCATAATACTATATGCCTGACTCCTCAATTATAGAGGGCAACTCCTCTTTTGTAGGTCTGTCTGATTCAGGACGAGTCAAGGCACAGGCAGACAGTGATAAACCCCGCTGTAAAGGCCCGACCTGTTTCTTCGGTCACGCTGTTAAGGCTGCATCCCGGAGCAAGGCTCACGAAGTCGTTCTCCAGGTGCTTAACCGGTGGTTCGACCACGGAGACAAGGAGGTCTATTACGGCGTGGACAACTTCACCGGGACCGGTCCAGCCTGGGACGTCTCCCCGCTGATATACGCACAGGTTCATCCTGATCACAACCTCGTGAAATCAGACATCGATGCTGCATTGAAGAGCGTGAAAACCGCAGAAGGTGAGGAAGGCAGGCTTTGCGGTGCGCTCAAGAACATCGACGTGATGATCCCGGGGCAGCCGAGGCTTGCTGGTGGCGTGGTGTTTGACGATCCGGAGATCGAGGCCCGATATGAGAAAGGCGAGCTCTCGCTCTCGACGGCGTTTGAGTGTTCAACCGACCCCTCGAACCTTCTCGCCAACACCGATGTGACGCAGGGGAAACTGAAGGGCAAGATCACGCCGAACCATGTGCTGGTATTCAAGCAGGATGACGACAACCAGCCCGGAGACCCCGGGGCGATGTTTCTCCATCAAAAGGAGGATAGCAATGTGACAGAGTTTGATAACGCCGGTCGCGTTATTTCCCAAAAGAATGCGTCCCGGTTTGAAGAAGCGATCAAAATACTTCAGTCGTTGTGGCGGGAGATGACAACCAACGTGTCGCCTGCCGAATCGAAGAAAGCGAAACCTGAAGAGGAAGACGAGAAGGTGAAAGCCGAACATCGGGCAGGGACGAAAAACGAGCAGCCCGACGAGGAGGACGAAACAATGGAAGATGAGAAAGTGAGAACCGAGCTTGACCGGATGAGGACCGAGATCGACAACATGAAGAAACTGGTCGAGGACAAGCAGAAAGAGATCGATACCCTGGTCGCTGACAACAAGGCGATGAAGGAGAAGCTCGACACGGCCGACCAGGAGAAAGCCGAAACCGAGTGGAAACATCTCAAAGAATCGCAGATTCCCCCGGCGTGGCTGAAAGGCGACGGTGCGGAAGAGAAACAGCGCACCGAATACGAGACTGACAAGGTCGCGTATATGCACAAGGTGCTTGAACACAGGAAGGCCGGAGCTACGCCTGAAGAGGGTGAAGGGTTCGACCATACCGCAGGAAAGAAGAAAGAAGAAGACGAGAAATCCCCGGCAGCGGTCGCGATGGAACTCCGCAAGATTACCGGGAGGATGTGATCTGACATGACTGACTATACAAGCGGATCAGCGTATCCGACATCAAGAATCGCTGGCAACGTCAACCAGGGCGGTGTCGAACTTGCCTGTATCCTGTACGAGGGGACGATCACCGTCACCAACACAGGGTTCGGGCCTGACGGGTATAAGGACAAGGTAGCCACCGCGTCGGCATTCATCAAGAAAGACCAGTGGGTTACCCTCGACGTCGACAGCGGGAACACCTTCGTGGCGACATACGGGTTACCGGTTGTCAAAGCGATAACCAACGGCACACTGATTGTCGGCAAGGTAGTGAGCGAACCGCGCTGGCAGAAGGTCCCCGGGACTACCCAGGACACTTGGGCGACTATGCTTGCAGGGAAATACTTCCGTGTTGCGACCGTCTGGTTCCCGGGAATCACCGGTGTAGAAAAGGCTGTCGTGGTTGGCGCGAACACCGCGAACATCGTTCCGGGTGTCCCGGCGACCATGCAGGTTGACGCATCGGCAACGACTGCACTCTCAACCGCTGACGGTGTTGTCACCTTATCAGCAGCAGACGCGTCAAGTGGTGGTCTGGGCGTAATATCGTTCCACTACATCGCAGCCGGATCGAACACCCAGTATGCCCTTCTTGGGTTCACTGGCGGCGCTGTGGTGATCCAGGAATAATAACGAGGTGAAAAAGAAAATGACACAGATGTCAGGCGCAAACGAACGGTTCCTGAACACCGACGTGATCCTCTCGGAGGTCATGCGGACAATGGAACCCGATATGGTGTTCATGCCACTGATTCCGAAAGTGGACTCCCAGGGACAGCCTATCAAATACGGGGTGAAAACCTCGAAGTCCGCAGACACGAAAAAGCAGAGCCCGCGTATCCAGACAGCTAGCGCGAAGTTCCCTGAAGTCCATCTGTCGAGGATGACACAGGAGGCGGCACTGCTCAACAAAGAGGGGTTCTCTATCCGGCTTGACGAGGACTCGCTGAACCTCCCGGCCGGGGCGGACATGATCGTTGACGGGCTCCAGACGCTCGGGCAGTGGATCGCAGAGTCGGTCAACACGAACATGTATTCCACCCTCGACGATGGGAGCACAGATTCCGGAGCCACCCTTACTGATTGGGGGACCATTGCAGAAGCGACACCGCTTACCGATCTTCGTGCGTTCAAGAACGCGATGAAACGTGAAGGCAAACCTTACCGGATGACCGACATCTTCGTCGAGATGACCAACTTCAACGAGCTTGAAGAGTATCTCGCGAACAGCGAGTATCCTGCATACCGTGACGCTGCCATCAACGGGGTAGCCACCGGCGCGTCCAGCACGATGACCGTCCCGATGGAAGGTAAACCACTGATCCACGGGCTCCATTCAGGGGTAACTCACGGCGACATCATGGGCCTTGACGGTATCCACAAGAACGCCTCAACGTTGTTCTTCTGGAACAACCCGAAGTATACCCGCCCGACGATCAGTTACCAGGTGGCCAACCCGTCTTCGCCCAACGGAGTCGAGACAAAGACGGTTGACAACTTCGGGCTCTCCGCTCACCAGTTCTTCGACGACGAGAAGCACGAACATGTGATCCAGGTCTGGGTCGACTATGTTGTGGTCGTGAAGGACGCTTACGGAATCATCACCGAGAACGGTATCTGATTCGCAAGGAGGAACCCGGAACAAACATCCAAACTTTTTCATGCCCGACTTCTCCAGTAGGGCTGGAAAAACAAAATATCAGGAGGTAAAAAATAATGGTATATTCAGCACCAACCGCAGAGTCGCTCCGGCGTCTTGGCGGATCTATTCTTCGGAAGATCGCGTATGAGCTGGGTCTGATCGCCACCGATATCGCGGCAGTAAGGGCAGAACTTCTTGCAGCCGAACTCGGCGACGTTTCACTCAATTCAGGCGAGATCCTGCTCGGCAGTTCCGAGAACGAAGCGGCAGCGGTAACACCGTCCGGAGACGTCACGATAACAAACGCCGGTGTCACAGCAATCGGCGCAAAGAAAGTCAAAGTCGCCCAGATGTATTCGGCATCGGCAGGCAAGATCCTTGTCACCCAGGCAAGCAACGCGGTTGCAGAGAAGACGATATCCGGTGCGATCAGCATGGACGCCGACGGTGTTGTCACGCTCGAAGAGTCAGCAATCAACCCGAGCAAACTCGCACTGACTGATACTTACATCATAGTAGGTGACGGCAGCGACGAGGGGGCAGGAGTTGCAGTGTCAGGCGACGCAACACTCGCCCGGACCGGTGCGCTGACAATCGGCGCGAAGAAAGTCACCGCTGCGAAAATCGCACTTGCTGACGGGAAAATGTTTGTTGGCGGGGCTGACGGAGCAGCAGCAGAGCAGACGCTCACTGGTGACGTTACCGTCACGAACGCAGGCGTCACAGCAATCGGCGCGAAGAAGGTTGGGAAAGCGAACCTGATCTCCGAATCGGCGGACGTTGCAGGGAACCTGTTCGTGTCCACCGGTTCTTCGTCTGGTATTGACGAGGTTGCAGTATCGGGTGACGCCACCCTTGCAGCAGACGGCACGCTCACAATCGCGGCCGAGGCGGTAGACTACTCGAAGATCAGTCTCACCGATGGAAGTATCCTGGTCGGTGACGGTGACGATATCGGGTCCGAGGCCGCAATCTCCGGTGACGCTACGATGAGCAACCTGGGAGTACTCACGATTGCCGATTCGGTTCTTGAAGCCAGCAACGTGGCTGATGTGGATGAAGACAATGTTGTCGGTGGTATCCCAATCCTGTTTGTGGTTGACGTTGCGAACACGGCAGACGATTATGACGTCACCATGACGCACAAGGTCAGAGTGGTTGACGCCTGGATAGTCTGCACCGGTGTCGCGGCCCATGCAACCAACGATACCCTTCAACTGAAGAACGGGACGAACGCGATCACCGACGCGCTCGCGAAAGGGGACACACAGTATGCTACCAAGCGGTTCACCACGATTGACGAGACATACACGGAGATCGCGGCATCGGGAACCCTCCGGGTAACCGCGGTCAAGGATACCAACTGTGCTGCGAAAGTGTTCGTGCTTGCCGTGAGACCGGCAGCAGCGTGAGGATGGTGGTTCTGGATGACTGACGCATTCGCAACTCTCATATTCACGTCCGCCAGTGATGCCGGTGACGCTGTTGAAGACTGCCCGGCGGGGGTGTTCCAGCACCTCGAATCGTATTACCAGGCGTGTAAACAGAAGTTCATGCTGGTCAATTACGGAGACGACGCGGCAGAGATCGCCACGTTCTCGTTCACTGAACAGACGGGCGCGGCCACCATCGATTCCGAAGACGCCACCGTTGACATTGAGGTGGAGTTCGGCACGGACGTTACCACGCTGGTCGCCACGTTTACAGTGAGCACAGACGCCCGTCACGCAAAAGTCGGCGGGGTAGCCCAGGTCAGCGAGACCACATCTAACGACTTCACCAGCGCGGTGACGTATCAGGTGACGGCAGAGAACGGAACTACAAAGGACTGGACGGTCACGGTGACCGTCGCAGCGGAGGCATAATATGACATACACAGTCGAGATATACGAATCGGCAAGTGACGCGGAGACAGCAATTGAGGCGGAGACTGACACGCTCGAACAGGTTGTCCCGTATCACGAAGGGACTGCGCTTCGGTTCATGGTCATAACATCGGCAACATAGAGGAGGGGGATCCAAACCCATGACCCTCTCCGCTAACGATATGGCGAACCTGTCGGAGTATACTGTCAGCGACACGCAATCCGGGCTGACGACATCGGTTTTCACCTACCTGTCAACCGTCGCCAAGAACCGGTTAGATTCGGACCTTGAAAGCATATCAACTACCGAGACGATCGCGGACGATACCTATGATTACCTCCACGGGCTGATGGTTGCTCATCTGTATACTGTGAAGAAAGGCGCAACCGGGTTCCAGAGCATGAACGCTCACGGGTTTTCGGTGACAATCAAACCCGGATCGTCATCTTACCTGCTCCAATACGACGACGAGATCGCGAAATGGGCTGCCGTTGTTGAACAGAGGACCGTCACCTCGACCAGCACCGACACGCTGCTTGATGTGAAACGGTGCGATGCTGATATGCCCGGGCTCCGTCTTGACCATTCACAACCGAAATCATTTTTCCGGAGTTTGCCATGACTGACGGCGATGGTTACACTATCACAGTCGACTGGTCGAACCTTGAACGGATAGCGGGCGAAATGAAAGGCGTCCCTGACAGGGCGACGGAACTCCTGGCTTACATCCTCGAAGGGCAACTCAAAGAGAAGACGCCCGTTGGGATGACCGGTCAGGCGCAGGCCGGGTGGTCATCGGCACAGAAATCTCCCGGCGTCTGGGCGGTCACGAACCCCTACATGTGGGCTAAGTATGTTGACACCGGCACACGACCGCACGCACCACCGATGGACGCGATCCGGGAATGGGCAGAGTTCCGGGGGTTACCCTGGTTCCCCGTCTGGCTCGGTATCGTCCGGCGAGGGACACGGGCACAACCATACATCCAGGCATGCATTGACGCGACCAACGCACAGGTCCCGGTAGCGTTCAACCAGGCGTTATCAGAGGCGAAGATATCATGACCGGATACGAACTCACGCGGCAGGACGTTGAGAACATCGCGCTGACGAAACACGGAGTTGAAGAGTTGAAGGCAGGGATCAACCGGCTTGAAAAACTGATTGAGAAACAGTGTGACCATTGCGACGGCCGGATGAAAGAGGTCGACCAGCGGATGGACAAGATCGAACAGAAACAGATGTATCAGAACGGTTACACCACAGGTATGACGAAGAAGGAGGTTATCGGGTATAGCAGCATCCCGTCTGTTATAGTCGGCGGCGCGATTGCCGCCTGGGAGTTTTTGAAGTATCTATCCGGGGGAGGTGGATAACCCACCATGCCACCTACTACCCTCGCCACCGCCGTGAACGCAATCCTTGACGGCCTGGTCACATACCTCAAAACCGAACAGCGGACGGGCGGAACATTATCAGATGTAATAGTCATCGCCCGGGGCGACCGGGCGTCACCGTCACCCGAGGTCCCGGCAGTCTACCTTGTCCCGCAGAAGATGATCGTTGTCGAACCAACCACATCACAGTCAGAATGGTGGGAGATGCCGGTGAACATCGGGACGATGGTGAACAGCGACATACCGGAGATCGGGTATACTGCCGCGACTGACCTTGCCGCCCGTGCCCGTGCGTTACTTCTCACCCACAACTCCCGCAACATCGGGCTGGATTACATCAAGATCATTAAATCGTCCACGTTCGATCCCGCTGGGCCCTGGAGCAGGGCAGAAGGAAACTACCATACTGCATCCGCAGAGGTAAAAGTATTATTCAAAATAAGAGGTTAAAATGTCTGAAATTTTCAGGTATATAGGAATCGGGAAGGAGACCTCGTTCGGGTCGGCGGCAGATGCGACCATCTACCTTGAACCGGACTCCTGCTCGTTAGATGTCCCGACCGAACCCGAGATCGTGATCAAAGGCGGGCTGGGACGGATGAGAAGGAGAAAACGCCCCGCGTTCTATTCGTGCGGCGGTAACTTCGTTTATGCAGCAGACGTCCGGTCGCTTGGATACGTGTTCCGGTCGGTGCTCGACCAGTATATCTATACTGCTGGCGACACGTTGAACACCCACGAGTTCTACGGCGGGAACGAGAACACCCCTACCAGTTGGACGGTTCGTGCAGGGAAAGACCTGTTTGAACATATATTCCTCGGTTGTGTCGCCAACCAGACGACTATCAACGTGTCTGACGGGCTGGTCACAGTCACGCAGGACCTGTTCGCACAGAAAGACGATCCGAACACCATCAAAGGGTATGTCGACGTCTCTGCGCTCCTGCCGGAAGAGTATCCGTTAGCGTTCTACGAGGTGGCGGCAAGTGTGAACGGTGTCGCCGTGAGCACAATATGTCGGTCGCTTGACATCACGGTGGCAAACAACGTGTCCCGTGACGGCGGCAGGCATCTTTCAAGCCGGTATGCAACCAGTTTCAAGTCAGCGGCGCGTGACATCACGATGTCGATGGAACTGGAGTTTGAGGATATGGATATGCTCGAACTGTTCTGGGGCGGCTCTGACGGGCCCACTGATACCGGGTCGACACTGTTCCCGCTGCTCCTCGCGTTCGATGGCGGGGATTACGGGTCGATGGAGATCTGTCTCCCGAACGCCATGATGACCAGCGTCCCAACACAGACAAAAGGCACAGACCTGATCTACCAGAAGATCACGTGCAGGGCGCTGATGGGTGAAGATGTAGAACTCGCCGACGAGACCACCATCAACACAGACATACTCACAACAATTGAAAGCGGAGCGACAACACTCGAATGACCACCAAAAAAACTGACCTTCTAACGAAGGAGATACTGATGGCAGGCAAGAACGCCACCATCGAGATCGAGATCCTTGAACCACAGGGAACCGTAATAATCCGACCGCTGACAGCAAGCGAGATCAATCTGGTCGAGCTGAAAAAGATCGAAGGTTCCGGGAAACAGACGATATCATACGACCAGGCGCGAGCAGGGATGATCAACCTGGACCTCTATGATACAACCAAGAAGTCGTTCGCCTCTGACGTGATGGCGGTATCGATGGCGTTGGTCGATCCGAAACTGTCGGAGGGAGATGTGAAGAACCTCCCGCAGATGGCGTTCAAACAGATCGTGTCGGAGATATACCGGGTGTCAGGGGTAACGAAACTATCCCAGGACAACATCGCCACCTTTCGCGAAGAGCCCGGGAGGTCGTGAGTTATGGAACCTTCATCTGTTGGGATACAGGTTCACCGACAGGATGGAGGACCTGACACTCGCGCAGACGTTTTTCCTCAAGACTATGATGATAATGACGGATCAGGAGGCGACACCTAACCCGAATGTCAAACATCGTTGAGATTATCGTCAACGCGGTAGATAATGCGTCCGGTGCGTTCGAGAGTATCCAGTCTGCCGGGTCCGGTGCGGCGGACATGATAACCTCGCACTGGAAAGAGATCGCGGTTGCTGCCGGTGCGGCCGGTGCAGGACTTGAACTGGTAGCACGGTCACAGCAACAGCTTACTGAAGACACGAAGAAACTTGCGTCCGCTACCGGGATGAGCGAGGAGTCTATCAGGAACCTTGCACTTGAGACCAGCAACGTAACATTCCCGCTGCAAGACGTCCTCGACCTGATGCAGCAGGCTCACGCGCTTGGTATCGAAGGCGCGGAAGGGCTTCGGGAGTATGCCGACTTCTGGGATATGGTCGGTGACGCTACCGGCGGGAACGCGGTTGCCCTCGGCAAGGCGGGTGTAGCACTCCGGGCGTTAGGTATTGATGCGGGGAATGAGTCGGAGGCTTTGGATGCGTTCGGTTACATCACCCAGAACACCACGATGAGCATTGAAGACTTCCTCCGGTTCGTCGAACGGAGCGGTCCTGAGATCCGTGAGATGGGGATGTCCGTAGACGATACCGCCGCCATGCTTGGATACCTTCAGAAAGAGTTCGGGATGTCGGCGAGAGTCGCAAGGACGGAGTTCGAGCAGGCGGTGAACCAGTCAGAAGGGTCGATGGAGAAACTGTTTGAGATCCTGGGTGTAGCTCCTGACAAGTTCGGCGAGTATCAACAGGCGGTATCAGATTCCGCCGGGGTGATCGAAGAATACCGGGACATCAACAACGACACGTATACCACGATGCAGAAACTCCAGCACACTGTAAGCGAGCTGGGATACAAGTTCGGCAGTCTTGTTGGCGCGATTGAACCGCTCGCACCGGTCATGATGGCGGTTGCCCCGGCGGTCACCATATTCGCACAGTTGGCTCCGGCAGCAAAAGCGGCGGGAGGGTTCATGCCGTTACTATCGGGCGGATTGGGTGGTGTCGCTGCCGCCGGTGGCGGAGCAGTTGCAGCACTGCTCCCGTTCCTTCCGATAATTGCTGGTGTTGCTGCCGCCGCCGTCTTATTATATGCCGCCTGGAAAACGAACTTTCTTGGTATACAAGATGTTGTGGCCGGCGCGAAAGACTACATATCCGACCGGTTCGAGGGTATCAAAACCGCACTATCACCACTGAAGGACAAACTCGGTGAGGCGGCAGACCGGATAAAAGACGCCTTCGGGAAACTGTTCGGGAAAGTGGACGAACTGTTCCAGAAGTTCACCGGCGGTGTCGGTATCGTTGAAGTTATCGGGAAAGCCTTCGAGTTGTGGGGCCGGATCATGGATAAGGTCTGGGAGATCATCGGCGACAAGCTTTGCATAGCGGTTGACCTGCTCGTTGCCGGTCTTGAAATCCTGTGCGATTGGGTCGGCAAGGTGGTCGACTGGTTCACCGAACTCTGTGAGAACCCGGTGGTATCGTTCCTGATCGATAAAGTCGGCGGCGCGATTGATTGGGTAGGCGACAAGATCGACGGTTTCCTTCCCGAACTGGAGGAGACTGATAAACACCTGAAAGATGTCGGTGAGACTGCCGAGACGTCAGGCGACCAGATAGTCAAGATGGGTGAAGACGGCGTTTCGTCGTTCGATACGCTGATGGAAGGGTCGAACGCTCTTGCCGCAACCGAGGAAGTCAACGCCGTCACGAAAGAACAGGCACTTGAACTATACAGGCAATCTCTGGAACAGGCGGGGTTCACAGCGGAGGAGACAGAAGAACGTGTCCGCGAATCAGCGAACCGGTCGGTGTCTGATATAATCCAGGCGAGCAACGAGATTAACAACGCATGGGCGCAGGGCGCGTCGAAAGAGCTGGTCATGAACTTCACGACCACCGGCGGGCAGACAACCACCCAGGCGTCGCCTTACATCAATCAGACCGGGAACGCCCCCGGCACTGCGCTCGTTCCCGGGAACCAGGGGCAGATATGGCGACCGAACAACCAGACTGTCGGGACGTTGACGGCACAGAACATGGACGGCTCGTGGAGCGACTACGATATCGTGCGTGCCGATTCGTCTACTGGCAACAGCCAGTTGTATGTCACACAGCAAGGCGCAGGGTTAAGTCGCGGCGGTATCGGGCTTAATGAGGCATCGCGGGTGTTCGGGAGTAACCACAGGATCTCATGGATGGCGTCCGGTGGGAGAGTGACGGGTGGCGGGCTCGCCATAATCGGTGAACGCGGCCCGGAGATGGTCTATGTGCCGGAAGGCGCACAGGTGAACCCGTCCCGGGAACCCCTGATCGATTACCAGAAACTTGCGACCGCTGTTGTTGACGCGATGCGCAGCATGAAAGCGGGGCAGGGCGGCGGCGGTGAACACCATTGGCATATCGGCACGCTGATCGCCGATAAAGGCGGGCTCCGCAAACTCGCCCGTGAGGTTGATTTGATCCTGACAGATGAGAGTATCAGGAAAGGGGTGACCACGTAATGTCCTGGATACTTGGGGCTTACACCATCCCCGAACCCTCACAGATGACGGTATCGCCGGTGGAGGTGATCCGGTCCCGGCGGTTAGCGTCAGGGAAACTGGTGAAAGACGTAATCGCGGTGAAACGGCGGTTCCGCCTGTTCTACGAGGACCTGACAACGGAAGAGAAAGAGACGTTTGAAGCGATCAGGGATAACCAACAGTTCGTGAACTTCTATTTCGTTGAGAACGGCGAAGAGACTGAAGTCACGGTCTGGCTTGAACCGTTTTCATACGAGTGTGCCTGCCAGGACCCCGAATACTGGATTAATTTTGACATATCTCTGGAGGAGCAGTAACAATGATCGAGAACATTGCCGTGAGTATCAGGATGAACGGCAGGGTGAAAAAGTATGCAGAAGGGAAAGTCCCCGGCGTTGACGAACCCGACGAGATTGTTGAGTTCAAAGACCAGATGGCCGGTAAAGACGCCGAGAAACTGTTAAAACTCGTCGGTAAAGACGCGACTGACTACATCAAACATAAAGCCCGTGATAAGACTATCAAATTCAAAAAAAACAACCAGAAAAACAGGAGAAAAGGTGAATTAAGCACTAATGCCATTAACAAACGCAGGTAGAAACTTTATGGCGGCGGCGATCTGTAACGACGGCCCGCCGACATTCTATGATGATTCGAACGCCTATCTTGGTGTCGGTGACTCGGACACCGTGTTCGCAGCAGATCAGACTGACCTCCAGGCGGCAGTCAACAAGACCCGGGCGGGCATGGATTCGGGGTTCCCATCGGTTGCAGATAACGTCATATCTATGCAGGCGACGTTCGGATCGTCTGACGCGAACCATGCATGGCTTGAATGGGGTGTTTTCAACGCTTCGTCCGCGGGGACTATGCTATCCCGGGAAGTCGAGAACCTGGGAACCAAGACCACAGGAACGTGGGTTCTGGAAGTTGATCTGACCGTTGAGATCGGAGATGAACCGGCTTAATGACGGCACGAACCACGTTATACCCTGGCAAACCGAAATCGCCTGTATCGACACTCACCGCACCGATTGATGACGATGACACCACGATTCCGGTGAGCGAACTTGCGAACTTTGATGCCGGGCCGAACGAGGCGTCGATATTCCTGTCGCCGAACGATCCCGAAACCGAGACGATCAAATATACTGACAAGTCGGCGGCGTCCGGTGCAGGCAACCTTACAGGGGTAACCAGAGCGTTCGATTCAACCACTGCGAAGTCGTGGGGGACTGACGCGTATATCGCCCGCGTCCTCACGGCATACGACTATAACGGGCTGATAAACAACCAGAACCTCATATTTGACGAGATGCCGTCAATCCCGTTATACCGGCAGGCACTCATTAACGGGAACTTTGACGTTTGGCAGAGAGGGACATCATTCGACTCTACCACGACACCAGCAAACGATGATGATGAGTATTTAGCTGACCGATGGAACTTGTTATCAGATGGTGATGATATTGTAGACGTTTCACAGGAAGATACGATTGTCCCCGATGGCTCGGCATACGCATTGAAGATGGAAGTTGAGACCGCGAACAAGAAGTTTGGGCTTGTCCAGATCATCGAATCCATTGATGCAGTCAAATT
>JBAZDQ010000033.1:0-16508 GCA_041654355.1 Bacteroidales bacterium
CTTCTGTGTACCCATCACACCTCTTATCACGAGCATATTGGGTAAAGATAAGGAAGGACCGGCCAGGAGCAGGGCCAATGCAGGTCCCTTGCCCATGCCGGAAGCCAGAAGGCCCTGTATAATAGGTACTTCGGTGAGTGTGGCGAAATACATGAAAGCCCCTACAATACTGGCAAAAAAGTTGGAAAGGAGCGAGTTGCCTCCTACTGCCCACTGAACCCATTCGTTCGGAATGACTCCAGGGATGGCCACATCGTCGTGCGTGGAACCCAGCAGGAACCCAGCCGTTACCACACCCACAGCCAGCAAAGGCATGATCTGTTTGGCAAATGCCCAGGCTGAAAGCGTCCACTCCCGGTTCTCGGGATTTTTCTTATCCCGGAGCGTCATCAACGAAAGCGCAATGATTCCCGTCATCATGGGAACCAGCGGAGCCAGTTTGGCGGGTGTTACGTAAATCTTGGCCAGGAAAGCCGAGGCGACGGTCGCCACCGCGCCGGTCAATACCCAACGCCAGTTGATCTTCAGTATGCGGATAAGTGAGTAGCACAGGATAATGGATAGTGCCCCGGTGATAAACCATTTGTATGTAAAAATGAAATGCCAGGCACTTGTGGTGTCTCCGGCCGAGGGGGCCCCCCAGTTTGCAAATACCAGGATGAGCACCAGGGTGAAAAAGTGGAATGAAGTCTGCCACATAGGCCTTTTCTCGGGCGGAGGCGTAATGTTCATCTGTTCTTCCTTTTTAACTTTTTCCTCTTTGCGGTAGATCAAAGACATGATGAGTCCTATGATAATGGCAAACAGGATAGCTCCTATAGCCCGGGCCAATCCCATTTCAAATCCCAATATTTTGGCCGTCAAAATGATGGAAAGGATGCTGATGGCCGGACCCGAGTAAAGAAAGGCAACAGCCGGTCCCAGGCCTGCACCCCTTTTGTAAATGCTGGAGAATAACGGCAGGATGGTACAGGAACAAACGGCCAGCACAGCGCCCGAAACACTCGCCACAGTGTAGGAAAGCCACTTTTTGGCATTGGCCCCGAAATATTTAAGCACCGAGCCCTGGCTGATAAATACCGAGATAACACCGGCAATGAAAAACGCAGGGAGCAAACACAAAACCACATGTTCCCGGGCATACCATTTGGCCAGGTCCAGAGTGGCGGTGATGGCTGTCATGAAACGGCCGCTCTCCAGGGGCAGGAAGAATACGGCAGCAAAAACCACCAGTATCCAGATCAATATTTTAAGTTCTTTTTTCAAATCCATGATAAGGAATTACTAGAGAAAGAGTAAAACAACATAATAAATACCCACAGCAATAAACAAAACAGCCACTATACGCCGGAACCAACATTCAAACGCTTTGATCTTGTTATAAACGTTCCCGATGGAACCCAGGGAAAAAGCAATAAGCCAGGCGAAAAGGATCACGGGAATGCCTGTGGCCAGGGCAAATACCAGCGGCAGGTAAAGCCCCGACGCACTGCTTATAGTCATAGGGATCAACATTCCAAAATAAAGCACCCCGCTGTAAGGACAGAAAGCCATGGCAAAAACGATCCCCAATAGCAAAACACCCCCAAATCCTTTATTGGCACGTTCTTCCATGCGGGCAGCCAAAGAACCGGTACCAGGCAGTTTAATGAAATTGAAAACGCCCAGCATAAAAAGACCTATGATGATCAACAACGGTCCCAAAAGCTTTTCACCCCATTGCTGCAGAACACCGGATACATTGAGTTTCCCTAAACTAAAGAACAGTATCAGCCCTATTACCGTATAGGTTATGGCTCGTCCAAGGGTATAGATCAGGCCATTGTAAAACACCTTGCGTCTGTTCTGAATGTCTTTGCTAATAAAACCAATAGCAGTAATATTGGTAGCCAGGGGACAGGGACTTATGGCAGTCATCAACCCCAATATAAAGGCAGAAACAAAGGGAAACTGTGCATTTCCAAGAAGGTTTTGCAGAAACTCCATATACTCTAAGGCTTATTGTAAGGAATCGAGTGTTTCTTTGATTTTTTGGATAAATTTTTCAGGATTGGAACGTGCATTAAGAAATCCTTCAGTAGTCAAATCAATTTTCTTGTCTCCTTTGAGTATCAACAATGCCTGTCCTTTTGCCCCTATCTGCTTGATCAGATCCTTATTGGTCTTGTCATCCAGGTTGACGGATTGAAGCATGATCTTTCCGCCGGAAAGTTCTTTAAGAGCATTGTAGGCCACATCTTCCACGGCTTTGCAGGTAACACAACGCCTGGCATTGTGAAAATAATAAGCTTTGATCTCAGTGTCTACATTTTCTTTTTCACTGCCAATGGCAGACAGGGCAATAAACGAACATGCCAGCAATAAAAGTACTTTCTTCATATAATTTATTATTTAAGAAGTCTCTTAATTTCTTCAACAGAAGCGACTCGGCCTTTCAGAACTACTTTACCGTCTACCACCAGAGCAGGAGTGCTCATGATCCCGTAATTGAGGATTTCAGCCATATCTTCCACTTTGATGATCTGTGCGTCAAGGTTCATTTCCATTACGGCTTTTCCGGCGGCCTCTTCCAGGGCCTTGCAACTGGGACAGCCTGTACCCAAAATCTTGATTTCCATAATATTCGTATTATTTAGTTAATCGTAAATTCTTATAAAACGCAATAAAAGCTTCCTTTATCTGGTCTCTTACCGTCCGGAATACAGACAATACTTCTTCCGGGGTTCCTGTTGCTTTTGCCGGATCTTCAAACCCCATATGGAGTCTGTGTTTTACCATGCCGGTAAAAAGAGGACAACTTTCCTTGGCCTGGTCACATACGGTAATCACGTAATCCCACTCGCGGTCCAGGTAGTCGTCAACCTTGGCAGGGACATTCTTACTGATGTCAATACCGGCCTCGGCCATGGTTTTTACGGCCAGGGGATGTACTTCTTTGGCGGGTTCGGTTCCTGCAGAATGAACAGAGAGGGCCTGACTGAACGATTGCAGGAAGCCCAGTGCCATCTGGCTTCGGCAGCTGTTCCCGGTACATAAGATCAGGATATTCATGAACACTCGATCTTTTTAAGGTCATTAAAAAAAACCCCTAACAGATCCCGGGCTACATCCCAGTTTTCTTTATTGATGCAATACCTTACCTGGGGAGGCTTGATCTCACCCTGGATCAGTCCGGATTCTTTCAAAACGGTCAGATGTTGGGATACCGTTGCCTTGGCAATGGGCAGCACATCATGCAGGTTGCCGAAAAAACAACATTCCCGGGCTGCCAGGAACTCCAGGATGGCAACCCTGGCAGGGTGAGCCAAAGCCTTGGCATACAAAGCAATTTGATGATGACGGGACGTGTAGTCGATCTTTTCCATAAATACAACAATTTAACAATTCGCAAATATACGAACTGTTCGTAAAAATACAAACAAAAAATATATCCGTTTTGCGGATAAACAGTATATTTATACCATGAAAGTCATTTTACACAACTCAATAAGCCTGGACGGTTCTTTTACCGGAATTGCGGCCAACATGGAATTACACTACCAGGCAGTCAATTCATTTGGCGCGCAGGTGTATATGGTTGGCTCCAACACCACGTCCCGGGCCAGTATTGAACAAAACGGGGAAATTGTCCCACCGGAAACAGCATCGGATTTTCACAAGCCCGTGCGCGATCCGGCTCTTCCCTATTGGGTAATTCCCGACACCAAAGGGACACTGCAGGGGATACTTCACTATTACAGGCAGTTTGAGTATTGCCGGGATGTGATCCTGCTGGTTTCGGAAACTACACCTGCCGGGTATATAGATTACCTGGAGAAAAGGGATTACGATTACATCAAAACCGGCAGTATACATGCAGATTACCGTGAAGCTTTCCGGCAGCTTGCCCTCCGGTATGGTATTGACACGATTTTGGTAGATACGGGCAGCCGCCTGGGGAATGTGTTGCTCAACGAAGGCCTCATAGACGAGATAAGCTTGGTTTTTACCCCGGAGATCCTTGCGAAAGCTACCCGGCATATATTTGAGGGAGTGGAAAAGAACATCAAATTACGCTGTCAGAAATGTGAAAAATTGCCTGACGACTACATCTGGACCGTATACGAAATCATTAAGCCTTGTTTGTAAAAAATAACGTTTACTTCTCCAGCCAGGCAACATGCTGTTGCGAAAAATGCTGTTTTCCCAAAATGTCTTTATAAAGCGCCGGCCGCCTGGCATTTTTGTAGCGGGTGCCTCCGGCCTGGGCGAGTTTTTCCCTGGTAATATTTGCCGAGGCAAAGCCGTCTTCCAATTCACGGCATTCTGCCAGGATATCACCGAAGGGATCCAGGATCATGGAACAGCCGTTTTTCAGTTGATCATCGTCCATGCCGAGGGGATTGGAGAAAACAACATAGATCCCGTTGTCAAAAGCACGTGCCGGAAGCCATTTCATGAGCCAGGCACGACCTTTCATGCTATCGAATTCCAAACGGAGCGAGGTGGGATCTGCATGGCGGTTTTTCCACAAGGCCGGATTTACAAAACCGGCACCGGGTCGTGGAGATGGGGTGCACATGGTCACGTGCGGCATGAAAATGATCTCGGCCCCTAAAAGCGTGGTAGCACGGACATTTTCTATGATGTTGTTATCGTAACAGATCAGGATCCCGCACTTCCATCCTTCCAGTTCAAAAACACAATATTCGTTCCCGGGACTTAAAAAGGGATTGATAAACGGATGTAATTTGCGGTATCTGGCCAACAATCCGTCTTTATTAACGCAAACATAAGCATTGTATAAGTTATCTGCCCGGTCTTTCTCAAAAAGACCGGCCAAAACGGTAATCCCGTTCTTAGCGGCAATTTTTTGCAAACGATCCACCGTTTCCCCTTGCGGGATGTATTCGGCCAGGTCCAGCATTTGTTCCCGGGACAGGTGACAGGCAAACGTATATCCTGTAACAGAGCATTCGTGGAATGCAATAACATTGATGCCGGCTTGAGATGCCTGAGCCGATAGTTTTTCGATAACCGACAAATTATACTCTTTATCGCCGCTTTTGTGCTCAAATTGCGCTGACGCTATATTAAGGGTATTCATATTCTCAAATATTATTACATTTGAAATGTTCCGTCTGACCTATAACACGATTTCTAAACTACAACAAGATGAAATATATTAAGATATGCCTGACCGGATTTTTTTGCTTTTTTATGGTTTCATGTGTCCAACAAGATAACAAATCCTTCAATGAAATCCATGCATTGATAGAAAAAAGCAATTATTTTGCCGCCCGGGAACTCCTTGATCTTCAAAAACAAAAATTATCCGCCAGGCAGGAACTGGTAATCGCAGCCATCCTGGATAATGCTTTTAACCTGAACGGCAGATCACAGGAAAAAGTTGACCGGTTACTAGCCAAAACACGGTTATTACCTGATACCCTTCTGTCCCGGCTCTATGCCATCCGTGAAGACAACGCCATAAAACTATATCAGTACCGTGAAGCCGCGAGGGCAGATTCTGTCAGGCTGCATGATTTCGGGCATATATTAACTGAAACGCAAAAAAAAGATATCCATAACAAAATGACATTATGGTCTGCTCTGTCAAACGTTTCACCGCAACAAGTCATCATTGAGGGAGAAACTGTATTGGAATTGCAAAAAGACATGGCCGGACTGGACAACATCACCATCTCGGCAGACGGGGACACCCTGGGTTTCATATTCGATACAGGGGCGAATCTTTCCACTGTATGTTTGTCTGTTGCCGAAAAAATGAGAATGGATATTATTCCTTCGGAAATACTGGTCGGTTCTATTACAGGAGAAAAAGTGCCTGCACAATTGGCCGTCTGTGATCAAATGAGTATAGATAAAATTGTAGTTAAGAATGTTGTATTTCTTGTTTTTCCTGACGATCAACTTTCATTCCCGCAAATCGGCTATAAGATCTCAGGGATTCTTGGTTACCCGGTAATAGAGGCCTTTGGAGAGATACAGATCACCCGGGAAGGCACGATGATCATTCCTGAAACATTTTCAACGTTTTCCGGACCGTCCAATATGGCTATGGACGGATTGACTCCGTTACTATGCCTGGAGGGTGATCCGTATACCTTTGATACAGGGGCGGACCACACCATGCTTTATGCTGCTTATTATCAAGACAACAGCAAAGAAATAGAGGAAAAATACTCAACCGAAAAAATACAATTTGGAGGGGCCGGGGGGATACGCGAATTTGATGGTTTTGTCATAGACAGAACGTTTAACATATCGGGAAAAGAAATTACTGTTGAGGGGGTCCACCTGCTTCAAGAAAAGATCAAGGAAACGGAAACCGTTTACGGAAATATAGGACAGGATATCATGGGACAATTTCAAAAAATGATCCTGAATTTTGACCAAATGTTTATTCTTTTTGAATAGTGACGGGCTTTTCCGTAAAATGAATAAGCCGTTCAGCTTGGATGCTCGAACGGCTTAAATATTCATTATGAGCTGCAAAGATACGCCTGTTATTTAATAAAACAAATTTTCACGTAAAACTTTATCAACAGTTTGTAAACTTTCGGGTAACAGGCATTAATATTCTATGCCTTTTCTGGCTTCAGTCCCTTTAGTGTAATAATGCTTGATTTCCTTCATTTCCGTCACCAGATCGGCCAGGGCAATTAATGCTTCCGGGGCATACCTTCCCGTTATGATCAACTCGTTATAAGGTTTTAACAAATTAATAACATCAAGTAACTCTTCCAGGGTAAACAAATGGTAATAAAGAGCAATACAGGCTTCGTCCAGTATGATCACACCGTACGATCCGGATTGAATAACGGATTTAACTTCCTTCAATCCGTTCCGGGCTGCCTGAATATCGCGTTCGGTGGGTTCTTTGACAATAAAACATTCCAATCCATACTGTTTTACAACGATGGACGGAATGTTTTTTAGAACGTTCAATTCCGAATAAGGCTTGCCTTTGACAAACTGTGCAAAAAACACATTATTCCCGGCACCGGCGGCGCGGACAGCCATACCAATGGCCGCCGTTGTTTTCCCTTTTCCGTTACCGGTGTAGACGTGGATCATTCCAATGTTTTTTGCATCCAGATGATATCATAAGGAGTGCCCTTTTTTGTAATGATCTTCTGGAACCTTCCGCATTCAACAAATCCGTTTTTCCTGTGAAAATCAATGCTCTGAGTGTTTACGGACGAAATGTTGGCCAGAATGGTTTTGATGCCCACTTTCAGGGCATCTTCTTCCAGCTTTTTCAACGCCATGGTTCCCAGTCCTTTTCCCGTATGATCCTTGTCAATAAAATAGGAAATTTCGGCACATTGTTTAAAAGTAGGGAATGGATTGTAAGCATGTAAGAGACAGAATCCTACAATCTCATCATTCTCCTTGAGCACGTATGCCGGGTAACATTTGGTCATATCCAGGAATTTTTCGTAATACTCATAAGGTAAAACATCATCCGGATAGGCGGCAAGACTGTTGTCCACGTAATAATTATAGATGTCCATTACGGCTTGTCGGTGGTCGACAGACATTGTTTCAAAGATAACTTTCATAGATCAGTAGTTTAAGCTATTGCAATATAGTAAAAAAAACAGATATCTGATCACCTGAAATCCCACGGAGCTACCGGATCCGGATCAAGCCAGAGTCCCTGATTCTGTTCTCTGGCCCGGGCCTCCAGTTCTGCGTACAAAGGCGTGTCATCATATTCCTTATAATGCCAGGCCAGTCCCAGGCGCAGCATCTCTGCAGATATGTCTTTGATTTTCCTGGTTTTAACCGTGACAATATAACGACCCCATCCGTCCCTCGAATGAACGGTTACTGTCACTTTTTTGCCATGGATCATCTCTTTCAGTTTATCGGTAGAAACGCTGCTAAAAGCCTGTTTGCGCTCCGGAGCATCAATGCCGTAAATTCGAAAACGTATTTGCAGATCATCCCGGTTTAGGGCCGTAAAGGTGTCTCCGTCACTGACAGAAACTACTTTAACCTTAAAAGTTTGTGCCTGTAAAGTTATTGCTGAAAATACCAGCAACAGGATTACCAAAGGCTTTCTCATTTACCGGCAGGTCCTTGGTATTCGGATTTACCAAAACCCAGGATAGGCAAAAAGATCCAGGGAAGAAGTATCAGTCCGATAGTAAAATCGGCCTTTTTTCCAAAACTTTTAGACAACAGGTTCAGGCCCCAGATCAGGAAAACAATGTTGACAAGAGGAATCAGCAAAAACAAGAGCCACCACCAGGGTTTTCCTATTATCTTCAATCCAACCAGGTAGTCATAAACAGGAATAATGCAGGCCCATCCGGGCTTTCCGGCTTTTGTGAAGACATACCACAGGGCAACGATCTGTATTACTGATACATAAATACCAAAAGTCGCCCACATGACAATAAATGGCAAAACGAACAGGAATTCGCCGTTTGCGAAATCACATGTTTCCAGGTTCTCAATAAAACATTCCATAACGTTATTTTTTAGGGTTAATACTTTAATGTGGCACGAAAAGGTCCCGTTTTTAAGGCATCCCTCACAGCCTCCTCGGTTGTCAGAAAAGTCATGTTAAAACGGGACAGGGCTTTCCGGTTAGTATAGTAATTTTTAATGCATAGGATCTTCATATTATTCAAGGAAAGTGAAGTGGGGATACCCATTGTGCGGAGCATATTTCCGGCATAACCCGCGACCATTAACACCGGCCGTACAAGGGGGATCATCAGCGGTTTTTTGCCTGTCAGGCGGGCAATGATCCTGAAAAATTCAAGGAAAGTGAGATTTTCGTTAACTATCAGGTATTTTTCACCGGGTTGGCCTCCTTCCAGCGCGTTGACCACACCCCGGGCTACATCGGCGGCATGTACAAAATTTTTACCTCCGGGGGGATAAAAGACAATTTTC
Organism: Bacteroidales bacterium; assembly: GCA_041654355.1. Taxonomy (GTDB): domain Bacteria; phylum Bacteroidota; class Bacteroidia; order Bacteroidales; family UBA932; genus DMER64. Next base: position 8,917 of record JBAZDQ010000033.1, read on the forward strand.
CGGTTAAGAGCCATCCGGAGGATCCGTCCCGAACTCGGCTTGTAATCATAAGGGCCTATCATGAACGAAGGACTGATGGTAACCACGTTTATGCCGTTGCGGGCTGCAGCATCGACCATTTCCTGCACAAGGTTCTTGCTTTGGGCGTAGAGGCAACCGGTGAAAGGGGCTGCAGGCGGGCGCTCTTCATTTCCGGGATCTGCCGCGGTTCCGTATCCGAATGTGTTTGCCGTACCAATATAGACGAGTTTTTGCATGTTCATGGCTCGGCATATTTCCAGAATGTTCTTAGTGCCTTGCAGGTTAACGGGATCATAATCCTGAAGTTTCAGGTGTTTCTGGGACGTGTCGGCTGCCGTGTGGACAGCCAGTGTACAATCCTTCATTCCTTTTTCCAGCGAATCCCGGTCCCTGATGTCTCCAATTATCAATTGTAAATTTGGATGTGTGTAATCAATAAACCTTTTTTTGTCACGGACCAGGGCTTTCACGGCATAGTTTCTTCTGAGCAGTTCCAATACCAGGTTAGTGCCCAAAAGTCCGTTTGCTCCCGTGACAAATACGGTTTTCATTTTATGGTATTATTGGCAGATTCGATTTCTTTCTTTACGGCCCGGCTGAGTATGGGTAAACGAATATAAATGGGAACCAGTTTCAGAACCAGCCAATTAAATCCGTTAGCCAGGCTTAGCATGATCATGGTGTCTCGTTTAAACAATTGCTTTATAGAAATAGCGGCTACTTTTTGCGGACTCATAACGCCCCAATGGCTGAAGAATCCCTGTTTTTCAATACGACGTGTTACTTCAGCATTCGTTTTCATTGGTCCGGGATTGACCACGCTTACAAACAGGTTGGTGTCTTTGTATTCCTGGTAAAGACTGCGGGAAAAATAATGCACAAAGATTTTGGAGGCCGGATACACGGTTTTGTATCCAATAGGACTGAATGCGGCCATGCTGGAAACGTTCAGGATGTAAGATTTTTCCTGTTTCAGCAAATTGGGAATCAGCAAGCGGGTGAGCAGGGTAATGGCCATCACGTTAAGCTGAATGATCCTGTCAAGATAATCTGTAGTGGCTTTTTCAAATCTAATGGTGCCGCCGGTTCCTGCGTTATTAATCAATAAAAAGACGTTGTACTTTTCGTTGATCTGTTCAGCCAGGTCCAGGATTTGCTGTTTTTGTGTCAGATCGCATTCATAACAACAAGAGGAAACCTGGTATTGTTCCCGAATCTCTTTACAGAAATCTGAAAGACCGTTTTCCGGCAGATCTACCAGGATGGTGTTCAATAACCGCTTTGACAATTCCAATGCAAAAGCCCGACCCAGACCGTGGGCTGCTCCCGTAACTAAGCAATAGCCATTTGTGGGCACGGATCTCATAAGGTGCAATATACAAAAAAATGTAACAATTTTCCTATATTTGTGTATTATGGGACATATAGACACAGTAAACGCTAATTGGCTGGAAGACATGGTTTTTCAGGCAGGGATCAATGGACACCAGGTATTGATGGATTCGGATCCGTCGTTTGGCGGACAGGACAAAGGACCCCGCCCCAAACCCTTCATGTTAGCTGCTTTGGCCGGTTGTACGGCTATGGATGTAATTTCCATACTTAAGAAAATGCGGGTGGAGCTCAAACATTTTAATGTCAGGGTGGATGGTGAATTAACTGAAGAACATCCCGTTCATTATAAAAAAATTCACGTGACTTATGAATTCACCGGCAAAGACCTGTCTTTGGAAAAGCTTAAACGTGCCGTTGAATTATCTGAAAACAACTACTGCGGGGTGGCTCACGTTTATAAAAAAGTCATGGAAATGACTACAGAGATCATTACCAGATCAGACGAGTAAAACACCCATAATCAGCAAGGTGCTTATATGTGCTATGATCAGAATGGTCAGGGACCGGTATTTAAGGTAATAGAATCCGAAAACGATCCCTATCAGGAACGGAATAAGCATATTTAGCCAGTTACCGTATGTGTAGTGTAAAGCGGCATATAAAACCGCCCCTATCAATACTGCAGCCCACTGTTTTTTCAATAGCGAGTGAAGACGCGGCAACATATACCCTCTGAAAATCAATTCTTCCACAATTCCGGCGCTTATGGCAGTTATGATAAGCAGAAAGGGTCTTTCGTGCAGGTACGCCATCATCTCTGCCTGAACATGTGTATCTGCAAGAGACATTTGCATACGCGAAAAGAGATCGGGAATGAAGTTGATGGCAAAAAAAATTACCATTAAAACAGAAGATGTCCAAAAGAAAAACCAAACGGGGTACTTAGTTTCTTTTAACAGAAAAAAAGGTTTTCTTTCTATGTAATGAATATAAAGCCAGATTAGGAGTAACCAAAACCAAAGCAGTCCCCGGGAAACATATCCCCAGGGCAGGTAATCGGGAATGCTCAGGGAGGCAACGGAATAGAGGATCAGTTTTAGGGTGACCGTCAGGATGATCCCTACAATGAAAGGGGCCTTAAATTCGTTTTCCAATATATATTTCTGTAATATCATAGATTCTAAAAGTTATTCACAATACTAAAGTACAAAATTTGTATCTTTATGACAATGAAAACTGACAGAGATGAAAACATACAGACGAGAATTTTACATTGAAACACCCACCCGCCGTGCTTTTGTTAACATTACTCCGCAGGTGCTCAAGTGCCTGGAAGAGAGCGGTGTTCAGGAGGGTATCCTGCTGTGCAATTCCATGCACATTACCTCAAGCGTTTTCATTAACGACGATGAGACGGGCCTTCATCATGATTTTGAAAAATGGCTGGAACGTCTGGCTCCCGAACAACCTTATTCCCAATACCGTCACAACGGCGTGGAAAACAATGCCGATGCCCACCTCAAACGCCAGGTCATGGGGCGTGAAGTTGTGATTGCCGTTACACAGGGCCGGCTGGACTTTGGGACGTGGGAGCAGATATTTTACGGAGAATTTGACGGGAAACGAAAAAAACGCATCCTGGTTAAGATCATTGGGGAATGATTCTATGGTCACGTGAGGGCGATAAAGTAACTTGTTTGCTTTGTCCGCATTATTGTGTGATTCCTGAAGGCAAAACCGGAATATGCCGGACAAGGATCAATAAAAACGGGGAGTTGCACTCCTTAGCCTACGGTAATCCCTGTGCCGTTGCCATAGATCCGATTGAAAAAAAGCCGTTGTATCATTTTCTTCCGGGATCCCGGATTTTGTCCATCGCCACGGCAGGATGCAATTTTCGTTGTCTGAATTGTCAGAACTGGACCATTTCACAGGCCTCTCCTGAAAAGATTGATCATTATAATCTTTCTCCAGAACAGATAGTCAAAATGGCATTGCATGAAAATGTTCCTTCTATTGCTTTTACCTATACCGAACCTACTGTTTTTTATGAATATATGTTTGATATTGCGGTCAAAGCGCATGAGAACGGCCTGAAAACCGTTATGGTATCTAATGGGTATATTAATCCGGAACCTCTTGAAACACTTTGTCCCTATATGGATGCCGCAAATATTGACCTGAAATGTTTTGATGACAAAATGTACAGGCATCTTACGGGCGGGAAACTGCAACCGGTGCTGGACACACTGTTGACATTACAGAAAGCAGGGGTGTGGACGGAAATTACCCACCTGATAATCCCGGGAATGACAGATAATCCGCAATGGTTTGAAGCCATGTGCCTCTGGCTGGCAGATCATGGTTTTGCCTCTACGCCTTTACATATAAGCCGTTTTTTCCCTTCCTATAAACTGCCTCATGTGCCGCCTACTCCTGTGGAACACATCTTGCGTGCCAAAGAAACAGCAGAAAAATGCGGGTTACAGTTTGTTTATCCCGGAAATATCTAGCCCGGAATATCTGTAGTTGTAAAGATTAAGATGCGGGCTGTTTTCCAACCTTCCCAGCCCAGCCCTGCTTTATCCCGGGAGCAGTGCCCCAGGAATTCTTCCAGGCTCCAGCCTGTTTCTGTAGCCACCTGCGGAAGAAAAACACCCGAACGGCCCCTGCTTTCAATAAGGATCCCGTGTTTGCCGAGTTGTATGTGCCCGGTATCCCGGATTTCTTCAAGCGGAGAAAGCACCGATATGTGAATCTCCAAATCACCGAGTTCTTCTTCTTGTACGGGCAGAAACCGGTCGTCGTAAAGGGCAGCGGCTTCGGCCATATCCCTTACCAGTTTGAATAGCGGCAGATCTGCCGTCATACGTCCAATACAGCCGCGAAGCTTGTTTCCCATATACAGAGTAACAAAAGCACCTCTTTGCTGTTGCAAAACAGGATGGTACTCCCAGGTTTGTTTCAGGGGCAGGTGTTTTCCCCGGACGACTACAGATTCAATGGCTTGTCGGGCAATCTCAAGTAACATTTCTTGTTCTTCCGGTTGTATACTTTCCCCGGAAGCGTTGTTTTGGTCTGTTACGGCTATAGCCCAATACCCGACCACTTGCGACCTGTCTGCATATAAAGGGGCGTCGCCCGAATTTTTATAATCAATAGCCTTGTAAGTAAAAGAGTTGTTGCCGGCAGTCATGTTCAGAAGTGTCAGGACCGAGGTCCATCCGCACAGGCTGGTCGCCAGGCCGTGAACATTAAGCCGGCTGTTTTCAGAAAGTGTTTGCAGCAAAACTTCAGGGTCGTTCTGCAAGATGGCATCCTTTGTGGCTGTATCTACTTGTAAAGCATCTTGGTAACCAGGGTAATGCGAAAAATCGGAGCTGATAATGAATAAGTTATCATCATTGAAGAAAGGAAATAGTACTTCCGCAATTTTTTTGCATACCGCAGGATCTGAAGTTCCTATAACAATGGGAACAATCACATAGTCATCTTTGAGCACATGATGCAGAAAAGGAAGCTGGACTTCCAGGCTGTGTTCGTCGCGATGTGCCCTGCTGTCTTCCGAAAACAGATTGGGATGAGCTAAAACAAGTTTCTTGCAAAAATCAACATCAGTTTTAACAGTTCCATAGGGCATCAAAAAATCACCCTGAGTGTATACAGCCGCTCCTTGCAGCGCAACCTGGTGTGAAGATCCAATGATAAATATTCTTTCGTACCTTTTTTCTCTGTCAATCTGATTGAAAGCAGAGGCAGCCACGGTACCGGAAAATATATATCCGGCATGAGGGCTGATAACTGCCCTGACATTTTTACATTCTTTGGATTTCGCCCGGCTGAAAAGTTGCTCCAATTCCCGTCGCAGCTTATCAGGAGAGGCAGGATAAAACTTGCCGGCAACGGCCGGGATGCGTGCCAGGGTTTTCATCTCAATGCCACCGATATTCGGATCCTTCCAGTGGGTCTACGTTTTTGTAAAGGAAAAAGATCATGTTTTCATGATTCTTCCACCAATCCCGGTATGCCTGTGTTACCTGGGAGTGGGATGTGTTATCGTCTGTTCCCAGGGGTTGAAATTGTGCCGACTCTGCATTTTCTTTTGTGATTAGCAATGGGTTTTGTGAAGCATAAGGCATGGACCCTTCTTCACTTTTATTAGGAGTCAGGCGAATAGCTTCCACAACCCACAAAACATATATACCCAGGCGGCATTCGTCCCGGTAAAAAGAAGAGATGGGATTGACCGGAAAGTTTGTGATATGCTCTTTGGAGTCTGCATACTTCAAGAGAGTGGGTATGGATTCACTGGTTAGTTTAGGGAGCATCAATGCATCATACTCTCCCGATCGTAAAAGATCAACAAAATATTCTGCTTCAGGCTGATTGTCATCAATATTACGTTCACAGGATACAACAAACAAAGCCAATAACAAAACAAATATGATCTTTAAGTGTTTCATAAAGAGCCTTTCAAATGCTTTAAAGCAGCCTGGTAATCCGGCTCCTGAGTAATTTCAGGTACGTATTCAACGTACTGAACGATCCCTTTGGAATCAATAATCACGGTTCCCCGGGCCAGAAGCCTGACTTCCTGCATCAGGAACCCGTATTTTGTGCCAAAATCCACGTCCCTGTGATCCGATAACGTGATCACATGGTCCAGACCTTCTGCTGCACAAAAACGGCGCTGGGCAAAAGGAAGGTCACAAGAAATGGACAATACCACAAGGTCTTTGAAATTTGCCGCTTCTGCATTGAAACGTCGGTTTTGTGCCTGGCAGACACCTGTATCTATGGAGGGATAAACGGCAATGACACGCGTTCTTCCCGCAAAGTCTGAAAGCTTTACAGGTTCCAGTTTTGCATTTACCACCGTAAAATCAGGTGCTTTGTCACCGGGCTTAATTGCTTTCCCGGCCAGTTCAACGGGTTTACCCCCGAAAATTACTGTTCTTTTCATAAACACAAATATAAAAAAAGATAAGAGTGGATGTCATTAATAAACACCGGGAATGATCCGGTATTTGACTTCTTTTTTGTACGTATCCCACAATTCCCCGTATTTTACCCGGCAACGTCTGTCGTCATCCATTTGGCGGGTTCCCAGCAGGAACACGTAATACAACGGGTAAAGCCACACCCAGGGAATGGCGGGATATCCCACACTTAGGGCTATACCTACACCCATAAGTACTTCGCCTAAATAATTGATGTGCCGGCTTAAACCCCAGAATCCATTGACCAGCAAAGTGTGACGGCCGTCGCTGATAGTTCTGGGAGCAATCCCCAGAAATACACGTTCCGGTTCTGTCTTGAAGAAATATTTCTGCATATTGGCACCCCGGGCAATACTCCACCCGGCAAGAAAAATTACAGCATATACAATCAAAATCCAGGTGGCTGTTCCGGGATCAGGAAGTTCCACGGCTGTCCAGAGAGCTATGGGATAAAAGTACGGATAGAAAGTCAGACAACCGAACCCGAGTTTAAAACCAACCCGTTCGGCAAACAGATCGTATGTGTAAAGATGCACTTTTTCAAAGGTCATGTAATCCCAGACAAAATAGGATAGCATTATAGCACAAAGCCAGATACCGCGGGGAACGTCCCCGAATTCCATGATCCTGTGCGCAACAAAAGCAATAACATTCAATTGCAACATAATGGCCCCGATCATATAAAGCCACATTTTGGCGTCTATACGGCTTTTAAAATACTGGGGATTTTCCAGTCGTCCCAGGAAAAGGTCCGCCAAAATTCCTTTCCCGGTAGGAGCAAAAGGCAAGACAGATAACAGTGAATAAATCAATCCGAAAGTACAAGCTCCCGCCAGACTGTACCAGCGGACCGTATATAACCAATTGTACGGCACCCAGTCCAGGTAACCTAAAAGAAACCAAATGGCAATACAAACCGCCAGCACCAACCTTCCGTTCAATCGGTAACGTAATAATTTGCCGGTGTTGGAATCCCTGACATACCCATCCATCCAGCGGCCGGGAAGTATGTAATGCAATAATGTGATAATGGCATAAAGAAACCATGGGGTGAAAAAACCGATAATTTTGATCATCTCTATAGTTTTTTTGTTTGTTGATACATCAGCTCTATTGCCCAACGGCGGGGCAATACCCTGCCCATAAGCCACCGTGCCAGCTTGTTCATCGTTCCGGGAACCGTTACAGGTCCTTTCCCGAGTGCATTCAATGTTTTGGAGGCAACCTGTTTAGGTG
>JBAZDQ010000034.1:0-15090 GCA_041654355.1 Bacteroidales bacterium
TGGCAGGGCAGATGATCGACAGCTACGAAGAGGAGTATGAGGGGGAGAGAGAGGATGCGAGAGAGGTAGTCGGTAAAGGACTCATCGCATTGGCGCTCCTGCGGAACCACGAAACAGGCGTGGTAGAAAAATGAAACCCTCTGCAAAAATCTGCGATGAAATCCGGTGCCCCAAGTTCTTCCCGTGGAAGTCTCAATGCACGGTCTTCGGGAAGGTCGCGGGGCACATGGACCGCTGCCCGGAAGGGCTGATCAACTCTTACGAGGAGCTGATCGAGGAGATCGCCCGCTTCGAGCATCTCCAGTGGGTCGAGTGGTCGAAGGCCATTGCCGAGGTGGAGAACATCTCCCCGGAGCGGCTGGCACGGTGGAAGAAGTTGTGGGTGTCATACTCGAGACTGCCGGAAGAGCACAAAGAGGCTGACCGGAAATACGCCCGCCGGGTGCTGAAACACCTGCTGAAGTCGAAGTTGATGAACGTCCACATAGTAAAGGAGTAAAAAACGATGGTAGAGGAATGATATGGCAGGATTCAAGATAACCGGGAAAGGTGGTTTCCACATCACCTTTGAAAACGGCGTGACTGTCTCCGTGCAGTTCCATCCAGGGATGCACGCAGACAACTATGACGAGATATTAACTAGCAACGAGGATCGGAGATATTGGGCGAGCAAGACGGCTGAAGTAATGGCATGGGACGCCAATCACGAAACAATCACAAAGGCTCTCACCAACGACGAAGACGACGATCCTGTAGCAGATTACCAGACTCCTGATCAGGTACTTGCCATCTTCAACAGGGCGAGGAATTTCCCGCCCAAGTTGGTAGATAACTGTGAGGTAAGGGAATGAGCGAAGAAGATCAACGGTGTCTGTGCTGCGGATCAAGGATGGAGTATTGCGGCATTGTTGGAATTGGAGCATATAATCCTACTGCGTATCGGTGCTCAAATCCATATTGCTCAGAACACTCAGAGAAGATTATCGGCGGCCCCACAGGGTAGTGGTAGAGGACTGCAATGAGTGACCCGGTTCTATTCTTCCACGAGGCGTATTACTATCTCTCTAAACATGGCTACGCTGAGGAGATCCAATGGGCCGAAAATCTACCTATTTTGGAGCATCAAACCCCAGATGCGTTCTTTTCAGAGTATGTTTGGACTGTCCTCAATGCCGGAATGAAAGAGCAGGTAGCCCGCAGGATCTATGAACGGTTCATGGTTGCCCGCGATCCGGGGGTTATCGGGCATCCGGGCAAACGTGCAGCGGTTGAACAGGCGATGAAACACGGGGCCGAATGGTTCGCGTCCCTCCTCACTGCTCGCGACAAACTGGCATATCTCGAAACCCTGCCGTGGATCGGCCCGATTACAAAATATCACTTGGCCCGGAACATCGGGATCGACTGTGTGAAACCCGACCGGCACCTCGTCAGGCTCGCAGAACAGTTTGGCTACATCTCCCCTGACGCGATGTGCCGGGCGATCCAACCGGAGACCGGGATCCCAGGGCTCGAACTGCGGCTCGGCACCATCGATATTGTCCTCTGGAGGTATTGTAACCTCGTGGGACAGTCGATCTATCACTCTTCCCCCGAGGAGTGATAGGTGTTTCTCGATTTTACAACCCTCCTTTATAAACACTCACACTTTCACCACGCGACCGTATCCTTAATGTATCACAACTGCAAATAATGATATATCAAAGTGAGGTGTAGAGTATTACCGACATCATAAAACAGGGAGCTCAGATCCTCAACCCTGACGAGTATGAGCAGATGAGAGAGCAGCTCAACCCGACCCACCGCCTGCTCTATGATGGGATGCTGTTCACCGGGATGCGGATCCAAGAGTTCTGGCGGTTCGCCCAGCACCCGGAATGGTTCCACCCTGCTCGGCAGTATGTCGAGTTGCCCCCGGGCAGCATCTTGAAAGTCAAGGCGAAGCAAAAGGAGCGGTCGGTGATGCTCTCCAACATCGGCACTCGAGCGATAACCGATCTGGTCTCGGCAATCAAGCGGAAGGAGATCGAGCAGATCACCCAAGCCGGCTGGCGACAGGATCTCGTTCGGGCCGCGATCAAGTCTAACATGGACCTTAAAGGCATCACTCCCAAGATGCTACGTAAAACTTGGGTGTCCTGGCTTATGGCGATTTACCCGGAGGACGGTCTTCGGATCGCCTCCTCCGCCGGTCATGACATCCGGACGATGCAGAACCACTATCTCTCTCTCCCGTTCTCCAATGTCGAGCGAGAGCGGATCCGGTTCTATGTCCATGGGTGGGGCGGCCGGAGTTGAAAACAGGTATAGCATCATCCGGTTTATTGCCGATTTGCGACGCAGGGAAGCGGTAAATTGCCAACCATTGATAAACAACTGTATAGAAAGATGAACAAAAGTGCCTTTACTGCAGAGTTTAGGCAATCGTGAGGGGAGCATGAAACCGTCTGCAAAAATCTGTGACGAGATCCGGTGCCCGAACTACCATATCTGGAAGTCCGAGTGCGGCGTCACCGGGACGATCCCGGGCCACATGAAGAACTGCCCGAAGGGCCGGATCAACTCCTACGATGAACTGGTCGAGGAGATCGCCCGCTACGAGCACCTGCAATGGGTCGAGTGGTCAAAGGCCATTGCCGAGAGCGAGAGTATCTCCCCGGAGCGGCTGGCCCGGTGGGAGAAGCTGTGGGGGCCGTACTCGAAACTGCCGGAGGAGCAGAAAGAGTCTGATCGGAAGTATGCCCGGAAGGTGCTTAAGCACCTGCTCAAACAGAATTTTATAGAGGTGAATGTATATGCGCCCTGATTGGTTTAACCGCTTGCTCGAAGCAAACGCAGGTATTTACCGTAATCACTCCCTGGCGCTCACAATCTTCGCAGTCCTCTACATTGTAGGGCTTGCTGTGGGTGCAGTCGTACTCTCTCTGGCGGTAGTCGGTACCGCACATGTCATGGATGATCCTGATTATCCCTCCCTCCTCGTGGAATTCCCTTGGCTAGAGTGGATAATGCTCACCTCAGTAGAGTTGTTCTCGTTAGGGATGCGAGCGACTCACCTCATAATTGGGGGATCTATCGTCCTAGTAGTGTATCAGTGGGCTCTCAAAAAGGGGAATACTCTACTCCAGCGGTAGAGTAATTCTCAAACCCCTTATATTAGAGTATAAAAACCCTTAAGTGTTTGATAATATTATTACTTCATATGGGAAGTGATAAGCAGATGTGGTGGGGATGAAACGAAAGGGTACAGGTACTGGGAAAAACGCTTACAAACTCCGACAGGCCCTCTCATCCAAGGGAATTGATACAGAGCTCTTCGATATGTCCGCACACATTGATCGGAGCCTCTCGTATCAGGAGAACAAAGAAAACCTTTTGCGGCTTTCCGGTGCCTCTCGGGAGAGCTCTGTTGCTAAACACGCTCGGAAAACCCGCAAGACAAAGAGCAAGGCTGAGAAAGATCCCTTCTACCAGACCAAAGGGTCCGGGTTAAACAAAACCGCCGATAAACAGCGGAAGGCAAAACTCCCGGGAGTACGGAGGAGCAAGAGCGGGAAAACCTATACTGAGCGGAGGCCCAACCGATCTGATAGGTATCCTCACCTCAAACTGTAACCGTTTTACAGTAAACGCAGCCCCATAAACCTAAATCCGGTTTATGAAAAAACTCCCTCTATTTTTCCAACGATGTTTCATACCACCGACCCGGAGATCGTGGCTTAAATCAACAGGGGAGGGGTATTTTCCTTCGAGATCCAGCCCGGCAGGTTCTAGGGATGCTTTAATTACTCCAAGTAATAATAGTATCCCTATGGCATCTCCGCCGTACCTCAACCCCCTCCTCCCGATCAGCCAGAGGTTAGATCCGCTCCGCACCCGCCCACAAGCAGCACCCGTTGTTGCCACCCCGTCTCCCACCACTGCTCCTTCCCCCGGGATCGGGGGGGGCGGAGCCGGCGGCCGATCGGGACCGGCCCCGGTAGCACCTGCTCGGACGGGAGCGCAGACTCCCACACAGCCCCGGGAGACCATCGATCGCGGAGCCCTGATCCCGGACCTGGTGGGACGAGTCACCCCGATCTTCGCTATGGCCGGACTGGAGCGAGCGCTCCGCCCGATGACCCTCCTCCCGGAGCGCCTGCTCGGTGCTCCGTCTGCCCGGGAGCAGGCCACCTGGATCGTGCAGCACCCCGTTGAGTCTGCCGTTGCCGGCGGGCTCGGCATCGCTGCAGGGGCGGCCGTCGCACCCCTGATCATCGGAGGAGGAACCCTCACCCTGGCCGGCGGCGCAACGATCGTCACCGGAGGGGCGGCGCGAGGGATCGGAGGATCCGCGATCGGGACCGCGACGGGGACCGTCGTGGATACCGGCATTAAGCTTGCAGTCTGGGCCGGGCTGATGGGGGCACTCGCCTCGCAACATCGGACCGCAACCCTCCCCTCCGGGCTCCCCGACTGGATGGACAAATGGCAGGATCCTCACGGCGGTGTCGGAGGGGGCGGAGCGGAGATCCCTTCCCCGGACTGGATGAGCGGGGATCCGGAGGTCGGGATCGACCCGGGGGTAGACTGGCGATCGCCCGGCGAGAACTTCGAGGACTATCTATCATATAGGCGGGAGCTCCCCTCCGAGGGACCGGCCGGGAGAGGGCCGGTGCCGTACTACACCGGGCCGGAGATCGCTCAGCCGGGACCGGCGAGCCGGTTCATCGACTCCCCGGAGATGCCGCTCGGGCAGGGACTCGGGATCATGACGCCGGAACTGCGGATCGGCCCGGAGAGCAGGACGATAGGATCCCCGGAGATCGTCGTTCCTCGCGGCGAGCGGTTCGCCCCGGAGCTGCCGATCAACATGGGGCGGGACATCTTCCCCCGGGAGATCCCCGGCGAAGGAGCACCCGATCAGGTGTTCCGGTTCCCGTCAGAGTGGGGCGAACGCCTCACCGGGGATCGGCTCGTCACAGAGATCCGGACGCCGAAGTATTCCGACGCGATCCTCACGGCCGGATCCGCTGCGATCGGTCGCAGCCGGCCCGGGGGAGTGCCGCGAGGGTTCACCGAAGAGATCATCGACAACCGGATCCTTGAGGTACCGAGAGATCGAGCGGTCCCGGGACTCTCCCCCCTCGACCGGCTGGAGGCTGGCATCATGAAGGATTTTGGAGATTTGACGTTCTCTCACGTCACCGCTGCGGGGCCGGAGGTCAAAGCCCGGGAGGGTGCCGGCCCGCTCGGACGGCTGGAGAACCTCGCCCGATCGCAGCTCAACGAGATCACCGATGCAACTCCCACCGCGCTCCCGGACGCCGACGCAATGGCCCGGGCACTCGCGCTCCCCGGGTCCGCCGCGTTCACCTGGGCAGGGCTCACGGCCGGGACCGGGACAGGTGCCGATACCACAGGGTTCTCGTTCAATCTCGAAACCCCGTTCCCGCTCCGCACCGAGTATGTCCGGATGCCCGGGGTGCCTGCGTTCGCGGCCTTCGGGGTCGCGGTGCCGGACCTCCCGACAGAGTTCTCGGTTGCCAGTGAGTATGACCTCCGCCGGGACCGCAAGACCCGCCGGATGAAGATGGATCCCATGACGGGGATGGGGTCCGTCACGATCGAAAACCTGACGCCGACGATCGAGAGTGTTTTCGGTCGTGGCGGGATGAAAATAAAGATGCCTAAGTTCCGGTACTAACCCCGGAGCCGGTCCTCATACTTTTCTCGGAACAATATTGTAACAAAGAAGATTGCGACACCTAAAACGCCGATGAGGTAACAGATGCCGTCGAAGATGTTTCTGATGAGGTAGATCGTGGAGAAGTCGCCCCATTCTGCCGGGACATCATAGAGCCCCTGTGCATCGAAGCGGTCTTGCATCTGGTCCATGAACCCCCCGCCGAAATACGAGAGCGCCATTGCTATGAGGATCATAACGACCATGATAATGAACCCGTTCCAGGCGCTCCAGAACTCGGACATCTAATAATACTCCTGTTCTGTTTTTCGGGCGTTCAGGGCGATCCTCACGCCGAGGAGGAGCACTCCTAAGAGCGTAAACCCGGGGATGCCGAGGAATAACCCCTTGTTGAAATCGAAGCTGCCTGCGGTCTGCTGGCTGATCTTCCCGTCCCCGATATCGGTATTCATCTCCCCGGCGAGACCGTTGACGAGCGGGACGCAGACCACCCAAGCCAGCGTGCCGATGACGAGAAATGCCATAAGGAGGAAGTAGCCGTATGCGGCAGAATCGGCACGCTCATTCATGATAGTGATATCATCACTCCTCTATATTAATGCCTTCGTCGTCGGGGGGTTCGTACGTGAACATCTGTACTAGTGCAGCCGGGCCACCGAAGTACCAGCACGCCAGCCGGTATATCTTCCCCTTCCACCCCGGCTGCAGGGCACCCTCGTAGAGCGAGGTAACAAGCTCCATGTTCAACTCTGCGATGTCCTTCTTAGGGAGTCTTGAGATCAGCGGGAGAGACATTTTCAAATCCTTCTTCTTAGTATACATATAAATCGAATCGGACTTTACGGCATGGTGGTGGGCACCCGCCCATTACAATCCGGGCAGGTTGCGTTCTTCTTCTTTCCTCCATAGTACCAGCTATATCCGCACGTTGGACACGCTAGAAATTTCTTCTCTTTGCGCTTCTCCTCCTCTCTTGACTTCTTCTGGCCCGCTTTGTCGCCCAAAATTTCTTCGTCCATCCGCTGTATTTGGTCCGCCTGATCCTTCCGGATCTGCTCGTATCGCCTCCGGATGTTTTCATCGGGGAGATAAGAGCGGTACCGGATGATCGGGGTCTTGTTTTGGGAGAGGAAGCGGTAGAATATCTTTTTCTGTCGGAATTTGCGGAGTGTTTTGAATACCTTGATGTCAGTATATCCCAGATCGTGACGGGATTCCCCTACCTCAGCATAGTATCGCGCGGTCCTATGAAGGTTCACGTCGAGCATGGCCCCGTCTACCCCGGTGACGATGAGGAACCCGTTTAACGTCCTAAATGTCTGGAGGACGTACCCCAGGGACTTATTGTCCGTCTTCATATAGTTGCGGGCATCATAGGCAGCTCCTGCATCATCGAGGATGTAGATGTTATGCCGCTTCATTCCCTTCATCATGTCCCGCAACATCGCCGGATGGATAACAGCAACATTCTCCAGGGTGAAATAATCCTCCGGATCCCCTCCAAGGAAATACGCATTCCATGCGGCAACGCCTTGAGCTAATTCCAGAGCGGACATAGATTTACCCTCGCCGGGCGCGCCGAAGAGAGAGAGAATGGCGTTTTTGTTGAACCTGGAGCAGATGCGGCGAGAGACGATCTCCGCAAATGAGTTGAATTTATAATCCTCTTTCTTCGGGCCGTTGAAGAGTTGCATGTATCCTGCTGCAACATCATCCCAGTCAAACGGGAATGAGGTATCCTCCAGGACGAGAGAATCAACTGTCTGTGTCGGGGGTCGGTAGACTATTGGCATCCTTTGAATCCTCCTCTGTCGGGAGCTGCACCATCGGTAGGATCACGGGGTTTTTGCTGGAATCGTATTCCTTGAAGAGCTGATCATATACGATGGAGAGCGCGTTGTTGCACACTTCTAAAACCTTCTGGTTCTTCTCCGACTGGGTTTTATCATCCTGTGCCAAGACATTCCGGAGATCTGAGTTCAGTTTTTGAAGAAGTTGGTTCTTAACGTCCTTGTCCCGGATAGTGATGATACAGGATCGGGTCGTCGGCACAACGCGCATATCATCTAGCGCTGCGAGGTTCGAGACCACCCAATGCCAGCGATTGAGTACGAAGAGGTTATGCGCGAGGAATAGCTCGCTCCCGGTCCTGCCGGCGAAGGACTGGGAGGTATCATCGATGTGGCTTGCTGTGCCGGGGTTTATAGTGTCCGCGTTATTTTTCAATCCGAATCACCATTGAGTCAATGAGGATCTTCTGATACCAGTTGAACAGCTCCAACCCCTGCCGGAGCTTCTCGGTGCTGTGGTGGTTCGAGTAAAACCACTTCCGGAGCCCCTCCGCCCGCTCTTTCTCAGACTGGCTGTTGAGCCGCTGCGCGACGGACGGGAGGGAGTGGGTGTGCTGGTAGAGCTCGAAAAAGGGGATGGAGAAGTTCAGTGTCTGGCTCTTGATGTTCCCCCTCGGCCGGTGGAGATAGCGCATAGCTTCTGCGCTCTTGCCGATGCTGATGATATAGGCGTTCTCGATGTCGCCCGGAATGGTTGATCTGTCCTCCAACGGCATAGGTACTCTCCTTACTTGGCGAGGTAGACGATAGCCACGATCCCGATCACGACGAGTCCAACGGCCCCCACAATGAGCAGGTGCCGTTTCCACATGTCCTGATCCCGGCCCGCTTCGAGCGAGGCAATCTCTTTAAAGATCGCTTTCATCTGTTTCAGGTTCTGGGCGGAGTACGCGATCGGAGAGAGCTTGTACAGGGTTTGCCAGCAATACCAACCTGTCCGTATCGGAGCGGTCGAGAGATGGTCCTGGAACGTGGTGACGTCTGCGATCAGCTCTGCCTCTATCCCGGAGCGCTCGCTGTCGTCCATCTCGGAATAATACTTCTCAACGTAGGGCTTGATATCTTCTTTCAGATCTTTACGGGACTTGGCGATCAGCACCGAGAGCTCTTTGTCGCTGAAAACGTCGAGGGCGGAGAACTTCTTTCGCTCTACGAGGAAGACCTCGGCGGCCGCTGCCTCGCGGTCGGTCTGCGGGAGGAACGAGGTGGAGGAGCGGTTGAAGATTTTCAGCCCGCCGGTGTCTTGGTCGGGGTGCATTCCCCGTTTAAGATGGCCGGATCGACGGTGATGCCGTACGTCTCATCCTCAAAGTGCAGCTGCCCATCGTCCTTCTTCTCTCCGATGATAAACCGGCCCATCATGGATCCAATATCCACGACATTGAGGATCGGGAGATCCTGCATCCGGGCTTTCTTGAGTAGCGGCCATTCTGGGACAAACCAATTCAGATCGCGGAGCCAGACGAAATAGAACCAGGCGTATCCGAGTATGAGCGCCGCTATAATAATCCAATATATGAACCCATCAGGTAAAATCATCGTGAGAACCTCCGTTTCTGCGGCTCCTCCACGGGAGTGAGCCGCTTGGTGATCTCGCTGGAGAACTCGTTCTTATTCTGCTGCCGGCGCTCCCGGTCGGGGCCGAATGCCCTGAGTAGGAGCTTGTTGTAGTAGTCAAGGATCTCGGTCTCCATCGGGGGCCACTCGCGCTGCAGGGCATCGACGGCATCGAACTCGGTATAGACTTCGTTGAGGATGAGCCGCGCCCGGGCATCGAGGATCCGGATATCGATGTTGTCCCGGAGATGGGTGAGGACCGTGTTGGGGTCAAACAGTTCGTTGATGGCGTTCTTCACGGAGCGCCGTGCCTGGCCGGAGAGCGGGGCGGAGGTGAGGTGTTCGAGGATGGGGGCGCGGTAGTAGCTGACAATGAATTGGAGCCGCGCGATAAGGGGCTCGTTCTCAAACGAGCCCTGCGGGTCAAAGCCCTGCTCGTCATCGGTATCAAAATCGTCTTCAATCATAGTTCACCACCACGGTGACTGAAAAGAGGGTGATGGGGTTTGACCCCCGATCACTCTGCTCCCGGGCATGGGGCTCACTGGCCTCCCATGCGGCGGAAGAACATGATTGCGAGCGCAATACAGAACGCCAGAACCGCCAGGAGGGGGAGCCCTGCGTTGTCGGTCCAGATGGAGGAGCCATCGACGCCGGCGGCAGTCATGTTGGCGGAGTCCCACGCGGAGCCATCGGGGATCTCGGATGCACTGCCGATCTTGTACCCTACCTGAGGGGCGAAGGAGTACACCGCAAGCAGGACAACGAGGCCGACTGCTACCGCAATGATGAGTGCCATCGGGCCGCTATCACTTTTTCCCATATCGTATCACCTCTGATAATACAGTATTACTACCCAGTATAAAAAATTACCCCCGGTGATTGACGCCAGAGGGCCGCGTTCAGCGCCTCCGGATGAATGCCAGGAGGCCGATAGCCAGAAGGAAGATGCAGAACATCGTGAACGTTACGCTCTCCCAGGACAGGCCGAGCTTCAGAAACCCGGTCGCGGCGTCGTAGTCTTCCGTGTAGGTGTCGTTTTCGGTGAGATTGTACGCCGCGTCTGCCGATCCGTATATCGCCGGGGCGAATATTATCCCGAAGAATATCAGGACGGCGACCAGGAGCACCGGCAGGAACGCATGGATCCCGTTACCCCTCCGTGCCATAATCGGCATCCTCCCGGGGCGTCATGTGCTCCAGCCAGGCATCGTATCCGAGCATCCCTGTGATGAGGAGGAGGGACACGAAGACGAGCATAAAGAACCAGCCTAGCCCGCCGTCCGTGATCTGCACGGTGCCGTCGGTAGTGATCTCCTGCACGTTCCCCTGGAACAGCCAGAGGGCGAACAGGCCGGAGAGGAGGGTTGCGAACAGACCGGAGATCACGTTGCCGTACATCCGGTTGTCGAGGTCCGCGAACATGTACCAGATCGCCCCGGCGAGGATGAGGAGGAGGACGGAGAAGATCAGCGGAGTGATCACAGGCGGTACCTCCCCATTGATATGTCGATGTCGGGGCTGATCTTGGCCCTGAGCGTGTCGCCCATCTCTGCCAGGGATTTTTCGATGTCGGGGCCGAAGTTAAAGGTGAGAGACATCTCTGTCTCTCTCCTGCGCCGTGCGGCCCGCTTTTGTCGTCCTTTGTTGTTTGCCATGCGCTCACCGATAGTCTTTATACAGCTGGTAAATTACCGCCGTGATCGCCATCACTATACACACTCCCGCGACCGACTCATACGGAGCAGGCATCCGCCAGAGGAGGAAACCGCCCCACAGGATCCCGAGCACCCCGGGCACCAGGAGGCTCCGCTGGAGGAAGAACATCATGATATACGCCAACCCGAAGATGATCACGCTCGCCAGTTCTGCCCCGACTGCATCAGCATAGACCCCGAATGAGGCACCGCTTGCTGATGCGAGATCCAGCCCGCCGGTGTGGTTGCTCTCGTTCCCGCCGAATGATCCGAGGAGCTGATTGTATGAGGTCTCATCGAGGGGGGCGATCGTTGCTGATGCAGTAGGGCGGAGGGTGATGTTTGATGCAGCCGCCCCCGACACGATCAGGGCAATACAGAGGATGAGAAGGATCGGTCTCATCAGTCCTGCCCCTTGGTCTGGTTCCCTGTCATAAGCCCGTAGAGGCCCCATGCCGCGACGAACAGCAGCGGGGAGCCAAAGACGGCCAGCACCCAGATTGTGGGGAACCCAAACGAGGATATGAGGTTTGGGAGCCCCACAAAGACTGCATCGAACAGACTCATGATCATGCCGCCGAACGTGAAGATCCAGCCGACAACCGCCAACGACCCGAGGCCCCCGTCGGTCGCGCCGGCGGACAGGTCTTGCACGTCCGCCTCCTCGATATAGATCCCGGGGCTCGGTACGTAGCCGTTGGTGATGCCTGATGCGTTGAACGCCACCGCTACGCCGGTGAAGATGGTTAATACCAGTAAAATCTCATAGAGCTTCATCCTTGCTGCCTCGCTCTTTTTGATGCACCCATGATGTTTGCCACGACCGCGACGAACGACATGATCACCAGGAGTCCTGCCGCGTTAACGTCCCCGAGATCCCGGAGCCAGCCGATCCCTAAGAAGAGCCAGCCCTCGAAGCAGATCACCGGGAGACCCTGTATTGCGGCAGAGGGGCCGAACATCAGCGCCGTGACGGTCATGATGAACATGGCCGCCCAGATAAGAATCTCGTTCGGGAGGCCGAAGTTCAGCCGCTCGCCGGGGAAGGTGACGCCGAAGTCGCGGTTCACCCCTTCGGTGAAGTTGCCGTGCGTCGCCCGGACGCGCACAAAGTAGGACTGTCCCTCACAATCCGTGATATCGAAATCGTGAGAGAATGCGTTCGCGGATATACTGTATGAAGAGTGGGTCTCCTCTTCTCCTGATGTCGAGTTTGTCTGGGTGAGCGCCACGGTGCCGCCGGTCGTGGCGTTGAGTTGATCTTGATACCGGACTGTGATCGTGCCGTCGGATCCGGAGGTACTTGTTGAGACGTTGACGATCACGCTCTTGTACTCATTAACTCCCCCTTCGTAGAAAGGGTTGAGGATTGATGAGAGGGAGACGGCATAGACGGGATAATACGATTCGTGCGGGTAGACCGTCAGTAATTCCGCCACTTCGCCCGTTTTGGTGAAGATAACGGTGTATTTGACACTCTCGAACATCATGAAGTCGATACATCCGTCACTCCCTGTTGTGCCGGTCATCTCGGTGCCTTCGATCTGGATGTCGGTTGAGAGCCCGAGCATAGTATATATCCAGTCCCACGATTCCGCGGTGGTCTCGTACCCGGTCGCCGTGACGTTCACCCCTGCGATCGGCGCGCCGAAGAGGTTCATGATTTTGAGCTGCACGTTGTGCGGAGGGTACTGTGCGCCCCATCCGGTGCCGGACGTCGATGATGGCGTTAACTCGATATCCTGCATAGTGAGGTTGCCCTCGGTGAGGGTGACGACGTAATCCTGCGAGGGTTTGTACCCGGAGGCGGAGGCGCTGACATAGTAAGCGCCGGCTGCGAGGTCGTCGAAGAGGTAGAAGCCGGTCGGGGAGGTGGTGGCGTTTGCGTGGCCGGGGAGGGAGACCTGGGCGTTGGGGATCGCGTTGTGGGTGGCGGCGTCGGTGACGAGACCTGCGAGGGCGGTGCCGTTGTGGGCGATGGTGTCGGGGATGAGGTAGAGATCTACGGTGTACGGGGTGCTGCTGGTCGGGGTGAGGGTGACGGGGGTGTGCGAGTAGCTGGCGAGGGTGGCGGCGATAGTGGTCGCGACCCCTTTGGAGAGGCCATTCAGGGCATACTGTCCGGCGCCGGTGGAGGAGTAACTCACGGAGCCCTGTGTGGCGGTGACGTTCGCACCGTTCAGTTTCTCGCCAGTGGTGGCGTCATAGACGGTGCCGACGATGGCAACTCCTGAGACGCCGAGGGAGATGTCGCGTTGCACGACGACGCCGCTGTAGAGGGAAACGCCGTATTCGGGGGAGGAGAGATATCCGGCTTTCTCGCCTTTGATTGTGTAGGTGCCGGCAGAGAGGCCGGTGAACTGATAGAATCCGCCGCCGTAGGTGGTGTTTGTGGTGCTGTATGTCTCGTTTTCGATGGTGATCGTCACGCCGTCGAGGAGGACGTTGTTGGTGTTATCGTAGCCGTAGCCGTTCAGGATGGCATCAGAGGGCTGTGGGATCTCGGTTGCGGTGATGTGCGCGGTTTTGGTCTCGACGTCGCTGCCGACACTGTTGTAGGCGGTGAGGATGATGGTGTAGGTTCCGGGAGATACGTAGGTGTGCGTGGGGTTCTGGGCGCTGGATCCCCAGCCGTCCCCGAACTCCCAGGACCACGCTGTTGCGCCGGTGGACTCGTCAGTGAAGGAGACGGTGAGCGGGGCGGTGCCGGAGGTGGGGGAGGCGGAGAAGTCGGCGGCGGGTGGGACCAGGTGGGTGAGGACAGTGATGAGATAGGGTTTGACGGTCTCATTGTACCCGTTGTCGTTTGCCGCAGCAAGAGATACGGAATACTGGCCGGGGTGGAGGTAGATGTGGGAGGGGTTCTGGGCTGATGACACGTATCCGTCGCCAAAGTTCCAGGCCCAGGTGGTGGGGTCGCCAGTAGAGGTGTCGTTGAACTGAACAATGAGGGGGTCGGTGCCGGATTGAGGGGTGGCGGTGAAGTCTGCGATGGGGGGGTCTTGCGGCCCGGCTTTGATATAATCGAACTCAATCCAACCCGTTTGGGATGTGTAATCAGCCCATCCTACCATTATACGCCCTCCGGTCGGGGTCGGGGAGGTGGTGGCGTTATACGCATACGTCGCGCCCGTTTCCACCCCGTTGACGTATAATGTAGCTTTGTCCTCTTCATACACAATCTTGGCGACAGTCCAATTATCCGGATTAAATGCCACTGTGGGGGTTCCATAAGACCCGAAATCATCCCAATATTCCCTGATCCCCACCGTGTCATCTTGCATCATTATGATGTAGACTCCTGCTCTACTCTCCAAGGAGTACGCAGGGGATGTGTCCCGAGTCGATATTCCGACGAGTGCCTCTAAATCCTTAACAGTAGCCAGACCGGGTTTAGCTCTAAATCGAGTTTCGATCGTTATGGGGAAGGTGCATTGCTCTGATGTGCGAGCCCACCAGTATTTATTGCCTGTTCCCCCGATGTCTGATATAGTTAAAACGCCGCCAGAGACGGTACCGTTGATGGTGCCAGACTTGTACACACTCCACGCATCCTCATCCAGGGGCATCAAAACCCTCAAAAAAAGTGGTCATTGCTGCTGCGGGAGAGATCAAGGTGAGTGCTGCGAGGACGAGGACGAGGACGGAGGGGCCGCCGTCGAGTATCTTTTCGGAGAGGTGCTGCCCGGCGGGCGCGTCTGCCGCCAGTGGGGGACTGTGCGCGCACATCATATGATGAAGATGATGCGCTCCGAGGAAATATAGGTTTCGAGAGCTGGGGCTCGTTGTGGTGGATCCTTGCGCCTTTTGGTCCGATGTGAGGGGCAGAATTTAGGCGAGGAGTATAAAACGCCTTGCGGCTGCCCCGTCCGCAATCATGGAGTGCGCGGGAGAGAGAGAAAAGGGTTTCTGTCCGGTGTGAAGGGATCAGGAGGAATGTGGGGCAGGAGGTCAAAGAGGTGGATCGAGACCTGTTTGTCGTCTGCCCCGGCCGACAATTGAATCTATGGGGGGCAAGGCATAAAAACATTATCTGTGTGGAATCGTTCCCTCGCGCGGCGTTTTGTGAATAGAGGTTCCCTAGGATTCTCGTTGATGGGGATCTTGTTTCTCCGGCGTCGGACAGCTTAAGATATTTATATTTAGGTGGAGATTTGGGTGTATCTCTGAGTAGTCAGGGAGGTGGATCGATGATGAGAAATGATGATGCGGTCTCGCCGGTTATCGGCGTGATCCTTATGGTCGCTATTACTGTGATTTTAGCGGCCGTTATCGCCGCGTTCGTTTTCCAGATGAGCGG
>JBAZDQ010000035.1:0-14151 GCA_041654355.1 Bacteroidales bacterium
ACTCCCTGCCGGATAATATAGACGGCCGTAAGGACCAATGTTCCTCCGATCAGTATCAGTCCGGCAATTCCCAGGAAAGGCATTGATTCAATTATGGCTGATTGAAACAATATAATCAAAGTGGGTAAAGAAAGGAACACAGTAATGGCCAGCAGATTGTGTACCAAACGTTGCAGTGTGGTGCTCAAGCGTTTGAAGCTGTAGGGCTTGATATTATGAGGCACGAAAGCCAGCAATGTAAGAAAGGCAAAGCTGTAGGTTATGTATTGCATATACGTTTCATGTTCACCCAGGTTGTAATACTTTGAAAGAAGCCAGAAAAACACATAATGCAATACCGCCGTTGCAAACAACAGTCGTGTGTATCCCCTGACTAAATTTTTATTATAGAGCGTTTTATTGCTCAAAAAACTCAAAGTCTGCGCATGCAGGTCAAAATCTATCTGGCGTACTACCCGCCGTACCGTAAAAGGGATCAGTCCTGCATAGATAAATCCGATAATCAGGATCCCCAGTTTAATCCATACCATAAGAACAGCTAAAACCGTTCAAATTTGGGAAAATCTTCCCGGTTTGTCAATTTTTTTACCTTTACGATATGAAAGCAACAGTTACGATCCTATGCATAACTATTCTTTTTTCCTGTGCGCAAAGTACAAAAGACCGGCTGTTTGAAGAAAAGGTAACAACAGCCCTCAAACAACAGATGGCCCGTTATCCCCAAAGTACGCTCCGGGATATTTACAAGAATTTTTTTCAGGATAAATTCGGGCCGGGACACCTGTTATCCGATACGGCGGCTGCCGGTCAATACCTGTGCCGGGAGTTGAATTCCTACAACCCGGACACTTTGCCGTTTCTGTCTCCTTATGTAGATTCCACCGGGTGGGAACTCCGTTTTTTTAGGGTTGATTTGCGGGTGATTAAAGAAGGAAAGGTCAGTTACCGGGACTTTTTTGAGGCGTTTGTGCGCAGTGCACAAGCTGCTCCTGTTATTTCAGTCGAAGAATGGACAAAAGAATGGACCCGGATCGTAGCTGTTCTGGAAAAACAGCCATATTCCGTGATTCATCAACCGGATTACAAAGCTGATAAAGATTCCATAATTGCCATGTTGCTACGGGGTGAGTACGTTGGACACCACAGCCGTATCTACGTAGCATCCTATGCCCCGCATTACCGCCTGATAACTGCCGATGAACTTCAGTCGCTCGAACTCTGAACCAGGGCAAAGGATAACAGCCCCTGGGCGCAAATATCACCATGTACGCGGGCCTCGGCCTTGACAAAAAACACCATGGATTTTTGTTTTGTTATGTATCCGGTAACTTCTATGGTATCTCCCGGATGTACTTGTCTTTTAAACCTTACTTTGTCCAGTCCGGCATAAAAAGGAGTCCTTCCCACCAGGTGTTCCTTAACCAGCAGACTGCAACATTGCCCCATGATTTCGCACAGGATCACTCCGGGAACTACCGGATAACCGGGGAAATGACCTTTAAGGAAAAATTCTTCTCCTGTAACGGTATACTGCGCGTGGGCGACTTTGTTTTCGTCCACTTCCATCCGGTCCACAAGAAGCATGGGCTCCCTGTGTGGCAGAAATTCCATAATTTCTTTTCTGACCATAACTTTACAGTTTAAATTTTCGTAAAGCCACACAGGCATTATGTCCTCCAAAACCCAGCGAATTGGACAGGGCTATGGTGATATCTGCCTTACGTGCTTTACCGGGAACATAATCCAGATCACATTGCGGATCCGGATTCTCCAATCCTACAGTCGGAGGTACAATACCTTCTTTCAAAGCCAGGGCACTGGCAATGACCTCTGCAGCACCGGCAGCACCCAGCATATGACCGGTCATAGATTTTGTAGAACTGATCAACGCTTTTCTTGCCTGTTCTTCTCCAATGGCCAGTTTGATGGCCATGGTTTCGGCGGGGTCGTTCAGCGGAGTGCTTGTACCGTGCGCGTTGATGTACAGCAGATCTTCAGGGGTGAAGGCCGAGTTGGACAAAGCCAGGCTCATGGCTTTTGCGGCGGCGGATCCGTCGGGACGGGGCGCGGTGTAGTGGTAGGCATCGCACGTGTTCCCGTATCCCGTCAACTCGGCATAAATGGTGGCTCCCCTTTGATCGGCGTGTTCGTATTCTTCCAGGACGATGATCCCGGCACCTTCTGACATGACAAATCCCTGCCGATCCACATCAAAGGGGATAGACGCCCGTTTGGGATCTTCGGCCCGGGACAGGGCACGGCTGTTGTTGAACCCGCCCATCGCCAGTGGAACCACAGCGGCCTCGGACCCTCCGGCAATGACAGCATCGGCATAACCGTGCAGGATAGCCCGGTACGCTTCTCCTATGGCGTGCGTGGAAGTGGCACAAGCCGTGACAACGGGAAGACAGGGACCCTGTGCGTTATGGGCTATGGCAATATTTCCGGCAGCTATGTTGCCGATCATGGTTGGGATAAACAACGGGGAAACCCGGTTTGGTCCGCTTTCCAGGTATTTTTTGCACTCGGTTATAAAAGTGTGGATCCCTCCGATCCCCGATCCTACGTATACCCCTAAACGATCGGGATCAACTCCCGGATTGCTTTCTTTCATGGCCTGAAAGGCTGCTGCCAGGGCATAAAGGGTATACAGGTCCGCTTTTCGGGCCGTGCCCGGATCTATGCCGTAATCGGCCGGATTAAAATTCCGGACCAGACCGGCCACTTTTACGGAAAAGTTTGTGGTGTCAAAGGTGTCAATGCGTTCTATGCCGCATATACCGGCTTTAAGGTTATTCCAATAGGTTGCAATATCGTTTCCCAGCGGGGACACTATACCCATACCGGTTATGACTATTCTTCTCATAGGGGGGTGTATGTTATAATTTTAACAGTGCAACGGCCTGTTGTATTATTTCTTCAATGATTTCTTCAGCTGGCTGGATCTTTTTAACCAGACCGGCACTTTGGCCGGCCATATAACATCCCATTTGTTCGTCACCGTCCTGTGCGGCTTTTCGTAAAGCCCCTGCGCCAAAAGCGTCGGCTTCCTCCTGGGTTATGTCGTGATCGTGTTCCATTTGGGAAAATTTCCGGGTAAAAGGGGTTTTCAGGGCCCTTACGGGATGTCCCAATTTTTTTCCGGTCACAATGGTGTCCGTATCCCCTGCCGAGATAATCTTGTCTTTATAAAATTTATGGATCTGACATTCTTCGGCAGCCAGAAAACGGGTTCCCATTTGTATTCCTTCGGCTCCCAGCATAAATGCGGCAGCCATTCCCCGGCCGTCTGCTATCCCGCCGGCCGCCACAACCGGAATGGACACGGCATCACATATCTGGGGTATAAGGGCCATGGTATTGAGTTCTCCTACGTGTCCGCCAGCCTCGGCTCCCTCGGCAATAACGGCACAGGCACCCATTCTTTCCAGGCGTTTGGCAAAAGCCACGGATGCAACAACCGGGATCACCTTGATGCCGGATTGGAGCCATCCTTCCATGTATTTTCCGGGAGTTCCTGCCCCGGTTGTTACAACAGGGACTTTTTCTTCCATAACTACACGGGCAACTTCATCTGCATGAGGGCTCATGAGCATGATGTTAACCCCAAAAGGCTTGTTTGTCAACTCTTTACACAATTGTATCTGTTCTTTCAGATACCCGGCATCTGCGTTCATGGCCGAGATCAATCCCAGTCCTCCGGCGTTGGAAACGGCTGCAGCCAGCCGTGCTTCAGATACCCAGGCCATACCTCCCTGGAAAATGGGATACGTTATGCCTGTCAATTCACATATTCTGCTTTGTATTGTTTTCATAAGTTATTAATTCATGGACCAGGTAAAAAGACACGTGCCGGCAGTAAATCCGGCACCGAATCCACTTAGTATAATAGTATCTCCCTGTTTCAATTTTCCACTCTTATTCAATTCATCCAACAGGATAGGAATCGTAGCGGATGAAGTGTTCCCAAGGCGTTCTATGTTATGGGGGAATTTTTCCACAGGTTGGTGCATCTGGTTCCGGATGGTTTCTATGATACGCATATTTGCCTGGTGCAAAATGTAATGATCTACCTGATCAGCAGTCAGCCCGGTTTCTTTCAGAATCCATTCGATGCCTTCTATAGAGGCATTGACAGCCATTTTAAAAACTTCTTTTCCATTCATGTACATAGGTACCCCGCGTTGCTGGTAAGTCACGAAAGGACAATCTTCCAGGGCTCTTTGGTAATACAGAATTTCCGGCCGGTATTTGGCAGTAATGTATGAAGCTTTAAAATCAGTTCCTTCCGTTACCACTGCAGCTGCTGCTCCGTCCCCGAAAAGGACGGCTGTATTGCGGTCTTTCCAGCTGCACATTCGCGTGGGTTCCTCGGCACAGATGACAAGGATGTTTTTGGCTTTCCCTGCCAGCTGGTAAGCGTGTGCCATATCCAGTCCATAAATAAAACCACTGCATGCGGCATTCAGGTCCACACAAGGACAGGAGGCGTTGATTTCTCCGGATATCAGGCAGCTTAGTGAAGGGGTTACGTAATAATTAACCACGTTGGAGCAGATAATATAATCAAGTTGGGAACCGTCCATATTGGCATCTTCCAGGGCTTTTTTAGCGGCTTCTACGGCCAGATCTTTCAAGTTTTCGTCAGAAATGATCCTGCGTTCTACAATGCCGGTACGTGTTCTGATCCATTGGTCACTTGTATCCATAAAAACGGACAACATATCGTTGGTGACAGACAATGAAGGAATTGCACTTCCTGTTCCAATAATTTTCATATTTGTTGAATTAGTTTTAATGACGAAGGCAAATATTACTCAAAAACCCTGCCAGAGGAAAACAAAGGTTTTTTCCAAAAAAATGCGCCGACAGCTTTAATTTTCTGTCAGACAGATTCATATAAAATTTACACACACGTTATTAAAACAGGAAAACGCCTGCTTTTTCACAAATGTCATGTGTGGATTGGGGCCAGACTGAGGACTGTACTTCCCCAATGTGGCATTTTTGTAACAGCAACATACAGAGACGGGACTGTCCAATGCCGCCTCCCATGGTTTGTGGTAATTTGTTACCCAACAGCAGCTTATGAAAATTCAGGCTGGCTCTTTCCATGGCGTTGGCACACTCCAGCTGGTAGTGTAAAGATTGGGGATTTACGCGAATCCCCATTGAGGAAAGTTCGAAAGCAGATTCCAATACGGGGTGGTATACAATAATGTCACCGTTAAGACCTGAGAATCCGTCTCCCGTTTCTGTGCTCCAGTCATCGTAGTCGGGCGCGCGGCCGTCGTGTATTGTATTGTCTCCCAGGGGACCGCCTATACCCCGGATAAATACGGCTCCATATAGAGCCGCGATCTTGTTTTCCCTTTCTTTGGGGCCGAGTTGGGGATACAGTCTCCGAAGTTCTTCCGCGTGTATGAAATGAATATCGTGGGGCAGGAAGGAATTCAGTTGGGGAAAACGTTCACTTAACAGGAATTGAGTACGTTTAATGGCGTAATAAATGGATTTCACACATTTATGCAAGGTTTGAATGTTACGTTCTTCCGGCAGGATTACCTTTTCCCAGTCCCATTGATCTACATAAACAGAGTGCAAATTATCTGTGATTTCATCGGGACGTATGGCATTCATATCGGTATAAATACCCAACCCGGGCTCAATGTTGTGACGCCATAGTGCATAACGTTTCCATTTAGCCAGTGATTGGACGATCTCAACTTTTTTATTGTTCAGTGTTTTCAAAGGAAAATTTACAGGAGCCTCCGTCCCGTTCAGATTGTCGTTCAGCCCGGTCCCTTCGGCAACCAATAAGGGAGCAGTGATCCTTCTGAGTTTAAGTTCTCCGGACAGCTCGGTCTGGAATGTCTCTTTTATGAATTTGATGGCCTGTTCGGTTTGCCATATATCCATGAGGGATCTGTAAGATGCGGGAATACAGGTTCTGTCCATAATTGTACTGTTTTCATTCCTGAGCGAAAATACAATATCACTTCAACATGTCCTAATATTAATAAAAATCTTAAAATTTCTTACATTTGTATAAAGGAAAACAGTTAAACGCAAGGGAAACAATACTGTTTGCTTTATAACTTCTGTTCCATGATCTACAGGATAATTTTTCTGGGAACCGGAACTTCCACCGGAGTTCCGTTAATTGGCTGTCAATGCAGGGTTTGCCGTTCTGATAACCGGAAAGACAAGCGTCTGCGTGCTTCTGTTTTGATAGAGGTATTATCCCGGAAAGATAAACCAGTTAGAATTTTAATTGATGCAGGACCCGATTTCCGGCAACAAATGTTGACTTACGGGATCACCGGTCTGGATGCCATTTTGCTCACACATGAACACCGGGATCATATTGCCGGTCTGGATGATGTCAGAGCCTTTAATTTTTTATCCAATGAACCTGTCCCGATATATGCAGAACAAAGGGTTTTGGATTCATTACGCAAACAATTTGATTATGCTTTTACGGATTCTAAGTCTCCCGGATTGCCCGAGATGACCTTGCATCCTATAGATAATGAACCGTTTTATATCCGGGATATTCCCATCATCCCGGTTCGGGCTATGCACGGCCCCTTGCCCATTTTCGGGTTCCGTACAGGTCCTGTCGGATACCTGACAGATGCCAAGACCATAGAAAACAAAGAACTGGAAAAATTCAAGGGAGTAGAGGTGTTTGTTGTCAGTACGGTACAAAGAACGGTACACAGGACGCATTTCTCTCTTTTACAGGCTGTTGATGTTGTCCAACAAGTGGGAGCACCAATTAGTTATCTTACCCATCTTTCACATTGCCTGGAACCGCATGAAGAATTGCTGGCATCCCTTCCGCAGGGCATTGAACCTGCTTACGACGGATTGGTCAGGGAGGTTGTGGTTAAAGATATACAATGATGTAATACATCATGATGCCACTGGCAATGAGCTTTAGTCCGATCCCAAAAAGAAATCCCAGGAAAGAGCCGAAAGCCGGTTTAAGTGATCCCGAAAACCCTTTTTTGGTTTTGTTGTACAAAAATTCTCCCAACAGTGCTCCCAGGAAAGCTCCCAGGATCATTCCCAGCGGAGGGAAAAACAAAATTCCCAACAACATTCCGGCTAATGCAAACCTTGTTGAAGCAGGGCTTCCGCCGGTCAATTTGGTGAAATATGCCGGGACCAGGTAGTCCAATACAGTAACTACTGCCGCAATAACGCCCCATAAAAGCAGAAAAGACCATTTCATGGTATTTTCTGGTAAAAAAAACAGAAGCAAGAGTCCGAGAAAGCTCAGAGGTGGTCCGGGCAACACCGGAAGCAGACAACCTACAAGGCCGGCTATTCCCAGTAATACTGCCAATATTTGGATTACAAGATCCATTCTACAAAACGCTTTTTGGCATTACGCAGGTCTTTGGCCAGGATCCATCTGATATCGGAGCGGATTGTCCGGAACCATTTATAATATTGGAAAAATGTAAGGGGAGAAGGCAGGAATACCAGGGACAATGCCAATGCGAGCTCCCATTCAAAAAGACCGAAAACAGTAATTGTAAATACAACGAACGTAATTGTCCAAAGAAGTAATGTTGTTACAAAACGGACTGAATTATGAAAAGCATGGTCTTCGATCCGGGAACAAAATAAATAGGACGCCAGCAGTGTCGGTGCGTAAAGAATGGTGCTGACAATAAAAAAGGGGAATAACAACAATAGCAGCAAAGATCTGTAGATGATTGTTATACCGGGATTCGGGTTGGCAACCGACGCCATACTGATTCTGTTCCTTTTACGGGTTTCTGCAAACCCGGCGATCTCTTCCAGAATTTTTCTGGTGTTTTCGGAGTCTGCTTCCCGTCGGGTTTGGATCAATTTCACTGTATACCGGTTGGCTGTCAGCCTGTTTTTTAAAACGCGGTGTTTAAGGCTTAATTGCTCAATCCGGTCGTGACAAGACATGTTGCACAATTCATGGGTGGCATCGTAATGTACATCGTCGGGAATGTATAGGATTAATTCCTTCAGATCTTCCTGAAGTTTTTCTTTCAGGTCGTTCATAATGACGGGTTCGTCCTTTTCAGGATTAGCCTGAACATAAGTCGTCACGTTAATGGCGTGGCCTATCTGTAATAAAAGCGAAGAGCGGTAACGAAAAAAATTTCCGTGTTCTATACCTACGGGAACAATATACACTGGTTTTTCCCCGGCAATTTCCTCGTTGGCCAGCAGGGCTATGCGAAATATTCCTTTGCCCAGGGGCAATAAACTGTGCATGGGCCGGTGTGCTCCTTCTGGAAGAATAACAAACGGTACGTTGTTGCATAGTACTTCAGCGGATCGCTTAATGATTTCATCATTTTTTTTTAGCGTATTACGGCCGTCACGGATCCTGTTTATGGGCATGATCCGTAAAAAGAAAAATATTTTGGCCAGGAGCGGTTTTTTGAATATGTCAGCTCTTGCTACAAAAACCTTGGGGCGTGTATCCAGGTCGAGTACAGCCAGTGCATCCATCAATGCATTGGTATGATTGGGCGCAAAGATCAGCGCTCCGTCGGAAGGGAGAGTCTCTATCCCGTAATATTCCCGTTTTCCGTAAGATAATTTGAAAAAAAGTCCGACGTAATACTTTAGGACGGTATAATAAATATTCCTTTCATAGATCCGCTTCTTACGTTTTGTGCCCATAAGCTTTCTAAACAGATGTTTTCCGGGTCAGACGCCTGTCCCTCCAGTTAAAGAGGAAAGACACACCGAGTCCCGAAATAATATGCCATACTCCCCACCAGGCTGTTATAAACAACATGCCTCCAAGGGCGAGTTCCGGAGGAAATATTTTGGGATTGAATAAAAGGACCAATCCCAACCCGGAATTTTGAATACCCGTTTCTATGGTTAACGTCCGCCTGTCTTTGCGTGGTATTTTGAAAGCGGTCCCCACACCGTATCCGATACTCAAAGCCAGCGCATTGTGGATTAAAACTATAATAAAAATAAAGAAGATGTACTTGATGAAAAGATCAAAATTGTTGCTGAATGACAGTACCACCATAGCGATGAAGAAGATCAGCGAAAAGTACTGCATGGGTTTCTTCATCTTTTCTGCAACTTTCGGGAAAAAATGCACAAAAAGGATTCCCAGCACCAGGGGGATCCCCAGCAGGATAAACACGGTTTCCAATGTCTGCCAGATATCTATATGTAAAGGTTGCAGGGCGGCATCGGCATAACGATTTAGATAACGCGTATACAATCCCCCCCAAAATGCAAAACTGAACGGTGTCATGAAAGTAGCCGCAGAAGTACTTACGGCCGTAAGGGTAACGGACAGTTCTGTATTGGCTTTGGACAGGGAGGACATGAAATTGGAAATATTCCCGCCGGGACACGATGCTACCAGGATCATACCCATGGCAACCATGGGAGTAACATAATTCCTGAAAAGCATGATCAGCAGGAACGTCATGGCCGGAAGCAATATCCATTGGCAAATCAATCCCAGGATAGCTGATTTGGGACGAATAAATACGGTTTTGAATTCAGCCGGTCTGATACCCAGGGCAACCCCGAACATGACAAGAGCCAGTACAATGTTGATGACCCTCATTCCCCCGGCCGAGAAATTGATCCGGATAGGGTCTAGATTAAGCAGTTGTTCATACATGTATACAAATATAGGAAAAAAAGCTTACAGGAAATCGGGCTGATTAATGAACTTCAAATAGAACGGGTTCTCCTGATACACTGTCTCCCGCCACCCACAATTCAAACTGGCCGGGTTCCACGTTCAGGTCCATGTTCAAATTCCGGAAAGCCAATTCACTGACCGGAAGTGTCCATTTTATTGTTTGGCTTTCTCCCGGGTTGAGGGTAATGCGTTCAAAAAACTTTAATTCCCTGACCGGCCTGGTTACAGAGCCGGTTTTATCACATACATACAACTGAGCGATTTCTGTGGCTTGGTATTTCCCGGTATTGGTAAGGTCAAAAGTCAAACCAATAACTTCATCTTTTGCGTACGATACCTTATCCAGTGTGATGTTTGTATAGGCGAAAGTTGAATATGAAAGACCATAACCAAAGGGAAATAACGGATCGGCTCCCAGATCCAGATAAAAGCTGGTATTTCCCAGAGAGGTTTGTCCGGCTTTAGGCGGAATGTCTTTCAAAAGGGTTTCGTTGCCCTGGAAAGGACGTCCAGTCCTGTTGTGATTATAATACAAAGGAATTTGTCCGGATGAGCGGGGAAAAGTCACTGGCAATTTGCCGCTGGGGACTTCATGGCCGAATATCAGGTTGGCCAGAGCCGGACCGCCCATGGTGCCGGGATGGAATGCAAATAACAGGGCATTGCTCCATGTGGTTTCTTTTTCAATGGTAAGGGGCCTGCCAGCCATGATGACTGTAATAACAGGTTTCCCTAAAGCCGTGAGGGCTTCAATCAACCGGCTTTGCCCTTCCTGAAGGTCCAGATTGGCCAGGCAATGAGCTTCACCTGATAATATGGATTCTTCGCCTGCGAAAACAAGTAAGGCATCTGCATGGCGGGCAGCCTGTACCGCTTTCCGGATTCCTGCAGGAGAGTTGTCACGGGAATGACTCAATGCCGGTTCATAGAGAATACGGATGGATTGACCGTATGCATCCCTGATGGCTTTCAGCGGAGTAATAGTAGCGTGTTCTTCCCCGTCGAAAACCCAGGTTCCCAGCTGGTCATATTCGGCATCGGCCATAGGACCGGTGATCAGTAACGTCTTAATGCGGGTTTCGTCCAAAGGCAGCGTTCCGTCATTTTTAAGCATGACGACACTCTCTGTGACGGTTTGTTTGGCCAGTTCCAGGTGATCCTGAGCATAGAATACCTCTTTATGCAGGTTTTCATCAACATAAGGATTCTCAAACAATCCCAACCTGAATTTGACTCGCAGAATGTTTATGACTGCCTCATTGATGAGTTTTTCGGGAATTTCACCTTTTTTCACGAGTTCAGACAGGTGGGTTATGTATGCAAAAGACATCATATCCATATCTACACCTGCTTCTAATGCCAGATGTGCGGCATGAGCCGGATCTTTTGCAAATCCGTGAGCGATCATTTCCGTGATGGAACTCCAGTCGCTGACCACAAAACCGGTAAAATTCCACTCGTCCCGGAGCACGTCACGTAAAAGAAACGTATTTCCGGTGGAAGGGACTCCGTCGTTATCGTTGAATGAAGTCATAAGGGTCAGGGCACCGGCTTCCACCGCCTTTTGGAAAGGAGGCAGGTACACGTTTCTCAGGACCCTTTCCGGGAGAAAGGTGCTGTTGTAATCACGACCGCCCTCGGCAGCTCCGTATCCGGCAAAATGTTTTACACACGCAGCCATACTTTCAGGACTCCCGGGATCCGTTCCCTGGTATCCTTTTACCATGGCTTCTCCCATAACAGCAGTCAGGTACGTGTCTTCTCCAAATCCTTCTGCGATCCTTCCCCAGCGGGGATCCCTGGCTATGTCAAGCATGGGGGAAAATGTCCACCGGACCCCCGCTGCTGTAGCTTCCCTGGCGGCAATGCGGGCTCCCTGTTCCACAACTGCCGGATTAAAGGTGGCGGCCATCCCCAAAGGTATGGGAAAAATGGTTTTGAAACCGTGGATCACATCCCGTCCTACAATCAGGGGTATGCCAAGGCGAGATTCTTCTACGGCAATTTTCTGCCAGGCGTTTATCCGTACCGGATCCACTTCGTTGAGTATGGATCCCACCTGCCCCTCTTTTATGGCTTCTGCCAGGGGTTGGTCTGCACCCATATTTGAAGAAGAAATCTGGGTCATCTGACCAATCTTTTCTTCTAACGTCATTTGTGAAATCAGACGGGATATTTTCTTTTCGGTTTTCCGGTCGGTCCCGGTTTGTTCCTGTGTACAAGACCATATTAAGGAGGTACACAATAGCATCAGGAAGATCTTTTTGATCGGCATCATGGAAAGGGTTTATTTTTTCTGAAAAACTCTTACATAATCTATTTCGTAGGTAGCGGGCAGGGCTCCCGGATCTACGCCTTCGGCACCGCCCCAGTTTCCGCCCCAGGCCAGGTTCAGTTTTAAATAGAACGGCTTGTAAAAAGGCCAGGTGTCGTATATGTCTTTCTGGTCATTTGTAAAGGTGAAATAACGAATTCCGTCAATATATCCGTAAATGGCATTTTCAGTCCATTCTACGGCATATATATGAAATTCGGTCTGGGCAGTGGGAATGAACTTTTCTGCGGTTCGTTGCGTACCGATGGCGTGATTGTAGCTTTTACAGTGAATGGAACTGCTTACCCAGTTGGGACGGTATCCCACATGTTCCATAATGTCAATTTCCCCGTCATCGGGCCATGTTTTAAATTCCTTGGGTAACATCCAAAAGGCGGGCCAGGTGCCTTTTCCTACAGGGAGTTTAAGACGTGCTTCAAAATAACCGTATGTCCAGCTGCGGTAAGTGTTCATACGAATGGAAAGCACGTCCTCTCCCGATTGTTTAGCAATGATTTTCAATGTTCCACCGGAGACAATTGCACAAGTGTCTTTCCCCTCATGGATGGGAATATACCGCTGGAGTTCATTGTTTCCCCAACCTCCGGCACCTGTTTCAAACCACCATTCTGAAGATTCAAGTACATCAAATTCATCCCGCCAGACCAATTTGTATCCTTCAGGCACATTCACCGTGGGATCCACGATTGTTGTAGTGTCTTGCGGATTCAAATGTTGAAAAACAGAAAGCTCTTTTTTATAATTGCCGGAACGGAATGTTAAAAGACAGGTCCTGTCTTCACCGGTACGGTTCTCTGTGGCATTAACGGTAATGGTTGAAGTACCTTCCAGACCTCCCGTGGGATAAGTGGAACACCAGGATTGGTCAGATGAGACTCCCCATTCACAATTGGATGTGACAGTTACGGACCCGGACTCAGAAGCAAAGCCAAATTCCAGATTTTCTTTGGAAAGATCAATTTGCGGATTGTCAGATGGTTCCGGCCCGTTGCCGCCGTTACAGCCGCAGGTAGCCAGGGTGAAAGAGGCAATGATAAAAAAGAGCTTTTTCATGACAAATAGCTTTTGTTATTAGTAAACGTACCTTTGGAAACGATAATGCCAGGCAATGTTGCCGTTATCGGTTACGAGTTCCATAATATACGGGGACATTTTGACAATCTTGTAAACGGGATTGTCATAGGTGGCCGCATTGGGCAGGTAACTGACAAATGTTTGCGGAGGGAATGTGAGAACCCCTTCTTCAAGGACGTAGGAAGCGTTTTGTACTTCTACGGGCACCCCGTAATCCACATTGGTTTCTCCGCCCCAGTATTCCGGATGGAATCCGCTTTCCCAGTTGCAATACACAGTGCCTCCGGGTCCCGGATCAAACACATAGGACCCGTCTTTTTCAAAGGTAAGGATATCGTCATACAATCCTTCTCCCTGTTTTTCGTACGGGGCAGCACTCCACCAATCCAGGCCGTTTCCTCCGCTGGGACCGCAGCCAAAGTGTCCCTGTACAGAAGGATCCCAGGTCCAGGCACCTGCCAGACCGGCTGGATAATCACCTAGCCCCAGTTCCTCACCTTCATAATCCGAGGGTACAAAACTGTAATGCCAGGTGATGCCGGGAGCTTCTATGGCCAACTCCAGCAAATCGTTAGTAAGTGTCAGTACGCGGAAACGCGGTGTGGCATATCCTTCGGGATTGGGAACGTAACCCACAACCGTTTCGGCAGGGAATTCCAGATACATTGCGGTACCTTCTTTAACGAGATTCCATGTGGTCGTCTGCGTTTCAAAAGGTATAGCATAATCGTTACCGTCATTGGGATTCAAATCGGGACGTACCCCGCTGTCTTTGTTGACGTACACAGTGCCGCCTGCTCCGGGATCCATAGTATACGTTCCGTCTGCGGCAAATGTCAGGATGTCGTCATACATGCCCACTCCGTTTTTATCCATCGGGGGAGCACTCCACCAACCCAGACCGTCAGAACCGGGTTCTCCGCACCCCAGGTGTCCGGTACTCATGAAGTTCCATTTCCAGGATTTGGAATCGCCTCCCGTGAGTTTTTCCTCATCGGTCAAAGAGGCTCCGGGATCCAGCGGTATATAACGGAAATGCCAGGCAATTCCACCGTTGTCG
>JBAZDQ010000036.1:0-1485 GCA_041654355.1 Bacteroidales bacterium
ACAGAAGGAATTTTCTAAAGGCAGCCGGAGGCCTGGCTGCCCTGACCATACTCCCCAGACATGTATTGGGAGGTAATGGTTTTATTGCCCCCAGCGATCAGTTGACCAAAGGGATCATTGGTGTGGGCGGCATGGGCCGTGGACATATTGCCTACGAAGGGTCCCGGTTGGTTGCCGTCTGCGATGTAGACACCAAACACCTGGAAGCAGCCGTCAAAATGGCCCCCGACAAAGTCCGTACTTATGCACATTTCATGGACCTGATAAAAGATCCCAACGTAGATGTGGTGCACATAGCCACCCCTCCCCACTGGCACGGGATCATGTCCGTGGAAGCCGCCAAAGCCGGCAAGGACATCTTTTGCGAAAAACCAATGACGCGCACCATTGGGGAAGGCAAACGGGTCATGGAAGCCGTAAAAAGGAACTCCCGCGTATTCCGGCTCAACACCTGGTTCCGTTTCTCGGATACTTTTTACGGACTCGGCACTACGGTAAAACCCCTTAAAAAACTGGTAAACAGCGGGATGCTTGGCTGGCCGCTGAAAGTGACCATATCCCGCCACACGGGATTCGACTGGAAATTCTACTGGACGGGAAAAGAGAACCTGGTCCCCGAACCGGTTCCCGAAAACCTGGACTACGACTTATGGCTTGGTCCCGCCCCTTACAAACCCTACAACCCGCACCGGGTGCACCAGACTTTCCGCGGCTACTGGGATTACGACGGCGGAGGCCTCTGCGATATGGGACAACATTACATGGACCCGGTCCAGTACCTTCTGGACAAGGACAACGAAAGTCCCGTAAAGGTAGAAGTAGATGCCCCGCAGCAACACCACGATGCAGTGGGAACCTGGCGCAGCATTACCTACACCTATGCCGACGGGTGCCAGATCGTTCTCTGGGGAGATGATTACGGAGATCCCAATACCCCTTACATAGCCGGACCCAACGGAAACGTATACCCCGGATTCCGGTGCGACATACCCGACTGGCAGCTGAAACTGGCCGGTTTCCCGGATCCTGCCCCTCAGCAAACGGATTTCATAGAATGCATACGTACCCGCAGGCCGTTCGCCCTGAACGAAACCAACGGGTTCCGCAGCTGCACCCTGGTCAATATGGGCGCCGTTGCTGTGCGGCTGAACCGCACTTTGCACTTTGACAACCATACGTTGGAATTTATTGACGATCCGGCAGCCAACCGGTTGCTGGAACAACCCATGCGCGGACCCTGGAAAATATGAATATCATGAAAAGAACAATCTCTATACTATTGCTAATTCTCCTGGGCACATTTTCTTCGTTGCAAGCCCAGGACGTCCACAGAACGGCCGCCACCAAGGTGGGTGATGCCCTGAACCAGCTGCCGGCTGCCAATGAAGCCCTTTTCAGCCGGTTGATGGAAGACCTGTTGTCAACGGGCGAAGAAGGTGTCCTGATGCTTGCCCAAAATCTCAGGAGCGACGGAACGTCACTGCC
>JBAZDQ010000036.1:1495-14069 GCA_041654355.1 Bacteroidales bacterium
AGGCCGAATATGCCCTGGACGGCATGGTTCAATACGTAACCCGCCCCGGTGTGGATGAAGGAATCCGCACGCAGGTGGCGCATCATTACGCCAAAGCCCTTGAGAAAACGGAAGACCCCCTGATCAAGGCCTTTTTCATCAGGCAACTGCAATTGCTGGGCTCCGGCGAAAGCCTGAATGTCCTGGCTCCTTACATGTTCTCCCAAGAACTGGGCGGCACTGCCATACGGGCGATCACTGCCATAGGAGGACCGGAGGCTGTTGATCTGTTGCTGAGCGCGCCTTTACGGGCCGAGACCATCACCGGTCTGGGCCGGCTGGAATCCCCCCTGGCGGAAAAACTGCTGATGAGCCTGGCCCAAACCGGCAACAAAGAGCAGCTTCCCCTGGTCTGGCAATCCCTTTCCCGATGCGGAACCCCGGCTGCCTTTGACGTGATGTCCCAGGCACCGGCATTCGACTTTCTGAATTACCTGGAACGGGTAGCCACGGCCGATCCCAAAAAAGCCACCCGGGCACTCCGTTCCCTGGTCAAATCCGGAAACGAATCCCAGGTCAGGTGCTTTGCCCTGTCTTTATTGCTCGAGCTGCAACAAGAAAAAGAAATGCGGACCGTGCTACGCGCCCTGAATGATCCGGACCGGTCCTACCGCAGGACTGCCCTGGAAGGCACCCGCACGTTCCTCTCGCCGGTGGTCAACTCGGCAATCATGAAAAAGATGAAACGCCTTTCCGCACCGGCACTTGCCGATGTGCTGGACTGGCTGGGCTCGCAACACAATCCCGCCCTGGTCACTTACATTGCCGATCCCTGGCTGGCCCACGAAGATCCTGAAGTGGCCGAAGCCTCGGCCCGGGCCATTTTGAACACGCCGGGAGAACAAAGTCCGCAGATCCTGGCCGGGATGCTGATAAGCCCCGATACCCTGAGGACCGACCTGGCACTGGAGTGCCTGCTGGCTTCGGGAGGAGATGTGGTACAGGCTGTTCTGCATGTCTACCCCCACACTTCGACCGCCGGGAAAACGGCTGCCCTGGCCTTGCTGGGAGCGCGGAAATCCCGAGAAAACGAACCGCTGGTGCTGAAAGCCCTGGAAGATCCTGCCCCCGGGGTTCGCCTGGCTGCTGCCCAAGCTTTGAGTGGTGTGGCCCTCCCCGATAACCGGGAAACGCATTTCCTCCTGCTTGAGAAATCCCCGGAAGAATTGACAGAACCCTTGCAACAGGCCGTTCTGGCCAGTCTGTCCGGATTTTCTGCGGAAGAACAATACGACCTGTTGATGGCCCGGATGCAACAAGCCGGTAATGGCTCGCAATCGCTTTACTATGCTCCGCTGGCCGGGACCGGCACCAAAAGGGCCGTGGATTTTTTGAGTGAACGGTACCTGGAAGAAGGAAACGTACAGGACTACATAGCCCTGATCAACCAATGGAACCCGGCCGGTGCACAAAAGGTGGTCTTTTTGCGTAAAGCGCTGGAACGGGTGAATAATCCGGAAGACATAACGGCTTTGCTGGGACAAATGAGAAATACCGGTGCATTCCAGGCCATGGTGGCATCGGCCCCTTACCTGGAATCAGCACACAAAGACATTGCTCTGACAGCTGCCATGAACATTTACCGGCTGGCGGTAAATAACAAGGAGTTTCATGGTCCGCAGGTAACGGCATGGATGGAAAAAGTGCTACAGATCTTGGAAAAAGCCGATTATACGGACAGCATTTACGACATACAAAACGTAAAAAGATACCTGGCAGAACTGCCGGAGGAAAAGGGTTTTGAACGCATTTTCAATGAAAAGGACCTGGAAGGCTGGCAGGGACTGGTGGGCAATCCCGTCTCACGCAGCAAAATGGATCCTAAAGAACTGGGGCAGGCACAGGAAGAGGCCAATAAAGTGGCTTTCAGCCAATGGGTGGTCGAAGATGGCAAACTGCTGTTCCTGGGCAAAGGCGACAACCTGTGCACCAAAAAAGCCTACGGAGACTTTGAAATGTACGTAGACTGGCTGCTTTATCCGGAAGGCCCCGAGGCCGATGCCGGGATTTACCTGCGGGGTTCGCCCCAGGTACAGATCTGGGACACTTCCCGCGTTCACGTAGGAGCCCAGGTTGGATCCGGCGGACTGTACAACAACATGAAAAACCCGGCGGCTCCGTCACACGTGGCCGACAATCGGCTGGGTGAATGGAACAGCTTTTTCATCCGCATGGAAGGGGAACGCGTTACGGTGTACCTGAACGGAGATCTGGTGGTGGACAACGTGATCATGGAGAATTACTGGGACCGTTCACAGCCTATCTTCCCTTACGGGGCCATTGAACTCCAGGCACATGGAAGTAAAGTTGCCTACCGCGACATTTACGTCCGGGAACTGGAACGCCCCCAACCTTATACGTTGTCTGCAGAGGAAGAAGCCGAAGGATTTGAGATCCTCTTTGACGGAACCACATTGCACCAATGGACCGGCAACAAGACCGATTACTACACGCGTGACGGGGTACTGGAGGTCCGGCCT
This sequence comes from Bacteroidales bacterium, assembly GCA_041654355.1. Classification (GTDB taxonomy): domain Bacteria; phylum Bacteroidota; class Bacteroidia; order Bacteroidales; family UBA932; genus DMER64. The sequence goes on from JBAZDQ010000036.1 coordinate 4,015, forward strand.
ACCGATCAGGGATTCGGGGATCTGTATACCGGGAAGGAGTACGATGATTTCATTTTCCGCTTTGAATTCAAACTCACCCCGGGAGCCAACAACGGAGTGGGCATACGTACGCCCGGAACGGGAGATGCTGCATACGAAGGCATGGAAATCCAAATCCTGGACCATTACGATCCCATTTACCAGCCCTGGCTGCAGGATCACCAGTACCACGGATCGGTCTACGGCGTAATCCCGACCCACAACCGCAATGCCCTGCGTCCCGTGGGAGAATGGAATCAGGAGGAAATCTACGTCAAAGACACATACATTCGCGTTACCTTAAACGGGGAGGTGATCACAGAAGGAGACACCACCGCAGGCCCCATAGACGGCAGGGAACATCCCGGGCTTGAACGCAAGGGGGGAAAGATCGGGTTCCTGGGACACGGATCCAAACTTTGGTTCCGCAATATCAGGATCAAAGAATTGTAAACAAACAGGACTATTTTTTGGTCAGAATGTATTCCCCGTCCAGGGATTGTCCGTCAAAAAGAAGGTCTCCGTCGTAATACAACACCATTGTGGTTGAGTCCAGGGAACGGATCTCGACCACATCGCTTACGGTGGCACTTCCTACTATTACCCGGACATAAATATAAATGCCATCCAGGGTATAAGTGGGAGTATAAGAGGGTGCCGATACGGGAGCCGTGTATCCCATGGTCCCGTCTTCCCGGAACGTAATGGTGTATGCGGGGTCATCGTCGTAACTCCATGTTCCCAGGATGTCGGATACGGAATAATGTTTCTGGCAGGAGACTGTAAAAACGGTAAAAAGAGCCATTGCCAGCAGCCCTTTGATCATGCGGATTCCTTGTTTCTTCATAGGTGGTATATCTTATTTCAGTTTGTATTCAAAAACGGCCAGTACCGGGTAATGGTCAGAGACATAGGGAACGCCAAAGTCATCGGTCACGGTACGGCAGGACAGGGCTTCTGCCCCGCGGTAAAAAATATGGTCAATGGGAGCCCCGTTGTACGTGCCCCATCCGTTGTATGTGGACAGCGTATCGGTAAGGGGCGCTTCTTGTCTTGCATCCAAAAAATGTGCCTTAACCGGTTCAAACAGCGGATTATCCAAAGTAGCATTGAAATCCCCTGTAATAAAAATAACGGGAGCGTCCACTGTGATCTCGCTTATCCTGTCTATCAAAAGGCGGGCGGATTCTTTCCGGGCCACCTTGCCTATATGGTCAAAATGCGTATTGAACAAATAAAAGGTGTTCCCGGTTTCCTTGTTTTTAAAAGCGCCCCAGGTAACGATCCGTTTGCATGCGGCATCCCATCCCAATGAAGGTATGTCGGGTGTTTCACTCAGCCAGAAATTTCCTTCTTTCAAAACTTCAAATTTGTCCTTCAGGTAAAACACGGCCGAAAATTCCCCCAGGGAATCCCCGTCTTCCCGGGCAACTCCCAGTTTGGCGTAGGCCGGAAGGCTGTCCTGCAAGTAGTGGATCTGTTCCCATACAGGTTCCTGCACGCCAAAGACATCGGGCTGCAGGGTATGGATCATGAAAATGGAAGCCGGCTTGCGAATGTCCCAGTTATGCTCCCCGTCATCCACAAGCGACAGGCGGATGTTGTAGGACATCACTTTCAGTGTTTCAGGCCCCCTTGAACAGGAGGACGGGATCAACAAAATGCAAGCTGTCAAAAGAGACAGTAAGATCTTAAAAGGCTTTATCATAATCAATTGAAAAGTTTAGTTGGTTCCTCCGTACATGTTGGCATCACTGGCAGGTTCTCCGTTCACGGTGCCTGTATTGGTACAATTATCCGGTGCAGGGCCCGAAACAAAGAAGCCGCAAAAGCCTCCTACAAAGCAATTCATACCTAACTCTGTATTAATATATCCGCTAACGGGTCCGGAATTGGAGCACGCTTTCAATTCGCCACCCGAATAATAGTTACCCCGTCCGGTAACTCCTATGACGCCACCCACAAATTTGCTTGTGCCGGTCTGGCTCACTCTTGTCACCGATCCGGAGTTTACGCAATCTGTAAGATTTCCGGCTTCATTGAACGCACAGATTCCGGCTATGGCAAAATACGTGTCATCCATTTCAGTTTCTGTTCCGGTTATGGTTCCCGAATTCGTACATTCAATTATTTTGCCTCTCAGGTTTTCGGCCACAATACCTCCCACAAAGTAAGATCCCGTAACGGTCCCTGAATTCTCGTTCAGTTCCAGTGTGCCGCCGCTGGTATTGGATCCCACCACTCCTCCGGCACTCTTACGGCCGGTAACAGCCCCGCTGTTGATACAACTTTTCATCTTATATAAGGTAGATCCGGATGTATAACGGGCAACGACCCCTCCGGCCGAATAACCGGATACAATGCCACGGTTCTCACAACCGTCAACCGTTGAAGATGAAACACCGGCAATCCCGCCGGATACGGTAATGTCATATATTTCTGCTTCTGTAACTCCTTCTTCATCCGATCCTTCAGCCACACCGTTTATAGGAGTATATATGGTTCCCGTATTCAAACATTTTTTTATGACGCCTTTTGTATAAGCGGCAATTCCACCGGCAATCCAGGTAGAAGTTACAGATGCGTAATTTTTACAATTGATGATATCGGACCCGGACTTATCCACCATGGCGGCAATCCCGCCGGCAGAACCTTCCGCAGCTATGATAGTGGCTGTTGTTTCATTTGTACATCCATCCAAAGATGCATTGTCTGTAAGTGTTCCGGCTATACCTCCCACACTGGAATTTCCGGTAACCGTACCGCTGTTATTTCCCTGATTGATGGTTAATAAAGCACCGGAAACGGAACCGCATATACCTCCCACACTCTGTAATCCTTCCACATTTGCGGTGTTGCTGCATCCGTTTACCCGGTATGCATTGTCCCCGTAAAAATACCCGGCAATCCCGCCTACTGCAGTCTCACCCCTGACCGCTGCAGCGTTGTAACAATCCAGGATATCCGAACTGATATTTCCACCGGCAATGCCTCCGGTCCAGACAGATTCCTCATCATCGGCTCCCTGCGACGTAATGGCTCCGGTATTGGAACAGTTTTCTATAGTGCCGTTAAGGTATTGTACTCCGCATATGCCACCCAGAATGTCGGAACCGGTAATGTCGGATTTGTTTTCACAATTTTCTATGGTATTGGAGACCCTGGAATACCCGCAGATACCCCCCGTATAAGAAGATCCTTTAATGAGTGCATCTGCCTGGTTTATACAATCTGTTATCAGGGATCCATCGTATTGATCGCCGCAGATTCCCCCGGTCATATCTCCGGTTCCTTCTACGGTGCCTCTGTTATGTGCATTCCTGATAATGGCATCGATACCCGAATAGCCGCATATTCCACCGGTTGATTCGTTCCCTTTTACAGTCGCCCCTGCCTTGTTTTCACAATAACTGATCTCCGATGATGTTTGTGTACCGGCTATACCTCCGGTTTGGGACAGTCCTTCAACTGAGCCGCTGTTTGAAGAATGGCTGACAACGGAAGGATTGTGCGTAAGATCGGTGGTCATTACCCCAGCTATACCTCCCGAAGATGCACTTGTACTGTTACCGGAAACTTTGACGGAACCGCGAAAATGACAATTATTTATCGTTCCGCCGGCAAGCGTACCGCAAATACCTCCTACGGCCATATATTGATAATCTTCGGGAGTAACGGTAATGGAACATGACTGATCCAGAATCAGGTTTCTGATTTCAGCTTGTATTACAGACCCGAATAGTCCTGTAGATCTGTAGGTAGTCCCCGTTATGGATAGGTTGCTGACAGTATGGTTATTTCCGTCAAAAGTTCCGGAAAAACTGCTGTTCCTCTCGTTGAATAACAGGTAATAGGTATGTTCTCCAATAGGAGTCCAATCTGCAACGGCAGACATATCCAGGTCAGCCAGTAAATGAATAGTGCTGTCGTTGTCCATCCAGGGCCTTAGGTCTTTTTTATTGTTGACATCATCCCGGAAAGCTATCAGATCTTCCGGAACGGATATTCCCAAAGGACGTTGTGTGACATGCAATAAAGCTATGGTATCATTAACTGTCTTAAAAGCAAGTACAGCCGTTCTGGCCTGGGCACTTTTTGACGTATCGGCAATAAACGTAAAAGGGTATTCTCCCCGCCCGCCTGCTTCCTGTGCAGGAGCCAGGTTGCACCAGGAAGCGTTGCTCCCTTCGTACGTCCATGTAGTATCAGAGAAAAGAGAAAAATCATAATCCCCTCCCCTGCATGGAATTTCAATATCGGCAATGCTCAATGAAAGGGTATCGGCAGCGGAAGGATCGTCCGGACCGCTTTCATAAGCCTGGAAAACAGTGATAATGGATTTTATACTGCTGTTGGATTTTGATTGGATTACCACATCCTGTGCCCGGGCTGCTCCTGTCGTGTTTTTTGTGACTGAAAAACGCAGGTGAACTGTCTTGACAGATTCAGAGACCGATGAAAGATTGGTAGTACACCACTCTTCCGGAATATCTACTGTCCAGGCAGAATTGGAAGTAACCGCAACTGTGTCCGTTCCTGCGTCTCTTCCAAAATGCAATTCCTGCGGATGAGTGTTTATGTAATACACCGTGTCTTCTTTTTTACAACCTGTAAAAACCAGGGTAAGAATAAAGAAAACAATTGGAATAGAAAGGATTCTTTTCATATTGCACAAAACAGGAAAGTATACTGCAAAGATGCGTAAAACCTGTTAAATGTTGCGCTATACCATTAAAAAAATGTAATTTCGCTTTTATGAAAAAGGGTTGGCGTCTGCTGATTATTGTGTTCGGAACACTCTTATTGCTGTCGGTCATACTGACAACTGCCGTGGCCCTGATCCTGTCTCCGGAACGACTGACAGGACTAATCAACAGCTATGCCCGCCAGTACCTGAATGCATCTGTTACATTATCGGAAGCAAGGGTCAATATCCTGAATAATTATCCCAATGTTACCATCACGTTAAAAGACGGACATATTATTGTGCCTTCTCCCGACCCTGATAAAGAATGGGCAGATTCCCTGCTGACATTCAATAAGGTTGAGGCTGTTGTAAGACCCTTTTCTCTGTTAAGGAAAAAGGTTCTAATCCCAAGCCTGTCCCTGGAACATGCCGCTATCCGTCTTTTTACAAATACTGCAGACAATTCCAACTGGGAAATTTTTTCAGGAACAACCGATGATACAACTTCTTCCGGTTATACTTATTCTATAGGGAAATTGAGTGCCTCGGACACCCTTCATTTTTCATATGAGGATATGGCAGACACGGTGATCTACCGCGTAAGCATTCGCCAAATGACTGCAAAATCCCCGTTGACCGGGTCTGCTCTAAAGACAAATATTGACTCCTATTCCAATACACTGATAGTGGGAAAAGACACCTTGTTTGACCGTATTCCCTTTTTGGTCAGGGGATATATTACCCTGGAAAACAATTTTGAAGACTATTACTTCAGAGACTGCGAAACGGTTCTTGGCAATGTTCCCCTCTATATCAATGGTTTTATGGGGTTACGTCCGGACAGTCTTGAGCTAAAAGCCCTCTGCCGGGTAGATTCCACCGGCTTTGAAGCTCTTTCGGAAGCTATTCCCGATATGATTCTGCCTCCCGGCTTGATACAGGCTCCGGGTATGCCTGTTTCCCTGGAAGTACAATTGAACGGTGCATATTACTACGGCAGCGGAGAATTCCCGGTGTACTCGGCGCACCTGAAAGCAGGCCCCGGGAGCCTGTCTTATGATCCGTTAAAACTGGCATTTCCTTTGTTTAAAACAGAACTATCGTCATCCTTTGACCCGCCTGAAGGAGATGAAGGAACCCTGAACGTACACAACCTGGAAGCCGTGAGTCCCGCATGGAAAGTTACCCTGACCGGAACCTTATCTTCCTTGTTCCGGGATCCATCGGTAAAAGTCTCGGCTAATACACGTTTTATTCTGGACAGTCTGGGTTCCCTTTTGACCGATCTGCCCCGGCACACCGCTAAAGGTGAGATAAATGCGTTTTTGGAGGCTGATTGCAGATTGAGCGATCTTAATTTTTCTGGACTGGGGAATGTCATGCTGCGAGCAGATGTGTCAACCGACGGATTCAGCCTGGATATCCCTTCCGACAGCCTGTTTTGCCTGGCCGGTACCACGCGTATACGGGCCGCTGTAGATCCGGGTAAAGCGCTGGATGCGGGCCTTGCTACTGACAGCCTGCATATCCGTTACAAAGGACGGGAACTGGCCGAAATGTCACAGACGGTGCTTACGGCAAAAAGCACACCCGGTATGTTTACCCGGGATTCAACACGTGTACAGCCCCTGGAAGGTACCTTAACCGCCAAACACCTGAATGTATTCATCAATGATACAACCCGGATAGGCATTGATCAGGGAACACTTGTTTTTTCCATGCGTCCGGACGAACAGAATCAGCGGGTTCCTTTTATTGATGCCAGACTGGATGCGGCCGGTGCCGGAGGTGTATACGGCGTTCACAAAGTCAGTCTGTCTGATTTGAATCTAAGTGCCGGATTGACATATAACCGGCGATGGGTAAACCGCAGGGACTCCCTGATCCGTGCGTCACTCAGAACTTCCGACCGCAGGCGCACCCCACGGATCCAACACGAATTCTCCTATGCGGACCTGGATTTTGATCTGGATCGTGAAACACGCAGTATGTTGCGAAAATGGAACATCAACGGCGCATTGCAAGCTTCGGGCATTCGTGTGATCAGCCCGTTTCTGCCCCTGTACACCCAAATGTCTTCCTTGAATATGACGCTGGACGGCGACCGGCTGGAGATCACAAATACACGTGTCAAAGCGGGCCGTTCAGATCTGCTGCTAAACGGATATGTGGAAAATATACGCAGGGTTTTGATGGGCAGAGGAACCCTGAATATGAATTTTGACCTGCAAAGCGATACCCTGGACACCAACGAGCTCATTAAAACCTTTAGTGTAGAAACCGGATCCGGCAACAGGGAATTGTTGATTGTTCCGGGAAACATAAGCCTGCAGGTTGTTTTGGCCGTTTCCAATGCCTATTACCGTCATTTGCAGATGACAAATCTTCACGGGATGTTGCGTGCCGCAGACAGGTACCTGCAGCTGGACGGACTGGAGGCTTCTTCCAATGCAGGGGATATATCCATAAATGCCCTGTATGCCACACCGGATAAAAACAACCTGCAGGCAGGGCTGGATATTGAAATGAAAGATGTTTTGCTGGAAGAGGTCACCCGGCTGTTGCCTTCCATGGACACGTTATTTCCCATGATCAATTCCTTCTGGGGCCTGGCAGATGTCCAGATATCGGTAACTTCCGGGCTTGACACCCAAATGAACCTGAAATTTTCCACACTCAGGGGCGCCTGCAGGATTGCCGGGTACGGTCTGGTACTGTTGGACGGTCAGACATTTTCAGATATATCGCGTAAGCTGATGTTCCGCAAAAAAGCCCTTAACCTGATCGACAGTATACGCGTAGAGGCCACCATGGCCGATAACCGTATAGATGTTTTTCCTTTTATCATGGAAATGGACCGTTACCGGGCTGCCATTGCCGGATCCCATAATATTGACAGAACCTTTCATTACCATATATCCATGCTGCGATCTCCCGTTCCTTTCCGCTTTGGACTGGACGTCCGGGGTACTCCCGATGACTACGACATTGATGTGGGACGTACCCGTTTTACCGATGAGCGGATCCCCGTACTTTCTTACCGGATAGATAGTATCAGGGTAAATCTGCGGGAAAGCATCCGGAGTTATTTTGAAAATTATACCTTTGACTGATATGTACACAATTGCCCTGATACCTGCCCGGTACGCATCACAACGTTTTCCGGGAAAATTGATGCAGAAACTCGGGGATAAAACGATTATTCTGCAAACTTACCTGGCCGTCCAAAACACCGGTCTTTTTCGGGAAGTGGCCGTGGTGACCGACAGTGAAGAAATACTCCGGGAGATCACTTCCCACGGAGGGAGAGCCGTCATGAGCCACCGCCATCATCTTTGCGGCAGCGATAGGATTGCCGAGGCAGCCGGGGATTTCCCCCTTGCCGAGCTGATCGTAAACGTGCAGGGCGACGAGCCCTTCACCTCGGCAAATTCCCTGAAAGCTTTGCTGGAAGCTTTTAATGCGCCGGAGGCGCAAAGCATTGATGCGGCTTCCCTGATGGCTCCTCTGAGCGATCCGGACGGATTTGAAAATCCGAACGTGGTCAAGGTTGTCACAGACCGCCGGGGATTCGCCCTCCTGTTCTCCAGATCGCCTATTCCTTATTCACGTGATCCGGAGGAATTCCGTGCTCCCGTATACAAGCATATAGGAATTTACGCCTTCCGCCGGGATGCGCTGCTCCGGTTTGCCTCACTGACGCCCGGTCCGCTGGAACTGTCGGAAAAGCTGGAAAACCTGAGGTTCCTTGAATACGGAATGAATATAAAGATGGTAGAAGTAGCCGAAAGTGCCCGCGGCATTGATGTGCCTGAAGATTTGGAAAATGCCCGGAAAATGATCAGCGGCGACCTATAGTGACACGCCTTACTTCTTCTACACCCAAGACCGATTCCAAACGTTTTATAATGCTGTTGACCTCTTTGGCGGAGCGGACTTCCAGATGAATGTCACTATCAAATAAAGAATCCTTGGTGGTCATGGTCATGCTGTTGATGTTCACGCCCCACTCTTCCGATATGATCTGGGAAATTTCAAAGGTTATGCCTCTGCGATCCACTCCAAAAACGTGAAGCTGTGCCGGGTAAAACGTGGATTCATCAGCTTCAATATCCACGTTTACAATGGTTTCCCCGTGTTCTGTAGACAATTTGATAGCTCGTTCACAATCCCTGGTGTGTACAAAAACCTTTCCGCTTCCGTCCTGGGCTTCAAAGCCTAGCAATTCGTCTCCGGGCAACGGAGAACAACATTTGGTAAATACATACCTGGAAGGTTTGACCGATATATTCTGTTTACGCAAAGCGGTCCTGATGCACGATTTGGCTTTGTAAGTAACCACGGCATCCAACCAGTCTTTTTGGGGCATGATGTTGGAATCCGTTCCAATTTCCACGCGGTCTCCCCGCTTAAGGACCGTCTTGATGGAACACAGCATGCCGTTTACCCGGGCATACTGTGAATGGTTCCCTATCTCGGAATGGATCACGTAGGCAAAATCCAGGGCCGTGGAATTGCTGGGCAAAAGGACCTGTTCCCCGTTGGGTGTGAACACACGAATATCGTCGTTGTACAAATTGGCTTTCACGCCTTCCAGGAAAAACCCGTCTTTGTTGTTGAACCCATCGTGGTATACCATGTCCTTCAGCGTACCGCGAAATTCCTCCACCCAGGCATCCACTCCTCCAACACCCACGTTTTTATGACGTTTCACAATACACCCGTGAACAGAGGCTTCTTCCATTCGGGCACTTTTAATGTGAACTTCAGCCCACGTCCCGTGTTCGGTCATAAACATACAATGAAGTGCTTCGTAGCCGTTGGCTTTGGGGTTGTCCACGTAATTGTGGAAACTGCCCACCCTTTCCAGGTAGATATCTGTAATCAGAGAATAAATCTTTAGACATTGATTTTTCTCCGATATTTCACAGTCACCTGTCATGGGCTGAAATACGATATTGAATACATAAATGCTTTCCAATCGGGTGAAAGGCACCTGTTTCTGCTTCATATGACGCCATATGGAATAGACACTTCTTATATCCTGGGAAATTACTGCATCAATCCCGCTTTCCCTTAGTTTTTGTTCAATGGGGGCAACAAAACGGTTCCGGATGCTTTGGGTTTCCTGGGCATAATCATCCAAAATTCTTTGTATGCGTGTATATTCTTCCGGCGAACGAAACCTGAAACTGAGGTTTTCCAATTCCGTTTTTACTTTGTAAAGTCCCAGCCGGTTGGCCAGCGGAGCAAAGAAAAAATCGGTTTCCCCGGTAATCTTCATTTGTTTGTTCAGGGGCATATCCGCCAGGGTTCGCATGTTATGCAACCTGTCTGCCAGTTTTATCAA
>JBAZDQ010000037.1:0-13038 GCA_041654355.1 Bacteroidales bacterium
TTACCTGCAAGGAAAGGTCATCAATTTGTTTCTTAGTGATATTCATAGTATTAATCTTATAAGGGGCTGCAAAAGTAGGTATTAATCGTCAAAAAACCAATCATTTTCTTACCTTTGCAGGATAGATATAACATCAAAAACATCAAACATATGAGAGAAAAAATTGTAGCCGGCAACTGGAAAATGAACACTACCATCCAAGAAGGGGTAAAACTGACAGAAGATATTCTTCGCGGCATAGAAAGTGTTCCTGCCGGTGTAACGCTCATTGTGGCACCTCCTTTTACCCATCTGAGCACTGTTTCAGGGATCATTGGCAATAACAAAACCCCGGGATTGTCGGCACAGAACTGCGCCGCCGGGGAAAAAGGTGCTTTCACCGGAGAAGTTTCTGCTACAATGCTTGCTTCCGTTCCTTGTCAATACGTGATATTGGGACATTCGGAAAGACGGGAGTATTATGGTGAAACCAACGAGATCCTGCTGGAAAAAATACAACGGGCACTGGCTAACGGGCTCAGACCCATATTCTGTGTGGGCGAAGTGCTGGAGGAACGTGAATCCAATATGCACTTCCAGGTTGTATCTTCCCAGATCCGCGAAGTGCTTTTCAGGCTGGATCCCGATGATTTCAAAAAAGTTATCGTGGCTTACGAACCCGTATGGGCTATTGGCACCGGCAAAACAGCCACTTCTGAACAGGCACAGGAAATGCACGCCTTTATCCGTTCATTTCTTGCCGAGTCATTCCAGGACCTTGCCAAAGCAACCCCTATCTTGTACGGGGGCAGCTGCAAACCTTCGAATGCGGCAGAACTTTTTGCCCGGCCGGATGTGGACGGCGGCCTGATAGGCGGTGCCTCCCTGAAAGCAGACGATTTCCTGGCCATAGCCGGATCGTTTGCTTAACAGATGGATCACATTGCTGTCAGCATAACCATTGAGCCGTATAAGGAAGAAACGGAAGGCATTCTTACGGCAGAGCTTGCGGAAATCGGATACAGCGGTTTTCTTACGTCTTCGCCTGTCCTGCAGGCTTATATTCCTGCAGAAGCATACAACGAGTCCCACCTGAGGCTTTTGCTCCGGACTTACGGCATTTCAAAGTATTCCAAGGAATTCGTCCCTGAAAAAAACTGGAATACTGATTGGGAATCCCGCTTTGATCCCGTAACAGTCATTGCAGGAAAAGGTTGCAACATCAGGGCTCCGGGCAGGGATTCAATGATTGCCCTGTGGCCCGAAACCAAATGGAGACTGGTCATACAACCTGAATCCTCTTTTGGAACGGGGCATCATCCGACTACGTACATGATGCTGGAAACCATACTGGAGCTGGAAGAAAGCGGATCCATAAAAAATAAACACATTCTGGATCTGGGTTGCGGTACGGGGATTTTGGCCATACTGGCTGCAAAAATGAGCGCTGCCGTTCCGGTACATGCACTGGACAATGACCGACGGGCCGTTCATTCCTGCCGGGAAAATGCCCGGAGAAACCGTGTGGCTCACAAAATTGTTGTGAAACAAGGAGATGGCGCCCTGGTACAAAGAAACAGGTACGGACTGATTCTGGCCAACATTCACAAGAACATCCTGAAGGATGAAATGGACACCCTGTCTAACGGGCTTGGGCCCGATGGAGGACATCTTGTGATCAGCGGGTTTTATTCCGCGGATGTACCTGAATTAACCGATGCCGCAGCCAAAAACGGATTAACCCTGTTGGAAAGGAAGGAAAAAGAAGAATGGGTACTGCTGCACCTGGAAAAAAAACAATAACAAACACCATAAAAGAAAAACTCATGGAAATTTTACACTACGACCAAAATAACAAACCCGGTAAAGAACAGAAATCTGCCATGGTGGCTTTTTTGGCAAAACACCTGGAACAATTCGGGGACAACCCCTCAGATATCGAAAAGGCTATCAATTATGCCCTACGGGAAATCGAATCACCAGGAGGATTCATTTTGAAATCTTTACATGAAGGAATCATTACTTGTGTGGTAGTGGTAACAAAAACCGGGATGCGGGGATTCGTCCCCGAAAATCTGCTTGTCTACATAGCTACCCACAACGAATTCAGGGGACAGGGTATCGGCAAAAAAATGATGCAGGTAGCTTTGGAAACAGCCGAAGGCAATGTGGCCCTGCATGTAGAACCGCACAACCCCGCCAAAATTCTGTACGAAAAATTAGGCTTTACCAATAAGTACCTGGAAATGAGGTACCACAAAAACTAAGGTCATGGCATATATATCGCTGGACACAGCCAAGCTAAAAGCCAATTTTGACTATCTGGACAGACTTTTCAAAAAAAGAAATATCCAATGGTCAATCGTAACCAAACTCCTGTGCGGGAACAAGGATTACATACAGGAAGTGCTTCACCTGAACATCAACCAGGTTTGTGACTCCAGGGTATCCAATCTGAAACTGATCAAATCCATCAGGCCGGACATTGAAACCATTTACATCAAACCGCCTGCAAAAAGGGGTATCAAAAGTGTCGTGCAATACGCAGACATCAGCATGAACACGGAGATCGAGACAATAAAGCTCCTGGCAAAAGAGGCTCAACGGCAAGGGAAAACCCATAAGATCATCATAATGATTGAACTGGGAGAATTGCGCGAAGGGGTGATGAGGGACAGTGTCCTGGACTTTTACGACATGATCTTCCGGCTGGACCATATTGAGGTAGTCGGGATCGGGGCCAACCTGAGCTGTCTGTACGGGGTGCTTCCCAACCAGGACAAACTAATACAGCTATGCCTGTACCAACAATTGATAGAAGCCAAATTCAACAAAAAGATCAAGTACGTGTCCGGAGGATCTTCCGTAACCATCCCCCTTATCTTCCAACGGCTGCTGCCTGTCGGGATCAATCATTTCCGTGTAGGGGAAACGCTTTTCTGCGGAACCGATGTATACAACAACACCACCCTTAAGAAAATGCGGACCGATGTATTCGTACTCTTCAGCGAGATCATAGAATTAATAGAAAAGCCCCAGGTCCCGGTGGGTGAATTTGGGACCAACCTGGAAGGCGATACGCCTGTATTTGACGATTCACTACAGGGGAAAACAAGCTACCGGGCTTTGGTGGACGTAGGCCTTTTGGATGTGGACCGGAAACACCTCTTTCCTGCCGATGAGGAAGTTTCCATTGTAGGCGGAAGTTCAGATATGCTGGTGATCGATCTGGGAGACAATCCCGGAAAATACAAAGTCGGGGACGTTATGGAATTCAAACTGGATTACATGGGAATCCTTCGTCTACTTAATTCAAAATACATAGAAAAAAGGATCCGTCACCGGAAATTGTAATACGGGATATGCTAAAAAAGGGTTTTAAATACTTCCGCTGGCTGCTCGGTGGCCTGTTTGCGTTAAGTATCCTTATAGTTCTTTTTTACAAATTTGTGCCTGTCCCTTTAACTCCTTTGATGCTGATCCGTTACTCGGAACAGAAAAAACAGGGAGAGAAATCGGTTATTCATCATGAGTGGGTTCCGCTGGAGGAGATTTCGGTCAACCTGCAAAGGGCCGCGATCGCTTCTGAGGACCAATGTTTTTTTGAGCATAAAGGTTTTGATCTGGAACAGATCCGAAAAGCACGTGAAGAAAACGAGACCCGCCGTAAACCCAGGGGAGCCAGCACCATTACCCAACAAACGGCTAAGAATCTTTTTCTGTGGCCCAGGTCTTCCTGGCTCCGGAAGGGACTGGAAACCTATTTTACGTTTCTGCTGGAATTGTTCTGGAGCAAAGAAAGGATCCTGGAAGTTTACCTGAATTCCATTGAAATGGGAAAAGGGATATACGGAGCACAGGCGGTAGCCCGAGAGCACTTCAACACCTCGGCCCGGGATCTCACAAAATACCAGGCATCGCTGATCGCAGCCACCCTGCCCAACCCGCAGCGGTTCAGTTCACGCACCCCCTCGGCATACATTCTCAGGCGCAGCAGGGAAATTTTGCAGCAGATGAATTGGATAGCAATCCCCTGATTTTACAGGATTCAGGCCTTTCTTTCGGAAAAGGCGCGGGTTATGTCACTGCCGCCGGGTTGTTGGAATACCTCCAGATCAAAGAAGGAAACAGCCGCCAGTAAATGATCGAATATATCGGCCTGGATCTCTTCGTATTTCACCCATTCCGTAGTAGTGGTAAAACAGTATATCTCTATTGGTATACCCCGGTCTTCAATGTTTAACTGCCTGACCATTAATGTCATGTCATTTCTTATTTGTGGGTGGTTGCGCAAATAGGATTCCACATAATGCCTGAAAACACCCAGGTTGGTCATGCGTCTTCCGTTGATCAAAACTGATGTATCTATATTGTGTTCCTTATTGTGAAGATCAATATCTTTCTGCCGTTTTGTTATATAGTCCTTCAGTAAATAATATTGCAAATACCTTTGCCTGGTATCGGGATCCACGAATTTTACCGTGCGTGCATTGATGAATAAAGCCCGCTTCACACGTCTGCCACCGCTTTCCTGCATTCCACGCCAGTTTTTGAAACTGTCTGTAATAAAATAATACGTGGGTATGGTTGTCACTGTTTTATCCCAGTTCTGTACCTTGACAGTGTTTAGGTTGATGGCCAGGACGTCCCCGTCTGCATTGAATTTTGGCATCTCCACCCAATCTCCCACACGTACCATATCGTTGGCCGATATCTGGACGCTGGCTACAAGCCCCAGGATGGTGTCCTTGAATATCAACATAATGATAGCCGTCATGGCACCGAAGGCACTTAGAAAATAGACGGGTGATTTGCCCATCAGTATAGAGAGGATGAGTATACCTGCCGCTATATAAAGGATGATCCGGATCAACTGAAAATAGCTGGAAACCGGTTTGTCTGCAAATGCTTTTGATTTTGCCAGCACTTTTTCGGCTACACGCAGCGAAGCCGTGATTACCAGTAAAATGACAACAATCAGGTAGCTGTCTGTCAGTTTAATTATAAAAGGAAGCAGTTTATCAAAGTCCCTGAATAATACAGGAGCAATTAATCTGATTACGATAGCAGGGACAATATGAGCCAGATTGAAAAAGACCTTGTTATCCATCAAAAGGTCATCCCATTTGGTCTTTGTTTTTTTTACGTACCTGTATAAAAAACCTCTGACTATCCGTTTGGTGAGGTAGAAAAAAAGCCAGGACAGCAATCCCGTTATTACCAGCAAAACCAACAACCTCAGATAAGGTGCCACATTCTCTGCTACACCCAGATTCATTATGATCTTTTCCAGCCAGGTATCTAATTTTTCCATATCACTGTTTATTTGTTCTTTCTGGATTCGTGTCTTTTCGTATCATATAAAAAAGGCCTCTGTCCTGTCTTTCCGTATGCACTTTCCCGGAAGCTTCCAATGCATCCAGGTACTTATTCAGTTCGTTGACATGCAAACCCAGGATCTTTGACAGGTCGTCCAGTGTGCAGGGCCTCCTGTTTATGGTCTCAATAATCACATTTTCCACATCTTTCCTGTAAGAGGCCATCTTTGTTCTTTCCAGAACAGCAGCTATGATCTCCACATTGGGAATTTCCCAGTGATCAATGATGCTTTGCAACTCCTGGCGCGTGGCACTTCTCAGGCCTGGAACCGTACCGGGTCTGTCCAGGGTATTGAGCTGTATCCGGTCCGGTTTGATCCGGAGCAATTCCTTTTTGAGGGCATCCAACTCTGTAATACTATCGTTGTACCCTGGAAGTATAAATATTTCCAGCCAGATTTGTCCGGCAAATTCCTTACGGAATGTGACCAATCCTTCAACATATTGCCGCAGACTGATTGTTTTTACAGGGTGGTTAATCTTCACAAAACCTTCTTCTGTTGCGGAATCCAGCGAAGGAAGAACAAGATCTGCTTCCATTATGGCGTCCCTTACCTCTTTTTCATACAACAAGGTCCCGTTTGTCAGGACAGCTATGGGGACTTCGGGTTTTTCTCTTTTTAAATAATCAAAGATCTCTCCGATCTCACTGTTTAAAGTTGGTTCTCCGTAACCGGAAAATGTTATAAAATCCGGGTTGTCCTGGGTTTGAAAATAATCATGCAATTCCCTGATAATATCTTTGGCAGGCACATAAGGCTTCCTTTCTGAAGTTAACCGGGTGGTAGGACCCACTTCACAATACACACAATTCAGAGAACACACTTTTTTGGGAACCATATCTACACCCAGCGACATTCCCAGACGTCGTGAAGGTACGGGACCAAATATATGCTTATACATAATCGGGTTTTTATCAGTCGTATGCCAGTTTCATTGCATCATCCTGTAAAACGGGTTTAAGCAATTCTTTCCAGTGGGGGTTGCTCCACGTTCCCAGGTTTGAATGGGTAATGAAATAATTCATGGGGATGGGATGCGTGCCTGTAATGACAGGAATCTTATACTTCTCTTCTATGAATTTTTTAAAATAACCCACCCTGGGACAGGGAGGATAACCCACCAGCATCCCGGTAGCCAGGTGAATGGCTTCCGCCCCGTTTTTGATCATCTCTGCAGGAACGTATTCCACGTTGCCTCCCGGACAACCCCCGCAGCTGGTATACCCGACAACTTCCAAAGGTGTATCTTTATCATACATCGAAAAAGCCCCCTCCCGGTTTCTCATGGCTCTGAGGCATTTTCCACCGGCACAACTGCGGTACCTGTCGCAAATAATAATACCTATCTTCATAAATATGGTGGTGATTTTGTTTTTATTTCAATAAAGCACTTTGTCCTGCTTGTTTTCCCATGTGTCAAACAGTTCCTTTGCCCGGGAAACCTCCAGACGGTGCATGGCCACGGTTCTTCTTTCAGGCGGCAGTTTCAGTTCCTCGTAAATAAAATTGTCCCCGAAACCAATACGATCAGCATCTTCCCTGCCAGCACCGTACCAGACAGTTTTTATACCTGCCCAATAGATGGCAGCCATACACATGGGACAGGGCTCGCAACTGGTATATATTACGGCATCCTGAAGATGAAAACTGCCGGTTGCCTGACACGCTTCCCTTATGGCCACTATCTCTGCATGTGCCGTTGGATCGTTGGTGGAGGTAACCCTGTTGCATCCTTTTCCAATGATTTGTCCATCTTGTACAATTACAGCTCCAAAGGGTCCTCCCTGATTGTTTTGAATGCCTGTAAAAGCCTGATCAATTGCTTTTTCTAAATATTGTTGGTTCGTTTTCATTGTTTTTCCAATTCCACCATTTGATTTTTTCCGGTTCCGGATTGTTTGTACCGGCATAATAAACAGCACAGCGAAATACATACAGTACACACCGGTCCAATACGGTATTCCTTATTTCACACAACCGGTCGTACATCTGTTGCGGATCCTTTCCGGTCAAGTCTGCCACGGATTCTATTCCAAGGGCCCGCAAATCTTCTGCCATACTTTTTCCGATCCCGGGAATAATCAGTAAAGGATCCTGTATGGCCTGCAGCCGGTCGTTCTGCATTTTTATATCGCCTGTTTCCAGCCAATTTGTTTCATGTTCCCTGTCAATGATCACGGGCATCCTCTTTTTGGAATTATGGATCCGGGACATCAGTTCGTTCGCCTGTGTGGTAATGATCGTATAGGTATCTGTCACTTCACCCGTTTCCCTGTCTGTCCATGTATTCCACAATCCGGCCAATCCGAATGTTTCTCCTTCCGGAAGTGTCAGGACGTACTTCTTCTTGTTTTTCCCTTTCGCATCCAGCCATTGCCATTCGTAAAACGCATTGGCCGCTACCAGGCATCTTTGCGAAACAGAATCCATGAAAGACGGTTTGGAGCGTAATGTTTCCAGACGCGCATTCAACGTAAATTTCCGAATGTCATTATCTTTTGCCCAGGCAGGAATCAGTCCCCATTGCATCATTTCCAAAGTTCCGGGATCTCTGTTGGCAATAACCGGTGTGGAGGGATGGGAAAAGCCGGAATACCTGCCCGGTCTGTAATCCGAACCCTCACGGAATAAGGCATTGAACCTGTTCTCCAATTGTTTGTATGTTAACGACAACTCTGTTTGAAAACACATTACAAACAAAGTTAACAGAATTATCTGTCATTCCATCCCTGAAGAAAAAAGGCAGTTGCATATTGAATGCCCCTGCCCTTTATCACTTAAGCAAGCATACTCTTTTAGAATTTTATCTTGCGCCACTCTTCCTTCATACGTTCCAGGTCTGTAATCCAGGATTCAATATCATCCTCGTGTTCCAGTTCGTCGTTCAGGATCTGAACAGCCATCTGGTGCGTAGCGTGGTCCTTCCCTGCCGTGAAATCGGCTATTTCCTGGTACCTTTTGATGGCGCACCTTTCCCCTTCCAGGTTTTGTTCCAGAATCCTTTCAATATAAGGATCGGAAGGTTCCTCGTATGCACAACGAGCCAGTTTGGTCCAATCCTTTGGATTGATGACGGGAGTGCCCCCCAGTTGAATGATGCGGTCCACCACCAGTACGGCATGACCCAATTCTTCATCTGCATGCACCAGCAATTCAGGTTCCACCTCGCTCCTCATGGGTCCTTCCATAAGCCTGGCCCCTATCCAGTATTGGTAATAGGCCAGCCATTCTTCTGAAAGGGCGGCGTTCAACATTTCAATGAGTTTATCAACATCTACAGATGACACTTTAATTGCTTCTTTTCCCATAAATTAATCTTTTTAGTTATAGTTTAGAATTTATGCAATATACAAAATATTTTTGTTTTGTCCATTCACGGATTTTGAGTAACTAGCAACTTCAAATTCAAAAACGATCCATGGAGCATCTGAACCGGAACCTAACCGAAGGCAATGTAGCCAGACAATTGTTTTCCCTTACGTGGCCCATGCTGTTCGGTATGCTGGGTATGGTCATATTCAACCTGGTGGATACCTATTTTTTGGGGAAACTGGGTGTAGGGCCACTGGCTGCCATAGGCTTTACATTTCCGGTGATCATGTTCTTGAACGGTATTTCCCAGGGTGTCGGAATAGGTACAAGTTCACTAATTTCCAGGAATGTTATCACTGCAGACAGAAAAAAAATGAAAACCATGGCCAGCAGTGCACTCCTTCTGGGGTTGCTGCTGGTTGTGGTATTTGCTTTAGTGGGGATTTCTACCATCAAACCGCTTTTTTCAATACTTGGGGCCCGGGGGGATATTCTGGAATATATCTACGATTATATGTCAGTGTGGTACCTGGGGGTCCCTTTTGTTGTTTTGCCTATGGTCGGGAACAATATTGTCAGGGCTACCGGGGATACGTTCACACCCGGCATGCTTATGATGACCTCGGCAGTGATCAATACAATCCTTGATCCGTTGCTTATCTTCGGATACGGGCCCTTCCCCGAACTCGGCATTCGTGGAGCCGCTCTGGCAACAGTCATTGCCCGGAGTGTCAGTATGGTAATCATACTCATTATTTTGATCAAGCGGGAAAAGATCGTGACGATTCACCTGGAATCCGTGAAAAAAATCTTTGAAGTCTGGAGAAAAGTGTTCTATATAGCAGGACCTGCCACACTAGGATTATTGATAACCCCCTTATCTCTGGCAGTAATCACCAAAATCGTTTCATCTTACGGAGCCGAGGCGGTCGCTGCATTCGGTGTGGCATCCCGGGTGGAAATGTTTGCTTTGATGGTCATCTCGGCTCTGGGCTCTGTCATGATCATTTTCATTGGACAGAACATCAGTCGCAACGCCTTTCCAAGGATCTTTCAATCGTTGCGCTACGCTTCCCGTTTTTCGCTATTATGGGGAGGGTTGGTTCTACTGCTGCTGCTGTTCTTTGGGCAGTTCATTGCCTCGGTGTTTACTAAAGATGCACAGGTTATTGCCATTGCTCGCCAATATTTCTATATAATCGGCGCCAGTTACGGGTTCCAGGGACTGGTTATGCTTAGTACTGCATCTTACAACGGATTGAACAAACCCTATCCTTCAACTGTTTTCATAGCCATAAGGACTCTGGGAATATTTGTACCTCTCGCCTGGCTTGGATCTGAATTACTGGGCCTGCAGGGAGTTATGTGGGCAGGATGTATTGCCAACGTGACTGTAGGCATCACCTCTTACAACTTTCTGTGCAAAACCGTAAGAAAGATTCGGGAATCACATGTTAAAAATCAAAACAAATGAAAAAAATCACGGTTACATTATTGCTACTTCTTTTTTCAACTGCTGCATTCTCACAGAAAAAACCACTGGATCACAGTGTTTATGACGCATGGAAAAGTGTCGGCTCCATATCCATGAGCGATGACGGGAAATTCATTGCATATACTATAAGGGAACAGGAAGGAGACCGTTACGTTGAAATCCTGAATACCAAGACCTTGGAAAAGAAGCCCGTTCAAAGGGCTGAACGGCCCGTGCTGACACCCGACGGAAAATACCTGATCGCATCCATTAAGCCGTTTTTTGCTGAAACCAAGGATGCGCAACGCAAAAAGCTCAAACCGGATCAGATGCCCAAAGATACACTCGGCATTTATAATTGTCATACCGGGGAACTGGTCAAATACCCTTTCCTGGAATCTTTCAAGAAAGGATTATACGGAAACAAATATATAGCGTATAAGACCAAAATGCCGGCCGATACAACCAAAGGCAAGGAACCTGCCAAAAAAGACAAGAAAGCAGGGAGTGACCTGATGGTTTACCACCTTCCATCGGGAATCATTGATACATTAAAAGCAGTAACCGATTATGAGTTCAGCCTTGGCGGGGATTCTCTTTTCCTGGTAAGAAGGCCCGGTTCTCAAGATTCATTGCTCAAGGCAGGTCTGTTCATGTACACGCCAAAAGACAAGAAACTAACAACCATATATACCTCCGATTCCGCCCAAACCGTAAAATTACCGGTTGTCAGTCAAGACAACAAGCACATGGCTTTCCTGGTCAAACCGGATACCACAAAAACCGGCAACGACTCGGTAAGCATCTTTTATTACAAAGCGGGTTATCCCCTGGCAAAAGTGCACATTGAAAATGAAGATCTAAAAGACGGATGGCAGATCAGTGACAACAGGGAACCGGTTTTCAGCAAATCCGGTCACCGTATCTTCTTTGGGATTGCTCCCGTACGTCCCGTTAAAGATACTTCCCTTTTGGAAGCAGACGTAGCCAGGCTGGATATATGGCATTACAAAGACAATTACGTACAGCCCCAACAGGTAATCAATCTGAAACGGGAACTGGTAAGATCCTACCTGTGTGTGGCGGACTTGTCACAAGAACCGGCGATCACGCAACTGGCCCAAGAAGAATACCCTCAAGTACATGTTCCATGTGAAAATGAAGCAGACTGGGGCTACTCCGTCAGCGACTTCAACTACCAAATGGAATCCATGTGGAATGCGGATAGCAGGGCAGATTTGTATATCATAAATACCAACGACGGCACATCTGAACGGGTACTTGAGGGCCATTACATTTCCAACGTTGGCCCTTCCCCCGAAGGCCAATACCTTATTTGGTACAACAACCTGGATTCCCTCTGGTATTCCTACAACCCGGCCAACAAGGAGATCGTATGCATAACCCCAAACATGCCCGTTTCTTTTGCCAACGAACTTCATGACATGCCTTCCATGCCCCGCTCTTACGGTTACAGCGCCTGGGCAGAAGGAGACAAGGCGGTATACATAAACGACAGGTACGATGTGTGGCAGATAGATCCTTCCGGACAGACACCCCCGGTGGCCCTGACTGACGGTTTGGGACGCAAAGAAGAAATAACCTTCCGCATAGCACGACCGGATTATGTAGTATATCCTCCGGGAACCAGGCGGCTGGAGAAAGAAACCATCAAACCCGGGGCGACTGTCTATTTCTCGGCTTTCGACGAAAAGACAAAAGAAAACGGGTACTACTACACAAAGATCACCCGGAGAAAATCCGGAAAAAATACCGCCCTTACACCCTGGATCAAAGAGCCCGTGACTTTTGACGACTTCTACCGGTCAAAAGAAAGCGGTGTCATTGCCTATGTCAAGCACAATTTTGAAAACTCTCCCGATATCTGGATCACCCAAGACAATTTCAAGACGCAGGATAAGATCACAGATATCAACCCTCAGCAAAAGCTGTATAACTGGGGAACGGCCGAACTGATCCGTTGGGAATCCGTTAACGGGCAAGACCTGGAAGGGATCCTGTACAAACCGGAAAATTTTGATCCGGCTAAAAAATACCCCATGCTGGTATACTTCTACGAAAGAAATTCCCATACGCTGAATACTTACAAATCACCCGCGCCCAGCCGGTCAACAATTAATATTCCCTTCTTTGTTAGCAACGAATACCTGGTTTTTGTACCCGATATCATTTACCGGGAGGGCCATCCCGGAGAAAGTGCCCTGGATTGTATTGTTCCGGGAGTGGAAAAGCTTATTCAGGAGAACAGCTGGGTAGACGCAGAAAACATTGGCATACAGGGACAAAGCTGGGGCGGATACCAGGTGGCCTTCATGGTCACCCGGCCCCAAGTGTTTAAATGGAAAGCGGCAGGAGCCGGTGCCCCGGTAGCCAACATGACCAGTGCTTACGGCGGGATTCGGTGGGGTTCGGGAATGGTGCGCCAATTCCAATATGAAGGCAGCCAAAGCCGAGTTGGAAAAACGTTGTGGGACGGCCTGGACCTGTACATAGAGAACTCTCCCCTTTTCTTTGCCGATAAGGTGGAAACCCCTGTGCTTATCATGCACAACGACAAGGACGATGCGGTCCCCTGGTACCAGGGCATAGAATTTTTCACGGCTTTGCGCAGGTTGGGAAAACCCTCCTGGCTGCTCCAATACAACGACGAAGTCCATAACCTGCGAAGAAGAGCCAATGCAAAAGACCTGAGCATACGCCTGGAACAGTTTTTCAACCACTACCTGAAAGGCGCCCCCATGCCCGTCTGGATGAAAAGCGGCGTTCCGGCCACCCTAAAAGGAATTGACTGGGGCTATGAGCTGACGGAAGAGTGATTTCATTTCCTTAATCACTTTATCCACTCCTTGAGCAATCGAATCTGATTTTATAA
>JBAZDQ010000038.1:0-13025 GCA_041654355.1 Bacteroidales bacterium
TCGGGCTCCACATTTCCTGTCACTTTCACTCCGTAAGTTTCTGCATGCCTGGCTGTGTTCAGTGCTTCCGCACTTTTCATCAGCGCTTTGGTAGGGATACACCCCCAATTAAGGCAAACCCCCCCCAAAAGGGCTTTTTCGATAATTGCCGTTTTAAAACCCAATTGGGCGCTTCTTACGGCTGCTATATATCCAGCCGGACCGGATCCGATAATGATTAGGTCGTAACTCATAAATTTTAAAAAATGTGATTATAAATCTTTCCCGTGGCAATGTTTGTATTTTTTCCCGCTACCGCAAGGACAGGGATCGTTCCTTCCCACCTGTTTTTCAACATGTACAGGAGTATTGGAACGCGGCTCGGCCGATTGTGTAAGCAAATCGGAACGTGATGTTTGCGTATTGCTAAGATCCGTTCGGCGCCTTTCATTGCCTGCTTTATCCAGTTTATCCTGGTCCTGACGAAGGGGTATGTGTGCTTTAAGCAGAAAGGCAAGTACTTCCCTGGCAATTTTTTCCAGCATTTCGCTGAAAAGTTTGAAACTTTCAAATTTATAGATCAACAACGGGTCTTTTTGTTCATAAGTAGCGTTCTGTACCGATTGCTTCAGATCGTCCATGTCACGCAAATGTTCTTTCCAGTATTCGTCTATCATCACAAGGTTGATGGTCTTGTTGATAGCCCGGATCAATTCTTTCCCCTTGCTGTCGTATGCTTTCTTTATATTCACGATAACCTGGTAGATCCTTTTGCCGTCACCTACCGGTACCACTACATTTTCATAGGTCGCCCGTTGTGTTTCATAAATATTTTTCATGATGGGCCAGGCCTGGGCAACCAGAGTTTCTGCCCTTCGTCCGTACACTCTCTGTATCTGTTCAGCCAGGGCCTGTGACAAATCGGCAGTATTTTGTTTGCGGTATATTTCTTCGTCAATGCCGGGCTCGATGGAAATCTGGCGGATCAATTCATGTGTGAATTCTTCATAATCAATTCCTTCCATCTGTTGCACAAACGATTCTGCAAAATCGGACATCATGTTGGCTACGTCCACGTCCACACGTTCACCGTACAATGCATTACGGCGACGGGTATAGATCACTTCCCTTTGTGAATTCATCACATCGTCATACTCCAAAAGACGTTTCCTGATCCCGAAGTTGTTTTCTTCCACCTTTTTTTGTGCCCTTTCTATGGAACTGGACAACATGGAATGCTGCAATACTTCGCCTTCTTTCATGCCCATCCTGTCTACGATAGAGGCAATACGACCGCTTCCGAACAACCGCATCAGGTCATCTTCCAGGGACACGAAAAAAGTGGAGGACCCGGGGTCTCCCTGGCGTCCTGCACGTCCCCTAAGCTGCCTGTCCACACGACGGCTGTCATGACGCTCCGTTCCAACTATAGCCAAACCTCCGGCCTCCCGGACTCCTTCCCTCAATTTAATATCCGTCCCCCTTCCGGCCATGTTCGTGGCAATGGTCACCGCTCCGGCACGACCCGCCTCGGCAACTATCTCCGCTTCACGCGCATGCTGCTTGGCATTGAGGACATTGTGTTTTACGCCGCGCATTTTTAGCATACGGCTGAGCAATTCAGAAATTTCTACAGAAGTGGTACCTACAAGAACCGGCCGCCCTGCTTTGGTCAGATCCGTGATCTGGTCAATTACTGCATTGAATTTTTCCCGTTTTGTTCTGTATATCAGATCGTCACCGTCAATTCGGATCACCGGCCGGTTTGTTGGGATCACAACCACATCCAGTTTGTATATGGACCAGAACTCCCCTGCTTCCGTTTCAGCAGTACCGGTCATACCGGCCAGCTTGTGATACATACGGAAATAATTCTGAAGGGTAATGGTGGCAAATGTCTGGGTGGCTGCTTCTACCTTTACTTTTTCCTTGGCTTCGATGGCCTGGTGCAAACCATCGGAGTAACGTCTTCCTTCCAGTACACGCCCGGTTTGTTCGTCTACAATCTTGATCTTGTTATCCACTACGATGTATTCCACATCTTTTTCAAACATCGCATAGGCTTTAAGCAACTGGTTAACCGTATGGACTCTTTCGGATTTCACGGCGTAATCGCTTAAAAGAGCGTCCTTGGCTGCGGCTTTTTCCTGATCAGAAAGATTCTGTTTTTCCAGCTCCGATATCTCACTCCCCATGTCGGGCAGGATAAAGAATTTGGTGTCACTCATCTTATTGGCGATCAAATCGTGCCCTTTTTCTGTCAGATCAACGGATTTTTGCTGTTCTTCAATAACAAAATACAGATCGTCCGTTATCAGGTGCATCTGTTTGTTGTTATCCTGCATGTAGAAATTTTCTGTTTTTTGTAACAGTTGTTTGATTCCCTGTTCACTCAGGTATTTGATCAGAGGTGTATATTTGGGCAGGCCCTTGAAGGCTTTGAGCAAAATTTTTCCGCCGTTTTCTTCATCTCCTTCCGAGATCAGATTACGCGCCTCGGCAAGGTATTGTTGTACCAGTGTTCTTTGTGCCTGGTACAACTGTTCCACGATAGGCCGGAATTCGTTAAACTGCTGGTCTTCCCCCCGAGGGACCGGCCCGGAGATGATCAAAGGAGTCCGTGCATCGTCAATCAATACCGAGTCAACTTCGTCCACGATGGCATAATGGTGCTTGCGTTGTACCAGGTCCTGGGAATTGATGGCCATGTTATCTCTCAGGTAATCAAAGCCGAATTCGTTGTTTGTTCCAAAGGTTATATCAGCCCTGTATGCTTTTTTCCTCTCTTCCGAATTGGGTTGGTGCTTATCAATACAATCTACTTTCAAACCGTGGAATTCGTACAACGGCCCCATCCATTCCGAGTCACGTTTGGACAAGTAATCGTTGACTGTGACTATATGCACTCCTTTTCCGGCCAGTGCGTTGAGGAATACAGGTAAAGTGGCCACCAGTGTCTTTCCTTCCCCGGTTGCCATCTCCGCGATCTTTCCCTGGTGAAGCACTACGCCACCTATTAACTGGACATCATAATGCACCATATCCCAGGTGATCATATTCCCTCCTGCCATCCAGGTATTGCTCCAGACAGCATTGTCTCCGTGAATTTCAACATGATCTTTATTGGTGGCAAGCTGCCTGTCAAAATCAGTAGCCGTTACGGTTATGGTTTCGTTTTCCTTGAACCGTCTTGCCGTAGATTTCATTACGGCAAAAGCGGCAGGAAGAACATCCTTCAGAATTTCCTCAATTTTCTCATCTGTCTTTTTGGTAAGCTTATCTACTTCTGTTGCTAACACTTCTTTTTTCTCCACCTCAATTTCAACATCTTCCAATTGTTCCCTCAGTGCGGCCTTGGCCTTTTCATCTTCTTCTATGTGGTTCCGTATGATCTGCCTGATCTTTTGCGTTTCCAGGCGTAATTCATCGTGATCCAGTTTGTCTATCCTTTCATACTCCCGTAAGATCTTATCTACATAAGGAGTCAGCTGTTTGAGGTCCCTGTCAGCTTTGGACCCGAAAATCTTACCTATAATATTTATAACTGAAGCCATGTGCTGGTATTTTCATTTTTTTTGACAATTTACAAAGTTACACTTTTCTTGTCAATAAACATTATATCAGACATGGCTCCTGAAGGATTCCCTATTTACACCAACCTGCTGTCCAATCGTTTCCTGACGGGACAGCTCCCTTATAATTTGTTTTGGTAAAGAATGAATGTACAAGGCTCATGTCTTTCCCTCCTTCAACGGTACCAATATAATCTGAAGTGAAAAGAATTTCTTTGTCAATACCATTATTACCGTTGGCCGTGAACATACTCTCTGAATAATGGCCTTCGGCTGCAGAAACTGTTCTGGAAAGGTGTACGTAATCCAGAACTGATACACCGTTTACCAGAGAAGATTCTGTTTCCCTTGTTTCTGTTGTCAGACTATTAATTTTGCCGTAAACCAATGTATTATAAAGCTTTATGTGTGTTCCGGCACGCAGTCGGATCCCGCGTTTGTTCAGGGTAGACCCGTTCCCTACAAGGGTAAGGTTGGCCAACACCGGAAAAGAGATCGGCTCAGCCGAAAAGTCTTTACTGTTATTATCTGCTTCTATAAGGCAATCACATTCATACCCGATGGCACTTTCCGAACCCTGGACAGCTACCAGGAACTGCCCTTTTCCTTGCCAGCCTTCGGTCCAGTCAAACGAATCATCGCTGTTATCAGTGGCTACCAGGAATTTTACATTGACCGTACCTCCAAACCATTCAAATCCGTCATCCGATCCTTTGTAAGATTGAAGGTGATCTACAACCGTTCCGTTCCCCACTCCGTAAAATGTAAATCCGTTGGCTTCTTTTTCCTCACTGAAGGCATAACCGGTATATTCCACACGAATATAACTCAGCGTACCTGAATTATCGGAAGCATCATTCCCCCCGTACGAAGCGTCCCCTATCTCCGATTTTGATTGGGTCCCCGTTACATTGATAGGAGCACGGCCGCAGATATGAACACCACCCCAGGCTCCGGCCTCTTTCTTTTCAGAAGTCATCACTATTGGGTTTTGTGCAGTACCCTGTGCCAGGATTTTTCCACCCTGTTCAACAAGTATGTAATCTACAATATCATCGTCCTTTGCTACAATGATAACACCGGGTTCTATGGTTAGCACTCCGCCCGCTTTTACATGAAATCCCCCTGATAAAGTATAGGTCGTTCCGGTTTTAAGTGTTTTTGCCTGGGTTAATTCACCTGCCAGATCGGCTGATTCAGTTTCGGGATCTATCCCTTGTTCACAGGAAACTGTCAGAAACAGGATCCCAAATGCCATAACGGCCATTTTCCAATTCATGTGTTTCATTTTTTTATTGCTTTTTGAATGTATATGAGAACCCTATCTGAAAAGAGATCCCGGGTTTATATGATTCTACCGTTATCAATTCTTCGGTAGTTTTAACTTCCTGGATTAAGAGGATCCGGCTGTCCAGGATATTTCCGGCCGAAACCTTAATATTCCATCTGCTGCCGGCATTGTAAATGCCCACAAAATCCAATGTGTGCAGAGGTTGTTGCATCACATTGCCCATCCCGTAAATGCCCACGGCATGGATCCGGGGTCCCTGCAAATTGTATAGCATAGTCAGTGTTATCTGATCGTTTTTTCTTACTTTCCACCCGTAAGCCAGGTCTGCATTGAGCAAATACGGAGAGGCTCCCTGTAATGCCCTGTGTGAGTCCGTATAAATACCACCTCCTTCGGGCAAAATAACATTGGTGTACATATAGGAAGCATTGAATCCAATCCTGAAGCCGGGCAACAGGTTGATCCGTGTTTCCACCTCCACTCCGGCTGCCATACCTTCACTGGCATTGCGAAACGAATGTACCGCAGAACCACCCGATGATTCCTGAACCCGCTCTATGGGAGTTTTCAGGTTTTTGTAATATAGCGTTGCAGAAAAAAGATTGTTTTTTTCTCCATAAACCTCATAACGCAGATCTGCATTCAGATTGTAACCGTTAACCAGCAATTCGTTACCTCTGATTTCTGCACTACCATAAGATTCTTTATACAGAAATGGAGCCATCTCTATGAACAACGGGCGGGTAACTGTACGGGAAAGGGCCAGTCTTAAGAAATGATTTGCAGCAATCCCGTATTTAATATTTATAGCCGGAAAAAAATCATGTCCCTTTAACCGGGAAATCTTTTCTATGGAAGCATCTGTCCAGTAGCGTACCCATTGAAGGGAAGGCTCATAGCGCAATCCCAGGTTCACATTCAGATTCGTGAACGGGAGCATATCCGCTTCCAGGTATATACCCCCGATATCCTGTCCGGCATAATAATAGGATTTTGGCTGGGCATCCTTGGTAATAACTATGGTCCCGTCTGCGATGTTCTCATTATTCAGATAGGGATCCGTATTATAGATATCCGAAATCTCCGGATTGAGGTTGTTCAGGTTGTAATAAAAACGAATGGATGAGTAATCCCTGGCCTTGTTCTTGTAAGAAGCGCCAAACTTAAGGGTACCCTTTTCACCCATATTGTATACTGCATAAACATTTGCAGCGGCTTCTTGTTCTTCCAATTCTCCAAAATAGCGCATTGTTTCCTGTTTATTGAGTTTAAAAAGGGACAATGTGCCGTTGTCCTGCCGGAACATAACCTGCCTGCGGTCAGGTTCATAGCTGCCTGTTAACCCGTAAGAGAAAGCCGCATTGATTGACCATTTTTTTGAAGCAGTCCAGGAATAAAAAAGCTGGTTGTTCAACAAATTGTATACATGAAAACCGCTGTTGCTTCCTATGAGCCGGATCCCTTCCGAATCGTATCCTTCCCTTTTTTTGTAATTGTCTTCCGCATTGCGTGCGTACAAAAGAGAATAACTGAGGTAATGAACTGATCCCAATTCATAACTCAGGTGCATCAGGGCAGCAATATCCAGGTTCTTTGTATAACTGTCGTAGTTAAATTCATTCAGAACAGTACCCTGTGCGTTAATGGTGGAAACATAAGAATCCGGCTCTATATTACCCGAATAATTAGCATTCAAGGAAACCAGCAGGCCTGTTTTATGACGTCCTGATGTCCATGTTTTTCCCAATCCCAGTCCCGCATTCATCCCGGGAATGAGTGTTCTTTGAACAACAGAAAAGGAGGTTCCGAAAGGATCATTATTTCTTACATAAGAAGAAAATTCATTGGCTGTCATATTTTTAACCTCAGGAACAAGGTTCCCGGCCAACAACATTCCTCCTTTTTTCTCACGCCCGGCAAAACTTTTGAGAAAGGACCCGGAATTTCCCCCGGCACCTGCATTAACAGTAAAAAAATCGGTACCCGTATGTTCCTTGATACTAATATCTATATGTGCTCCTGAATAATCGGCATAGGAGGCTGCGCTATATACTTTGCTTACCGTAACATTCCTGATAATTCCTGAAGGAAACAATTCCAGCGGAATAAGTTTGTTGTCGGGATTTGGAGAAGCTATGGGCAATCCGTTGAGTGTGGTAGTACTGTACCTGTCTCCCAGGCCCCGGACATATACCTGCCCGGTTTCCGCCAGGGATATACCGGTGATTTTTTTCACGCTTTCGGCAACAGTAGATATTCCTTTCTCACTCATTTCGCGGGCACCCATATTCTCCAGGGCTGTTGAAGACATTCGTCTCTCAGATAAAAGACTTGTTTCGGTTTCCAGGTTTTTATGGGCAGTAACAAACACTTCTTCCAGTGACATTTCCCCGGGTATCATCTGAATGTTCATGGTTATTTTTCCGGGTTCTCCGTTAATGAAAACGGGGTCTGTTACAGTTGTTTCATAGGAAATATATCTGAATTCCAAAATATAGGTACCTTCCTGAAGGGGCAAATTATATACGCCTTCATTGTCTGTGACACACCCTTTTTCAGTTCCTGAAACCAGGACATACACGCCGGGAAGTGGTTCATTCATTTTATCATCGGTTACTTGTCCGGTTATAACCGTTTGCGCCTGCATGATTCCCGGCTGTAATACCAGGACAAAAAAGGCGGCTTTGATTGCTTGTGTAACTTTCTTATTCATAATCCGTGACAAAAGTCGTGGCTTCGTGTTACAATACGGATACAACTGTTTTACAATTACATAAAAAAATGCTTACGGATTTTGTAACACCTTTTATTTTAACGGAATCATATATCTTTGTAAAACTTTAATCCTTTCGTTTTGGAAAAAAATAAAATACGGATATTGGTCGTTGACGATGAAGAATCCTTGTGTGAAATATTGCAGTTCAATCTGGAAATTGAAGGCTACCTGGTAGATGTAGCTTATAGTGCCGAACAAGTCCTCAAAATGAATCCGGAAAAATACTCCCTG
The DNA here is from genome assembly GCA_041654355.1 of Bacteroidales bacterium. Classification (GTDB taxonomy): domain Bacteria; phylum Bacteroidota; class Bacteroidia; order Bacteroidales; family UBA932; genus DMER64. Next base: position 7,850 of record JBAZDQ010000038.1, read on the forward strand.
ATCCTCCTGGATGTCATGATGGGGCCGTTAAGCGGGTTCAAATTGGCACGGATCTTAAAAGAAAATGAAAAAACAGCATTGGTACCCATAATATTCTGCACGGCCAAGGATACGGAAGACGATACGGTAGCAGGATTAAACCTGGGAGCAGACGATTACATCCTCAAACCTTTTTCAATCCGGGAAGTGATAGCCAGGGTAAAAAGCGTTTTGAGAAGAACTGAACCTTTATTACATCCGGAACCCCTTCAGACAATCGTTTTTGAAGGTATGACAATAGATCTTTCAAAAAAGATATGTTTGGTTGACGGACAGGATATTCCATTGACAAAAAAGGAATTTGAGATCCTGATATTACTGCTTCGTCATAAAAACAAAATCCTTTCCCGTGAAGAGATACTGAACCAGGTGTGGAGTGACGATGTGATTGTTCTGGGCAGAACCATAGATGTCAATATGACCCGTTTGCGGAAAAAAATCGGAAAATACGGAAAACATATTGTAACCAGATTGGGTTATGGGTACGGATTTGAGATATAGAATCTCTTTTCACATCAGGCTCTTCCTGACATTGTTGTTGCTCTTCGGGCTTTTCCTGCTTAGTTTCCTTCTCTTTCAGTTCCGCAGGGAACGGTTGTATAAAGCAGAGCGGGTAAATACAGAATTACAGATCATCAATACCCGCCTGAGCCATTCTCTTGCAGACCATACTGCCATGGATTCAATAGTAATGGAAAACAGGCGGTCTGTTACTGAAAACTTACGGGTAACCGTATTGGATAAAACGGGAACCGTTCTTTACGATACGGATAAATCCATTCCCTTGGATTCATTTGCCAACCACGCTGACAGGCCGGAAATCATTCGTGCCATGAAAAACGGATCCGGGTATACGATCCGTCGCTTGTCCGAAACCACCAATAAAGAATATTTCTATGCCGCCACCTTAACGGGAGATTATGTGGTCCGTTCAGCCATACCTTATTCAGTATCCTTGAAGGAAGTTTTGAAAACGGACAAGTTATTTCTTCCTGTCATGATAGGCATATCAATCATTATAAGCTGTTTAGCTTTAATTTTTACACGTCGTTTGGGAAATAATATCAAAAGATTAAAAAAATTTGCCAGGTTAGCCGACAACGGAGAACCGCTTCATGATATTGGGCCATTCCCAAAAGATGAGCTGGGGGATATTTCCAATCACATTATCCAGCTGTACTCCCGGCTTAAACAGACAAAAGAAGCACTGGAAAGTGAACACAAAGTGGTGGAACAGCAAAAGCAGGAACAGACACGAATTAAGAAACAGCTTACACAAAATATCAATCACGAATTAAAAACCCCTGTAAGTATCATCCAGGGATACCTTGAAACGTTGATGAACAACCCCGCCCTGCCTCCCTCAAAAAAACAGGCGTTTATTGAAAGTTGTTACAAACAATCCGATAGACTGGCTCAATTGTTAAATGACATTTCCACCATTACACGTATGGATGAAGCCAGTGATATCATAGAAAAAACAGAGTTAAACCTTAGTGACATCATTAAAGATGTGTTTTTAGATCTGGATACTCACCTGCAGGAAAAGAATATAAAGACGGTTCTTGATTTTCCGGATAAAATCATTGTCCAGGGAAATCACGGATTATTACAATCTATTTTTCGAAACCTGACAGATAATGCCATAACCTATTCAGGATGTGATACCATCACGGTAAGGCTTACGGAGTCTGGCCCGGATCATTATGCATTTATATACGCAGATAACGGCATTGGCATTGACAGGGAACACCTGTCCCGGATTTTTGAACGATTCTACAGGGTTGACAAAGGCAGAAGCCGTCGTATGGGAGGAACAGGTTTGGGACTGTCCATTGTGAAAAACGCACTTCTACTTCACGGAGGCTCTATACATGCCCGTAAACGGGAAGAAGGGGGAGTGGAATTTATATTTACTATCAAAAAAACATAAAAAAAGCATACCCGTAAGTATGCTTTTCAGGATTTGTCTGGATCTAGTAAATTATTCGGCAAGAATGGCGCCGACCGGACAAACTGCAGCACATGCTCCGCAATCAATACATTCATCGGGATCTATGACGTAAATATCACCGGGAGAAATCGCTTCTACGGGACATTCATCCATGCAGGTTCCACATGCAGTGCAAGTTTCAGTAATTCTGTGTGCCATGATAATTTGACTGTTAAAGTAGTAAATAATTGCTGCAAATATATGAATTAAATTCTTACTACCTTTGTAAATGATCAACATTTGATAAGATGAAACTGCTCTTTCTTTTACTCGCTTCAATCTTATTTTCACGACCTTCTCTTCCACAGGAAGATAATCAGGTGACCTTTGATAAAACCGTACATGATTTCGGAGATTTTCGAATTGATGACGGCCCAAGATCCCATACTTTCATTATGACAAACAACAGTGATAAACCGGTAGTCATTCAAACCGTCATTTCTTCATGCGGATGTACGGTCCCGGAATGGACTAAAGAACCGATACTTCCTGGTAAAAAGGGCTCTATCACAGTTACTTATTCCAATGACCAGGGGCCCTATCCGTTCGATAAAATGTTGTCTGTATATGTTACAGGATCCAGCAACCCTTACGTTTTACGAGTCAGAGGAGTAGTCCATCAGAAAAAATTTAGCCTGGAAGACACGCACCCCGTAGTTATGGGACCTGTTCGTCTGCGAAACAAGGACCTGGAATTGGGACAAATCCGTCAGGGAACGGTAAAAACCGATTCAGTGGAGATCATCAACACGGGAAAATACCCGGTATTCCTGACATTTAGCTCTTCTCATCCCAACCTGACAGTAAGTGCCAACCCCTCCCGCCTTAACAGCGGCGAGAAAGGAGTTGTAATATATGCCATTGATACCAGAAAAAAGGAAGACTGGGGCAATGTTTTGTACACGGCCCAGCTGATAATCAACGACAAAAAGGACCCCCTGCATGTTCTGACCGTTAAGGGGGCTGTCAAAATGAACACATCCGGTATGAGCCGTGCTGAAAAAGCCAATGCTCCCATTCCTCAAATGGACCGGAGTGCTCATGAATTCAAAGGTATAAAATCAGGATCAGAGATCGCTGCCTCTTTTCGCCTTTCCAACAAAGGAAAAACACCTCTGGTCATCTATAAAACAGATACCAGTCATCCGGGTATCCGTGTTGAAACGGCAAACGAAATCGCTCCCGGAGCCGAGGTCCCGGTTGATATTACCATACAGGCTTCTGAAACGATATCTCCCGGGGAGATGATATATACCGTAAGTCTCACTACCAACGCGCCATCCAGACCTACTGTAAATATACTTGTTTACGGAAATATTAACCCCTGACGGGCATGGATTCTGCTTTAAAAGTTAATCAGGGAATACCTCAGCCCCCGGACATAAATCCACGGATCAGGGATATTATAAAAAAAAGACCCGGCAGGAGTTATGATGTAAGCACCTATCTGAATGGTATTAAAAACAGGGACATTACCGTTCTTGCACAATCCATTACTTTGATAGAGAGCACCCGGGAGGAAGACCGCGAAAAAGCGCACGAACTTGTCTCGGCTTGTCTTCCTTTATCGGGCAACTCAGTCAGGATAGGCATTACCGGAGTTCCCGGGGTCGGGAAAAGTACTTTCATTGAAACGTTTGGAAAATACATAACCGATTCCGGTCACAGGTTGGCCGTATTGGCTATTGATCCAAGCAGCGAACGCAGCAAAGGCAGTATCCTGGGCGACAAAACCAGGATGGAGACCCTGGCCAACAATCCCTGCGTTTTTGTTCGTCCTTCACCAAGCGGAGGCTCTCTTGGAGGTGTGGCAAGAAAAACAAGGGAAGCAGTGCTTTTATGCGAAGCCGCCGGGTTTGATACAATTTTTATTGAAACGGTAGGTGTTGGCCAATCAGAAACGGCCGTCCATTCCATGACGGATTTTTTCCTGCTACTCATGCTTGCAGGAGCCGGAGACGGACTTCAGGGCATCAAGCGGGGGATCATGGAAATGTCGGACTTGCTTGTAATCAATAAAGCCGATGAGAACAATGTGAAAAAAGCACTTCAGGCAAAAACCCTTTACCAGGGAGCCCTGCACCTTTTTCCGCCGTCGCCTTCTGGCTGGACTCCTTCGGCTCTGACTGCTTCATCTACAGAAGGAACAGGAATGGAGGAAATTCTGGAATCCATTAACAAGTATATGAACCTAACCCGTGAAAACGGATATTTTCAGAAAAAGAGGGCCCAACAAGCCGTGTTTTGGATGAGAGAGAGCATTAATAATTACCTGGTATCCCGTTTTTACGACAACCCCCGTATCAAAGAGGCCTTGCCCTTGATGGAGGAAAAGGTTAAAAATGGGCAGACGGACTCTTTTCGAGCTGCCTCTGAACTGCTGAAACTGTTATAAGAAAGGGATACTTTTACTTATTCATGGTAATCAGGAACTCGTCATTATCCTGGGTACGCAAGAGGCGGTCTTTCATAAATTCCATAGCTTCCACAGAATTCATATCTGCCAGGTAATTGCGAAGTATCCAGATGCGGTTGAGTTTGTCCTTGTCCATTAACAAATCGTCGCGACGCGTTGAACTAAGCGTTACATCAACAGCAGGGAATATTCTCTTGTTGGAGAGCTTCCTGTCCAGTTGCAGTTCCAGGTTGCCGGTTCCCTTAAATTCTTCAAAGATCACTTCGTCCATTTTGGAACCGGTATCGGTAAGTGCCGTTGACAGGATCGTGAGAGATCCCCCGTTTTCAATATTCCTGGCAGCCCCAAAGAACCGTTTGGGCTTTTGGAGGGCATTGGCATCCACACCTCCGCTCAACACTTTTCCGCTTGCAGGTTGAACCGTATTGAAAGCACGAGCCAGACGTGTAATACTATCCAGCAGGATGACCACATCGTGACCGCATTCTACCAGGCGTTTTGCTTTTTCAAGTACGATGCCGGCAACCTTCACGTGACGTTCCGCAGATTCGTCAAATGTTGAAGCGATCACTTCCGCTTTAACGTTACGGGCCATATCGGTCACTTCTTCCGGTCTTTCGTCAATTAACAGGACGATCATATAAACCTCCGGATGATTGTCGGCAATAGCGTTGGCTATGGATTGCAAGAGAACTGTTTTTCCGGTCTTTGGCTGGGCCACAATAAGA
>JBAZDQ010000039.1:0-12859 GCA_041654355.1 Bacteroidales bacterium
TGAAAAAACCGATAATTTTGATCATCTCTATAGTTTTTTTGTTTGTTGATACATCAGCTCTATTGCCCAACGGCGGGGCAATACCCTGCCCATAAGCCACCGTGCCAGCTTGTTCATCGTTCCGGGGACCGTGACAGGTCCCTTCCCCAGAGCATTCAATGTTTTTAAGGCAACTTGTTCAGGTGTCAATGTCCCGGGGGCCGATTTTTGATGTTGCGTATTTTTATATCCGGGAGTCAGTATGGCCCCCGCGCAGGAAGCCAGCACATCAATGCCCAATGGCTTCAATTCTTTCCAAAGTCCTTCGACAAAGGTGGTATTGAATGCTTTGGTCGCTGCGTAAGTGGCAATTTTGGGACTTCCCTGGGTTCCTGCCAACGAAGACATCAACACAATTCCTCCGCTCCCCTTTTTTTTCATTATTGCCGAGGCAAAGTGAGCGACCAACACAGGCCCGCGCACATTCACGGCCACGATCTTTTCCGGATCTTCCGGCGGAAGTCCGGCAAACCAGCCCACAGGGGCATATGCGGCATTATAAACCACCAGCCCCGTGTCTACATCCAATTGGCTAAAGAAATCTTTGATTTGATCCCGCTCGGACAAATCTACACTCCTGTATTTAACTTGGACCCCGTATTCACGTTGGATTTCACCGGACAATTCCTGCAATTTTTCTTCCCTGCGGGCGATCAGATAAACATTCAATCCCCGGCTTGCAATTTCCCTGGCAAAAGCTTCTCCCAAACCTTCGGAAGCACCGGCCACCAAAGCCCATGGTCCGTATTTGCATTTAAAATCTTTCATCGGAACGTAAATATAGAAAAAAACCTAGTGCAACGCACTTAAGCGTATCTCTTCCGGAGGGTGTTCCATAGTACTGGCCGTCCATATCCTGTTTATGTAATCCAATGCAAAATGATTTTGGAGCAGGTGTATCCGGTGAATTCCTTTTTTTGTCAACTCAATGTGATCTTCTTTTCTGTGAGCATACCCAAATAATTCTGTAATGAGAACCCATTTTCCATAATCTTTCATAAAGTCCGAACCAAAACAAGTCTTATAGCTGTTCAGGGGGATTTTTGTCTCGTACAACCTCCAGTAAATCCAGAAAAGACGTTCCATGCGGGAAGATACGTCCATAATATAAGATCCCGGAATTTGACTGCGAATGCTCAGGGAGATATATTCATTAATATTAAACGTGTTGAACAAAAACTGTTTGCCTGTATACGTTCCCGCTGATGGTCCCAGACCCAGGTATTTATCCCGGGTCACAGATGAATATTTATGTGTGTTGCCTTTCAAAAAACTCCAGACAGAAACTTGTTTGTATCCTTTGGCAATCAGCGTATCCTGTATGTGAAAATACATCTGTTTACGGATCTTGCCGTCTGGCATGATTACATGTGACAGTGCGCGGGATTTTCCAATTACACTGTAAGGGAAAGTAAACAATGGGTATAAAGTCAGTTGACTGGCTCCGGTATTTACTGCTATTTGCAAGGTCTGGTCCAACTCTTCCAGGGTTTGCCCCGGCATGGCAAATATCAGGTCTATGTTAAAAGTCGTGAAATTTAATTGTTCCAGCTTATTAATAGCCCTGAATACATCGGGAACCGAATATTTGCGCCCCAGAAAATCCAGGTATTTTGGATTAAAATCCTGAACTCCCAAGCTAATCATATTGCAGCCCATCCTTCCCAGCTCACCTGTTACCCGGTTGTTGATTTCCTGAGGAGTCGTTTCCAGGGCCACGTTTTGCAGTGTGCATAAGTCGCGTAAGCGGTCAATGGCCCGGATCAGGCAGCTATTAAGCAAGGTAGGCGTCCCTCCTCCTATATAAAGAGAGCGGAGAACCTTCCCCTTAAGCCATCCTGCATGCATTTCTATTTCACGTAACAGGGCATCCCCAAAAAGTCCGGCTTGCTGTTCGTTATAGAGTTCTTTAAAATAGGGACAATAAGGACACTTATTGCGGCAAAAAGGAACGTGTATGTAAATATTATCAACTTCCTTCAGATCCAAAGGTTCATCCCGGTATCTTCTGAAGGTCATCGTGTCCCCGGAATCCAGAAGTTGCTTCAAAAACCACGTCTTATATACCTCATGAATACTCATGGACTTTCTCAAGTATCTATCCGAATAACGGACTGACTACTCGCTTCCCCGCATTGGATCTCCTGAATAATAGTCTGGGTGTGATCTTCAAAGGTCAGTACGGCTTTTACCGTGTGATTGCCTTGGGTAAGTGTAATGACATCCCCTGTATTGTGAGGCTGGTTGTCAAAAAACCAGGCTACGGCGACCGGCCTTTCCACGTCTTCAATAGAAGGATCATCGTTCAATTGCAAGGTAAACGTATCCCCGGCCCTGTATGTGCGGCCCGTATAAGGGATCATGTAATAACCCAGGGAAAAGAGCTGGTTGTCCGGCCCGGCCACAATAGCAGATATTTGGATATTTACATCAATATCAGATCGGGCTTTCCAGGTATCGGTCAATGATTCCACGTTGTCGCCGGCATACCCGCCCATTGGCTCCATAGGTCCGTTGTCGGCAGCCAGCGGGTATCCGGAATCACTGTCGGTAACGTAATACCCGAATTTTACATCCGCTCCTCCCGGTATGATTATATTGAAAGAGGAAAGGTCAACCTGCATCATAACCTCAAAAGACGGGTTGTTCAACACCCCCGAAAATATAATTTTGTTGCCTGCGGTAATGAACAGACCTACCTCGGCGGCTGTGGTGCCGGCTACCAGGAACGACATGGAAGCAATGGTGTAACCTTCGTAAGGAGCAAGTTCCTGGGCCGAGAAGCCCACAGCTCCGTAAATGGTGCCACCAGGGGATCCATAGCCGACAGTATAGCCTTCCCAGGGTCCGTGTTTCTTCAGAGATCCCTCTTCCGGTAAGGGCGTTAAGGTGAAATCTACGGTAACCGTTCCGGAACGGGATGCATCAACCTGGTCGTAAGCCGGGTTGAACCCTTCTTTAGAGGCTTTAAGGTAGTAGGTTCCTTCACGGCTTTCTGTTTCAAAAACGTATGTACCATCTTCTCCCGTTGTGGTGGTCGTTGTTTCCCCTTGCGAGGTCATCCGTGCCGAGGTATATAGTGGTCCGGAGGATGCAATGGAAGATTGGCGGATATCCCCGGCCGGGGAAGGTCCTTCATAAGACAAAATAACTTCAGCTCCCGGGACGGGATTTCCGGCGGGATCAGAAACGGTTCCGGTAATGACCAAATCGGTGCTCTTAGTTACCGTAAAAGAAGCCCGGTCGCCGTTATCGGCAATATTTACCAGGTATACACCCGTAAGATTTCCTGCAAAATCTACTGCTTTCGGGGAAGACGTGTCTGTAAAAGAGGTATTTTTCTTTGTACCGGGGAACGGTATCTGGTGATCAAAACTGATTTTATCTTCGGGATAAACCGCTTCTACAAGGTCACAACACTGATGGGAAGCATACGAATTGATGCCGTTCCAGGTACGCCATCTCTCTAAGGCCGATACATCACCTACCATGTTGTCTGACATGTCAATGTGATAGATCAGCAATCCAGAATTGGGAAGGTTGGCATCCCAGCCTGTTTTTTGACGGAATTCGTATAGAAAAAATTCCCCGTCATTGCCTGTAAGGGAGACATATGCCTGATTACCGGGAACAGATCCGAGTTCGTACTGTCCTTCTTCCGCCAGTTCTTCAAAACTGTCAGGCCGCCAGCCCAACAACGTCTTTTCAATAATTGTCACATAAGGCGGAGTCCTTCCCACGTTGTTGTAATTCCCACCGGACATGAGAGAAAAGGATCCCACTCCGCGTGCCGCACCGTTTTCATCGTCATCGGTGTCGTAAAAATCGGGCAATCCCAGAACGTGGCCGAATTCGTGGCAATAGGTGCCGATCCCGGACATGGATGTTCCGGCAGCGGCCCTGAGCTCAGAGGTACACGCATAGGAAGACGTAATGACGCCGTCTACTGTAATGCTTTGATCGTAAGTATTCCAGGCGTGCGGCCAAATGGTATTTTCGCCACCGCCTTCGGCTTCGTTATGACCGGCAAAGTACACAAATACGTTATCTATTGTCCCGTCGCCGTCGTTGTCGTATTGGGAAAAATCCACCCCAAAACTCTGATCGGCAATCCGGATCACTTCAATGACCATTTCCCGTGCCCGTTCGTATATATTCTTTCCCTCATCGTCGTTGGCTCCGTAATAGGAAAAGGATCTGGATAGTGTCACGGGTCCGACAACATCAAATTGCGGGTCGAATGCCCCGGATGAGTTTTCATAAAAATAATTCCAGACAGATCCGGTCCCGCCGTTTTCGGCATATCCGTCCTGGTTGAGCAAATTGAAAAAGTCGTTTTGGGCGTTTGCCGAGTTAAAGGCCAGGTCGCTGAAAGCGGCCAGAATGACCAGGAACTTTTTCTGCCCCATGGCAATGGATTGCACAGGTCCCTTGACCGCAGGCGTGACCCCCGGTGCAAGGCGGGTAACATCGCTCCGGGAACCGAATATTCGCGCGAAATCCTGCCTTAAACGTTGTGCGCGTTCGCGTGCCACAGCCGGAGGTCTGACCGTTGAAGGTCCTTGCAGGGAAAGTCCGGATTGCACCCGGGTGGAGGTGGCCTGAACCGCTCCCTGAGCGGAAAACTCGGCAAGGTAATAAAATCCGTCAGGGCCCTGTTTTACCAGGAGGCCCCCGCATGTGGTCCAGCTTAAAAATTCATCCCCGTGTTTTTGGATGGTGATGACCGATCCGTCGGGCTGGGTGATTTGAATGGGTCCGGGGTAGGCTTTTACGGCATAGGCGCTATGAGAAAAACCGGCCAAAAAGCTTAACAACAGAATATTTATTAGATAGATTTTTTTCATAGCACTCTAATTGTAAACAAGGTAACTGGTCTGGTTTTCCTGATCGTATAGGAGCAACAGGTTGCCTTCTTTACGGGCAACAGTGACGTTTTTGCTTCCCTGAGAAATGTGGTCTGTACCGAAAACGGATATCTCAATGGTAAATTCAGCTCCCGGGTCAGGATTCAAAGGAATGGATCCAATGGTTACTACTTTTTTCTGCACGTAATTCTGGATCCTGAAATCGTAATGGGTATCGTATGCAATGATACTCCACTGATCTGTAAACTGACGGTAGGTGATCAGGGTGTCTTCCATTCGGTAAATTCCGAATGTGTTGTAATCCCCGGGATCCGACTTTTCTTTTATTGTGGTTTGATCCAATAATTCGGAAAGAGACAGGGGGATGTGATACCGGTACCCGGCTTTCATGGTTTTTGCCGACCGGACGGTTGTCGTGGAGGTGTGGTTTTCAGTCTCCAGAGTAATCTGTAAAAGGTCCTCGGCCGCAATGTTGGCGTTGACAAACATTCTGACTTGCAGGGTGTTGTCTGCGTTCAATAATGGCTGGTTTTCCCACCGGACGCTTACCTTGCATGCTGCCTGTTGGTCAAATTGGGGAACTGCCTGGGAATTGCCAGGATCTATGGCAAAGTTACCGGCCAGTTTCCGGTCGGGGGCACAAAAAGTAACGGATTGAAGGGTTTCTCCCTCCAGGGCAGTCCCGCTTACATCAAGGGTAAAATCCAGCATGGTCATAATCTCCCGGAAATGGATGCGGTATCCGTCCTGGTCATTTCCTGTGATATGGGAACTGACTTTCCAGTCGTAAGGAGCAATGTGATCGGCATTTTCGTTCTGTACCTGGGCAGAATCCAGAAAGCCGCGGATATCACTGTAACTGTTACCCGCGGATTCGGTGTAGGGATAATAAGCACCAACCGGAACACCTGTCTGGGTTCCTTTGAAAACGCCAAACGGAGTTCCTGCCCCTGAAATAAGTGTTAAAGAAACGTTGGAAGATCCGTTGCCATAAACACCAATGGCATCGCCTTCTTCCCAAAGGGTAAGCAATCCGTCCGTATCCAGAGTTGTCTTAGTGACCATATCATCTGAGGATGGCAGGATTCCTTTGATTTCTATATTATTTTTCTGAAGCACAGACAGACGTCTTTCTTCTTCCTGTTTACAACCGGCGGCCAACAGGATAGCGCATGTAATGATGATGATCTTTTTCATAGTCCCGGTTGTTTAAAAGAGGTTCCCATCGTCAATATAGCCGCCAGCCCGCAATTGTGTTATGGTAACTTCCAATGTCATGTCCTGGCAGGTAACGGACAGGGTCTGGGAACGATCCTGTGATGTGGTGTTTGGCTGAAGATCAAAAGATAATTGGGATGTTCCTGCATTCCCGGAAACGGTATTCAAAGTCAGCCAGTCACCACTGCCGGTAATCTCTGCCGTCCAGGCAAGATAAGCCGTTACGGTTACCTCATTACAAGATCCTCCTTCTGCGGCAACGGTGAGGGATGTTTCAGACAATGAAAAACTCGCCGGCGTTTCCAGGGTGATCTGTTGTCCGTAAGCGGTTCCGGCTGAATTTACAGCGTAAGCCCTGATGTAATAGGTTGTCCGGGAAGCAAGCCCGGTCAGGGTGCTTGTGAAAGTTCCTGATCCTGAACCATCCTGTGTCCGGGTAGCCATATCTGCAGTAGGATTGGCAGCAGTGCTCCAGCATACACCCCGTGATGTAACATTTGCGCCTCCATCGTTGGTGATGTTCCCTCCTGTGACGGCCCCGTATGATGTTACTTCTGTAGCCTGTGTGGTTGTCAGTGAAGCATTTGCCGCAAGAGTCGTAGCTGAAACCTGAGTCCCGTATGCGGTCCCGGATTCATTGGTGGCATAGGCCCTGATGTAATAAATAGTATTGGGAGAAAGACCGTTCAGGGAACTGGTAAAACTTCCCAGGCCTGATCCGTCGTTGGTTTTTGTTGACAGATCTATGGACGGGCTCCCGGACGTACTCCAGCAAATACCACGGACTGTAACAGGGGCCCCGCCGTCTGCAGTTACCGTACCTCCTGAGCTCATAGAGGTAGTAGTTATATTGGATGCAGCCGTTGTTTCGATCCCCGGGGGAACGGGCGGTTTGCATCCGTGTAAAAAAAATAATAGCAGAGAAATGAGAACTGCCGGCAAATAAACTGTTTTCATAAGTTAAAGGTAATAATAATTTACAGGTGGTATTTCAGAGGATCAAATATCCCAGAAAGGTCATCCAGGCTCCTCCTGCGATCAGGCTGTCGAATCGGTCCAAAACACCTCCGTGACCAGGGATCAGATGTGAATAATCCTTTACGTTGTAATGACGTTTGTAGGAGGACGCTGTAAGATCTCCCAATAAAGCCCACAATACTATGCCGGCCGCCAAAAGTACGGCAGGACCTGCTCCCAGGCCGGTAAGCTCTTTTGTAAAGACAGCGGTTATAAGCGATACGGTCAGTCCTCCGGCCGCTCCTTCCCATGTTTTACGGGGACTGATTGCAGGCGCCATTTTATGTTTTCCCAAAAGTTGTCCGGTTATCTGGCTGAAACTGTCAAAGACAGATAAAACCACAAACGTAAAGAGGACTTTTTCTTTGTCCATACCGGTGAATACCAAAAAACCTGCGGCAAACAGGGCATAAATAAAAACGGAAATCAGGAAAAAACGTTTTTTTTGGTATCCGGAGTGAACAAATAAATTCACCAGTTCATAAAACCCCGTTACAACAATGATCCATCCTAAAATTTTGAAGATAAGAGGTTGAAAGGCTATGCTTAAAAAAAGCGCATTGATAATAATAAAATAAGCAATAAACTTAACCCGGTTCTGATGCGCCTCCTCTTTAGTCTTTTTTTTGCTGATGAAATAAAAGGCGATGCCTCCTGCCAGGAAGTAACTCAGAATAATTATGTAGAGCGTACGGATCATAACCGTAAAACTATAGAACGATCATCAAAATTCCAAAGACAACCATTCCCAGGGCATACCACAAACGCACCTGTCCTTCGGCTTTGTCAATTTTTACATTTGCCAGGAATTTGGGGCCCAGCAGTGCTCCTACTATTGAGCCTGAGGCAAGAAAAAATACAATGGTCAGGTCTATCTTTCCCACCAGAATATGTGCACCCAGTGCCGAACAGGTATTGACAAAAACAATAAGCAGGGAAGTCCCCAATACAAGTTTCAGAGGCATCCGGATACTCATCAATCCGGCCAAAATGGGTGCTGACCCGCTGGTTCCGAAAGTGGCTGTAATAATTCCCGAGAGAAATCCGTATAACGTACTTCTTGAATATTTGCCTGCTTTGGACAGTTCTTTGGGGTCCTTTCCGTTGGCAATGGCTTTTTTGTCTTTTCGCTGGCCCAGGTACATTCCGGTAGCGATGATTATCGAATAGATCCCAAAACTTATTTTCAATTGTTTCCCGGTCATCATATTCGCTATCTGGGCCCCTGCAAATGCTCCTAATATACCTGCGGCGGCAAATATCAGTCCAATACGAAAATCCAGGTTCTTTTTACGGTGATGACCGTAGGCACCTGCCAGGCAAATAGGTAATGTAGCTGCAAGTGAACTGGCTATGGCAATTTGCGGTGGAACTTTAAACAAAATGGTGAGTAACGGGATAAAAATAAAACCACCCCCGCCTCCGGTCAGAGATCCCAAAAAGCCTACTATCAGCCCTATAAGAGGCAGCCAGAGATATGCAAACTCAAACGAAGAGTGAAAAATCATCTAATCTTTTTTTCTTTCAAAATCCAGTACAAACCTTTGACATTGGAGCGCATTTCAGGGATGATTATCTGGATAATCATATGTTCGGTGGCAGCCAGTATTCCCCAAACGATCATGATGTAGTAAAAAAAAGGTATAAAGCCGATCGTAAACAGGCATATAAAAAAACCGGCCTGGATGTATCCGCTGATCTTTGTGGAATACAAATGAAAACTGGGTGTTGTTTTAAATTTAATAAGGGCCATAACAACCGATCCTACCAAGAAAGCAATAAATACTATAAAACTGATTAGATGAGGCATGAAATCCTCACCTTTGAAGACCAGCAATCCTGTAAATGCAAGTATATACGTGAGATCATCGGCAAAAGAATCCAGTTTTGCCCCCAGATCCGTTTCCTGCTTAAAAAGCCTTGCAATAAGACCGTCCAGGAAGTCCGTTACCAGGTTGATAATTAAAAAAATGGCAAAAAGCCGCTCTTTGCCGGAAATAATAAACCAGAGGATCAGAGGAAAAGCCAGTAACCTGTAAAAACTCAACAGGTTAGGCACAGTGACTATTTTCTTCTTATCCATGATCGCAGGCTATTTGGATTCAAAAAGTTCTTTCAGCCCGGATCCTTCATACACCCCTTCCAAAACAGAAGGAGCCCTGCGATAGATCTCTTTTAAAACATCTATTGAAATGTCAACTCCGGCTTTAAAAGTCATTCCTACATATTTGCCCAGCGCCTTGTTGACACGGCTCTTTTTGTCCTGTGACAGTGAAGAATAGTAATCCGAGTATTCTTTGATCAGTTGGCCGAAATATTTTTGTGATTCTCTCCAGTCCTTTCCGGAATACAATTCGCAAACGTCCTTTGTTTTGTCTACAAAATTTTCCACCCGGTTCACAAAAAAGAGTTTTGAACCTGTTCTGTAAGGAACAACGGGATCATCAGCCCCGGGAACAGCAAGGATTCCCGAAAATAAAAATAAAGAAAGAAGTAAGGTTTTCATAATATTTATACGATTGGACTTACCCAAAAGTAGGAAATTTTTATTAACTTTAACAGAATGGGAACTAACTAAAACTCAGGATATGAAAACTGAATCTTTTTTAATGCTTTTTGGTTTGTTGCTGACCTTGTTGTCCTGCAAGACACCTGCAAAACAAAATGAATTCCGGGATCACGGACCGGAACCGTTTGTCTTTGACATAGAGGCGTATACCCTGGGAAACGATCTATACCGCCGTGCCATCTGGACAGGGACGCATATGCAAATGACGTTAATGAGCCTGGCTCCCGGTGAAGAGATAGGACTTGAAAAACATTCAGAGACGGACCAGTTCTTACGAATAGAGTCCGGGAACGGTATTGTGGTGATGGGAGATGAACAAGAGAACCTGACGTTCAGGGAAGAAGTTAAAGATGATTTTGCCGTTTTTATTCCGGCAGGGAAATTTCACAATGTGATTAATACCGGTGATGAACCCTTGAAAATATACTCAATTTATACTCCAGTGGAGCATCCTTTCGGGACCATACATAATACTTTTAAAGAAGCAATGGAGGCTGAACATCATCATTGATTTATTCCCAGGATCCTTCAATGCCGGTTGCACTAACATCCTGACTGCCGCATTTTGGACAAACAGCAAATGTCAGGTAATTATGCAAAGTGCCCCCACATTCACACAGGAAATAACCTAAAGTTTTAGGATCAGTATGATGTTTGAAATGATTCTTTCCACACAGGGAGCAATAATAATTTGAGCCAAGGGATCCGGTCCCTTCAAAGATATGAAATATGTAACCACACCTGTTGCAACGGAATTCCCTGACCGTTCCCAGGGTGTTTTTACTGTCCGGATTATTGTTTTTCAGGATCATGCCGTGCAAAAATAGAAAATATTCATGAAGTTTCTCCGAAAATTTTTATTCAGGCTTTTATTACCGGTTGGTTGCCTGATGTTTCTTTTTGTACCGGGCAACGTATACGGAATGAATAGTCGTCCCCTGCAAAAGCTCAGTTTAGGGTCGCAATGGAGTCCGTCAAGGTCGGCACTTGATCCGTCAACGGGACTTTTATATTTTATGCAGGAACAAACCCTGACCGTCGTGGATCTGGGAGCATTCCGTATCCTTGGACAATTTGAACAATCAGAACCCGAACCGGGTATGTCTTTTGATGACTACCATCCTGTTGTAATGCAATCTGTTCTCTACCTAGTAAAGGACAGAGGGGGATCATTGCTTAAATGGGAAAACGGCTCATGGATCCGTCTGGATAACGCTTCTGAAAACAACATGCAGGCGGGCTCCACGGTTTTTGCCCGGGAGGGGAGAATTTACCGGTACGGAGGATACGGTTTCTGGAGCTGCCGCAATTTTTTTACTTACTACAATCCCGGCATCAGAAGTTGGGAAATACTGGCACCGGTAAATACTGATAAATTGCCCCAAGGGACTTCGGGTACAGATATGATTGATTTGCAAGAACAGACCTATTTCTTACGCGGAGAAAAAGTGATCCCGTCCAATCCAATGAGAAAGGAACCGTTCCGTGAATGCTGGGAATTCACCTGGAAGAACAAATCCTGGAGGTACCTGGGAATACATCGGAACTTGTTCGCCCCTTCGGCCTTTCATTTTCGCTGGAATGATAAATTGGTCTATGTTTCCGATGGACTTACCTATGTTTACGATTTTCCTCATAACAGGTTTACTTCTCATGAAAACACATCCCCGGTTTGGTATTGCAAAGCGGGGATGTATCATTACAGGGATCATTTTTATATTCTGGGAGAATCTCCCGGGAACAGGGACATCTCTATCTTTCGTGTCAATGAAAATGATCTTTTGGGTGAGAAAACCGGGGAAGGCCGTATATATATAAACGGTTTTCACCGTACATTATGGATCATTACCGGTCTTTTTTTGTTAATGATGTTGCACTTGCTTTTCCTGATGGGCCGGTGCTGTGTATATTCACACAAAGTTGGCATAACCGGGAATAAAATTCAGTATAAAAATAAAAAAATTGAGCTGAAACCGATGGAACTAAATATTCTGGAACTGTTATTAAACAAAAATGAGTTGTCCACTGCAGATTTGATGGATGGATTGAATAAAGATCAATTACATCCTACACAAAGAATGAGGATCCTGGCTTCTGTCATAGAGGAAATCAATCTGAAATTGCGCTTTGTAACGGGCAGTGACACCGATTTTATCAAGATCAGAAAAAGGGAGATAGACAAA
The DNA here is from genome assembly GCA_041654355.1 of Bacteroidales bacterium. Taxonomy (GTDB): domain Bacteria; phylum Bacteroidota; class Bacteroidia; order Bacteroidales; family UBA932; genus DMER64. Next base: position 11,895 of record JBAZDQ010000039.1, read on the forward strand.
CGAATCAAAGCGTATTACATAGAAAAGAAATGGTTTGACCACATTCCCCGGGACTGATCACTGTCTGACAACTTCCGAGCCGCCTGATGTTTCTATGGAATTGATAATACAGTCTCCTTTGTAATATATTCTACTGGCTCCCGAAGCTTTGATCTTCATAATTCCCTGGCACGTAATATCCATTCGGCTGGCTCCGGAGAGGTCGCAATCCAGTGTTATGGCCGTGAAATCAAAATCCTCAAAACGGGAAGCTCCGCTTAATTCAACCTTGCAGTTAATCGCAGAACCGTAAACATTAAAAAGGGAAGCCCCGCTGGCTTCAAAAACAGCCGCGTTTAAGGTAATGGGGCAATCTGTATCTATACGTGAAGCTCCGGACGCAATGAAGGTGTTTAACTGGGGATTATACGGGATGGTAACTTCAGTAGATACTGATGAATACCCTATCAAGGTTTTTGTGTAACCGATTACCAGCATGTCCTTGTCATCTACATAAATTTCCAAAAAGGGCATGAAAAGCTCATCTGCCCTTACATGGATATCAGAAACCTGATCCGAGATCGTAACCCGGATGGCTTTTTCAACCGTTATGCCACGGTAAGCCGTATTGACCGTGCGTGTTTCCTCTACGGCTTTGCCGCTGCCAATAAGTCCCGAACAGGACTGTATGATAAAAATGCCGGTTATTAAGGTAAAAAATACAATTTTTTTCATGGTAAATAGACGTTAAAAAAGATTCTTATGATGCATTTACTAGCTAAACAATACTGTAAATATAGTGACAAAAACGGTCCAGAAACTGATGCCGTTTATGAAAAAGATCTCGCTAATACCATTAACTCCCTGCCGGATAATATAGACGGCCGTAAGGACCAATGTTCCTCCGATCAGTATCAGTCCGGCAATTCCCAGGAAAGGCATTGATTCAATTATGGCTGATTGAAACAATATAATCAAAGTGGGTA
>JBAZDQ010000040.1:0-12534 GCA_041654355.1 Bacteroidales bacterium
CTCAACCAGATACTTTCATTCGCACGGGAAGAAGCCATGCGTTTGGGAAGTTACACCATTACAGGTGATCATATATTTTTGGCTATTATCCGTCACCAGGAAAACCAGGCGTACGGCATTCTCACGATGCTGGACCTGCTGTTGTGGCAGATGAAAAACCTGATAGAAAGCAAGGAGATGGGCCGTACCATGATCTCTCCGGATCAGGCAGACAAGCTGACTCTAAGCGAACATGCGGAAAAGTGCCTGAAAGCCATGTACCTGGAAGCCAGTAAGCTGGGGCAGACTACGCCCAATTCACTCCACCTGTTGCTGGCTATGCTGGCCCTGGACAGCGGGATAGGTGTTTACTGGTTGCGTACCAAAGGAGTTACGGACCAGACGTTGCGTGCCTACCTGAAAGGCGAATTGCCGCTGGTAGTGAAGGGATCACAAAGAAGGCGCACGGCCCAGCGCAGGGATGCTATCAAGAACATGGAGGAGCAAATGGAGACGGGCCTGAACCGCCCCAAAAAATCCGCAAAGGAATCTCCTGAAAAAGACCCCTCCGCCACTCCCATGCTGGATATGTACGCGCTGGATCTGACCGAGGAAGCCCGCTCGGGCCGCCTGGATCCCGTTGTCCGCCGCGAAAAGGAGATTGACCGCCTGGCGCAGATCCTCGGCCGACGCAAGAAAAACAACCCGGTGCTCATCGGAGAACCCGGGGTGGGGAAGTCCGCCATCGTGGAAGGCCTGGCCCTGCGAATCGCCCGCCGCAAAGGTTCTCCCACCTTGCAGGGCAAAAAGATCCTTTCGCTGGACATCGGCTCGGTCGTGGCCGGCACCAAGTACCGCGGACAATTTGAGGAACGCATGAAAACGCTCCTTGCCGAGATAAAAAAGAATTCCGACATCATCCTGTTCATTGACGAGATTCACACCCTGATCGGGGCCGGTGCCACCGGAGGCGGGGGCGGCTCGCTCGATGCCGCCAACATGTTGAAACCGGCTTTGGCACGGGGCGAGATCCAGTGCATCGGGGCCAGTACCATGGATGAATACCGTGAATACATAGAGAAGGACGGGGCGCTGGAACGCCGTTTCCAGAAAGTGATCGTGGACCCTACCAAATACGACGATACGCTGGAGATACTGCGCAGCATCCGTCCCAAATACGAAGCACACCACATGGTGGCTTATACCCCCGATGCCCTGGAGGCCTGTGTGCGCCTGTCGCAGCGCTACATCACCGACCGCTGCCTGCCCGACAAGGCTATTGACGTGATGGACGAGGCGGGCTCCCATGTGCACATCTCGCACCTGAAATTGCCCAAAGAGCTGGTCACTATGGAAGAGGAGATGGATAGCATCATGATTGAAAAACGCGACGCGGTGGACAAGAAGGATTACAGGAAAGCCACAGCCCTGCGGGAAAGGGAACGCGTTCTGGAAGAAAAGCTGAGCCAGGAGCGCAACCAGTGGTACGAAGTTCAAAAACAGAACAAAAAGGAAGTGAACGCAGATACGGTCGCCGAAGTGGTATCCATGATCACCTCGGTCCCGGTAAGCCGCGTATCCGAATCCGAGACCCAGCGGCTGCTGAACATGGCCGAAATGCTCAAGAAAAAACTCATTGGGCAGGACAGCGCCATTGACGCCATGGTTCGTGCCATCCACCGTAACCGTGCCGGGCTGAAAGACCCCAACAAACCCATCGGCACGTTCATATTCCTGGGTCCCACAGGAGTCGGGAAAACCCACCTGGCCAAACTTCTTGCCCAGTATATGTTCGACTCGGCAGACAACCTGGTGCGCATTGACATGAGCGAATACATGGAAAAATACGCCGTAAGCCGCCTGATTGGGGCGCCTCCGGGCTATGTGGGCTACGACGAGGGAGGGCAGCTGACCGAGCGCATCCGACGCAGGCCGTACACCGTGGTCCTGTTGGACGAAATTGAGAAGGCGCATCCCGATATTTTCAACCTGCTCCTGCAGGTCTTTGACGAGGGACGCCTGACCGACAGCAACGGCCGGCACGTGGATTTCCGAAATACCATTCTTATCATGACCTCCAACATCGGGAGCCGCGAGCTGAAGGAATTCGGTACCGGGGTAGGATTTGCCACTGTTTCTTCCGGAGCGGCGCAGGTTGCCGATACCCGCCGCCGTCAGATCATTGAAAAGGCACTGGGAAAAATGTTTACACCGGAGTTTCTGAACCGTGTGGACGAGCAGATCCTGTTCAATGCTTTGGACAAAAAAGACATTTCAAAGATCATTGAAATAGAGCTGGCCGATCTGTACGGACGTATAGAGCAGGCAGGATTTTCCATAAAGATCTCTAAAAAGGCAAAAGAATTTGTGGCAGACAAGGGTTTTGACCCGCAATACGGGGCCCGTCCGCTGAAAAGAGCCATCCAGAGATACCTGGAAGATCCCCTTTCCGAGGCCATTATCCGCCTGGAAATGCAACCCGGTGCAAAACTGCATGTAGATCTTGGTCCGGAAGGTACAGATACCGTTGTCAATTAACGGAATTATTTGTATTTTTGGCGGATTATTTGAAGAACATGGAGGATAGAATTCAGAAGATTAACATTGAGGACGAAATGAAGAGCGCGTACATAGATTATTCTATGTCCGTTATCGTTTCCAGAGCTCTTCCCGATGTACGTGACGGTTTGAAACCCGTTCACCGCCGGGTACTTTTCGGCATGTCCGAGCTGGGCATCAACAGCAGCAAACCCACCAAGAAATCGGCCCGTATTGTGGGTGAAGTTTTGGGTAAGTACCACCCCCACGGGGATTCCAGTGTATACGAAGCCATGGTGCGTATGGCCCAGGATTGGAGCCTTCGCTACATGCTGGTGGAAGGCCAGGGAAACTTTGGCTCCGTAGACGGTGACTCAGCTGCAGCCATGCGTTATACCGAGGCACGTCTGCGCAAGATTGCCGAGGATGTGTTGGCAGATATGGATAAGGATACCGTTGATTTCCAGTTGAATTTTGACGATTCATTGAAGGAACCCACCGTCTTGCCTGCCAAGGTGCCCCTGCTGCTTTTGAACGGAGCCAGCGGGATCGCCGTAGGGATGGCTACCAACATGCCGCCCCACAACCTGGGTGAAATTGTGGATGCCGTTTGCGCTTACATAGATGCGGAAGACATCACTGTGGAAGAGCTTTTGAAGTACGTCAAGGGACCCGATTTTCCCACGGGAGGGATCATATACGGCACCTCGGGCATAAAGGATGCTTACGAAACCGGTCGCGGACGCATTGTGGTCCGTGCCAAAACCGATATTGAAGTGGCCCCCAGCGGGCGTGAAACCATAGTGGTGACCGAGATTCCTTACATGGTCAACAAACGGGAGCTGATAGAGAAGATTGCCGAGTTGGTGGAAAACAAACGCCTGGATGGCATCTCTTTTGTGAACGACGAGAGCGACCGGAACGGCATGCGCATTGTCATCAAGCTGAAGATGGGTGCGGTAGCCAACGTGGTGCTGAACAGCCTGTTCAAATACACAGCCATGCAAAGCAGCTTCTCGGTCAACAACATCGCCTTGGTGGACGGACGTCCGCGGTTGCTGAATCTGAAGCAGCTAATCAAATATTTTGTGCGGCACCGCCACCAGGTGGTGGTACGCCGCGCCCATTTTGAGCGCGACCAGGCCGCCAAACGTGCCCATATCCTGGAAGGGCTTTTGAAAGCACTGGATATCCTGGACGAGGTTATCGCACTGATCCGCGCATCGCAGACGGTAGACGAAGCCCGCAAGGGCTTGCAGGAACAGTTCGGGTTTAGCGAAGAACAAGCCTCGGCAATTGTGGAAATGCGTCTGCGTCAGCTTACAGGGCTGGAACGTTCGCGTTTGCAGGGTGAGTACGACCAGCTGATGACCCTGATCCGTGACCTGGATGAACTGCTGGGCAGCGAGGCGTTGCAGATGCAGCTGATCAAGGACGAGATGCTGGACATCAAAGCACGGTTCAACGATCCCCGCCGGACGGTGATTGAGTATGCAGCAGGAGATTTCAACCCGGAAGATTTTTATCCCGATGAAGACGTGGTGATTACCATTTCGCACCTGGGGTACATCAAACGGACCAACCTGAACGAGTTCCGGCTGCAGGGCCGGGGCGGGGTAGGGTCCAAGGGAAGTACCACCCGCGAGGAAGATTTCATAGAACATATTTATACAGCCAACATGCACAGTACCATGCTGTTCTTTACACGCAACGGGAAGTGCTTCTGGCTGAAAGTCTACGAGATACCCGAGGGCAATAAAACGTCCAAGGGACGGGCCATTCAGAATGTGATCAATATCGAGCCCGGGGACAACGTGTGTGCATACATCAATGTAAAGAACCTGACCGATGAGGAGTACATCAACAACAATTTCATTGTGTTGTGTACCGAGCGTGGAACGGTCAAAAAAACAACGTTGAAGGCCTATTCCAATCCTCGTGCCAAAGGGGTGAATGCCATTACCATACATGAAGGGGATATGCTTTTGGAAGCCTGCCTGACAAACGGCTGCTGCGAATTGCTGCTGGGTGCGCGTGAAGGGAAATGCATCCGCTTTAACGAGCAGGATGCCCGGCCCATAGGCCGTACGGCTGCCGGCGTGCGCGGAATATCCATAGAGGAACACGATCAGGTAGTTGGCATGATATGTGCAGATGTATCTGTAGAGGAATCCTTATTGCCACATGTACTGGTAGTTAGTGAACACGGGTACGGAAAGCGTTCTTTGATCGAGGATTACAGGAAGACAGCACGCGGGGGTAAAGGTGTAAAAACCCTCAATATAACCGAAAAGACAGGGAAACTGATAGCCATTAAGGCAGTTACGGATGAAAACGATCTGATGATTATTACCCGTTCCGGCATTACCATCCGCGTAGCCGTTGGCGATATCCGGCTGGCAGGACGCGCCACCCAGGGAGTACGGCTGATCAACCTGCGCGAAGGCGACGCCATTGCTGCAGTATGCTGCGTAGGCAAGAGCGATCCCGTTCCCAAAGATGAGGGAGAGGATCTGTAACGGCGGTGATGTTGCCCACTGCAGATTGGCTGAAGCACTGAAGGCCGTTGGAACAAGTAAGGCCCCTGACTCGGCAAGAATTATTGAAAGACAAATTTTTAACTGAACAAACACATAATACATCATGAAAAAATTCCTTACAGCTGCCCTGATGTTGTTGATGGTATCGCAATTGGGTGCACAATCAAGAGAAATTGAATCTCTCTTGAAAGAATACGAAAAAAATAAAGAAAGAACAGAAAACGAAAAACGTAGTACCAAGCCGGGGACCTGGATAGATTATGCCGAGGCTGTGACCAACGCGTATTCTTATCCGACAAATAACCTGTGGGTTGGACTTTCTTCACTGGAATCCAAAGTGGTTCTGAAGGATCAACGTGCTCTTTCAACAGAATACCAAACAATACAGGGAGAACAGTACGAAGTTGTGAAATATCAGGATAAAGACCTGTATTACAATGCGGACGGTAAACTTTCCTTCTGGATCATTACCGAACCGGTTCTCAAGGATATGAACATGCTGGAAGAAGCTTACAATTCTTACGACAAAGCTGCCGAACTGGATACCCGTGGCAGTAGTAAGGCTGACATCCAGGAAGGACTGACTTTCATTGCCAACAATTACATCAACGATGCCATGGCTGCGTATACCTTAGGTAAATATGCAGATGCTTCCGTGAAATTTGAAAAGTCCTTTATTGCCGCATCGCATCCCGCTTTGAATGTAGTGGATACCACCATCGTATATTATGTAGCTTTGACCTCTTTGATGGATCAGGATTATCCGCGTGCTGTCAAATTCTTTGAAAAATGCCTGGAGATGGACTTTTATTCAGAAGGCGACACGTATGCCAACCTGGCAGAAGCCTACAAGCAAATGGGTGACGTAGAAAAAGGCAAAGAACTGCTTTCACAGGGCTTCACCGAATTTCCCGACAGCCAGAGCATTTTGGTAGCTTTGATCAATGCCTACCTGGAAAGTAACGACGATCCCAACAAAGTCCTGGAGTTTATCCAGCGTGCCCAGCAGAACGAGCCCAATAATCCCAGCTTGTTCTACGCAGAAGGCAACGTTCAGAAAAACCTGGGCAATTTTGAAGATGCCATCCGCTTGTACGAAAAATCCATAGAAGTTGATTCCGTATTTTTCTTTGGATACTTCCAGATGGGCCAGGCCTATTACGACAAAGCTGTTGAAATCCAGACAGCCGCTTCTGACGAACTGGACGACAACAAATACATGGAAATGGTTAAAGAACTGGACACCATGCTCCAGAAAGCCATCGCCCCCTTTGAAAAGAGCTTTGAACTGGTACAGGACGAAGAAATCCGCCCCGTGGTAATAGAATACCTTAAAAACATCTACTTCCGCCTGCGTACCGTAAGCCCCGAATACGAAGCTGCATACAACAAATACAACGATATGCTGCAATAGGAATCACTCTTGATTCTGCGGAGTGGATTCTGCGGAGTGGCGCGGGGCTTATCTTCAAGCTGCCGCGCCATTTCTTTTTTCACAAACCTTAAAGCATTGAATATTGGATAGTTGCTGTTTTGATTTTTGAAAGTGGCGCGCCAGCTTGAAGATGACTTTCCTTTTTTCCGTAAAATGTTTATCTTAGCATTTCGCGCACTAGTGTATGAAGTCTTGAAGGGTAGTTATGTTGTTTCACATTTGCGTAAGAGGTAATGGAGGGCAGAGTATATTTCTGGAAAATGAAGACATACTCCATGCAATAGATCTGTTGGCTGTGTTTAGCCATAATTATGGAGTCAAGGTAATAGCATACCAGTTTTTATCGAATCATTATCATATAATTATTGAATGCGAAGATCCTGCTCCGTTTATGCAGGGTTTTCGGATAAGTTATACTAAATATTTCAATAACAAGTACAATTCTTTCGGATCAGTCGGGAGAATCCACTTTACTTGCGGTATCATTGACGATATCAATAAATTGGAGGAGAAGATAATCTATGTTATAAGAAATACTGCCAGACACGGTATTGAGATGCATCCTTACTGTGATTTGTATAACTCATCGCGTTACTATTTTATTGAAGAAAGTAAATTCGGTAAATCTCTGTACTTAATTCCTGCCGGTCCTGAATGTGAATTAGAGTACTCAAGAAAGTATATACCGGAACACTATTTACTGGAAAGTAACGGCCATATTTATCCCCGCAGTTTTCTGGATTATAAGGTTGTAGAAGGTGTTTTCAAGACATATGCAAACTATATGCGAAAAATTTCAATGCCTTGCAGTAAAGAAATTGAAGAAAATAACGGCATACCTCCGGCCCCTCATAAGGTCATAGTTAACGATCTTACATTGAGTGAAATGATATTGAAAAAAATATACCCAAAAACCCTAACATCATTAACAGATAAAGAAATCACTGCACTTAGTCTGTACTATTGCAAAAAGCATCGTGTATCGGTGAAACAATTAAGCAGGGTTTTTGGGGTTCCGGAAACCACTTTAAGGAGGCGCATCTTCAAGCTGCCGCGCCACTAAAGATTTGTTCCGAATGTAAAATGCTAAAATACAGCCCTTTGGTGTTTTGTGTTTAGCAAAGTGGCGCGCCAGCTTGAAGATACCGCGCCGCACTGCACACCCGTGCCCCGTGCTCCGCACGCACCACTCACCCCACATACGTCAGGGGGACTTCTTCACCGGTGAGAACGCAGTAGGCGTTGTGGGCCAGGGCGGACATTTCGTCTTCGCCGGCGTAGGTGAAGCAGGGGCCCAGGAAGCCGATGTAGCCGGTGATCAGGTCTATGAAGGATTTGTTGTGGGAGATGCCGCCGGTGAATAGGATGCCGTCTATTTGACCGCTCAGGACGGCGGCGGTGGCTCCTATTTGTTTGGCTATGGTGTAGGCCATTGCGTTGTAGATGGCAGTGGCCTTGGGATCTCCGGATTGTACCATATGACTGACTTCCATAAAGGAGTTGGTGCCCATATGGGCTACCATGCCGCCTTTGCCGGTGAGCATTTTACGGATTTGTTCGTAGGTGTATTTGCCTGAGAAACATAGCTTGGCTAATTGAAGTGCAGGGATGGTTCCCGCCCGTTCAGGAGCAATGGGACCGTCACCGTTTAACGCATTGTTTACGTCAATAATTCTGCCTTTTCTGTGCGCTCCCACAGAAATGCCTCCACCCAAATGCACCACAATAAGGTTCAGGTCTTCATAAGATTTTCCCATAATCCCCGCATGACGTTTGGCTATGGCCTTTTGATTCAGAGGATGAAAAATGGATATGCGCTCGATCTCGGGAATCCCGGTTATACGGGCCACATCCTGCATTTCATCCACTACCACCGGATCGGAAATAAACGCCTGGCAGCCGGGAATCGCCTCGGCAATGCTGTGAGCCAGCAAAGCGCCCAGGTTGGATGCGTGTTCTGCAGCAGTGCCGTCAGTCAGGTGCTTGATCATTAGTTCATTAACGCGATATGTGCCTGAGGGGATCGGTCGTACGAGCCCGCCTCGGCCAATGATAGCCGCAAAACTTGCCGAGTCGATTTTGTTATTCTCCAACTCGGCAAAAATCGTCTTTTTGCGGAATTCGTACTGCTGGCACACGCGGGAGAAAGGAGCAAAGTCCTCTGTGGTGTGGCGGATGGTTTTGCCGAAAATTTCCTTGCGGCCTTCGTAAACCGCGATTTTTGTGGATGTGGAGCCGGGGTTGATGACCAGAATGTGCTCTTTCATGATAAATAAGGTTTTATCTTCAAGCTGCCGCGCCACTTTCAGCCGGCACTTTCAGCCGGGGTGCTGCCAGCCGGGGTCGGGCTGCTGTCATTTTGCAGTGGCAGCGGCCAGGGCGATGGAGTTCAATTTGGTGTCTATGGAGTCGGCGCGGCTGGAAAGGACGCAGGGAGCCATGGCACCGGCTACTATGGCGGCTTGCTTGGATTCGGGGCTCAGCTGGGTGACGCTTTTGTACATGACGTTGGCGCTTTCAATGTTGGGGAACAACATGCAGTCGACGTCTCCGGCTACGGGGCTTTCCAGTTTTTTGATGGCTACGGCTTCCGGGCTCAGGCATACGTCCAGGGCCAAAGGTCCGTCGGCTATACAGCCGGGGATCTGTTTGCGGTCGGCCATTTTAGAAAGGATGGCGGCGTCTACACATGCGGGCATTCCGGGAAGCATTTGTTCTGTAGCAGCTACAAAAGCCAGTTTGGGTTTGGCAATTCCCAAGGCATGAGCGGTGTTGACCAGGTATTTGGCCATGGCTACTTTTTGGTTCAGTTCCGGAGCCGGAATTACGGCCATATCACTCATGAGTAAAAATTTGGGGTAATTGGGGTGGGAGAGTACGGCTACATGGCTCAATACGGCTTTGGGGGGCAGCAGGCCTTTTTCCTTGTTCAAAATGGCGCGCATGTATTTATCGGTACTGCATTGGCCTTTCATCAAAATGTCACCTTCCCCGTTGCGGACCATTTCCACAGCACGGGCAACGGCTGCCAGTTCCTGTTCAATGTTTACGATGGTAAATACGCCCGGGTCAATTCCTTCTTCATGGCAAACTGCCTCTATCTGGGCCTTATTGCCAACCAACGTTCCGTCCACGATCCCCAGCTCAATGGCTTTGTAGACAGCGTTAATGGTGTGGTCGTCCACGCCCCAGGCGGCGATCAGACGTTTTTTCTTCTGCGAGCGCAGTTGTTCAAAAATCTCCTGAAAAGTCTTCATATCTCTTAATTCATTAAATTCAATGTATCTGTGGCGATAACCAGTTCCTCGTCGGTGCCTATCACGGCTACCTGCGTATGCGTGCCGTTGGTGGAAAGGAGTTCGTCATCTCCGCGCACTTTTTTGTTTTTTGCCGAGTCAAACGTAACGCCCAAAAAGCCGAGTCGTGTGCCTATGATCTCGCGCACCATGTAATCGTTTTCGCCGATCCCGCCCGTAAAGACGATCAGATCCGCTCCGTTCATGGCCGCGGTGTATGCACCTATGTATTTCAGAACCCGGTATGCGAAAACGTGCTGTGCCAGGGTCGCCCGCTTGTCTCCCTCCAGAACCGCATTCTCGATGTCGCGGCAGTCCGAGCTTTTTCCGTACAGGCCGAGTAAACCGCATTTCTTGTTCAGAAAGTCGTTGGTCTGTGCGGCGGTCCATCCTTCTTTTTCCTGCAGGAAAGTAACGATGGAGGGGTCGATGTCGCCGGTGCGTGTCCCCATGACCAACCCTTCCAGCGGGGTGAATCCCATGGAGGTGTCTATGGATATGCCTTCTTTGACAGCGGTTATGGATGAACCGTTGCCCAGGTGGCAGGTAATGACTTTGGCTTTGTTGAAATCCAGTCCGGCCAGTTCGCAGCCTTTGTGTGCCACAAATTTATGGCTGGTACCGTGAAAACCGTAACGGCGGATGTCGTATTTATCGTACAGTTCCGTAGGGATGGCATACATATAGGCATGGTCCGGCATGGTCTGGTGGAAGGCGGTGTCAAACACGGCTACCTGTTTGGTATGCGGGAGCAGCTTGTCCACGGCCTCGATTCCCAAAAGGTGGGCGGGGTTGTGCAGCGGGGCCAACTCGGCAAGTTTCATAATATTGTGCTTGACTTCTTCATCAATCAAGACGCTTTCCTTGTAATATTTTCCCCCCTGGGCCACGCGGTGCCCGACGGCCTGGATCTGGGTGAGGGATTCCAGAACACCCCATTTCTTGTCAGTCAGCAAATTCAGAATACCTGCAATGCCAACGGTATGGTGCGGTACGGGAAGCTCCGTTTTGTACTTTTCTTTTTCGCCTATGAGTCGTTTGTGTGTTACGATACCCATTTCCTGGCCGATGCGTTCCACAACGCCTTTTGCCAGGACGGTGAAATCCTTCTCTGTATTCATATCCAGTACCTTGTACTTAATGGAAGAACTCCCGCAGTTTAAAACAAGAATGATCATGATTGGTTTTAGTAAGGTTTTTTTGTTATTTTTGAGGTAACAGTAATTGTTTCCGGAGTTATTTGCTTTTGATTTGTTATAAGAATCTGCAAAAATACGGAAACTATATGTGACTTGCAAGCGTGAGGAGAAGGAAAAATGAAGGATTGTTCCCGCCGGCTGCCGCTGTAATTTGCGGTACAATGGCGGGGCTTTATTTGTGGGGCTTTACGGCTCGGGCAGGTGTGTTGTGCGTAGCAGGTGAAAGCGGCGACGGGATGGCAAGAGGAGCGGTTGATAGTGTGGCTGCTTGCACCGGGATACAGGAATTTATTGCGGATCTGATTCCGGAAATTTTGCCGATTGCTTTCTGTGTTACGCTGTTGGTGATTGCGTTTTTTTTGGCAGGGTTTTTTTTGTTGCGGCGGAGCGCACCTCCTCGCCGGGTGTTCTTTTACGGCAAGACTAATAATTTTGTATCTGTAAGTTACCTGCGTTACCGTTACGGGAAACATCTCTACTTCCTGGGACTGCTGGCTCTCTTTTTTATGGGTTTCTGGCACGGATTGGTAAGGCAGATGCCGGCAGGGGAGTTATCACGTGCATTTGCAGATCCGCAGCGTGACAGTTTAGAAGTTGTTACGGAAAGAAATGTAGTTCCGGCTGTTGATTTATCCCACAGTGAGCGGGTTAAGCTGGATTATGACTTGCTGTTTGCAGTGGACAGATCTGTGATCCCGGCAGGAGAACAGGCTTTTTTATGTCTGAGGGTAAGGGATTTCCCGGTTCACGTGACTACCGGTACCGGCCGTCAGTACATGCGCATGGAATGCCGGCTGATTTTGTATTCACCAGATGGCAAGGAGCAAATTCAGGGCAACGAAAACATCCAGGCCTACGTTCAGATCGACACAACCGGCTGCAACAGGATGCCAGCCGGCGGCTATATGATGCCAGCCGGCGGGAGTGTGAGTAAAGCCTCAAATCAATGGCTGCCGGGGGATATCCTGATCACCCGCTGCCGCACCTTTCCGTTCAGTGCGTACCAACTCGCATCTGCCACGGACAGCACAACTGCCGCTTCTGCGAAGGGCAATTCGGACAGCACAACTGCAGCTTCTGCCACGGACAGCACAACTGCCGCATCTGCCACGGACAGTTCAAATCCCGCCGGTGTCCCGGACTCGGCAAACACAAATACCACAACTTTCGATTATCCAAAATACATGGCCCGGAGGGGCTTTTTTCGCCGGGCCTATATCTACGATTATCAGTATGTGAGCGGGAAACCGACTGTTTTTGAAATACTTAAGCGGCTCAGGATACCAATAACAAGGTCCTGGGAAGGGGAGGCCGGCGCCCTGCTGTCGGGGATTTGCCTTGGTGACAAAACCGGTCTGACAGCGGAAATGCGTGATAGTTTTAATGCTGCAGGTGTCGGCCACATTCTGGCAGTCAGCGGCTTACACGTAGGTATTTTGTACGGAAGCCTGGTTTTGCTGATGGGACTTCCCCTGCGTATATGCGAATCCCGCCGTTACAAACGCAAACGCAAACGCAAACGCAAACGCAAACTGATCCGCAAACTG
>JBAZDQ010000041.1:0-12416 GCA_041654355.1 Bacteroidales bacterium
TGACGGTGCGCTGAATGACATCAGGGGCAGACATATTACGCCGGATCATGTTTTGGAAGCATTGGCAAATGCCCTTCCGGGACCAGTTCAGGAAGGCAATGTGGGAGCCGGAACAGGGACTATTTGTTTTGGCTTTAAAGGAGGTATCGGGACTTCAAGCAGGGTTTTACCGAATGCACTGGGAGGCTACACAGTCGGAGTGCTGGTACAGACCAATTTCGGTGGCGTTTTGCAGATAGGCGGGATCAACGTAGGCGAAAAACTCGGCAAATATTCTTATAAAGATCAATTGGAGGCAGAAATAAACTTGCAGCGCGCTACTCCTTCCCGGGCGACAGCCATAGAAAAGAAAGAGGAGGTGCTTGTTCCGGATGCGGACGGTTCCTGTATGATTGTGATCATTACCGATGCCCCTGTCAGCGAGAGAAACCTGGAACGACTGGCCAAGCGCGGCATGATGGGGCTTGCACGGACAGGCGGTATTGCTTCCAACGGCAGCGGGGATTATGTGATAGCAATGTCGGTCGCCCCGGAAAACCTGGTACGAACCGTTTACGATCAAAACGGGCAGGTCCTGCCTGCCTATACGTCTAAATACTTGCACAACGACCAATGTTCACCTCTTTTTATGGCTGCCATTGAAGCGACTGAAGAAGCAATTCTCAATTCCCTTTTTGCAGCCGAAACCATGACCGGCAAATACGGCAGAAAAATAGAATCCCTTCCGGTGGAAAAAGTAATCCCGCTATTTCCTATAGTCAATGACATAGAATAGAAAACCGACACTAATATTCACGAACAATACTAAGTTATGAAAACACGAACTATGCTTTTCATGTTTTCTTTCCTGCTGACAACCATAGCTTTTGCGTCAGAAGGGAATAAACAACAGACAGAACAAAATCTTCAAAAAGAACAATCCATGCAGGAAGTGTATGATTTTTTAAGGACTTGCGGGGTCTATTACCTGGCTACTGTTGAAAATGACCAGCCCCGTGTACGTCCTTTTGGAACCGCCGTCATTTTTCAACAGAAACTATACATACAGACAGGCAGGAAAAAGAATGTGGCCCGGCAAATGCTGACTAACCCTAAAGTAGAAATCTGTGCTTACGATCCCGGAAAAGGAATGTGGCTGCGTATAGAAGCCAAAGTAGTTGCCGATGAACGGTTAGAGGCAAAACAATACGTTCTGGATCAATATCCTCAACTAAAAAGCATGTACAAAGCCGATGATGAAAATACACTGGTGCTTTATCTGAAAGACGCAACCGCCACCTTCAACAGTTTTTCCACCGAGCCCAGAACTGTCAAATTCTGAGCCGGCAACACATTCTTAGGGATTTGCAATTGTTTAGAAAAAACCATTCATAACACGGGAGAACCCATAGCACTTTTCAATAAGTCTTCAGAGATTGCCAGGCACCGGGATATCTGACCGGTACCTATACCCCTGCGCCTGAACTGTGAAGCCAGTCTGAGTTTTTCGGAAACTGACAGAGCTGTATAAGGTGCTCCGTTCTTGTTTTTCAATAGCCATTCATCAATATATTCGCAAATGTCAATATCACTGATCCTGTTTGCATTTTTCAGTAATTTTTCACTGTTTAGCAAGTCCTTTGCTTTTGCGCCCATCCATGATTCTATATGCAGTATAGCCCATTCTTCTCCGGATAGTTTGTTCATGTAAAATGCAAATTTTCTGGGAGATCCATAATAGTGCTCGACCATGTCCGTCTGGAGTATATTTTCCTGAATTAGTAATCCGCTTTTATCCAAAATGTAGCCCGGGGGTAATTTTACTTTCCAGGGCAGAAATTTCCGTTGTTCTTTCCATGATGATATAGGAGTATACAGTCCCTTTATCCCGAAATCTTTCATGAAATAAAACCTGGTAGAACAGAAAGGATATCCGCTCGGATACGATACGACATTATGGTGGACGCCATTTCTTAATACGTATGTTGTACCACCCAGAATATGTTCCAGTGTGTCCAGCTCCACGGCATGAAAGCCCGGATAACCCAAAGGCCCTTTCCGCGCATATTTATGGTTGAACCATTTATTGTAGCCGTTCCGTATGGACCCGATATATCTATATGGATTTGCTGTTTCAGCAATAACATGAAAATGATTTGACATAAATGAATACGCCAACAGACAGGTGTCATTGTGATAAGCCGCCAGACAGGCCCTGTTTATGCCCTGATAATAATCTTCAGGAACCCGAAACATGACTTCGGGTGAACTGACACATAGATGATAAAGCTTTTTTTTCATGAGATCTTCCCTCCATACCAACAAAAATGAATAGGTCGAAGGTATGAATTATTCTATTAGTCTGCAAGGGAATTGGGAGGTGGTAAGTAGAGAAAACAGCATCTATGCATGTAATGCCAACAATAATAGGCAGATACGGTGGTTTACGGCAAAGCAGTTACTTACCACCTCCCCCTCAAATTGTCGAAAAACCGCAAAAACCGATGGAGGTAGTAAGTAGCGAAAAAAACGCACAATGTCATAAAGCGCACAAAAACAGGGTCTTAGGCTCTATTTGTAACATGGCAGTTACTTACCACCTCCCCCCTAAATTGTCGAAAAACCGCAAAAACCGATGGAGGTAGTAAGTAGCGAAAAAAACGCACAATGTCATAAAGCGCATAAAAACAGAGTCTTAGGCTCTATTTGTAACATGGCAGTTACTTACCACCTCCCCCTCAAATTGCCGAAAAGCAGCAAATACAGGGGAGGGTGGTAAGTAGAGAAAAACCGCCCAACGTCTTTAAGATATAGATATACAGCGCTTTATAATTTTATGTAACGCCGCTGTTACTTACCACCTCCCGTCAAGCAACCTGAAAAAATGATTGGTGCTGCGAAGCAGCGCCTTTTAAATGCGCCAAAAATTTTTGGCGCACCGCCTTGAAAACCATAGGGCAGTCGTTTGAGCAGCAATGCTAAATAAAACAGAAAGTCACTTCCACCACAAGGATTGGGAAGCCTCGGCAAAAGAAAAAGCTTCCCGGTCTTGTGGTGGCAGCGACTGCCTATGGTAGCAGTGACCGCTTGTGGTGGCAGCGACCGCTTTTCACAAGCAAGGGAAGCCTCGGCAAAAGAAAAAGCTTCCCGGTCTTGTGGTGGCAGCGACCGCCTATGGTAGCAGCGACCGCCTATGGTAGCAGTGACCGCTTGTGGTGGCAGCGACCGCCTATGGTAGCAGCGCCTGCTTGTACCAGCAGCGACCGCCCCAAGCAACGAAGCAAGCAACTAAACCAGCAACCAAGCCAGCAAGCAACCAAGCAAGCCACCCAAGGGGGAAGCCCCGTTTTTTTATCCCTGAAAAAGGAAAACCGGGTCCCTCTAAATAGGACCCGGTTTGCCGGGAAATGGTATGCACGAGTTGTTATCGATTTAAGCAGATTATTGGCGGGCGTTGGCGTGCATTGGCGAGCTTTGGCGAGCGTTGGCGAGCGTTGGCGTGCATTGGCGAGCTTTCCCGCAGGTAGTACAAAGCTGTAGTACTTTGTAGCGGCAGTACTCAGTACTTACAGTTTCACGAATTCCACCCGGCGGTTTTTGGCGCGGCCTTCCACCGAACTATTGCCGGCTACAGGGTTGTTCTGTCCCAGGCCTTTGGCCGAAAGGCGGCTGCCGTCAATGCCCAGTTCCACCAGGCTTGCCACAACGGCATGTGCGCGGTCTTCGGATAGTTTTTGGTTGGAACTTGCCGAGCCGGTGGCATCGGTGTGGCCTTCTACGCTAAATCGGAGGGAGGGATTTTCTTTGAGCAGTTGCACGATCCGGTTCAGCTCTCCGGCCGACTCGGGTTTGATAACGCTCTTGCCCGTGTCAAAGGTGATCCCGTAACTGATAAACTTGCCGTCTTGCATCATCCGGTCATACAGGGGTACGGCCCCTTTGGCAAGACGGACATTTTTAATGAAGGTGGTATTGGGTTTGCCCCATCCCTGCCTGATCATAAAACGTTGGGGAGCCGCCATGTTGGGCAGGTTGATGATCCGTGTGCCGTTGATGTAAATTTTCAATGCTCTTTTATTGAAAGAGAGGGCGAAATGACTCCAGTCCCCATATTGCACTTCTATACGGTCCACACTGGCATCTCTCCAGTCGTAGGATCCGGAGTTGTAATAACAAATTATTGATTTGCCCCTGGGATCCAGGGTAAATTCAAGGACTTCCATGTCGGGAGTGTCCCATTCACCGTTTTTATCGTTGAACATGGACAGCATATAGTCGCTGTAAGGATATTCTCCCGATTCGTCAAAGCTATCCTCCCAGCCATGCAGGTAAAAGTCAAATTCCAGAGTAAACACATTGGGCAGGAAACGTTCCTGGTTTTCCATGAACGGTACAAGCCGGGCATCGTCAAGGAGCATGATGGCGTTTTCGCCTTCCAGACGGACTATTTCGGCATTTCCTTCAATTATATCCCAGCAGGATGGGAACTCGCCGATTTGTTCCCCCACCAGGTTGTCTTCAAAGAAAATTTCATCCCCGGCCACAAAATCAGATTTGGCCCATTCCATCTGAGCCCTTCTGTTTTGTGGATCTTCCTGGCCGGATGCCGAGTCCGAAGCCCTGCCGGAGCGATCGCCTGTGGCAGAGCCGGAGGTTTGGCCGGATACCGTGCCTGAAGATCGGTTGTAGGAACCGTTCTGTCCCGTTCTTTTCATCATCTGGATATCTTCATCTTCCAGGTCCCAGTCATCGTATTGCAGGTCCTGATTTTCGTGGGCCTTCCGGGAAACTGACCGGGCTGTTTCTGCCTTATTATCAGCTCCCTCTTCGTTTTCTTCAAAAGCCTTGTCTATGGCTTTGTTAACACCTTCTTCCACTTTTTCTTCCACTTTTCTTTCTGCTGCACGTTCAGCAGCAGTACGGGCTGTTCTTTCCAGCCGGCGAAGAATGGATTGTGCCTGGGTAGTACTGCAGGCCAGGCCAAGGATCATCAGGGTAATGAGTATACGTTTCATTTTCAGTCCTCCAGTTTTACTAAGATTTGTGATCCGGTAATATTCCCGTTTTCATCCAGGGTTTCGGACTTAATACTTCCCAGGCCCCGGGCGTACCAATTGCGTGTGGTAGACGTGGATTTGCGCCCAAAAACACGGGCTTCGGTTGTCATTTCAACAATGTAACATTTAAATGTTCCGGCCGGTGTCTTCAGTTCTTCCCGTCCGGTTACTTTATGAGACAGGATCTCGGATGTAAATGACATGCCCATGGTGGTAAATTTAACCACTCCCCCGTCCAGTTCCTGCCCTACGGCCAGGCGTGACGGGATCTCGGGGACTTCTCCGGAAATTTCCACAATCCCCACCGCACCAAGCGATGCAGAAACATTGCCGTTTTTAATGGACACGTTCATTTCTGCAGGATCGAACAAAGGCTGACGGTCGCTGTCAAAAATTGAGGTCTGGTAAGTAATGGTGTAATTGCCGTCAGATCCTTCAACATTTTTTACGGTAATGCGGGTATACCCGGACGTTTCTCCGTCGTTACCGTAATTGGCATATTCCATAACCGTCCCTTCCGTGACACAAAAATAAGGCCTTTGTGCCTGAAGGGCCAGTGTGGCGAACAACAGGAACGAAAAAAGGTAAAATCGTTTCATAATAAATCAGGTTAGGAGGTTAGCTTGCTTACAAATATACATTTTTGTTTTTTGAATAGTTATATTTGCCGTATGAAAAATACGCTCTTATTACTTTGTGCCTGCATGCTGTCCGCATGCCAGGTTGATATGGACACACAAATACAGGAACTGACTGAACAGATGACACTTGAAGAAAAAGTAGGTATGTTGCACGGTCAGACCATGTTTACTTCTTCCGGGGTGGAACGTTTAAACATAGCACCCATAAAATACGCCGACGGACCGTTCGGGATCCGTGAAGAACTGGAACCGCATTCGTGGGCTCCGTTACACCTGACTACGGATTCGGCCACTTTCTTTCCCACCGGCTCGGCCCTGGCGGCTACATGGAGCGAAGAGATGGCCCGGCTATACGGGAAAGGGATGGCAGAAGAAGCCAGAACCCGCGGGAAAGACATGATACTCGGCCCGGCTATTAATATACAACGGATCCCCACAGGGGGCAGAACATATGAGTATTTGAGCGAGGATCCTTTTTTGAGTGCCCGTCTGGCGGTAGGCTACGTTCAGGGTGTTCAGGATAACGGGGCTGCCGCATGCATCAAGCATTACGCCCTGAACAACCAGGAGAACAACCGGGGTATGGTAGATGTACAGGTTAGCGAAAGGGCCATGCGGGAGATCTATCTGCCGCCTTTCCGGGCAGCGGTGCAGGAAGCCGGAGCCTGGGGCGTTATGGCTGCCTACAATAAAGTGGACGGTGACTGGTGTGCAGAGAATGAAATACTTCTCAACCGGATATTGCGTGAAGAATGGGGCTTCCGGGGGATGGTCATATCTGACTGGGGAGGAACACACAGTACGGTAAAATCCGCTCTGGCCGGTCTGGATGTGGAAATGCCGGGAGGCAGGTTCTTTGGACAGGCTTTGCTGGATTCGGTTCGCAGCGGAGCCGTTCCTCAAGAAGTAATTGATCAGAAAGTGGCCAATATTTTGCGCGTGCGGCTGAACATTGATCCGGTGGAGGAAACATCCCATGAAAAACCGGTCAGTACGCCCGAGCACGGTAAAATGGTTTATGAAATTGCAGCCAAATCCATAGTATTGCTTAAGAACGAAGGCAACCTGCTGCCACTTGACCTTGAAAAACACAGCAAGATTGCCGTGATAGGGGACAATGCCATACGTAAACATGCCACGGGAGGCATCGGTGCCGGGGTAAAAGCCCGTTACGAAGTAACTCCCCTGGAAGCTTTACAGGAAAAGATCGGGGACAGGGCTTCTTTGATCTTTGCACAGGGATATGAAGGTTTTTCACGGAAAGACCGTGAACGCGGAGGCATCCTGGGAGGTGTTATGCTTACCGGAACGGGTGGCATGCTTTCCGGCAGTGCGACAGCCGGGGCGAAACTGGATGAAACATTGCTTGCCGAGGCTTTGGAAGCCGCCTCCGGAGCCGACCTGGTGCTTTTCTTTGCCGGAAATAACCGCGAAGTGGAAACGGAAGGAGCCGACAGGATGAACATCATCCTGCCTTCGTTACAGGACGAGTTGATAATGAAAATAGCCGAAGTCAATCCCCGGATCGTAACCGTGGTGGTAACCGGAGCTCCCGTAAATCTTACAACGGTTGACGCCTGCTCCCCCGCCATGCTGGTATCCTGGTTCAACGGATCCGAAGGGGGGAATGCCCTGGCCGATGTGTTGCTGGGCAACGTTGTGCCTTCCGGAAAACTTCCTTTCACGTTCCCTGTACGCCTGGAGCATTCTCCGGCTTACGCCCTGAAGACTTACCCCAATTTTGACAAAGCGCCTTATACAGAAGATATTTATGTGGGCTACCGATGGTATGATGCTCAGAATATTGATCCTCTCTATCCGTTCGGACACGGGTTATCCTATACAACTTTCGCCTATACTGCTATGGAAACGGGAAAAGAAACATACGATAACGGGGAAGTGATAAAAGTAACGTTCCGGCTGGAAAACACGGGTAATTATACTGCTGAAGAAGTGGTGCAATTATACGTGCACAGGATTGATTCCAAAGTGGAATGGCCTGAAAAAGAACTTAAGGCCTTTAAAAGAGTGAGTCTGGATCCGGGCGAATTCACCAAAGTTACATTGGAAATCCCAGCCGAAACACTACGTTACTGGAATGAAAGAACTGACCAGTGGGTTTCCGATCCCGGGATAATTGAACTTCTACTGGGAACATCATCAAGGGATATGAAACTCAGAAAAACCATTTCAATCCGTTCTTAATGGATCCTTTTTCCTAACTTTGCGCGGTTTTTAGCATGAAAAAATGAGCAAAGCACGAATCATTCTGGAAGACGGGACGGTATATGAGGGGAGGTCATTCGGTTATGAAAAATCTGTATCCGGGGAGGTTGTATTCAATACGGCTATGACCGGGTATCCCGAGTCGCTGACGGATCCTTCCTATGCAGGGCAGATTCTCGTAATGACATACCCGCTGGTTGGCAATTACGGGGTTCCCGAGAGGACAAAAATGCCCAACGGGCTTTCCCGTTATATGGAGAGCGAAAAAATACATGTGGAAGGCCTGGTGGTGTTTGATCACAGTTCAGGGTACAGCCACTGGAACGCCATGGAAAGCCTGGATCATTGGCTGAAAGAGGAGGGAATCCCCGGCATTTATGACATTGATACGCGTGCTCTGACCAAATTGCTGCGTGAAAAAGGATCCATGAAAGGCAAGCTGGTGAATGGTGACGATGACCCGCAAAAAATCCCTTATACCGATCCTAACAGCATCAACCAGGTAGAACGTGTTTCCTGCCGTGAGATCATAACCTACGAGGGAATCCCCGGGAACAAGAAAATTGTTTTACCGGATTGCGGAGTCAAACACAACATCATACGTTGCCTGCTTAAAAGGGGAGTAACTGTTATCAGGGTTCCCTGGGATTTCGATTTTAACAACATAGAACACGATGGCGTATTTATTAGCAACGGACCCGGTAACCCTTCCATGTGCCGACCCACGGTGGAGCATTTAAAAAAGGCCCTGCAAGGAAACAAGCCTGTATGCGGCATTTGTATGGGCAACCAGCTCCTGGGATTGGCCGCAGGGGGGAAGGTTTTTAAAATGAAATACGGGCACCGGGGACACAACCAACCCGTGCGTCATGCAGATACCGGTATGTGTTACATCACTTCACAAAATCACGGATATGCCCTGGATCCGGCCAGCCTGGGTGATGACTGGGTGCCTTTGTATACGAATCTGAACGACGGTACTAATGAAGGGATCCGGCACAAATCAAAACCGTTCTTCACATCCCAGTTCCATCCGGAAGCAGCCAGCGGCCCCACCGATACCGTGCCCATTTTTGATGAATTTGTAGAATTGTTATAGCCTTATGAAGATAGAGAAGATACTGGTACTAGGCTCGGGAGCTCTTAAAATAGGAGAGGCGGGGGAATTTGATTATTCCGGATCACAGGCCCTGAAAGCCATTCGGGAGGAAGGCATAAAAACAATCCTGATCAATCCCAATATTGCTACGGTTCAGACATCAGAAGGTATTGCCGATTCCGTATACTTTTTGCCGGTTACGCCTTTTTTTGTGGAACAGGTCATTAAAAAAGAAAAACCGGGAGGTGTTCTTCTTGCTTTTGGGGGACAGACAGCTCTGAATTGCGGTGTGGAACTTTATAAGCGAGGGGTTTTTGAAAAATACGGCGTGGAAGTACTGGGAACACCCATCAGCGCCATTATGGAAACGGAAGACCGGGATCTTTTTATCAAAAAACTGGATCAGATCCATATTAAAACCATTCAAAGTGTGGCGGTCAACACCCTGGAAGAAGCCATAAATGCGGCGGAAAAACTGGGATATCCCGTAATATTGCGGGCAGCCTACGCGTTAGGCGGACTCGGCTCGGGTTTTTGTGACAATCGGGAAGAATTGACGGCTTTGGCTGAAAAATCCTTTGCCTTTGCGAACCAGGTCTTGGTGGAGAAAAGCCTGAAAGGGTGGAAAGAGATCGAATACGAAGTGGTCCGGGACAAATACGACAATTGCATCACGGTATGCAACATGGAGAACTTTGACCCCCTGGGGATCCATACCGGGGAAAGCATAGTGGTGGCTCCCACCCAGACACTCAACAACAGCGAATGCCAGCATTTGCGTGAAATGGCCATAAAGATTATCCGGCATATAGGGATCGTGGGAGAATGCAACATTCAGTATGCCCTGGATACGGCCAGTGAAGACTACCGTGTCATAGAGGTCAATGCCCGCTTGAGTCGTTCTTCAGCCCTGGCCTCCAAAGCTACCGGATACCCGTTGGCTTTTGTGGCTGCTAAACTGGCGCTTGGATACGGGCTCTATGAATTAAAAAATTCCGTAACACGGACCACTCCCACTTTTTTTGAACCGGCTCTTGACTATGTCGTGTGCAAAATTCCCCGCTGGGACCTGGGAAAATTTCAGGGAATAGCCAAAGAAATCGGGAGCAGTATGAAATCCGTGGGGGAAGTAATGGCCATCGGGCGCACTTTTGAAGAAACCATCCAGAAAGGATTGCGCATGATCGGTCAGGGAATGCACGGGTTTGTGGAAAACAGGGACCTTGTGGTGGAAGATATCGACAAAGCCCTGCGGGAACCTACAGATATGAGGATCTTTGTGATCAGCAAAGCCATGAAAGCCGGTTATACCGTGGAACAGATCTATGACCTGACCCGTATAGACAGGTGGTTTTTACAAAAACTTAGGGGGATCATTCAGACCGGCAGGCAACTGGAGAAAACAGCTCCTCCGGATGATATAAACGGCAACGGATGGGGAGAGCCGCAGCGGGATTTGCTAAAATTGGCAAAACGGCAGGGCTTTTCCGATTTTCAAGTCGCACGTGCCATGTGGAAAAATAAAATGACGCAGGAACATCCCCTGCAAGTCCGTTCCCTCAGAAAAAACCTGGGAATTATCCCTGTTGTTAAACAGATAGACACGCTGGCGGCAGAATACCCTGCCCAAACCAATTACTTGTACCTTACATACGGCGGATCGGAACACGACATTGATTACGAGAATGACGGACGATCCATTGTTGTCCTGGGATCCGGAGCCTATCGCATAGGCAGTTCCGTGGAGTTTGACTGGTGCGGGGTACAAGCCCTTTTGACCATTCGTAAAGAAGGGTGGCGTTCGGTGATGATCAATTACAATCCTGAAACGGTATCCACCGATTACGACATGTGTGACCGCCTGTATTTTGACGAACTGACCAACGAGCGGGTCATGGATATCGTGGAGCTGGAAACCCCTAAAGGAGTAATCATATCCACCGGGGGGCAGATCCCCAACAACCTGGCCATGATCCTGGATAATCAGAAGGTTCCTATTCTGGGGACTCCGGCTCGGTATATTGACAACGCTGAAGACCGCCATAAGTTTTCGGCCATGCTGGACCGTATTGGCGTGGACCAGCCCCGCTGGAAGGAACTTTCTTCTTTGAAAGACGTCGAGCGTTTTGTCGAAGAAGTGGGATTCCCGGTTTTGGTCAGGCCGAGTTATGTGTTGAGCGGTGCGGCCATGAACGTTTGTTCCAACTTTGAAGAAATGGAGCGCTTTCTAAAACTGGCGGCTAATGTAAGCAAGCAACACCCGGTAGTGGTGAGCCAGTTTATTGAAAACGCCAAGGAAGTGGAAATGGATGCCGTGGCAAAGGACGGGGAGATCATCGCTTATGCTATTAGCGAACACGTGGAATTTGCAGGCGTACACAGCGGAGATGCAACCATTCAGTTCCCGCCGCAAAAGTTATACGTTGAAACAGTAAGGCGCATAAAAAGGATCAGCCGCCAGATAGCCCGGGAACTGCATATCTCCGGACCGTTCAATATCCAGTACCTGGCAAAAGGAAACGAGATCAAGGTCATTGAATGCAACCTGCGTGCTT
Organism: Bacteroidales bacterium; assembly: GCA_041654355.1. Taxonomy (GTDB): domain Bacteria; phylum Bacteroidota; class Bacteroidia; order Bacteroidales; family UBA932; genus DMER64. Next base: position 11,558 of record JBAZDQ010000041.1, read on the forward strand.
CGCGCAGTTTCCCCTTTGTTAGTAAAGTCCTTAAGATCAATTTTATAGAAATGGCTACCCGGATCATGCTGGGTCTTCCTGTGGAACGTCCCGGAAAAAATGAATTTGACCTTGAGTATGTTGGGATCAAAGCTTCCCAGTTTTCATTCAACAGGCTGCAAAAAGCGGATCCTGTCCTTGGAGTGGATATGGCATCTACTGGCGAAGTGGGCTGTATTGCAGAAGATACCCCGGAAGCGGTCCTTATCAGCATGCTGGCCGTCGGGTACAGGATTCCGGCCAAGAACGTGTTACTTTCTACGGGAACACCCCGTCAGAAAGTGGACATGTTAAACGCTGCTGCATTATTGCATTCAAAAGGATACCGGTTGTATGCAACAGGGGGTACTTACAGGTTTCTGAAAGAAAACGGGATCTCAAGCCAGCGCGTCTACTGGCCCAGTGAAAGCGATAAGCATCCGCAGGCCCTGGAAATGTTACACCGCAAAGAAATTGATCTTGTTGTCAATATTCCGCGGAATCTCACTTCCGTGGAACTGGACAACGGGTACAAGATTCGCAGGGCGGCCATAGACCTAAACATCCCGTTATTGACGAATGCCCGTCTTGCCGATGCATTTATTACTGCTTTTTGCTCGCTTTCTGTTGAAGATATTCAAATAAGGAGCTGGCAGGAGTACTAAATTTTTGCATTTACCAAAAATACACCTATCTTTGCAGCCCGCATTTTTATGCGGAATACGTTCATTTTATTGATAAACACCAAATTAACAACCAATGCCTGGATTAATTGGAAAGAAAATCGGAATGACTTCGGTTTTCGACAGTAACGGGAAAAATGTTCCCTGCACTGTAATTG
>JBAZDQ010000042.1:0-12189 GCA_041654355.1 Bacteroidales bacterium
TCAATAAACCGTTGCTTATTGAATATATCTCAAAGTTTATACTCCCCCCAAAGCTAACCACTACTGGTTATTAAAGCCGTGGGTTTTGAGGCCCACGGTTTAATTGTAAATACTATTTAGTTGTGCGCTTTTTTGTTTCCGGATTGCGGGCAGCAATGAGCTTATCAGCCATTTCTTTTAATTGGTTTTGGCTGTTCTTCCATTGGATAAGCTCGAGAGCTTCGCGGCCATCTTGAGTGATGTCACCGTTGTCATCCATGAAGCCGATTTCAACAAAAGTTTTCTCCGGTTCTGTGCGTTCGATGTTTTTGATTTGGTCTTTGATTGAGCTCATAAGTGGTTTGTTATTGTTGTTAAGTTTTTCGTAGAGTTCTTTTCCTGGGTTTGGGCATCTTTCGATGACAACCAATTCGTATGCTTGGTACCAGCACAGATGGTCTTTGTCGTGATTGTCCCAATGAATTCCGTAGCTGTTATCCTTCTTAGCGTATAATTCGATTGTTCCTTGTACCCAGCCGAATCTGCCTCCGAATATAGGATCATTATGAGTGTCTCCGTATACATTTGAGATCAATCCGACTGTTTTTCCAATGGTTAGCTTCTGGTCTCTGTTTATGTGGACCAGGGTGCTTTCTTTGCAATATTGAATTTCTTGTTCTTTATAGCCAGGCTCTCGATCCCATTGGACTTTGTATGGATGGCAGGTTTCGTCGTATACGTCTAATACATCAATAATCGTACCGAGTTTATTGAAGCTGTATGTGTAGTCATTTCCTTTTCCGCTCTTTGTGGTTCGGTAGATGACTCGGTCGCCTGTCTTTCCATTTTTGTGGGTTTTCAGATTGAATTTTTCTTCTGAATATAAAGCTAAAAGAGTTTCTATTTCTTCTTTGGTCATGTAGGCCATTTATTTAGGTGGCTGATTGCCATTTAACCACGTTTGAGTGTGGGATTGGGTTGGACATTTGGTTTGCTGAAATGACCAGTCCATTAGCTCCATTAAGCTCATTTTGCTTGGATAAGCACCAGTGTGTTCGATGTAGTCAGCCAGCAATTCGTCTAGAGCGGCATGAAGCTTCTTGTGGCGCTCGATGTGTTCATTGTGGGTCATAGCGATTTTGCCGATTAACTGTAGCCCACCGCTGTGCCTCTGGACTAGGGAAGCACAGCAGTGGTGGAAAGAGAGGAAAGATGGCCATTGCCATCACTGAGGCTATAATGTGCAGGCTTCTGTCTGCACACCAATTGGAGCGGAAAAAGAAAGGCTACATAGCTCTTTGTCGTTGTAGACAGAGTTATGTAGCCTTGTGCAGATATAAACTAATGGGATGCTCTCCACGCTTTCATACCAGCACGGGTGCCCTCGATGATAGCTTCGGCCTCTTTAGGTGTGCGCAACACCGAAATTGAGAGGTCGGCGTCCTTAAAACCCTCACGCTTGCTATTCGGGTAGAAATAGAACTTGTCGCCTGTTTTCATCACCACTGGGAACGGGAGATTACGATCCATCTTGAGAGTGAGTGTGCCCAAGAGGAAAGTCTCACCGGCGCTGAATGTTCGGTCTTCGGTCAAAGTGAAATTCGCGGGCATAAGGCCATTGATGGCGCCATTCGCCCAAGCCTTGCCGATGATAGCAGATTTTACAGGAGTCATTGTTGAGTTTTCCATATGTTTATATTTATACTGCGATATTTATGTTTTGGTGTGGCCAAAACGGTTATGTTGAAATACAGTAAGAGTTCTCGAGTTCTAACACGGCAAAGTTTAAAGCCCATTGCGAGGCTAATGAGCGTAGGAGAATATGAACGAGTTTAATACGTAGTCGTCCTCAGCAAGCTTGTATGAGTCATATTCCACTAGCATAGGATTCACCTGTAGTTGAGCATCAATCTCACGATTAAGCCTAGCTACCGTGCGTTCCCCTCTGATTATGGTTTGGTTCTCTAAGATGACAACTTGTTCACCATTGAGCTTAATGCCTATGATTTTCATAGAGTAAATGACTAGAGTTTTAGGCTAGCCTGTTATTAAATTGTATTTCGTCTGGCTTTCCCAGACACGTAGCATATGCGTAGGTTGAGCTTATTGGTAATTAGTATTGGGTTCAACCTTGCTTATGGTCTGCTGGCTGTGCTGAATGGGGATTATATAGCGGACAGCCGTTTAGGCTTATGTATGTTCGCTAAGACCGAGTTAGGATAAACTAAGGTTTATGTGTTTGCTTAGGTCTAGGTAAAGAGCGTCTGATTGTACGTTTTGTCGTATAGAGCAGGCGAGATTTACATATGTTTAAGCATAGAGCATATTGCTTAGTTGTTGATTTGGCCTCTACTGCTATGCTATGAGCGCTTGTCTCTTGCGGTAGCCATAGATCGTTTGTTGAGGGTGGGATCTTGGACGCGGGACAATGCACACATAGCACAGCAGTAGAGAGACAGGGATGGCTATCCTAACCAACTTATGCTATGAGATGACCCTAACGTCGACTTTAGGGTTACACATAGCGCCATGGGCATCGTAGGGCTTTCTACGTAGCACGTAGCACCACTACACAGCCTATGACCTGCACACCTTGCATACAAGGAAGTAGGCACCCAGAGCCCTAGGCATCATGAAAGGGAGTAGGCATGGGGGTGTTTCGGTTATTTTAAGGACGCGAGTAAAGGTGGTAGGAAAGGTACCCTCCCGGACCGTGGACAATTTCACAGTTTAGGGACTCCAACACAGCTATAGGATCCCCCAAAGCCCAAAATTAGAGCCCGGCGCACCGGGAATAAGCCTAAAGCAGAAAACAAGGGCAATCCCGGTAGTCGACCCCCCACCCTAGCGGGAGCCAGAAACGAGGACCCCTAAAAAAAATCGCGCAATTTTTGGGGGTTTTGGGGTCTTGACAAGCCCCTATCTGAAAAACCAACTCGCCCTACGCAGTAAAATCGATGTTTTGAGCTTAAATTTCGGAGAGGGGTGTTTTTATTATAACACAAAAAAACACCAAAATATGGTGTTTTAGTGCCCTGTATAGCGTGTTTTGGATGAAATACGCTCTACAGGGGATCAGCGGTTGTCGCCCGAGCCGTGCAATTTCGAGCGCTCCTGCCTGGATTTAAGCTTGGCTATGTTCTCTGCGCCTACTTCTTCGAGCGTATAACCGACCTCCCAGGATAGGTTTGCTATGTACCAGAGGACGTCGCCGATCTCCTTGCGAAGTTCTACGGCCTTTTCTGGCGTTATCTTGCCATCGCCGTCGCGCATTATCTTCTTCATCTTCTCTGCTACCTCTCCGGCTTCGCCGCAGAGACCCAGCGTTGGGTAGATGGCGTTGTTGCCCTGATTCGGGTATATGGCGGTGCTTCTTGCTGCTTCCTGATATTCGTTTAGGGTCATGGATTTAGTTCGCCTTCCGGCGGGTTATTTTAGACATTAATTTTAGCAGATATTTACTATTAGTCAATAGGACTTTTTTGATTGGGACTATGCGATAATAAAGTAGCACCTTATTATTTGACGGAGGTTATAAGCGTGGTAAAAGTTCCTTATTGCCGGGCCAACAACAAACAGGTTGAGGACTGGCGGGTGGATACATCCTGCAAGGGGTGTGGGCACCTGGTATGGGTATGTGGCGTGACCTTGGTCAATGACAAGGTTGTCGCGGTAACGTGTCCCCAGAACAACGGGGTAGACTATTGAGGAGGTACGTCGGTGATGAACATGAGGATGGTCTGGTATTGCAATCACAAGGAGCAAGTTGTTCCTGACAATACCGCGGAGGATAAATGCCGGGTCAGAATTTGCCGGTGTTTGGAAACTCGGATGAAGTTTGCCAATGGGCAAATTGTGGAGATTCCATGAGCCATATCAATCAGCATCCTGATCCCGAGGGCAAGAAGAAAAAAAAGCGCCATCGGCGTCTTGAGACCGGTCAGCATAGTCGAGAAGGATTCGAACTAATGAAGCGCATGTACGACTACACGTGCCCCGCATGTGGACGTCGCGAACCGGACATCAAGTTGACCCGGGATCATATTCGCCCGGTCACTAAGGGTGGCACCAGCTACATCGAGAACATTCAACCATTGTGTGAGGAGTGCAACAATAACAAGCAACTGCAAGTTGTTTATTACCCACCGCCTATCGTCGCCAATGGCCGGATGCTCTACAGCTGATGCATCCTCCGTTTTTTGAGGTGCTGTCACGTGGTTGGTCGCAAGACCCAGGGCCGTCTCTCCCTGTGAACGCCACTTCAAAAAGGCAGCATCTCAAAAAGCGGAATTATCCCAGAAAGTCCGAGGCGTTTTTCTAAACATATTCAGCCGAAAGGCTACACTTTAAATCGTCGGTTAAACTTCTTTGGGATCGTCCGCTCCGACTAGCGCCTGCACTTTACTGACGTTTGGCTCAGGCGTTAATCGGGGCGGAGGGGATGGTGAAGGTATTGGGGGTGGCGCAGAACACCCGCGGACCGGGCAGCGACCGCTGATCCGCAACCAGTATTGGTAGCCAACTTAAATCCGCCCCAAGGTTTGCTGAGATAGTTTTCTCATCATAGCTAAAAACCGGTCTTTCGACAGCCGGTTTTTAGTTCCTTGACGCCGACCTCCTATTTGGTATAATGCAAGTATCGATATCGAGTTATCGATTTTCGATCCTTGCCTGAAATCCCATTGTAAAAAGTGGGATTTTTGGTTATTGGGGATAACACAATGTTATTGTGAGTAACATTGTGTAACTATCAGTAACACTTGACAAATAGATAGTATCTGCTATACTGACAGTGGTGGTCATGGTGTAGCGGTTAGCACTTTCGGCTGTGGTCCGGAGAGCACGGATTCGAATTCCGTTGATCACCCTGTAGAGTACTTTTTCACCAATAAGCCCCCAACGGGTGAATCATATGAGTAAATGTAAATGCCAAGCATGTTCATACGTAGCCAAGTGTGAGGAATACTGTGACAAGCGTTTTCTTGATCTCGAAGATGACTTCGATTCATCCAAGACCTGTCTCAACTGTGGAGGGCAACTTACGCCGATGCCCGACCCTATCACTAATAAAATAACTGGTCATTTGTTCCGCTGCGAGAAGTGTTCTCCCCCCGGGACATTCATCAGTGTTGGATAAACTATGGAATTTTATACACCTTACGGGAAACAATGTGGATTGATCGTCTGTAAAAACGATATGAAGTTACAACCAATGTCATCTTGTCGGACAGTTGTTGCTAATTGTGATGACAAGGGGAAAATAAACATTTGGGCGGAAGGTTTTGGGGGAATGGGGGTGTTAATCCCTTGGGGGAAATATATTCTGATGATCATGCAGGAAAAAGATAGTGAGACTGGTCAACAACTTTACGACCGGATGACGGGGAATGATGAAGAAGAACCTGAAGAGCCGAAAGCGGAGCCGTATCAGTGGAAACACGCAACCTATGAAAAACCTTAATCAACTATTTAATTCATTCGCGCTAGAAGGAAAGATTACCGAGAAACATGCCAAAGAAATCAAGGCAGAGCTGGTTTTCTACACTAAGGTGGAACTCCTTGGAGACATTATCAGTACTGTCGAGAATATTGATGTTTCAGGAGGAGACAGTGGTCGTGACCTGAAGACCCAATTATTGGGACGGTTAAATACGTTGTTGGCAAAAATATGATGGACCCAGGCATAGTGAACGCAATCTTTTTTATTATCGGCGTCCTGACACTCTCGTGGGACTGGATAAAAAAATAAGTCATCCCAAGGTTATGTATGTAACAAGAGAAAAAAATTGTTATTGCCACACTTGCAAAAAATATTTCCATTATCTTGGAATTACTATGCACAGATTCGCGCATAAAAATAAAGGAGAAGACTGTAAAATAACGTTTACCCATGGCGATACTTATAGCTGGCATTATTCAAAAAAATAATAAGTCATCCCAAAAGGAGACTAAATAAATGGATCCGAATTCTATTGGAGCGCAGAGAGTGAGACTCGGTTTTAATCCTAGTACCGATTCGGTCGTTGATGTCATTAAATCCACGACAGCTCCGGTTGTTGATGTCATTAAATCCATGACAGCCGACTTGATTGATTTGTGTGAAACCTTGAAGGCCAAGGATGCCCGCCTTGCCTCACTGGCGCAGACGGCGTATGAGGAAGCATGTATGTGGGCAGTGAAGGCCGAGACCACGCCTGCGGTTGAACCGGAAGCGCTGGGAGTTGGGATCAGCGACAATGTTGAAGCAAAATAAATATATGAAAATCATTGGAATGCAACAAAAATTTATAGACATGATTCCCGACAAAGACATTTGTCTTTTGGGACTACAAGGAAGCCGGATGTTAGGATTGGCTCAAAGCAATGATGCCGATTATGACTATCGTGGAGTTTATGTTGCCACCAATGATGAACTCTTGTCGTTTAACCGCAAGCCAAAGGAGACGATTGAGTTTGGAGACTCCAATGATGACAACGCAGATTTCGTGTTACACGAGGTAGAGAAATTCTTCAACCTGGCGGCTAAAGGAAATCCTAGCGTTATTAATCTATTTTTTGTTCCGAAATTCAATATAAAAAACAATATCGGTTCGGAGATTATCGCCAATCGTAATTTATTCTTTGGAGAGAGGGCTATCCGTGCTGCCTATGGTGGTTACGCCCTAAGTCAGATCATGTATGTCCGTCGTGGAGGAGAAGAACGTGCTGGACGCAAGGAGAAACATATGCGGCACTGTTTCCGGTTGTTTGACAATGGTAAGGAATTATTGGAAACTGGAAACATAACGATGCCTCTCAAAGATCCACAATTTTACTTAGACTTAGGTAAAATGGTATATGAGCCGGGAGGGCTCGACAAATTGGAGGAGATGTTTAAACAGAAACATGAAGAATTCAAAAACTGTAAGAGCATCCTTCCGATGGAACCCAACTTGTTTTTAATTGATAAGTTATTGTTAAAGATTCGTACGGGTGGTATGTAAGTGCATTGATCAGCACTGAGGACCGGGATGCCCGGCTGGCAACACCAGCTCCCCCGCGGGGGCTACGGGTTTATAGTTTAGCGGTTTAGAATTTCCCTCTCCAAAAGGGAGGATAGTGGTTCGAATCCACTTAGACCTGCAAATATTATGAAAAAGATTCCATTGACACAAGGGCGTTTTACAATTGTGGACGATGACGATTTCGTCCTTGTTAATCAGTTCAAGTGGTGTTTTAATTCGACCGGTTATGCTAAAAGAAAATTCAATAAATCTATAGTCCTTCTCCATCGTTTTTTATTGGGGCTTACGTCAGCAGATAAGGTGAAAGTAGATCATAAAAATTCCGACGGTTTGGATAACCGTAGAAGTAATCTTCGAATTTGTAATGATTCCCAAAACCAAATGAACCGGAAGATATCGAAGAGAAGTAAGAGCGGGTTTAAAGGAGTAATGTGGAAAAAAGAAAAACGGAAGTGGTATGCCCAGATCAGGGTCAATGGCCATTATCACTTTCTTGGGTATTTCGATGATAAAACTATTGCAGCTGAAAGTTATAATCAGGCAGCTATAAAATATTTTGGAGATTTTGCACAATTAAATTATTTGGCCTCACTAGCCAGATAGGTCCAAAGTGGACTGAGGGATAGCGAGAGCACCTCATAGTGCAGAACACTGGCCCGTACCCGATAGTCATGAAATCGGCAGGGAGAGGCTGAGACCCTCCAAACTTCTTTCATGGGGTTTTTACCCTTATACTCGCAGACCAGATGGCCATTAGGCCGCTGGTTTTTTGCTTATTATGGGCAAAAACAGGCACTTGACAAATAGAAAGCTATTTGCTAATATCAAAATATAATGAATAAAGAAACAACAATAATATGACGATATGGCTTTGTGCCGATTCCCACCTGGGACATGCCAAAGAGCTCCTATGGGGCCGCCCCGATGGGTACGAAGATAAAATAATAAAGGGTTTAAAAAACATTGCTTGTCAGGATCTCTTGATTCACTTAGGCGACATTTGTTTTGGTCATGATGAATCCTGGCACGATGTGATAGAATCATTACACTGTCGTAAAGTCTTGGTTCGAGGGAATCATGATCATAAAAGCGACCACTGGTATCTGAATCATGGATGGGGATTCGTGTGTAATGAATTCTCGGGAAAGTATTTTGGAAAAAAGATTCTTTTCAGCCATGTTCCGCAAATGTATGACATCGAGAAGTATGACGTAAATGTCCATGGTCATCTGCATGCCAACCGGCATCGTGGGAGTACTGAAGAGTTTCTTTTTCACGGGAGAACATATAGACTTGTCTCAATGGAGTTCCTAAACTATCAGCCGATAGGTCTGGAAAAATTATTAACAAGTAAAAAAATATGCAACCTAAAAACGGAAAATGCGGAGGATTTAAGTATTGTGAGTGCGATAACGCCGTGTGTGTAATTATCAAGGATTTTTGCAGGTTCTCTAACCCGTCATTCGTATTTTTATTTGGAGTGGCGGTAGGAGTATTACTGACAATGATTGTTGCCATATTAACATGATAGTAAAAGTTTATTCGACACAAACGTGTCCGTATTGTCAAACTTTGAAGGAGTATCTTACTAGCAAGGGGATCGAGTTCGAATCATTTGATGTTGGTAATGATGATACCGCTCGTGAGGAAATGCTCGCGAAGGCCAATACTATGACTGTCCCAGTTACCGATATCGATGGGAAGATACTAGTTGGATTTGATTTGAAAGAACTTAACGCCGCTTTAGGCATTTGATTATGAAAGAGACATTAGGAGGGAGAATATTGAGTTTCTTGGAGCGTCATTCCGGCGACTGGGTATCGTCCAGCGATATGCAACGGGTGATTGGCGAAAAAACGGACTTTGATCCGCGGACAGCCGTGCGCCGGATGCAGGAAATGGCTAAGGAAGGACTTCTTGAGGCAGAACTTAGGTCAGGACATGCTTTTTATCGGCATAAGCCTAAACAGAAATTGGAGTTCGGAGTGTTGCCTATCAAGGAGGTCAAGGAGGAGAAGAAGATGACCGTCACCTCGAGGTGTTCCTTCTGCCAGGAGGAGAAAGAAGTGTCTGAAGTTCTATGCGTCTATTGTAAAAATAAGAAGGGGTTGGTGAAGGCGCCGGTTCACAAACTCTGCGATGAATGTTTTCTTAAAGGTCATACCGGCGATGCAGATTTCAAAAGCCCAGACCCGCAACAGCGCAAAGTCTGGAGATATTAATATGAAAACAAATAATCCATCTTCAAAACTAGTGAAGGAGTTTCTCCGGGAATCGAATTATATCGAGAGAGTTTACGATGACGTCGCTCTGGAGGACGCCTACAAGGCTTGGAGATATCTGGTTAAAAAGGAGGAGCTGACTTTGATTTTGATTTTGAAAACTCATGGTATTTTAATGAAGCGTTTATGGCCAGAAATTGCGGGGAGGATGAGGATGGAAGATGTTCGTGTCGGTTCTCGGATTTGTCCCTCTTGGCAATTGGTTTATGGACTTCTTTCGGAGTGGGTAAAGAAATATGGAAAAGCAAATACCGAGGAAGATATATTAAACGCCCATATTGAGTTTGAGCGACGACATCCGTTTCGAGATGGGAATGGAAGAGTGGGCCGTTTGATATTTTTATGGCAATTAGTAAAAGCTGATTTACCGGTAAAAATCATAAAAGCTGACTGGCCAGATCCTAATGGTGAACAGGCGAGGTACTATAAATTATTTGGAGAATAGGCCTCTTGTATCATAAATATATGGAAATTTCATTTCTGGTGGTGGTAGGCATTTCGGCTACCACCTTCATGATTGGATTCTACGTTGCTCGTCGCATGTACCTTACCTTTGGCAAAGATGTTTCAACGCAGTGTAAACTCTTGACCGATGTTATGATTGCGCATGTTGAGCAGCTTGATCATCCGATCAAGAAAATAAAAATCAAGAAGTAAATATCAGGGACAGGTGTTACGGCAGCATACCGAGCCTGGGACTCGGTGGAGAATGTTCAATTCATTCGTCCTTGACCTTGACAAGATGAACTTTTTATAATAATTTTATATTATGAAAAGATTCTGGAAAAAAGTTTCAAAAACAAGAGACTGTTGGATTTGGGTTGGGGCAATAAGAGGAAAAAACGGTTACGGATGTATAAAAATTAATAAAAAAGTGGAGAGTGCTCATCGTTTTTCATGGATTTTACATTATGGAGAGATTCCTTCTGGAAAATTCATATGTCATAAGTGCGACAATCGACTTTGTGTTAATCCTGAACATCTTTTTTTAGGGACTCCAAGGGAAAATGTATTAGATGCTGTCAACAAGAAGAGGTTTTCTTCTATTGCGTTCAAAAAGTCGAGTATTGGGAGATCTCCTTCAATAATTAAAATAACAAATTCCATGTCATTAGAGATACGTAATAAATATTTTTTAGGCAATACCACATACAGAAAACTGGCCAAGGAATATCATGTGAGTCGTCAAACAATATGCGATGCGGTACATGAAAAATTTGCTTATTATAAAAAATAAAATGAATTTTTGGCTACAGTATTTTTTGTATATGTGTCGTTGGCAGTTATCTACATTTATTTTAGCTCCATGTATTGCGTTTGTTAAGCATTCTCCTACGATGTGGGGAACTCAAGAAGATTGGATAGCTGCGGGTTTTTCGAACCTGGTCGGTGCAATTATCTTTTTTTGGGTAGATCGGTTTATCTTTAAAAATAAAAACTAAGATGAAGAGAAACGTTATGAAGTTGCACAAGAACCCATTGCCTCCGGACAGTCCGCTTGAAGCGATACTGGCGAGGCAATTGGAAGAGTCTAAGGTTAGTCGTCAGGGGACGGATCGGTGGGTCAACAGTTATTACGCGACGTTCACGAATTTTTTAAAACAGTGCCAAAAAGAGATAAAGGAATACTATGAAAGGCCAAAAGCTGGGGGGACTGAGGTATGATGGGGGTATAAGTAATAAAAACATATGGAAACAAACAAAGTTATTGAGTTTTTCGACAACAAGAAGTTGACGATCTATGCGATTATCGTCGCGGTGATGACCTGGGGTCTTGGCCGCGGTTATATTGCGCAGGATACAGTGGAGATGATCGCTAATATTGCAATTGCTTTGGGTATTGGCGCGAATTACGTTACTTCAAGATACAACACCGCTAAAAAGCAGGAGTTGTTGTATGCTTTGGGTTGCAAACGGGAGGCCGATGCAATCAAGGGCTAAAAATTAAAAAAAATGCCTATTCCGCAAAATGTTTCTGGGTATATTCCGTCTCCGTTGTCCGTTCACGACATTCCGCTTTCTGCGGCAGCGCCTTCGATTGTGCGCTACCCCAAAGAGCTTTTATGCCCTTTCGATTTGAAAGTGAAGGACCAGGGCCAGACTCCGCACTGTGTCGGTTACGCTTCGGCGCTCATTAAGGAATTTAATGAGTTGAAGGAACGCGATCCTCAGTCCTTTGATGGCGACTGGTTGTACAGCGAATGCAAAAAAGTTGATGGAATCCCTGAGGTTCAGGGGACTTACTACCGGTCCGCGATGTCGGTGTTGAAAAACAAAGGAGTTATCCCTGTTGGGAAATTCGACCCCACTCCATATAAAATTGGAGCTTATGCTAACGTAGACAACGCCAGTTTCGAGAATTTGAAGAAAACAATCTTCCTTTATGGAATTGTTTTAGCCGGATTTACCGGGTGTAATTCTTCCTGGCAGAACGCCTACATTAAACCGATCCCAGCCGGAGAGAAAATTTGGGGACATGCGGTTTCATTGATCGGGTATAATGAAAATTATATTATCGGTCAGAACAGTTGGGGAGAGGACTGGGGTGAAAAAGGACTTTTCTACATTCCAAAGGAATACTTGGTGCATTTACAAGAAGCCTGGACAATCCTAGTTGATCTTCCAAATATTCCTTCCGGAGTTGTAGGTTGGGTTGCGAGTCAATATCTTTTAGATCCAGCAGGTGGCTCTAACGGGACGAAGACAACGGCCAATTTGAACCTACGCGAGTCTCCGTCCATCACCGCAAAAATCCTTAAGGTTTTGCCTAAAGGAACCAATGTGATGGTCAGTGGAGAGGAAATCGCTGATGGATACAAATGGTGCAACGTATTGGTTGTGTAACAAAAAACTCCCTCACAATTAGGACCAGACAATTACTTACCTACCGCCCCGGATTAATCTTGGGGCGGTTTGCAATACTG
>JBAZDQ010000043.1:0-11776 GCA_041654355.1 Bacteroidales bacterium
GGGCAGGAAATCCGCGGGGGATTTGGACCGGTTGCTGACGGGATCATATTACCGGAAGACACATATTTCAATGCCGGGGATCCTTCCATTCCCAATGTGCCGATAATCTATTGTACTACGTTTCATGAATGGAATCCCAACCGGGACCGTCCCGAACTGGAGAATGTTTCAATGGATGAAGTGGTTGAACAGTTGCAGGACCGCTATGGGAAGGATGCTGATGAAATTGTAGCTTCTTATGCAGGGCAGTTTCCCGATAAAAAACCCATTGAAATATTAGCTTTGATCAGTTCCAACAGGGTTAATGTCGTCAATGCGGCCAACACAAAATTGCAGCAAAGCGCTCCCGTATATATGGCCTGGTTTGGATGGGAACCGCCGCTGTTCGACGGCAGGTTGAGGGCTTTCCATTGTCTGGACATCTGTTTCTGGTTTTGCAACACAGATCTGATGGTAACGCATACCGGGGGAGGTAAAACACCAAGAACACTATCCGGGAAAATGGCAGATGCGTTGCTGCAGTTTATGAAAACCGGGGATCCCAACGTCGGATCTTTGCCCAAATGGCCTCAATACACCCGGGAAAACGGGGAAACCATGGTGCTAAACGTGAAGTCCAAAGTAATGAACGATCCGGACAGGGAAGCCCGTTTAGTATTGGAACAGGCTACGGGGATGTAGTTTAGCTCTGTGTTAAAAGTTCATAAATTTTATGAATTGAAGCAGATATCTCCGAATCGGGAGCCCATTCCTGAATGCTTTTACATGCCACCATTGAATGCACCATCCGGGGATCAAACGGCAAATCCCCGATCACGGGGACACCTTCTTTTGCACACCAACTGCAGATTTTGTCCCGAATATCTGTGTTCAGGTCTGACTTGTTGATTATTACATATCTTTTAACCTGAAAACGGCCTGCAAGATCCAGGATCCGTTTCATATCATGAAGGCCGGTCCCGGTAGGTTCGGTGACCACAACCATTTTGTCTGCTCCCGTAAGGGAAGCTATAGCAGCACATCCGGTTCCCGGAGGTCCGTCAATGATGATGTTTTTTGCCCCGCATTCATCTGCTGTTTTACGGGCCTGTTCCCTGACCACACTTACTAATTTGCCCGAATTTTCTTCTCCGGGGGCAAGCCGTGCATGGACCATTTTACCATATCTGTAGTTTCCCAGAAACCAATTACTCTTATCGCTGGGGACCATGTCAATTGCATTGACGGGACAAATTCTGGAACACAACCAGCAGCCGTCACACGATGTTTCCACAATACTGATCTTTCCTTCCGGATAATCAGGATCAGGCTTACGTTCAATGGCATTGAACCTGCAGTGATCCTTGCACAATCCGCATTGAGTGCATATGTCATAGTTTATTACTGCCTTGTGTCCGGAAATATATTTTTCGGTCTTGTAATCATTCGGATGCAGAATCAGGTACAAATTGGCTGCATCTACATCACAATCTGCTGCCACCGTGTTTTCTCCCAGAGTTGCAAGCGCTGCTGCAATAGACGTTTTTCCCGTTCCTCCTTTGCCGCTCAGAATAGATATTTCGTTTATTTTATGCATGATCCTTCTATTGTTTTCAACAGATCCAGGAAAAGGGCCTCGTACAAAGGATTTTCCCGCACCAGCAAAAGGCTTTGTGAATAGATCCGAGCTATATTTTTGTCAAATGGGATTTTCATCAGAAGCGGAATGTTTTTTTCTTCAAGCCAGTCGTAAACGCGGTCATCACCCAGGCCGGCACGGTTTACTATAACGCCAAAAGGTTTTTCCAGCTGTTCAAGGGTTTCCACGGAAAGTTTCAGGTCATTCAGCCCAAAAGGTGTGGGTTCGGTAACCAGGACAACATAATCGGCCGGAACAACGGCGGCAATAAAAGGACAAGAAATTCCGGGAGGGGAGTCCATCAGCATCAATTCGGGGTTTTCTGCCTTGTTAAGCGCCGCTTTGATCACCTGGACCGGAGAATAAACACCAATATCTGCACGTGCTTCAATAATCCGGGCAGAATCTGAATACTGTTTCACGGTCACAGTGCCCAGTCTTTTATCAGTTTCGCTAATTGCGTTGTACTGACAGGCCGCCAGACAGGCTCCGCAATCGTGACACAGATCTTCAATCAGGTATATCTGTTTGTTATCAGGGAGGCATATAATGGCATTGTAATTACACCAGTCGCGGCATTTGCCGCAATAGACGCAAGCTTCTTTGTCTATTACCGGAAGATGCTGGTTAATGATATCCGTGCTTATGGTATTTCCGTCAATGAATACGGTAACATTAGGTTCTTCGGCATCACAGTCAACCAGCGTCACATTCCTGTACTCTTTTTCTGCGACAGCGAATAGATTTGTAGATACGAATGTCTTTCCCGTACCGCCTTTTCCACTGGCAATGGCAATCTTCATTGTTACAGGAAATTAATGGTCGCAAGCGTTGGCTCCTGTAGACAAAGATCCTTTTATCCAATCGTTGACAAGTTCAACAGGATCTTCAGATCCGGCTCCTACGCATACCTGAATGTTTTGGTTCTTAAATAAAGCCAGGGCTCTTTGTCCCATTCCGCCGGCTATAATATGACTGACTCCTTTTTCGGCCAACCATGCAGGTAATAATCCCGGTTCATGGGGGGGAGGAGTGACCCGTGTTTCAGATACGATGGAATTGTTGTCTACATCCATGATTGCAAATTGCTGGCAATGGCCAAAATGAGCACACAGGCGACCGTTTTCCAATGGAATAGCTATTTTTTTCATAGTGGTAATTTTATTGTTTAGAAACCATTTCAATAATACGGTTAATGGTCATGGTGCAATCCTTTACAATGACAAGCTGAATTTTCAGACTGTCAAATATTGCCTTGACTTTGGCTCCGAATTCACCGGAAACCACTTTTTCAACGCCTTTGGATGCTACCAGCTGTATGGATGCGGGGCCGGCTCCTTCCATGGCTTCTTTGTTCGGATTGGGAATAAATTCTGTGGAACCGGATTCTGTGTCGTAAATCACAAAATAGGAACAGCGTCCAAAACGGCTGTCTAACGTTGCCTGGGGACTGTTCCCGCTTGAAGTAATGGCAATTTTCATAGTATATAGAATTTTATTGGTTTGATTCGTTAACAACATCCGATTGACCGGTATTTGAAGACCGGCATAGAGGACAAATGATTACCGGATCTTCTTTGTCCAGATGATTGAACCAGCAGCCGCAATCGTTACATACATACCAATCACTTGTGAAATAAACGGGTCCACCCTGGAAAAGGATGGGAACGCCTTCGACAAAGGATCTGGCCACTTTACGGCGGGCACTTTCATAGATCCGGGCGAATGTAGGTCTGGATATTTCCATTTTTACGGCGGCGTCCGATTGACTTTTCAATTCATAATCGCTCAAACGCAATGCTTCATACTCGTCGTAATCCAAAAGGATCGGGGCAGATTCTTCCGCCGGGTAATGCCGGATAGGCTTAAATCCTTTTATTCCGGGCGGATTTGTGATTTTTCGCAATTTTTTTGGTCGTGCCATATTATGAGCATTTGTTCAATACAAAGGTAATGGACAATTGTTAATATGCAAATATTTTCTTATATTTAGCGGAACCAATAAATTATTTTATGGAAACAAATCAAAATGAAACTATTTTCGCTATGCCTCGTATAGGGGATCAGGCCCCCGCATTCAAAGCTGTAACAACCCAGGGACCCATCAATTTCCCGGGAGATTATAAAGGCGATTGGGTAATCCTGTTCAGTCACCCGGCTGACTTTACCCCCGTTTGTACGTCGGAATTTATGACCTTTGCCGTAATGGAGGAAAAATTCGCGGCAGTGAATTGCAAACTGGTAGGTCTTTCTATAGACGGGATTTACAGCCACATTGCATGGCTCCGCACTATTAAGGAGAAAATCCAATACAAAGGTATGAAAGACGTGGAAGTCAAATTCCCGCTGATAGAGGACATTACCATGGAGATCGCCAATAAATATGGAATGGTACAACCCGGAGAAAGCGAAACGAAAGCCGTCCGGGCTGTTTTCTTCATTGATCCCAAAGGCATTATCAGAACCATCATTTATTATCCCTTGAGCCTGGGACGTAATTTTGACGAACTTTACCGTGTGGTAGTAGCCCTCCAGGCTGCCGATGCATTTGGCGTAGCCATGCCTGCTGACTGGCGTCCGGGAGACGATGTTATCGTTCCCACAGCCGGTTCATGCGGTGTCGCAAAAGAACGTATGGAAAGCAAGGAAGACATTAAATGCTACGATTGGTTCTTCTGTACCAAACCGCTTCCGGAAGATAAAGTCTGGTCAAAGCTCAAAAAGAAATAGAACGTTCTTTTACCGGGCAGTTTCAGCTTCCCGTTGTGCTTCTTCTATCATTTTCTCATTAGGCAGGATAAAAATCTCCACACGGCGGTTTTGCAACCGGCCTTCTATTGTGTTGTTATCCGCTATGGGTTCGTGAATGCCTTTTCCTACAGTGCTCATACGATCCCCTTCAACACCCTGGAGCAAAAGGTAATCGCGTACACTACGGGCCCTTCTTTCAGATAATCCCTGGTTGTATTCTACCGTTCCCGTGATATCGGTATGGCCTACGATCTCCATATTGGTATCCGGATTCTGGTTGAGGTTGACCGAAAAATTTTTCAGGGCGGTTTTTGCATTTTCTCCAATTGCCGTGGAATTTGTTGCAAAGAGAATCCCCGATTCCAGGGTTACTTTTATTGCCTGTCCTTCATTTACCATTTCAATGGAAGCGTCTTCGGGCAGGATTTCTTCCAGCTCGGCTTTCTGTTTATCCATATGACGGCCAATGAGTATACCGGCAACACCTCCCACTACTGCACCAATGGCAGTCCCGACTGCAGTATTTCCCGCAGCTGCCCCGATCCCGGCTCCGGCAGCCGCTCCTGCGGCCACGCCTATCCCTGCTCCCACGCCTGTCCTTCCTATGGTGCCGCACCCGGTCAGGGTAAGGGATGCTATAAGCATTCCCAAAATAATTGTTCTAAAAGTTTTCATGTTATTTAATAATAAATGGTTGCACAGCTTTCTGTAAAGATAATGAAAAATCCTATATTTGTAAATACGTCGTTCTGGTTTGCAGGGACTCTCCTGCATGAAAGGTTCGGTTTTTTTTGAAACAAAATCAGATTTCATTTATGACGGTTGTAGATTACGTGATTTTTCTTGTTTATTTTTTGACCATGTTGGGTGTGGGCTTTTATTTTTATAAAAAAAACAAAAACCTGGAGGATTATTATGTAGGAGGCAGGTCGCTTAAAAGTTGGCATATAGGGTTGTCGGTAGTGGCTACCGATGTTGGAGGAGGCTTTTCTATTGGTCTGGGCGGATTGGGTTTTGTTATGGGGGTTTCGGGTTCCTGGATGCTCTTTACCGGCCTGATAGGAGCCTGGCTCAGTGCAGTGGTGTTGATTCCCGTGATCGTAAAATTATCTGCAAAACATAAATTCTTCACATTTCCCCAGTTGTTCCATCATTTTTACAACGGGAAAGTAGCCATGATCGCGGGAGTGATTTCTGCAATCGGGTATATAGGCTTTACCAGTTCCCAGTTACTGGCGGGAGCCAAACTGGCCTCCGCGACTTTTGCCGAGATAGATATGACCACCGCCCTGATCATCATGGGAGTGGTTGCCGTAGTCTATACCGGCATCGGCGGCTTGAAGGCAGTGATTTATACCGATACCATCCAGTGGCTTATCCTGATGTGCGGCCTGGTGCTTATTGGCATTCCAATCTCTTATTTTGCCATTGGCGGTATGGATGTCATAAGGACAACCATAGGGAAAGAATTCCTGACCTTTACCAACGTGACCTGGCAACAACTTGTCAATTGGGGAGTTACCATTATTCCCATATGGTTCGTAGGCATGACATTATACCAAAGGATTTACGCCTCTAAAAATAAAAAACAGGCCCAAAGAGCCTGGTTTATTGCCGGTTTGTTTGAATGGCCGTTGATGGCACTTATGGGTACTGTTCTAGGGATGTTCGCGCGTGTGGCTTTCGAAAACGGAATGTTTACCGCTGCCGGTTATCCTCCCGGGTCCGGCATTGATTCAGAGACGGCCCTTCCTGTATTGTTGAACACCGTTTTGCCGGCCGGCTTGATGGGACTGATGCTGTCAGCTTATTTTTCTGCCATTTTATCGACTGCCGACAGTTGCCTGATGGCAGCCTCCGGAAATGTTCAGACAGACATCCTGGACAGGATCTTTAAACCGGCAAAAGGAATGAAGGCGCAATTAAGGGTTTCCCAGATCATAACACTGGCCATTGGAGCCCTTGCCTTGGTTCTGGCTCATTCCATGAGCAATGTGTTGGAACTTATGCTTTATTCGTATGCTTTCATGGTTTCCGGTCTTTTTGTACCCATACTGGCTGCGCTGTACACAAAGAATCCGAGCGCCAAAGCTGCGCTTGCGGCCATGATAGCCGGGGGAACCACAACTATTTTGTTGATACTTTTCAAGGTGCCCCTTCCGTTCGGTTTGAATGAAAATATTTTTGGAATAACATTATCTGCTGTTGTTTATATTCTTATCTATATCTTTACGGTCAAATCCAGACAAAAACTATTTAACCCATGAAAAACATACTGTTTACATTACTTATTCTGACGGGCTGCACCGCCGGACCTCAGGTGCTGACCAATCAGCTGGGCCATTATCCCGACGGCGAAAAAATTGCCGTTATACAGGGATCTTATACTGGAACATTCCGTATAGTAGACGAGCAAACCGGAGAAACGGTTTATGAAAACACAGCCGGGGAAACCTTTGCTTCTCCTTTTTCGGGTAAGAGGCTCACACATTTGGATTTTACCCCTTTGAACAAACCGGGCACCTACAGAGTTGTTACAGAAAACGGGGCCTCATCATCTGTTTTCTCTGTTGATGACAACGTGCTGGCACCGTTGGCATCCACAGCATTGAAGGCGTTTTTCCTGCAACGTTCCCAACCCGGTCATCCGGACACATCGGTCATGATACATCCTTCTGCCGTGTCTCTTGAAAGACCCGAAGGAACGGTCATTTCTTCACCAAAAGGATGGTACGATGCCGGAGATTACAATAAATACATTGTAAATGCTTCTTATACCACAGGGCTTGTTCTTGCCGGATGTGAACAATATCCGGAGTATTCACTGAATGAAGAAATACTGAAAGAAATGATGTATAACCTGGAATGGGCGCTAACCATGCAGGATCCCGGTGACGGCGGAGTTTACCACAAGCTGACCACTCCGGCTTTCGAAGGTTTCATAAAACCCGCAGAATGCGAGCAACAGCGTTACGTGGTCCGGAAAAGCGTAACGGCCACTTTGGATTTTGCCGCATCCATGGCACAGGCAGCCAGGATGTGCCGGCAATCTCCGGAATACTCACAAACTGCCGCTGAAATGGAAAAAGCCGCAGAATATGCTTACCAATGGGCTTTGAACAATCCCGATGCCCTGTACAATCAATTTGAAATGAACAAGCAATTTGATCCGGACGTAAGCACCGGAGCTTACGGAGACCGTTCCGCTCGGGACGAATTTTTCTGGGCATCCTGCGAATTGTACCTGACAACAGGAGAAGAATCCTATTATGAAAAAATGATGGAAAATGCTCCGGAATCATTTACGGCTCCTACCTGGGGCAATGTAAACGGGTTGGGATATTTTGCATTACTGACACACGGAAAGGCAACTGAGACCATGAAACAGCATTTGATCAGTTTCTGTGACAGTATTTCCCTGAAAGCACGGGGAGCCGCTTACGCCTCCTCTTATGGGAACTCTGAACGGGATTTCTTTTGGGGATGTTTGTCTGAAAGTTGCCTGAGCAATGCCATATCCCTTCTTTACGGCTATGCGCTTAACGGGAACAAGGATTATCTGGATCAGGCATTTCACAATATGGATTACCTCCTGGGCAGGAATCCGCTGGGTTATTGTTATGTAACAGGTATGGGAACAAAAAGCCCCGTGAATCCGCATCATCGCCTGGCTGCTACAGACGGTATCCCCGGACCGCTTCCCGGCTTTCTGGTAGGTGGTCCCAATCCTGCAAAACAGGACGGATGCGATTACCCGTCAGATTTCCCGGATGAATGCTATCTGGATATAGTGGAATCTTATGCCTCCAATGAGATTGCCATAAACTGGAACGCTACTTTGTTGCATTTGGCGGTTGCTCTTGATGCACTTTCCCTGCAGCCCTGACACGCCATAACTGCCAGCTGTTCCATATGTTCTGCCATAACACGTAGGTGGCGGGAACAATTGATGCCATGGGATAAAGGTACATTTGCGTCATCCAGACAGCCAGCAATGTGTTTTTCTGTCCCAGAGACTGCCCGCCACCTATGTTGTCTCCGTACTTTTTGCCAATCCATCTTCCAACGGCAAACAGCAGAATGCATTCCAGCAGAGAGATCAATGTCATGATTATAATGGCCGGGATGCCGGAACGGTCCTGGTGAATGATAAATTCTATTGTTTGACCAAATACAAGTGTCAGAGCAAAAGCCCATAAGTAAAAGGGAACGTTCCTAAAACGTACTATTCCTTTACGGATCTTTGGGAAAAAACGCTGACAGATGAAGGCTGCGATCAGGGGAAATACTATAATTGGGGCTACTCTTTTTATGATCAGCCAGGCGGATGCCAGGAACGTCATATCTGCAGTATTTCCTGCAAAAGTAAAGATCAAGGGAGCCGTCAGGGCCAGAACCATATTGTTCAATATGGTATAGGTAATCATATTAGACATCTTGGCACCCAATATCACTGCAATGACTGTAGAAGATACAGCTACAGGAGCCAATATTCCCATCATAGTCCCTTGTGCGATAACCTGGTTCATGGGACGGAGTATAAAGTAGAAACCCAGGGCTGTTCCGGTTTGGAAAAGGATTAGCCAAATATGCATTGGTTTAATGCGAACTTCCCTGACATCCATATCGCACAGAGTCATGAACAGGATCACAAAGATGAGGTAGGGTGTAATAAACTGCAACCGGGCGCAATACCCGTGAAACAGGGATCCCAGCAGAAGCGCTACCGGGAGGGCATATGGTCTGAACTGATCTAAACGGAAGGCCTTAATGCTCATTATTGCCTTTTTTATCTCTTTGGCGGAACTGGATGGTAAGTTTTCTTACGATCTTGAAATTGAAAAGAAATTCCCCTGCAAATACACGTAAAACCGTATAAACGGGGATGGCTATCAGCATTCCGGTCAGACCCCCTATACCGGCTGCCGCCAGAATAACAATAAACAATTCCAGGGGGTGTGCCTTAACATTTTTTGCATAAATCAGAGGATGAAAAACAAGAAGGTCAATAATATACGTAACCAGGAACACAAGAAAGATCAGTAATAAGAACAAACCGGGGGATAAGGAAGCAGTTCCTGCGTAATAATAATGCAAAAAACCGGTAAAAAGAACGCCCAGAATACCAGTCAGCGGTCCAATATAGGGGATTACAAAGAGTATTCCGGATATGAATGCCAGTGCCAGGGAAAATTTAAAGGGTATTCCGCACAGGAAAGTCCACCCAAGAGTATTCAAAAATGTTACGGCAGTGATCTCGGCAAAGATCCCGATGAAATACCTTGTAAGCAGGTTGTAAGAATTGGTCAGGGCCCTGCGTGCTTTGGGTTCGTTTTTATCATTGAACAGGCTGGCTACCATATTGGTGAACATGTTCTGTTCTTTCAGAAAAAAGAAAGTGATGAAAAAAACCACAAAAAAGCCAATAAAAAACCGGATCGTACGGCCGGCAAAGGAAGTAAAGAACACTTCCACACGATCTAGGTCTATTACAGGGGACAATACAGCCTGTAGTAACCCTTTGACCGTCATGGGTCCCAGAGTGTTATGGAACAATTCATCCAGAAAAACGTTCAATTTTTCCAGGGGAATCTGCAACCTGGCCTCAAGCAGCGTAAGGTCCAGTTTGCCTATAATACCGGCAAATTCACCCAGTACCGGCAGAAAGATGAACAAAAAGAGCACAAAAACACCTGCCAGGCATAAAAGTGCCAGTAATGCACTTGCCCAGTCGGGTAACTTGAATTTTCCCAGGTGCAGCTGTCTGAGTGCCTTAACGACAGGTTTGCCTATCAGGGACAAAACCGCTGCTATAAGTATGTAAGTCAGGATGTTGCTGAAATACCATAAGAGAAATCCTGCCACAGCTACGGCTATGCCAATGATTACATACCGGGAAAAGTTTTTCATTTATAATCTGAAACGTCTTTCGATCACAGACCAGTCGAGGATATCCCAGAAAGCCTTGATATAATCAGGTCTTTTATTCTGATAATCCAGGTAATAGGCATGCTCCCAAACGTCACATGTCAACAAAGGGTCCTGTTTTTTGGCCAACGGGCATCCTGCATTGGATTCCTGCGTTATAGCTACCCCGCCGTCCTGATCACGAATGACCCATGCCCATCCGGATCCGAACAATGTGGCTGCCGCTTTTGAAAAAGCTTCCACGAATTTGTCGAATGTGCCGTAACTTTTCTCAATGGCTCTAAGCAATTCGTTTTCGGGACGTTTTTTGATTTCATTCATAGGTTTGAATTGTTCAAAATAAAACGTGTGGTTGAAAACCTGTGCTGCATTGTTGAAAATAGGTCCGGCTGGAGCTTTTTGAATAATCGTCAGGAGAGGGACATCTTCGTATGGTGTACCCCCAATGAGATTATTCAGGTTGTTCACATAGGCTTGATGGTGTTTCCCATAGTGGAATCCGATTGTCAAGTCGCTTATGACCGGTTTCAGATCATCCGGGGCAAATGGTAATGGAGGTAATTGATGTGTCATAATAAATCGTGTTAAGTCTCAGACAAATATACTTAAAAATTATTACTTTTGCTAAATGGAAATGATTAGATTGGGTAAAAGGAACGAAGCGCAGTTCAACCAGCTTGTGCAGGAACAACGCGACATTTTTCTGAAAAATGCGGCCCTGGACCGATTATCTGAAGATCTGGACAGGATCAGGCAGGCTTATGAATATGCTTACCAGGCTCATGCAAAACAAACACGAAAAACCGGAGAACCTTATATTCTGCATCCCATAGCCGTAGCCCGCATAGTAAACGAAGAGATTGGCCTTGGGACAAATCCAATAATTGCTTCTTTGCTTCACGACGTGGTGGAGGATACACCCCATACCGTGGAAGAAGTCAGGGAGCTTTTTGGGGAAGATATTGCCTTTTTGGTCGAAGGGTTGACAAAAGAAAAGAAAGAACAGTACGAACTTTCCATGCAGGTAGATAATATCCGCAAGATGTTGCTGACCATCCAGTATGATATTCGTGCCTTATTGATAAAACTGTCAGACAGGTTGCATAACATGCGAACCCTGGCGGATATGCCCCTGAACAAACAAATGAAGATTACCGGGGAAACCGATTTTTTCTTTGCTCCGCTGGCCAACCGGCTGGGACTCTACAAAGTAAAAACGGAATTGGAAAACCTCAGTTTCAGGTTTCGTTCGCCGGAAGAATATACCCGCATACAAAGAATTTTGGATAATTATGCCCAGGAAACCCAAAGCATCCGGAACCGTTTTGTTGCCCCCATTGAACAAAAACTAAAGGAAAGCGGGATTGATGCAGTAATTTCCCAGGATATAAGAAGTGTCTATTCCATATGGCGTCATATGAAGCAGAAACAGGTGCCTTTCACCCGATTGGAAAGCATTTATGTATTCAATATCGTATT
>JBAZDQ010000044.1:0-10993 GCA_041654355.1 Bacteroidales bacterium
GATCCCTTCAGAAACGACCGGCATTAAAAGCACACTTACCAGTAGCCACAAACATTTCATCGCTCAAAGATAATTATTAACTTTGTTCACATTCAAAAATCCTGAACATGAAAGGAATTATTCTTGCAGGAGGCTCGGGTACACGCTTGTATCCCATAACAAAAGGAGTCTCCAAGCAATTGCTCCCCATCTACGACAAACCCATGATTTATTACCCCATATCTGTCCTGATGCTGGCAGGGATACGGGATATTCTCATCATATCCACTCCCCAGGATCTGCCTTCCTTTGAACGACTTCTGGGCTCGGGTGAATCTTTTGGAGTCCGTTTCCAATATGCCCCCCAACCCCGGCCGGAAGGCCTGGCACAGGCATTCATAATTGGCAGGGACTTTGTCGGCAGCGACTGCGTCTGCCTCGTCCTGGGCGACAATATTTTCTACGGGCAAGGCTTCCGGACCATGCTCCACCAAGCCGTAGACTCGGCAAATAACGGCTTTGCACACATATTCGGATATCCCATAAAAGACCCGCAACGTTACGGAGTCGTGGAACTCGGCAAAAACGGGAATCCCCTTTCCATACAAGAAAAACCGCAACACCCCAAATCCAACCTGGCCGTTACAGGCCTCTACTTCTACCCCAATGAAGTCCTGGAAGTCGCCGCACGTGTCAAACCCTCTGCCCGCGGCGAACTGGAAATTACCTCGGTCAACGACCATTTCCTGCAACAGCAACGCCTGCACGTAACCACCCTGGGTCGCGGCTTCGCCTGGCTGGACACCGGCACGCACAGTTCCCTTGCCGATGCTTCCAACTTCGTGGAAACCATCCAGGCCCGGCAGGGTTTGAAGATCGCCTGCCTGGAAGAAATCGCCCTGCGCAACGGCTGGCGCACCCCCCAACAGCTCCGGGAAGATGCCGCCCCCATGCAGCACAACGAATACGGGCAGTACATCCTGGAACTGGCCGCAGATTCTGCCGCAGATTCTGCCCGCAGTGGCGCGTCATCTTCAAGCTGCCGCGCCACCTGACAAACACCAATTATATAAAACGCAGATTTTATGGAAGTTAAGCTTAACTCAACCTTGAAGTGGCGCGCCAGCTTGAAGATAACCGGCGGGTGCGGCTTCATTGGATCGCATGTGGTCAGGCATTTTGTGAAGAAGTACCCGCAGTACCGTATCATCAATGTGGACAAATTAACGTATGCGGCCAACCCGGAGTACCTGAAGGATATTGAAAATGAGGCCAATTATGTGTTCATACAGGCAGATGTGTGCGATCACGCCAAAATGGAGGAGATTTTCCGGAAGTACCAGATTGATGCGGTAATCCATCTGGCGGCTGAAAGCCATGTGGACCGCAGCATCACGGACCCGTTTGCCTTTGCCCGATCCAATGTGATGGGAACGCTCACACTGTTGCAGACGGCCAAAACGTGCTGGAAAAAGGAAGACTACCACAAACACCTTTTTTACCAGATATCGACAGATGAAGTCTACGGATCACTGCATAGCGGGGACGATCCGTTCCGGGAAACCACCCCCTACGATCCCCGCTCCCCCTACTCGGCCTCCAAAGCCTCGGCAGACCATTTTGTACGGGCTTTTTACCATACTTACGGACTGCCCGTCAAAATATCCAATTGCTCCAACAATTACGGACCCTGCCAGTACCCGGAAAAACTAATCCCCGTGATCATCAACAATATTGTTAACCGCAAACCCCTGCCCGTCTACGGCAAAGGCGAAAACGTACGCGACTGGCTGTACGTAGAAGACCATGTCCGGGCCATTGACCTGGTGTTTCAAAAGGGCCGAGTAGGAGAAACTTATAACATAGGCGGGGAGAATGAGTGGCAAAACATTGAACTGGTGCGCCTTCTCATAGAGATCACCGACCGTCTGCTGGGCCGCCCTGCAGGCGACTCACTCCCCCTGATCAACTTTGTCACCGACCGCCCCGGCCACGACCTGCGCTATGCCATAGACGCCACCAAAATCAAAACCGAACTCGGCTGGCACCAGCAGATGACTTTTAGGGAGGGTCTGGAGCAGACGGTGGCGTATTATCTTCAAGCTGGCGCGCCACTTTAAAGTTATTAAAATCACAAGACGCTCATTATATGATAAATACAATTCTTAACAATGCAAGGTGGCGCGGCAGCTTGAAGATGCCCACCCACCCCCAAACCAAAACCGTATGAATATAGCTATTGTCGGAACCGGGTATGTAGGACTTGTGTCCGGTGTTTGTTTTGCCGAAATGGGTGCGAATGTCACATGTGTGGACATCGACCAACTGAAGATCGAAAACCTGAAAAAGGGGATTTTACCCATTTATGAGCCGGGGCTTGAGCCGATGGTTATCAGAAACGTACACGCCGGGCGGTTGCATTTCACAACAGAGCTTAAGGATTGCCTGGAAAACACAGAGATTGTGTTCAGTGCGGTGGGTACACCCCCTAACGAGGACGGAAGCGCAGATATTCATTATGTGCTGGATGTGGCACGCACAGTGGGAAAACACATGACCAATTACCTGGTTTTTACAACAAAAAGTACGGTTCCGGTGGGGACGGCCGCCAAAGTCAAACAGGTCATCAACGAAGAACTCGGCAAGCGAAATGCCAATATCCCCTTTGACATCGCTTCCAATCCGGAATTCCTGAAGGAAGGCGATGCCATTCGCGATTTCATGAGCCCGGACCGGGTGGTTGTAGGTGTGGAAACCGAAAAGGCTCGCAAGATCATGGAAAACCTCTACAGGCCTTTCCTATTGAAAAATTTCAGGGTCCTGTTCATGGATGTGCCTTCTGCCGAGATGACCAAATACGCGGCCAATGCCATGCTGGCTACCCGCATCTCCTTCATGAACCAGATGGCCAACCTGTGCGAAAAAACGGGCGCCGATGTGAACAGCGTGCGCGTGGGGATCGGATCAGATACCCGCATAGGGCACAAATTCCTGTATGCCGGGCCGGGCTACGGAGGCAGCTGCTTCCCCAAGGACGTAAAGGCCCTCATTGGCATGGGCCGGGAACACGGCTACCAAATGGAACTCATCGAATCGGTGAACCGGGTGAACGAAGAACAAAAGAAGGTGCTTTTCAACAAGTTGCAGAAACATTACGGCAACACACTTAAAGGCAAGACTATAGCCGTGTGGGGACTTTCTTTCAAACCGCAGACCGACGACATGCGTGAAGCTCCCTCGCTGGTGCTCATTGAAAACCTGCTGAAGGCCGGCTGTCGCGTAAAGGCTTACGATCCCGTAGCTATGGACCATGCGCGCGGCTTACTCGGCAAATCCATATATTTTGCCAACGATATGTATGAAGCGGCCAATGATGCGCATGCTCTGGTGCTGGTGACCGAGTGGAAGGAATTCCGCATGCCTGCCTGGGACGTGCTGCGCAAGATCATGCATACACCGCTGGTCGTTGACGGACGCAACATTTACAACCCACAGGAAATCAGAGAGAAAGACTTTGAGTACATAGGAATTGGGCTTGGTTCCTGACTGTATAAAATAACAAAAATTGCGGATAAGGCCTGTTGACAGAAAAAGTAACCCCGGGATGCAGGGGGCCTGAGCTGCCTCTGAACAAAATGACGGAACTTGAACACAAACGATTGATCGCCAAAAACACCGTTGCTCTTTACGTACGTATGCTGGTGCGGCTGGCCGTGACCCTGTACACTTCGCGGATCGTGCTGGACGTACTGGGTGTGGATGATTTCGCCCTGTACGGAATCGTAGGCGGGATCGTCACCCTGTTCACCTTCCTGCAAACAGCCCTGAACGCCTCTACCCAGCGCTTTATGAGCGTGGAACTGGGACGCAATGATTTGCCGAGGCTAAAGCGCGTCTTTGACGTGAGCATGACACTTTACCTTGTGGTGGCGCTTCTCATTGTTGTCATTGCCGAGTCGATCGGTCTGTGGTTTCTTAATACGCAGCTTATTATTCCTCCCGAACGCATGAACGCGGTCAACTGGGTGTTCCAGTTCTCTATCCTGATCACCTGTGTGAACATCATCCAGACCCCTTACAACGCCAGTATCATAGCCCATGAAAAAATGTCCTTCTATGCCTGGATCAGCATTGCCGATGTGGTTTTGAAGCTGGGCGTGGTATTCCTGCTGATGGTATCGCCCGTAGATAAACTGGCCTCTTACGCCGGGCTGCTGCTGGCTGTATCTGTGGTGATCTTCTTCATCACCCGCGCGTATGCCTTGCGAAAATTCACGGTTTGCCGTTTCCGCCTGACCTGGGACAAGCCGTTGTTAAAAGAAATGGCCGGGTTTTCCGGATGGACATTATGCGATTCGGGAGCCCAGCTGGCCGTCACCCAGGGGCGCGTTTTCCTGCTGAACCTCTTTACCCCGCTCGTTACCAATGCGGCCATGAGCATTGCCACACAGGTAAGTACGGCGGTCTACAATTTTGTGATCTACTTCCAATCTTCGTTCAATCCCCAGATCACCAAGGCCTCGGCAGCCGGAAATGACCGCTACCTGCAGGACCTGGTCAACCAGACTTCCAAGTTTTCCTATTACATGATTTTTGCCCTGACCCTGCCCATCCTGTTGAACATGGAATTCATTCTGAATATCTGGCTGAAGGAAGTCCCCGCCTATACCGTTGCCTTTTGCAGCATCACCCTGCTGTATTACCTGGTGGAATCCTTAAGCGGGCCCCTGTGGATCACCACCTGGGCAGCCGGAAAGATAAGGCGCTACCAGATCACTGTTTCCCTGATACGGATCACTACCCTGCCGGCCACCTGGCTTTTGCTCAAATACGGGGCCCCGGTCTACACCATCCTTGTAGTATGGGTACTTGTCAACGTTTTTTGCTATCTTTATAGGTTGTTGTACGTCAACCGGAAATCCGGAATCCCTTTGCGACGCTATGCCAAAGAAGTCCTGATGCCCGTTGTGTTGATTTCGGCCCTGGCCGTTCCGCTGCCCCTGTTGGTTCACCGGTGGCTGGAAGGATGGCCGGATTTGATCCTGACTACTTTAACAGCACTGCTGGCAACAGGTTTGCTCATTTGGTTTACCGGACTGAAACGTACCGAGAAAAAACATATTAAAGAAGCTATTAAGAACCGATTGCATTGATGCCAGTGCTGCGGTCACAAGACACAACCTGAACAAAAGTACAAGCAAAAGAGATAAAGAATCGTTGGTTATGAAAGTATCTGTTATCATACCCGTTTATAACACAGCACCGTACATAGAACGATGCCTGTACTCGGTATTGCGACAGAGCTACGACAATATCGAGATCATCCTGGTGGACGATTACGGCACGGACAACAGCATGGTGCTGGCCACCCGCCTGCTGGAAACACCTTCGGGGGAAAACGCACGACCGATCGTTTCTGCTACAGATCATACCGGCGGACCTGAAGCCACTCCACCCCGCTCCCTGAAGATCCTGCATCACAGTGAAAACCGTGGGCTGTCGGCTGCCAGGAATACAGGCCTGGATGCGGCTACCGGCGATTACGTCTTTTTCCTGGACAGCGACGACGAACTGCCGCCCCGTGCCATAGAAAACCTGGTTCGTACCGCCGGCCTGTACAGCCATCCACACTTGGTATGTGGCCGGGTAGACGTATTGCCACACGGTAACAAAGCACTCAATATCAGTGAAAAGCTGCTCGATTACATAGAAGGCAACGAAGCCTCTTCCCGTACCATCCTACGCCGGGATATTCCCATCATGGCCTGCAACAAACTGGTCAACCGTGAATTCCTGCAGGCCAACGGATTGTATTTCAAAGAAGGCCTCATACATGAAGACAATCTGTGGAGTTTCCAAATGGCAAGTTCCATTCACAACATAGCCATTACCCGGCAGATAACCTACCTGTACCACCTTAACAAAGAAGGCTTGACACTGGAACGCGTTACCCCGCAACGCATGGAAAGCATTAAAACCATCCTGACAACAGAAATTGGAATGCTGGCCCAGGAACGCCCATTGCGAACCCTGCAGCAAGCCTACATCCTGTTTACCGCTGCTTGGTTCCGCAACCTGATGTACGATCAGTCTCATGCAGAATTTCACAAGATGCAGCAATGGATCCGCACCACCCTCAGGCCATTTGGCCGGGAGATCCACTACCATAACATCAAAAACCACCTGCTCTACCAGGCGCTATACCTGCCCCCCAGGCTGCTGCACACAGGGAAAAATCTCAGAGATTCTGCGCAACACTGACTCACAAATAATCACAATAACCTGATAATCAACATGTTCAAAATTTACCACAAATTTTTTTGCGCAGAATCTCTGAGATTTTTCTCCCCCCTGCGCACCTTCGCCACGCTGTTTTTCCTGTTGCTGTTCCTGCTTCCTGCACGTGCGGACGAGGGGATGT
Organism: Bacteroidales bacterium; assembly: GCA_041654355.1. GTDB lineage: Bacteria > Bacteroidota > Bacteroidia > Bacteroidales > UBA932 > DMER64. The sequence continues at coordinate 6,401 of JBAZDQ010000044.1, forward strand.
GGCTGCCCATGCTTATACAGCAAAAGATACTGCAGATGCAGGAGCTTGGGTCCAAGCTGAGTGCGGAAGATATTTACAGTGTGAACCGGGCCTGCCTGAAAGATGCGATCGTTCATTTTGGAGGGGGATGCACCGGGGAGGTCATCTCGAATGAGGGTTTGCTGATCACCAATCACCATTGCGGATACGGACAGATCCAGGCACACAGCTCTGTGGAACACGATTACCTGAAAGACGGGTTCTGGGCCCGAACACGCGATGAAGAGTTGCCCAACGAAGGCCTCACAGTCACGTTTCTTAGACGTATGGAAGATGTGACGCAAAGGGTTCTGGCTGGAGTTACCGATACAATTAGCGAAGTGGAACGCCAAGGCATCATTGAAGCCAACATCAAGAGCATCAGTGAAGAAGCCCTAAAAGATATGGATCCGGATTTTTACTCGGCAAGGATCACACCCGCCTATTACGGAAACCAGTACTTCCTCTACCTGAACGAAACGTTTCGCGACGTACGGCTGGTAGGAGCCCCGCCCTCTTCCATCGGCAAGTTCGGCGGCGATACCGACAATTGGATGTGGCCGCGCCATACGGGCGATTTTTCCATTTTCCGCATCTATGCCAATGCCGGCAACCAGCCTGCCGAACACAGCCCGGACAACGTGCCATACCGTCCGCGTTACCACTTCACCATCTCGGCAAAAGGTGTAAAACCGGGCGATTTTACCATGGTCTACGGCTATCCCGGACGCACCCAACAATACGTAATCTCCCCTGCAGTGGATTACATCGCCAACCGCTCCAACCCGCAGAAAATACGCATGCGCACCCTCCGCCTGGACGTGATGAACCGCGAACAGGCTAAGGATCCGGCCGTGCGCATCCAGTATTCCAGCAAAAACGCCGGGGTTTCCAACGCATGGAAAAAATGGCAGGGCGAAAGTCGCGGCATCCTGAATGCGGGCACCATCGCCAAAAAGCAGGAATTCGAACGCCGGTTCCAGGAATGGGCCGAGGCCTCCGGCAGGCAGGAGTACATCACCCTGATCCCCCGCATGAAGGAACTTTACCGGGAACTGGAACCTTTCGTATTCGCCTCCGAGATGTATGCCGAGGCGGTAATGGCCGTGGAACTCTTACGGTTTGCCAACACCCTGGAAAGTACCGTAGAACGCAATGGAACTGCCCGGGCATCCGAGGTTGCCGAGCATTTTTTCAAAGACTATTACCTGCCCATCGACCAGGAAATCTTTGAAAAATTATTTGCCACTTTTTACGCCGTTATGGCACCATACAACGACCTGCTTCCCATAGATCCCGCAAGCGGAGAACCCTTACCTGCCGATGCCATCTACCCGCTGAGCTCCGATATACCCCGTGGCGGAACACCGTCTCACACTGCCCCTGAAGCAGTTTCTGCCCCTGAACCCGCCCAGGCTGCTCCGCTTCCCGCTGACGCCTCGCGTTTTGCAGTCCTCGCCAAATACCTCTTCAGCAACTCGGTTCTGGCCGACCGCCAAAAGACCATGGACCTGCTGGCCAAAGACTCGGCAAATGTTCTTGCGCTAATTCGCCAGGACCCGGCTTACCGGCTGGTGGATCCGTTCGTTCAGACAAACCGGGATATGATTCAGCCACGCATCCGGGACATCAACCGCGAACTGAACCTGCTCTACCACACGTGGATGCAGGCAATCATGGAATTTGACGGCGACCGGATTTTTTACCCCGATGCCAATTCCACCTTACGTGTTACGTACGGAACGGTTCAGGGCTACAGTCCGGCCGATGCAGTTATGTACCTGCCCGTGAGCACCATTGATGGGATCATGCAGAAAGACGATCCCGATATTTTTGATTACGACATCCCCCAATCCCTTAGAGACGTTTATGCTGCCCGTGACTTCGGGCGATGGGAAACCGACGGAACGGTCCCGGTCTGCTTCATTGCCACAAACCATACCAGCGGTGGAAATTCAGGATCGCCTGTTTTGAATGCGGACGGACACCTGCTGGGTCTGAACTTTGACCGCGTGTGGGAAGGCACCATGAGTGATATTGAATTTGACCCTGCGGTTTGCCGGAATATCTCTGTAGATATCAGGTACGTACTCTTTGTAATAGACAAGATCGGAAATGCAAATTTTTTATTGGATGAATTGGATATTCAGGAATAATGTTTAAATTTGTTATGATTGTACGACACGTGTAAAGTATTTCGTATAAACTCTATATAATTACATTACCTATCCTTAAAAAAAACTATTATGGAAGCACTTATTGATTTAATTACTAATTTTTTTAACCAAATAGCTCTTTGGTTACAGGAATTTTTTGTCTGGCTGGAAGGAATTTTGACTTCAATGTAAACAAGAGAATTCATTACGTTTATGGATTTTGATAGTGTTTACACCTGGCTTTCACTGATTATATCAGTTCTAACGGCTTTGCTGGGAACCATAGAACTATTCTTCTCTGCTGCCTGATTTGTATAAATCGTATGTATGAATAAAAAGCTGTCTTTAAAACGACAGCTTTTTTTGACTATCTTTCCAATAATATGCAACAATTCGATCGTTTTTTACATCTTTGTAAAAGAAATAAACCTTAATAATTATTAATTAATATGGATTTTGATAGTGTTTACACCTGGTTGTCGTTAATTATATCAATTTTGACAGCCATTTTAGGAGTTTTAGGACTCTTTTTCACACCTGCTGAGTAGTAATAGAAATCGTTTATAAAAAAGAGGGTGACTAAGTTCTTCAGTCACCCTCTTTTTTTTACAACTTATTGAGTTAATGCGCCACTTCCATTCAACTGTATTTCCGGTTATTCTTCCGGAGCGGGAGCGGGTGCCGGCTGGGCCGGACGTTCATTAGCAACAGCCACATTGATGGTTCTGCCCATATGTTCAGAGCCGTTCAATGCATCAATGGCTGCAAGAGCCTCTTGTTCATTAGCCATCTCAACAAAACCGTAGCCGCGTGAGCGACGGGTTTCTTTGTTCAAGATAATGCGGGCCGATAGTACTTCCCCGAAAGGAGCAAAGAGTTCGACCAAGTCTTCTTTTTTTGCCTTAAAGCTAAGGCTGGATACAAAAACGTTCATGTAGTTTGGGATGATTTGTTAGGTTAAATGTACCCCAAATATAACATTTTTTTTAATCCCTGCAACCCGAACCGTCAAAACAGTAAGTACATAGGCTCTCTTTTGGCAAACCTATGGAAGAGATCAACCCTTCTATGTTATTGAACTTTAACGAGGTAAAGTTCATTTCCTTACGTATATTTTCTACCATTTGGCGGTATTCCGGGGTCGTGTGATCAATAAATTGACACAGATCCGGTCCCTGTTTGCCGGAATTACCTTGCGCCCGGTCATCTTGACCGGTTTGTTGAAATTCCTGCAAGCGGGCATGAATATACCGCCGTGTGATCAACTCCATATCGGTACGTGTAGTAGTAAAATTCAAAAACGGACATTTATAAACAAGCGGCGGACAGGATATACGCACGTGTATCTCTTTAGCTCCGTTACGAAAAAACACATCTGCATTTTTTTTCATCTGGGTGCCCCGTACTATGGAATCGTCACAACATACCAGACGCGCACCTTTCAGCACATCGGTATTGGGCAACAACTTCATTCGCGCCACCAACGCTCTGCGCTCTATATCGGTAGGCATAAAACTCCTGGGCCAGGTTGGCGTATACTTGGCAACCGCCTGCCTGTACGGTACCCCCTTCCCCACAGCATATCCCATGGCCATCCCCGTGCCGCTGTCCGGAATACTGCACACCGTATCCACTTCCACATCATCTTCCCTGCCCATCTTCACACCGTTGCGAAAACGCACCTCCTCTACATTGATTCCCTCATACGCTGAAGTCGGGAACCCGTAATACACCCACAGAAATGCACAGATCTGCAGCTTTTCGCGGGGCGGCAGGAGCATCTTCAAGCTGCCGCGCCACTCAAAATCATCGGAATAGCTAAGTTCTTGATATTCTGCGCTTTGATATTTAACATCTATGGAAGTGGCGCGGCAGCTTGAAGATGCCTGCACCGCTTCCCCGGGGCCCAAAAATCCCGCCAACTGGAAGTCCAGGTTGGGAAAGCTGCAGCTTTCGCTGGCAAAAGCAATGGCGGTGATCTCTCCCTCAGAAGCCGGTACTGTGCCGTCGGCCCCAGACTCGGCAAATGATGTTTCTGAAGAGGCTTTGGAATCCCCGGAGGGAATGGGGCTGTGGCCGTTTTTGCGGCGAATCCCGATGGCTATCGGGGTTCTGCCGTAGCGGTCACGTGCGGCTATCATGCCTTCCTGTGTTAGGATGAGCATACTGCAACTACCCCTGATCTTCTCCTGCACCAGGAGAATCCCCTCGGCAAATGTCTGCCCCAGGGTGATCAGGTGTCCCACTACCTCGGTGGGATTTACCTGGCCGGTGCTTAATTCAGAAAAATTGATGCCTTTGGATATCAGTTCATTGCCGAGTTCTTCCAGGTTATTGATCTTACCGACGGTCACGATGGCAAAAGTGCCCAGGTGGGAACGCAGGACAATGGGCTGCGGGTCGTTGTCACTGATCACGC
>JBAZDQ010000045.1:0-10618 GCA_041654355.1 Bacteroidales bacterium
GGTGCCCGGGAAGGCTCTTTTTCAGGAATGCCTGCAGAAAGGGTTTTCCATATAAAGAAGATCACCCCGGAAAAGGCCGGAACACCTTTTACGGGCGGAGAACCTTTGGTTACCGTTCAGTATAACGGGGAAGAACAAATCATTCAATTGTAAAAATCATGAAATACGCATACATCTGCCTGGTGATACTGCTTACCGTTTCTTCATGCAACCGGGATCCGGTTCGTATTATCCGGGACTTCAACCGGGAATGGGAATTTGCACTCACTCAGGAAATCGATGACCAGGTTTCCTGGAGAGCGCTGAATTTGCCTCACGACTGGAGTATAGAAGGAAATTTTCACAAGGACCATCCCGCGACTCCCGGGGGAGGCGCCTTACCCGGCGGCAAAGGAACGTACAGAAAGTTGTTCGTTTTAGGGCAGGAAACGGAAGAGAAACGGGTATTTCTGGAATTTGACGGGATCTATCGTGAAAGCCGGGTTTTTATTAACGGACATCCGGCAGGTTACAGACCATGCGGGTATTCTTCCTTCAGTTATGAAATCACTCCTTATTTGAACGAATGCGGGGAAGAGAACCTGGTGACAGTCACGGTTGATAATTCCCGGCAACCGAATTCCAGGTGGTATAGCGGTTCAGGGATATACCGGAACGTTAGACTTGTGATTACTTCAAAGGTACATATACCTTACTCGGGGACTTATGTTACCACACCACGGGTGGATAATGAAAAAGCCCTGGTCACAGTCCGGACAGAGATCTCCGGAGCCTCGGGTCAGGAAAAGAATATTTACCTGCTGACAAAAATTCTGGATCCCGAAGGAAAAACCGTAGCCGAAGATTGTAAACATATTGATTTTGACGGAGATACGGATGTTTTCATGGAGCAATCCCTGGAAGTGAAAGACCCTGTTCTGTGGGATGTGGATAATCCCCGTTTATATGCAGTGGAAAGCAGGGTGCTCAGGGGTTCCGGAGTCATGGACGACTACAGGACACCGTTTGGGATAAGGACCTTCCGGTTTACCTCCGACTCGGGCTTTTATCTGAACGAAAGGCCTTTGAAAATACAAGGCGTTTGTATGCATCACGATTTGGGAGCACTTGGCACGGCCGTGAATCAAAGGGCCATGGAAAGACAATTGGAAATACTCAGGGAGATGGGATGCAATGCCATTCGCACGTCCCACAATCCTCCGGCTCCCGAATGGCTGGATCTGTGTGACCGGATGGGATTTCTTGTAATGGACGAATCTTTTGATGTCTGGCGGAAGAATAAGACCGCATATGATTATTCCTTGTTTTTTGGGGATTGGCATGAAAAAGACTTACGGGATTTTATTCGCAGGGACAGGAACCATCCTTCCGTGATCATGTGGAGTATCGGTAATGAAGTGCTGGAACAGTGGAATAATCCGCAGGCAGATACCCTGGATCTGCAACAAGCCAATTTGTTGTTGAATTTTATGGCCCGCCAGGACAGTCCCGTTACGGGAGAGCTGCCATTTGATGCGCTCCTGACCCAAAAACTCGCGGATATAGTAAAAGAACTGGATCCTACGCGACCGGTGACGGCCGGATGCAACGAACCGGCTCCGCACAACAACTTGTTCAGGGCAGAAGCATTGGATATCATAGGGTACAATTACCATGAAAAGGATTACCTGAAGGTGCCCGTGAATTTCCCCGGGATGCCTTTTGTGGCTGCGGAAACCACGTCATCGCTGCAGACTCGCGGTTTTTACCAGATGCCTTCGGACTCGGTAAGAAAAGAACCCAGGGAATGGTGGCTGACTTACGATACCCCGCACCACTTTTGTTCCGCATACGACAACATGCATGCTCCCTGGGGAAATACCCACGAATCGGCCTGGATAAACGTACGTGACAATGATTTTATTTCCGGAATGTTTATCTGGACAGGATTTGACTACCTTGGGGAACCCACTCCTTACTGGTGGCCATCCCGCAGTTCCTATTTCGGGATTGTGGACCTTGCCGGTTTCCCAAAAGACATCTATTATATGTACCAAAGTGAATGGACAGATACTCCTGTGCTGCATCTTTTCCCTCATTGGAACTGGCCGGAAGGGGAAACTGTGGATGTCTGGGCTTATTACAACGGCGCCGATTCCGTAGAATTGTTCCTAAATGACAGGTCTTTGGGCATAAGCAGCAAGACAAAGGAACGTCTCCATGCTTTCTGGAGGGTTGATTACGAACCCGGTATTCTTAAGGCCGTTTCCTACAAAGACGGGAAAGAGTTTTTGCGCCGCTACGTCAAGACCGCAGGAGAACCCTATGGTCTGGAACTGACTGCAGACAGGGAGGTGTTTAAGGCGGACGGATCCGATCTGAGCTTTGTGACCGTCCAGGTAATTGACCGGGAAGGGAATCCCGTCCCTTATGCCGATAATATGATCCACTTTTCTCTGGAAGGCCCGGCAACTATAGTTGCTGTGGACAACGGGAGCCAGGTAAGTCATGAATCGTTCCGTGCTGATAACAGAAGGGCTTTCCACGGGAAATGCCTGGTAGTAATCCGTGCCGGGACGGATCCCGGAAATGTGACGTTAACCTGCCGTTCAGAGTCGTTTGCGGAGGAGATTACCCTGAGCCTCGAAACCCGGCTTGTTCAATAGAGCGAACATATTTTTCTTGTAGGCTTCCACACCTTCCTGGTCAAACGGATTGACACCAAGCAGATATCCGCTTATGCCGCAGGCTTTTTCAAAGAAATAAAGCAGGGCGCCCAGGTAATAAGCATTCAGGAGAGGAATTTCTATATACAGGTTGGGTACGCCGCCGTCCACATGAGCCAGGCGTGTTCCCAATTCTGCCATTTTGTTGCATTCGTTTATGTGTTTGCCTGCCAGGTAATTCATCCCGTCGGCATTATCTGTGTCTTCCGGGATTTTTAGAGAACGGTTGGGAGACGCTATGCTTATGACGGTTTCAAAGAGATGCCTTTCCCCGTCCTGGATATATTGTCCCATGGAATGAAGGTCGGTTGTAAAATCAACCCCTGCCGGGAAAATTCCCAGGTGTTCCTTGCCTTCACTTTCCCCGAACAATTGTTTCCACCATTCGGTAACGTAATGTAGTTTAGGGTGATAATTTACCAGGAGCTCAATCTTTTTCCCGTTTCTATACAGTGCATTTCTGCATGCAGCATATTGTATAGCGGGATTATCCGTGTTTTTTTGAGCCGTGATTTTTTCCATATCTCCGGCACCTTCCAACAGGGCTTCAATATCTATTCCGGCCAGGGCAACAGGAAGCAATCCTACAGGGGTGAATACGGAAAACCTTCCTCCCACGTTATCGGGAATAATAAAACTGCGGTATCCTTCCCGGGACACCATATTGCGAAGAGCTCCCCGCGAACTGTCGGTAACGGTTACAATACGCCGTTTAGACGCTTCTTTTCCGTAAATCGTTTCAATGTGTTGTTTCACAATGCGAAAAGCGATGGCCGGTTCTGTAGTGGTCCCGGATTTTGAAATGACTACGCAAGCAACAGACATTGTTTTCATCACATCTTTCAGTTCCGCCAGGTAGTCTTCACCAATGTTATGGCCCGCAAAAACAATGCATGGTCCGTCTGCAGGAAGCAGGGTGGAAAATGAATGAGTAAGAGCCTCTATAACGGCTTTGGCTCCCAGGTACGAGCCCCCGATTCCTATTACCACAACCAGCTTTACATCTTTTTTCCAGTCTTCAACAATATTTTTTATATTTTCAATAATTGTAGGAGAAACTTCCGAAGGCAGGTTTAGCCATCCCAGGAAACCCGAACCTTTTCCCCGGCCCGATTCCAGGGTCTCCAGCGCCTGAAGAGCCTTTTCTTCCCACTGCCTGGATTCGTTTTCTTTCAGGAACGAAAGAGCGTCTTTATAGTTGAATGATAGTATACTTTTCATCTTATTTTAATTGTTCACTTAATGCTTTGAATACAATTGCCGGAGACCGGTATTCGTGCAAGACCTTGTACATGGCTTCTGCTATGGGCATATCCACGTTGAATTTTTTGTTCAGTTCATGGATACAGGATGCAGCGTAAAATCCTTCTGCTACCATATTCATTTCCAGTTGAGCTGCTTTTATGGAGTATCCCCGTCCAATCATATTCCCGAAGGAACGGTTGCGGCTGAATTGCGAATAACTGGTCACAAGCAGGTCTCCCAGTATTCCGGAGAGAGATGTATTCCTGGTTTTGTCCGGGTACGTCCGGTTCAGGAAAGAACGGATCTCCTGGTATGCGCAGGAAACAAGCACAGCCTGGAAATTATCTCCGTATCCCAGGCCACGGCTCATCCCGGAAGCTATGGCATAGATGTTTTTCAGCACTACGGCATATTCAAGACCGTAAATATCGGTACCTATGGTTGTTTGTATATAGGGGCATTTAAAGGCTTCTGCAAGCTTGTGGGCTGTTTTTTCTTTTTTACAAGTCACACTCAGATAGGAAAGCCTTTCCATAGCAACTTCTTCCGCGTGGACTGGCCCGGCAATCACACCTATATAATCGTAAGGAATGTTGTGAATACGATTAAAGTACTCGGTTACTGAAATATTCCTTTCAGGAATCAGGCCCTTGATGGCCGTTACAATGAACTTCCCTTCCAACGATTCAGTGAGAGGGATCATTTCACTTATAAAATACGTAGAAGGTATGCAGAAAATGAGCACATCAGCGTCCCGGATAATCCGGTTGATGTCAAAGCTCATGTTCAATCGTGACGGATCCAGTGCGGCAGCCTGAAGGTATTGCGGATTATGGTTGTTTTCCTTTATGAAATCTATCATATGCTGATCCCTGACGTACCACAGGACTTCATCCCGCGTATCCTGCAGGATCTTGATAAGTGCGGTGGCCCAGCTGCCCGATCCGATGACTGCATATTTTGTATTATAATGAAAAATACTCTTCATAGAATTTGCTGTAACAACCCACAAAGATAAGCTTAATTTGTCTACCTTTACAATTTAAACCGGATTATGGCACACTCTTATTGTTCCGACAAATACCAGTATACAATGGGGAAAACCTTTGTAGACGAGGGTTTGGATAAAACTATTGCCATTTTTAACATGTTTTACAGGACCGCTCCAGACAATAACAACTGGGCTGTAGTGAGTGGTATAAACGAAGTCCTGGAAATGATAGCCGGATTCGGCTCCCGTCCTGAATCTTTTTTCAAAAAATTCCTTCCGGAAGAGAGTTACGCAAGTTTTTGCAAAATGTTGCCCGAAGTACGGTTTACCGGGGATGTGTATGCCATGGAAGAAGGTCAGATCGTGTTCCCGCGTCAGCCGGTCATAACCGTGGTGGCCCCGCTGCTGCAGGCCCAGATACTGGAAACACCTATGCTGACCATTATGAATCACCAGATGGCGGTGGCTACGAAAGCTTCGCGTGTTACCCGCAGCACCAATAAACCCATCAGTGAATTCGGATCACGCAGGGCTCACGGACCGTGGGCAGCAATGCATGGAGCCAAAGCAGCATATATAGGAGGCTGTGTGAGTACTTCAAATATTTTGGCAACGACTGAATTTGGCATACCCAGTACGGGAACTATGGCTCACAGCTTTGTAACTGCTTTTGGATGCAGTGTCAAGAGTGAATATGAGGCTTTTGATGCGTATATTAAAAGCCACAGGGGAGAGGGTCTCATATTGCTTGTGGACACCTATGATACTCTTAAAAGCGGAATTCACAACGCAATAGCGGCTTTTCGTGAAAATGGCATAGACAATTCATATACTCCTTTTTATGGGGTGAGACTGGACAGCGGAGACTTGGCCTACCTTTCCAGAAAATCCCGTGAAATATTAGACAGGGAGGGATTCAGCAAGTGTGTTATATTTGCGTCCAATGCACTGGATGAATACCTGATATCTGATCTGGAGCGTCAGAATGCTGCTATAGATTTTTACGGTGTGGGAGATGCCATAGCCACAAGCAAACACAATCCCTGCTTTGGGAACGTCTATAAAATGGTGCAAATAGGGGATACCCCCGTTTTAAAATTGTCCGAAGACAAAGCCAAAGTCATCAATCCCGGATTCCAGGTAACTTATCGAATCTATCAGGAAAACGAAAACAAAGCGGATGTTACCTGTCTACGCGGGGACACGTTTGCCGTCGCCCTGGAAAACCGTAAAGAGATAGTGCTGCGCGATGAGTACGACCAAACCCGCACAACCGTATATAAAGAAGGTACCTACACAGCCGAAAAACTGCAGTTTAAGTATATTGAAAACGGGATACGCATTAAGCCGGAAAGTACTCAGCAGGAAAAAAGGGACAAATATTTGTACGAACTTTCCCGTATGAATTCAACGGAACGCAGGATCATCAATCCCCATTATCATAAAGTTGATATATCGGATGATCTTTATAATCTAAAAATGAGGTTAATATATACAATTAAAGAAGAGTTGAATCATGTATGAACATCCCAAGACCCATATAGTAGTGGATATGCTTAACGATTTTATATCGGGATCCATGGCTTGTCAGAATGCGGAGAACGCCATGTTCCACAGCATCAATTACATCAATTTGCATCCCAACGATAACGTGATATACGTCTGTGACACCCATCCCCATAATCATTGTTCTTTCAGCGGTTACGGTGGACAATGGCCTCCTCATTGTGTCATGAACACTTCGGGACAGGAAATACATCTTTCCTATTATACACGCGTGACAGATCCCAACAAACGGCCCCACCTGATGCGCATTTTTCGCAAGGGGACATCTCCTTTGAAGGAAGAATATTCAGGATTCAACGCCGTCCGTTCGGACAAGACCCCTTTGAACAAGATATTGCCTGAACAGGTAATAGTCAGCGGAGTGGCTACGGAATACTGTATATTTGAGACGGTGAAGGATCTTGTAGAAGCCGAATATGAAGTTCAGGTATTGATGGAAGGGCTGGGATATGTGAATCAAAAAGACCACCGGGCTGCAATAGAAAACATGAAAAGCCTGGGTGTTAAATTTATCTGATACTTTTTTATGCAGGCAATTGGTATTGATCTGGGCGGGACGAAGTTGCACGCTGCCCTTTTTAGTGATTCCGGAGATATAATTAAAGACAGAACTGTATTGCTGGAAGGGCGTACTGGAGCACGTGTCGCGGAACTTATCGCAGGCTTATGCGTTGCTATACTTGAAGAGAACAATATCCCCGCGGATCGAGAAAAAACCATAGGGATATGTGTCCCGGGCATAGCTGAAAAACATACACAAAAAGTATGGGCCCCGAATATCCCCGGGTGGAATAATTTTCCATTGAAACAATATATATCCGATGCTATTCCAGCCTCTGAAGTGATTGTAGCCAGCGACAGGACCTGTTATATTCTGGGAGAAACCGGAATGGGTGTGGCCCGGGGTCTGTCCGATGCGGTATTCATGAGCGTGGGCACAGGGATAGGTGCCGGGATTATGACAGAAGGCAGGGTGCTCCATGGCAGCGCTGATTTTGCCGGGGCAGTTGGATGGATGGCACTTGAACCTCCGTTCATGGAAGAATACGGGAACAGCGGATATTTTGAAACACATGCATCCGGAACCGGAATAGCAGCCCAGGCCCGGAAATTATCCGGGCAGCCCGCCGTTTATCCTGATTCCCGTTCTGTATTTGAAGCTTATGAAAGGGGAAATACAGTGGCGCTCAGGGTCATTGATAAAGCCGTGGAATTATGGGGTATGGCAGCTGCCAATATGGTTAGTATATTTGACCCTCAAATGATCGTGTGGGGGGGAGGAGTATTTGGCCCGGCCCTGCAATTCCTGGACAGGATTTATTATGAAGCCTGTAAATGGGCACAACCCATTAGCATCCGGCAATGTCGTTTTGAAGCCTCGGGTCTGGGGCAGAATGCCGGCCTGATTGGTGCCGGACAACTGGCGCTTAACGCAATAAAAACAAATGGAAAAAAATAAAGTTGAATGAAAAACAGCAAGGTTCTGGCTGCCGGTTACGCCGGCATTGTTTTTTTTGGGATTTCATTTCTCACCCTGGGGTCTGTTCTCCCGTCACTCAGAGAAACACTTCATTTAAACATGGGCCAATCTTCAGCCCTTGCCGGCATATTGCCGCTGGGGGTTTTGGCAGGATCCATGGTTTTCGGACCCTGGTGCGATCGCTACGGATTTAAAACTCCTTTTCAGTTTGCTTCTGCCATGGTTGTCCTGGGCTTTTTGGGACTGGCCTCTTTCCGGACTGTTCCCCTGCTGGGAACATGTGTCTTTGTGATCGGAACGGGAGGCGGAATTTTAAACGGAGCCTGCAATGCATTGGTCACTGATGCTTCTGATGATCGCAGGAGAAGTTCCAATTTGAGCATCCTTGGTGTTTTTTACGGACTAGGGGCCTTGCTGATGCCCCTTATCCTGGGAATATTCGATGACGTTCCTTATACAAGAATACTTAGGTACATGGCAGTTTTCCTGTTTCTAATCTTTGTTTATTTCAGCATAATCCGTTTTCCCGAGGCCAAAGTCCGCCAGGGATTTCCTGTAAAGGAAGGATTGCTGTTGCTGCGTCAACCTGCGTTGCTGTTTTTTAGTTTTATTCTCTTTTTCCAGTCTGCACTGGAAGGATTGTGCAGCAACTGGATTCCCGTTTTTTTACAAGACAGTCCCACATATGGTCTTCCCCAGCAGGAAGCTTTATTCTTGCTGACGTTTATGGTCGTGGGGATAGCTTCCGGAAGGATCCTTTTAAGCTGGTTGTCCCTGCACTATGCACCGTGGAAAATATTGTGGGGGTATTTGTTGCTCATAGTGGCGGGTTTTACTGGATTGTACGCAGGGATACATCCCATGATATCTGTAATCCTTATAGGGACAGGTCTGGGCGCGACTTTCCCGGTCATCATATCTTATATAGGAACCGGATACAAATCGTTGTCTGGAACCGCCATAGGGATAGCAATGGTTATTGCGCTGGGCGGTAATACTTTATTAAATTATTTAGTGGGTTTTCTGCCCATTCGTGTTTTTCCCTTATATTTGCTGATAATATGGGCAGCTATGACACTCCTGTACTTGTTTATGTCCCTGAAGGGAAAGATTGACAACCAAAAAAAATAACTATGCTGGCAAACCTATGGCTCGATAATGTACGCCGTCTGCAGGATAAGATCCAGGAGACACAAACAGAAAAAATACGCAAAGCAGCTGCCTTGATGGCAGACAGTATTGAAGCCGGACGTTGGGTACATACTTTCGGTTGCGGCCATGCCACATTGCCGATAGAAGAAATGTACCCGCGAATAGGCGGATTTGTGGGATTTCACCCCCTGATTGAGCAACCCCTGACTTTCTTTACCCGTATTACGGGAGAAAGCGGGATTCAACAATTTCTTTTCCTGGAAAGAACGGAGGGGTATGGGAATGCCATCATGAGTTCATGGAATTTTGATCAGCGAGATACCGTGTGGCTTTTTTCCCATACCGGCATCAACGCAGTCAATATAGATGTAGCCCTGGAAGCCAAAAAACGAGGCATGAAAGTCATCGTATACGGATCAGCGGCAGAGTCCAAGGATAAAAAACCACGTCATTCCTGTGGAAAAAACCTGTTCCAATTGGCAGACATAGTGGTGGATTCCTGTGCTCCGCTTATAGATGCATCCGTCCCCCTGAAAGATCATTTTGATAAGATCGGTCCTGTTTCCACCATGTGTTTTATTACTTTGGTATGGATGACAGTGACAACATGTGCAGAGATATTGGCAGACCGCGGAGTAAAATTACACATACATCCATCACACAACGTTCCCGGTGACACTACGGCCAGGGAGCGGCTGGACGGATGTATAGATGAATATAAAAAGAGATCGTTTGGATTATAAATTTAATATGAATTTTTTATGAAAAAATTGGTTTTTAGTCTGCTTCTGATGCTTATGGTCGTCGGTGCTTACGGGCAAAACTACAATCCTGCAAGGGAAAGCTGGTACAGGAATGAACTTTTCCTGGAACCCATGCGCTTTTTTGAAGGAACATTTGCCCTTGGTTACCAGAGAAATTTCTACAACTCGGCCTTTTCTCTGATGCCCTCTGTGACCCTGATGGGAGAATCGATTTTCCGTAACGAAGATAGTTTTTTCAGCGAACTGGAAGGATTTGGACTGGAAGGAATATATAAGGTCTTTTTTGCCCGTATGCCCCGTAAGGTACAGGTTTATGCAGGGCCTTATGTCTCCTACCGTTTCTTAAAAGAAAAGAACAGGCTTCCTGACTACATTGACCCGCAGGATTTGCCCAATATTACCAATAGTGATCTGTATACCCGTTATAACACAGTCATGGCGGGTGTGTTGTTTGGAGTTCATTTTATGTTTGGTCGTTTTACCATGGACCTGAACGTAGGGGGAGGTCTGCGTTATCCCACCATAACCGGCTTCCGGACCAGGTATCCCTCAGTAGTATCTGTTCCTACCGGTTTTGGGGAATTCGGATACAAAGGAGTGGTTCCTAAAGCTAATTTATCACTTGGTGTAGCGTTTTAATTATGCGAAAATTATTGCTTAGTTTTCTGGGGATACTGTTGTCTTCAGTGCTATCCTATTCACAGTTTATAGCGCA
>JBAZDQ010000046.1:0-10460 GCA_041654355.1 Bacteroidales bacterium
GTCCGGAAGCTTTTGCCGTGGATGTCTATTCAACGGTAAGAAATGCCGGTATGGAGATACACGTGATTCCGGATAGCCCCTCACAGATCAACAGGATTGCACTTATTCTGGTAGACTAGGGGCGCTAGAAGGAAAACACGGGATATCTTGGAGATGAGGGGAGATTTTGGGAGCGCCACTGCAAAATTCCAGCACTACCGGTCTAAACTGTAAGCCACCGCCACAGGTTGGTGGCAATTTGGCTTGACTAGGTACGAAAACAGGCCCAAAGTGCGCCTGGTAGGGTAGTTTTGAGCCTGACCAGGGGCAAAAACCCCGCAAAACTGCCCCTGGTGGGCACCTTTCAGGCCTGACCAGGGGCAAAAATCCCACAAAACTGCCCCTGGTCATGATTCTCAATTAACGTAGATTTTACCAAGTACCTCATCCAGTGTAATTTACAGATTTTTCCATAAATCAATCAGAAGCACCAGGGGCAAAAACCCCGCAAAACTGCCCCTGGTGGGCACCTTTCAGGCCTGACCAGGGGCAAAAACCCCGCAAAACTGCCCCTGGTGGGCACCTGACACCCCTGACCAGGGGCAAAAATCCCATATAACTGCCCCTGGTGGGCCAAAGTAGGGGATGACCAACTAGAAACTGATGCAATATGGCATTGAAGCCTGCCCTTACATTGCAAACAGCACAAATTGAAGCCTGCCCACACACTTCAAACAGCAGGAATTTCACAAACAGAAGGTATTGATAAAAAATCCATTATATTAGCTATCATTTTGTCTCTGTTTGTGATACCTTTTTATTACTTGTTATTCTTCAGTTTAAGCAATACCAATTAATTCCATGAAGTGGCGTACAAATGACGTATTAAATACCGGGTAAATATTTGAATAGTTTTTAAGTTACATATAATCTTGTCACGAATTCGAATGAATCATGAAACAACCGGACTTAGGTAAAAAAATCACGGAACTGCGCCTGGCGAAGGGCTTGACCCAGGGAGAACTTGCACAAAAATGCAATTTGAGCCTCAGAACGATCCAGCGTATAGAATCGGCAGAGGTCACTCCCAGGAGCTATACCGTGAAACTGATCTTCCAATGCCTTGATTACCAGATCTACGATTCATTCGGCAAATTCACCTACAGGCTGGACAGACTGGCCTACAGGACACGAAAAGGCCTCGGACAATTTTACAAATATGTATTGGATTTATTTAACTTAAAAACACACACCATGAGAAAGATCACTATTTTATCGTTACCCTGTATTGCCATCATACTGCTTTTCTTATTCATAGGAACCGAGTCAAAAGCTCAGAGCCGTGACAAGATCATCGCCAGGATAGCTTTACAGAATACCAAATTTGCAGAATGGTTCAATGCCGGACAAATGGATTCCCTTGGATCTGTATACCTGGAAAACGCATGTATGATCCCTTCCAACTACAGGGAGATCCATGGCAGGGAAAATATAAAAGGCTATTACAATTTTCTGTATGCCACAGGATTTCGTTTCACTGAAAACACTTCCAGGGCACTCATCATTTCAGATTCCATATTGGTAGACAGGGGAGTCTGGAAAACCGGCCAGATGACCGGAACGTATCTGACCCAGTGGCGTCTATGCAAAAACGGTGAATGGTACATTGAAAATGAGATGACGAATACGGATCTTGGGGTAGAGTAAATGATGCAGTAGATGTCAACCTGTTTTTCTTGTAGCCTTGTTAGTCCTATACAAACTGGTTTCTGTATTCTTTTGGGGTAAGGTGGTATTTTTTTGAGAATTCCTTGTAGAAATATGCCTTATTGTTGAACCCGGACTGGTACATGATCTCCTGGACTGTTTTATGGGTAGTTTTCAATAGTTTCTCGGCATGATTCAGGCGGATGGAACGAATATACTCAGTTGGTGTCATGCCGGTTACTTCTTTTATTTTCCTGTAGAGCTGCATTTTGCTAATAGCAATCTCGTTGGCAATGAAATCCATGGAAAGGTTTTCGTTGTCAATGTTGTCGTATACTATCTGGGTAATATGTAGCAACAATTCTTTGTCTTCTTTATGCATTATACGGCCCTCAAATTGCTCCAAGGCAAAAGAAGGAGAATTTGAATATTCGCTCAAAGTCTTGGTCTTGTTCAGTAAGCTTGCAATAAGCACTTCCAGGTGGCGGATGTTGAAAGGCTTGTTTAAATAGGCATCTGCACCTATTGCATAACCTTCTATCTGGCTTTCAATATCACTTTTGGCTGATAGAAATATGACCGGGATATGTTTGGTGTGGTCAAGTGACCTGATTTCCTTAACAAACTCCACGCCATTCATAACCGGCATTATGATATCGCTTATAATTAATTGTGGAAGGTATTGTTCCGTAATCTCTATGGCTTCTCTACCGTTAGAAGCTTCCAGGATATTGTAACGGTCAGACAGGAACTCCCTTATCATAGAGCGGATCTGCAGGTCGTCCTCAACAATAAGGATCAGTGTCGCTTTCATATCAGGAATCCCGCCTTCATTTGATGAAATAGTATCCTGTTCTTCAGGAAGCTCTGTCATGACCTCGCGGGCTAAGTGTGTTCCCTCTTCAGGCTTTCCCCCTTCAGGTTGTTCGTCTACGATCAGATCCGGTTGTGGTATAAGAGGAGCCTCGGGCAGATGTACTATGAAAGAGGTATAAGTCTGCCCGTCACTTTGTACATTAATGTCACCCTGCAATACCCTGGTAATGCTTTTACATAAAGCCAGCCCAATACCGTGCCGCGACTGCCTGCTATAAGAAACTTGTTTTTCAAACCGGTTCAGCACCTCAAACCGGTCAAAAATATATTCCTGGAAAGCGGGTTTAATGCCAATGCCTGTATTGGTTACCCGTATGGATAGCATATTATCCCTAACATCGGTGATAATATCTATTTTTTCATTTTCAGGGGTATATTTTACAGCATTGGAAAGCACATTGAATACGATCTTCTCTACGCTGTCGCGATCTGTTTGCCAATGGATATTCCCGGGGATAGAGGTAATGGAATACCGGATCTTTTTCTGTTCCATAACATCTATGAAATTGTCCAGCACAAACTTAATAAGCTCCTGTATATCAATTATTTCTATGTTTAATTTAAGATGACCAGTATCTGCCTTTCTAAATTCTATCAATTGTTGGATCAGATGTTGCATCCTCTCAGAATTGGATTTGATGATTTGTACATATTTTTTTGTCATCATATCCGAGGATTTTTCTTTCAGGAGCTTTTCACAGGGACTGTATATCAATGTCAGTGAATTCGAAAACTCGTGAGCGATATTTGTAAAAAAGCTGAGTTTGGCCTGGTGAATCTCTTCGGCTTTTTGCTTTTCCATTTCTTTTAACTTGATATCATTCCTGACTTTGATCTGGTAAAACATTATTTTTCGGACTCCCAATAAAAGAAAGAAACCTAAAAGGGCATAAAAGAAATAAGCCAGGTTGCTTTCCCACCAAGGAGGATTGACCATTATAGGCAAAGTAAAGCAGGTCTCTCCCCATACCTTGTCGGCATTGCTGTTCCTAACTTTTAATACGTATTTTCCTTTAGGGAGGTTAGTGAATACAATGGTATTCGATGTTCTCAGCTGTACCCAGTCGCTTTGATAACCCTCCAACATGTAGGATATTTCACACTTGGGACCTGTCAGGTAGTCAATATGTGAAAAATGAAAACCAAACGATTTGTACTTGTAAGATAAAGTCAATACATCCTGATCTTTTTTCTGAACAAGAAAATCGGAAAGATTGTATTCTTCATTGTCAACATAGAAAGCATCTAACAAGAGCATTGGAATACTGTCATCGTGAATGATCGTCAGCGGATTGAATTCATTAAATCCGCTTATCCCACCAAAATAGAACAAAGAAGTATTGGGGCTGGCATAATACGCTCCATCGGAAAACTCATTGTTTTGCAATCCGTCGCTGGCATAATACGATATGATTTTGTACGGTTCTTTTTTGCGTGACAGTTTGGCAATTCCATTGTTGGTACTCACCCATATGTTGTTTTGTTTATCTTCAAGTATACCGTGAATGGTATTGTTTGGCATGCCGTTTTTTTCACTAAAATTGTCTACGTTCAGTATACCGTCCGGACCCCGGGTAATTTTATTTAACCCCATGCTGGTTCCTGCCCAAAGATTACCTGTATGGTCTTTATACAAGCACAGTACATCATCACTGCTGGAGTAATCGGGATTATTTTGTGAAAATTTGAATGTTTCGAAAGTATCGTCAACGGTATTGAAACGGTTGATTCCGCCGCCTCTTGTAGCGATCCATAAATGTGAAGGATCGTCCCGGATGATGGAATAGACTATATTATTGCTTAGTGAGGACTGGTTAGCACGGAATACATATTGTCTAAAATTCGTTATTCTGTAAGGGTGTTGTGAATTGTCTATTTCCAGCCGGTACATACCGTAACCACTGGTACCCGCCCATAATACATTCTCATCCTCGGGTAACAGCGCATAAACAGATGAGAGGTTGATCTTATCCTTCAGATGATTGGACGGAGTAAGTTTTCTTATCTGTTCCGAGTTGCTGTCGTAGTAGTTAATGCCGTTTCCATCCGTTCCAATCCAAAAGGTGTTGTTTTCCCCCCGGGCGATTGTAAAGACCGAGTTGCTGGTCAGTCCCTGCTCTGTCCTGAAATGCGCATTTAAAACCAGTCTGCTGCTTTTTTCATCCCGGTTAAATATATATATACCGCTCCCTTTAGTACCTACAAGCAGGTTCCCCTCTCTGTCTTCGCAGAAAGTTCTTACGGCACTGTTCCCGAAATCAGTAACGTTCTGGGAGGAATATGTAATAAACCGTTCTTGTGACGGGACGATCTTGAAAATACCCTGCATATCGGTTCCCACCCACAAAATGTTTTGTGTACCGCAATGAACCGACAAAACGGAGCAGTTGCCTATCATCTCCAGGGTGGTCTCGTTTCTCAAATCATAAGAATATAATCCCTTATCTGTAGCAAGGTAAAAAATAGAATCCCTGTAACAGAAATCCCTTACCGTTCCATTTTCAGGGATTTCAAATGCTGTATCACTTAACATTCCTAATCCGGTGTCATACAAATACAAACGACCGTCTACTGTCTGTATTATCAAACCGTAGTGATGGCCATAAAAAATAGATACTATGTTAGAAAGAAGGGGAACCCGGCTTGTTTCTTCCGTCCCAAGAGCGTCAGCTTTTATATTAAAGGATCGTTTATGTAGTTTATTTTCTTTTGTCAGTATCCAGAGGCAGTTTTGATCATCAAAAACCATCTTTTTGATATTCAGGTCTACAGCAATATTCAGGCGGTGGAATTTTTTTTGTTCAGGATCGTAGCCATACAATCCCTGCTGATAAACCCAGGCAAAGAGCCTGCCGGAACGGTCAAAGGCTATATGATAGGAATGCTCATTGGTAATTCCCGCCTGCAGGGTATCTACAAAAAACCTTTTGAAAGCCCGGTCTTTTACTGAGAAACGGTTTATCCCGACATCTGTGGCTATCCACAATACATCTTCACTTACCTGGATAATGTCCCGTATAATATTGTTACTGATGCTTTGGGAATTCCCGGGTACCGGTTTGTATACTTTAAAATCACTGCCGTTGTACATATTCAAACCGTCCCATGTCCCAAACCACATGATCTGTTTGGAATCCTGAAAGATGATGTTTATGGAACTGTTGGACAAACCGTCGTTATTGGTCAGACGCTGTATATCGTACTCCTCCGCAAAAAGCGGAAGCCACAAGATAACAATGCCTAAACAAAACAGCGTTTTCTTCATTTTAGATCAAAATATACTTGTCTTTCATATCAAATATACAACACTTTGTCAGGAAATAAACGGAAAAAGTATGCTTTTTGCATATAAAGAGTATCTTATTCTTGTTTTGTAAGATTAGTAAACTAATTTGATAAAATTGGATACCTTGTTCTTTCCAGGGTAAAGCTAATTTTGAGAAAACAACATTCTATGGATATTGCAAAACGTTCGGAAAGTAATCCATTATTGAAACCGTCCGACCTAAAACCCGGAATAGAAGGAATGGAAATTACCTGTCTTCTCAATCCGGGTGTATTCAGAATGGACGGTAAGACCTGGCTTATACTACGCGTTGCTGAAAGGCCGTCCCAGGTTCCCGGTAAGATTAGTTTCCCGGTATATAATGAACAAGGTGAAATTGAAGTGCTGCATTTTGATAAGAATGATCCATTGCTGGATGCTTCTGATCCCCGCGTGATCAAATACAAAGGACAGAATTATCTGACCACATTGTCCTATTTTCGGATGGTATGCAGCCATGACGATATCAATTTTCGGGAAGATCCTGCTTATCCGCCTGTTTTTGGAAAAGGTTTTCTGGAATCGTTCGGGATTGAAGATTGTCGCGTAGCAACTATGGAAGACGGGTATTACCTTACTTATACCCAGGTGTCACCTGTAGCTGTAGGGGTGGGGCTCCTGGTTACCAAAGACTTTTGTCACTTTGAGCGGAAAGGTATGATTTTCCCTCCACACAACAAAGATTGCGCAATCTTTGAACAAAAGATCAATGGAAGGTATTACGCTTTTCACAGGCCGAGCAGCCCCGAGCTGGGAGGCAATTATATTTGGCTTGCCGAGTCTCCCGACTGCTTGCACTGGGGGAATCACAAATGCGTTGCAGTCACCCGCCCGGAAAGCTGGGATTCGGAAAGGATAGGAGCTGGAGGTCCCCCGATCAGAACATCCGATGGCTGGCTGGAGATTTATCACGGAGCCAATAGCGAGAACCGTTACTGCCTGGGAGCATTATTGCTTGATCTGAACGATCCTTCCAAAGTGCTGGCACGCAGCAAGGAGCCTGTTATGGAACCGATTGCCTCATATGAACAGACGGGGTTTTTTGGCAACGTCGTTTTTACCAATGGTCATTACCTTACAGGAGACACCCTAAAGATTTTTTACGGTGCCAGTGATGAAGTGATATGTGGAGCGGCTTTTTCTATTCATGAAATTTTTAATTCCTTGAAATAAAGTGGGAAAGAATATATTCAAAGAATTTGCATTTTTTCGTTCGCAGTCCCTGAACATAAGGACATTGCTTATAACCAATATGTTGTATGCATTAATCCTGCCCATCATTGAAATATTTGTCGGGGCATATATCATGCGAAACACGGGAATCCCTGCTTATGTAGCAATTTATCAGCTTTGCATGTATGCCGGGATAGTCTTTTCTTCACTTTTGAATGGTTGGCTTTTGCAGAAGTTCAGCTCCAGTCTCCTCTATGGTTTTGGGATCGTTCTTTCAACTATAGTCATGGCCACTATGATGTTTGTCAATTCCATAGGTATTGTTGAACTGGGGATCACCGGTTTGATCCTGGGGTTTTCTACCGGTTTTTTCTGGACCAACCGCTATTTTCTGGCATTGAATGCGACTAACGACGATAACCGCAATTATTTCTTTGGACTGGAAACATTCTTCTTTTCCATGTGGAGTATATTGGTCCCGTTGATGGTAGGTGCTTTTTTGGTAACGATAGACGGTTTATCCATTTTTGGACTTCCCTTTAATATAAACACTGGCTACCAGATAGTTACAGTCATTGCTTTTTTCATATCAATCTGTGCGTGCATTGTGCTGGCCAGGGGGAAATTTAAAAATCCTGTGCAAAAAAAATTCCTCTATGCAAGATTTCATATTCTGTGGCACAAATTGTTGACCCTGGCCGGACTCAAGGGAATGGTACAGGGGTTTTTAGTGACCACTCCCGCGATATTGGTTATGCGTCTGGTAGGGGACGAAGGAACACTGGGACTGATTCAGGGTATTGGAGGTGCTTTGACGGCTGTATTGGTTTATGTGTTGGGTCGCATTACCAAGCCCAGGCACAGGATGGCTGTCTTTGGTTTCGGGCTGTTGGTTTTCTTCATTGGAACATTGTTCAATGCGATCATGTTTTCTGCTACCGGTGTAATCATCTTTGTTTTCTTCAAAGTGATGTTCCAGCCCTTACATGATCTGGCCTATTTTCCCACCATGATGAAAACAATAGATGCCGTTAAAAAAATTGAGAAAAGGGACGAGTATACCTACATCATGAGTCATGAGATCGGATTGTTCATTGGACGTGCCTTTGGCATGCTGCTTTTCATCTTGCTGTCCTACATGGTGTCTGAAATGTTTGCCCTCAAGTATGCATTGGTTATTGTGGGAACCATACAGTTAATCTCGTTACCTCTTGCCAAACATATTATTAAAGAAATAGATACAAAATATTCTGACATATAATGAAACATAATTTTGTATTCATAACAGTGGTTTTTCTAACACTTCCATTCTACAATTGTTCTGACAATTTAGGCAGCGAAGTACAACAGACGGATGTTCAACGAATTGAGCAAATGCCTAACATGCCGGAACCGTACAAGATCATTGACTGGAAACAAAAGGCCAGGGAGTTTGATGACTATGTCTTTGGTTTTAATGCCGACCTTCCGGCTGGTACTATGATCTGGCTGGATGATAACCAACGCAATATCCCTCAGTTTACATTTGGATTGTATACTGCTGTAAACGATGCCCGTCAGGGTCCGGATAAGAACCAGGGAGAATTTCATGAAAGCATTAATTCTCTGGCAGCTATCATGGGAGCCGGATTGATGGGAATAGATAAAACCAATCAGGATGGGTACAACTATGTAAAGATGGTCCAGAATTATTTCAATTCAGATAACGGATGGAACATCATGATGAATAACACCAATCCCCATGTGGCTTTACTGGGAGGAGGTTACGGTCGTGACTGGTGGTACGATCTTTTACCTAACGTACTTTATTATAATATATGCGACATTTTCCCGCCAGTGGAAAATGCAGACAATATTCAGCAGATCATAGCAGAGCAATTTTGCAGAGCCGATTCTTTGCTTAACAGGAACTACGACTATTCCTATTTCGACTATTCCCGTATGCAGGGCATGGTCAACAATATTCCACTTCAGCAGGATGCCGCCGGAGGTCACGGGTATGTGCTGTACTCGGCTTATATGAAATTTGGTGATTGCCGTTACCTTCAACATGCAAAAAGTGCCATTCAGGCACTTAACGACCAAACAGAAAGCTGTTTCTATGAAATTCTTCTGCCCATTGGCATTTATACGGCTGCCCGTCTGAATGCCGAAGAAGCGACAAACTACGATATTGCCAAAATGCTGGACTGGGTTTTTGAAGGCACCCGGAATCCGTTGGGCAGAGAAGGGTGGGGAGTGATCGTAGGCAAATGGGGCCGGTATGACGTAAGCGGATTGCAGGGAAGCATCATTGACGGCGGTGGTTATGCCTTCCTGATGAACAGTCTTCTGATGGCCATGCCATTGGTGCCTATGGTTAAATACGAGCCCTCTTTTGCCCGGGCCATAGGAAAATGGATGTTGAATAATGTTAATGCCTGCCGTCTGTTCTATCCTGATCAGATAGCAGATGAAAACCAGTGGTTACCGGAAATGAAAAACTTTACCCGCTCCATTGTTGCTTACGAAGGACTCAGGTATGAGGATTGCTACGACAGCCCTCGTTTACAAGATGTTCATCCCGTAGCTTTGGGAGACGGCCCCAAATGGCATCCCGACAATCCCAAAGAATCTATGTTCAGCCTCTACAGTACGGCCCCTGTGGGCATTCTGGGAGCGATGACAGATACTACGGATGTGCCAGGTATTTTGAAACACAATTGCAATGTGACCGATTTTTATTCTTATCCCTCACATCCTGTTTTTTTACTTTTCAATCCGTATGAACAAGACCGGAAAGTTACCTATCAAGTATCCGGCAAGAAGGCAGACCTGTATGATATCGTTTCTGCTCGTTACCTGGCAAGCGATGTGGAGGATCGTGCCTTAATAACCATCCCGGCAAATCAGGCATGCCTGGTTGTAGAATTGCCCTCCGGGAGCAAAATCAATAAAAACGCCATTTATAAAAAATAAATATGATGAAAAAAGCACTGTTGATCATTTTATTTGGTTGCATTGCCAATTTACTGCCGGCACAAACGCTTTTGGAAATCAGCGGAACAGTTAAAGAAGCCGGTACAGATGAGCCTCTCATAGGGGTTACGATCCTGGTAGTTGGTACAGACCGCGGCACAACAACAGATATTGACGGAAAATTCAGTCTGAATGTGCCGCAGAATAGTACCCTTAGAATTTCATACATTGGTTTTACTGCCCAAGAAATCCTGGTAACCGAACAGACGACGCTGGATATTAATCTGGAACAGGAATCCATGGTTATGGATGAATTGGTAGTGGTGGGTTACAGCGTTCAGAAAAAGCGCGATGTCCTTGGAGCCATAAGTAAAGTAGAAGACAAAGACCTGACAAAAACACCGGTGGCATCGGCCCAACAGGCATTGCAGGGCCGGGTTGC
>JBAZDQ010000047.1:0-10265 GCA_041654355.1 Bacteroidales bacterium
GAGGAAAACCATGCATGATGAACCAGCGTTAATCCCCCGTTATGAAGCCTACCATGAATCGAAAATTGCTTACCACGAAGACGCCCTCGACCGCTACGGCAACTGGTTGGCCGGGAGCGTCCGCCTGTTCAACCCACAGGCCGACCATATCGGGGTGCTGCGAGATATCCTCGAAGAGATGCGGCGTGTCCTCGCCATCGTCAACCAGATAACGCATACCGGGTCGGATGAAACCCGGTATGGGATTGATATGACCGACCTTCCAAGCGTCCCGATCCCCGACGGCATGGATACGGCGGCAGAACCGATCTGGGCAATGGATGCGCACGGCAACGTCCTGGTCGGCGATGTGGCAAACCAGATTGTGCAAATTACCACGATCATCCTGACCGGACGGTACATGGGGTTGGGCGCGACAGTCCAGTATGACCCGGACGCCCCGATTCTGGTAGCCGACATCCCGGAGCCCATAAAATCCTGGTACCATAACGTTCGTGACCGTGGTCGTAACCTTGGTGAAGATGTCGATGGATTTGTGTACGATCCCCGCGAACCTGACAATGCACGGTTGACCTGGGAAGAAGTTGTAGATGCCTACGGGTGGGAAGTATGGGGTATTGACTAATCCAGAACTAACATTTTTTCGACGGTGGTGTGTTGTGGATATCGAAAAGGTTTCTTATAAAACATTTATTGAACGGCATCGAAACGACGAAGGCATCGTGTTGATCGGCACCGGGGGGAGTTTGCAGGAGTGGCTCGTCGGCGTCACGGGTCTCCTGGTTGACGGGGGGATCGCCGACGGCATTCTTCCTGAAGACCTTTGGTCACGGTGCTGTACGTTTACAACCGATGGTGATTGCACAAATCTGGCGTTGGTATTCAACCCCAGGGCGAAGATCGATATCGGTAAACTCGCGATCTGGCGACTCAAGTTCGGGGATTGTATGTGGATCAGCGATTACGTGGCGAACGCTGCGTTGGATGAGTCTTATGTCTAAAGCAAAGTTAACCGTCGACGTCGCAAAAAAGGTGACCTACGTTGAGACCGGATTCACCGTGATAAGTCCCCGGTACATTGCCGATGTTATCGAACGTGAATTTGGGTTCCGACCGGAAGTTGATAATGTTGAACGAACCGATACCGGAATCAACGTTGCTATATGCTTCATGGAGAGCTTGTATGACGATGACCCGATGCGACGGGATACCCTGTTCAGTCGTCGTTTGCAAAAGTATGTTAAAGATTTTCACAATGTCCGCATCACGGATGAAGATTATGGATACGACGTTCGGGCATGGATCATAACCTACGAGATCCCCATCGGCAACCCGACGTACGTCGCCGAATAATGTTCGTATAACACTACCACTCCAAACACTTATTCTAATGGTGTTCTCATGTCTTCTACAAAACTTACCATCAGTACCCTCTCGGGAAAACTCCTTCACGTCTCGGCTATCTCGACCAACCCGCTTATCAACGACTACTGCAACAAGATGGCTGCGCTGGACGGCACGACCTGCAGTATCTGTTATGCCCGGCGGTACCTCTCCACCTTCCGGAAGAATGCGGTTCCCGCGTACACGCGAAATACCAAGATCCTCTTGACCGGGAAACTTACGGAAGATAACTTCAAGAAAAATAGTTTCTTCGTTGGACAGCACGTCCGGTTTCTCGCGTATGGTGAGTTAGTTAACGCTACCATGTTTAAAAACTTCTGCAAAATTGCAGAGATGCACCCATACATTACGGCGACCATGTGGACGAAGCGTCTCGATATTGTCGAACCGCTCATCCAGGAAGTGCCGGAAAATATGCGCCTTATCTATTCGACGTTAATGATCGATCCCCCCGAAGACGTCGCGACGACTATTCCAGAAGGGTTTACCGGAGTATTCAACGTATACAGCAACGAGTATGCGGTTAAACACGGTGTCGATATCAACTGTTCCGGGTCATGCGCCACCTGTCTCAAATGCTATACTCAGGACAATATTGTGGTCAGAGAACTGATCAAACAGAAATTGGGGAATGAGAATCGCCGGTATACCGATGTCAAGACCCGGCAGGACGTGATGCCCCTTGAGTAATCCGAATAACATTACTGCCCAGTTTGTCAATGAAACGAATATCCTTGACGAGGAGGTCGTCGCATTTAAACTCATGCCCGACGTATACTCAGCGTTCTACCTCGGGTACCTTCTGGGTAAACTCAATGCGGATTTCAACCATAACTATGCGACGTTCGACCCGGCATCCATTGAACTGCACACGAAACAGAACCTCGGCATTATCAACTATATCGACGAAGCATGGGAGGTCGATCATATGCAGAATATCGAGGCGGTGCGGTATAACTATCCCACGGTAATTCCCTATCGGGGGCTGATGTTGTACTGTCTGGCTATCGATGCACCGTTTATCAACCGAATCGCATCCGCTGCCACCGACGTGCGGACGGTGCATCAGATGCGAACTCTCTTTAAATCGAATAACTATGCAATGGTCAAGATATCGCATAACAGTTATATCGTCATGTCCGACGTGGCATACGACCACTATCTTGCAGAAACAACCGCAAAACCACAACCTTGATATCCTTGTGCTGCACATCCCTTTCCGATGAGGTGCATTCCATGTGACCGTGACTCTTTTGCAACAATTCCTGTTCACGTATAGGGTGTCGAATACGTTCTACTATGAAAGTGAGTTCTATGCTAAAAGTACAAGTAATCTGTTCCGTCCCCATCGAGAAGTGGTATACCTACGAGTTCGAAGTGGATAGTGATTTTGCCGACGAACTTATCGATGCCTGGGATAACGCATCATCCGAAGCCCGCGAATTGCTGTTTGCGAACTACCATCCGGAACTCGTTGACGTTCACGTTCATGAAACCGTTAAATCCGAGGAGGATCGAACCTACAGTAAACTTCTCCTGTATCCGGGAACCATGGAAGAGTTCCAGGAGATGGTGTGGGGGATGGGTGAGATAGCGCACCTCCACATTCATTACCCGACAACCGTGGTGACAACCGATAAACCCGATGCCGATGACGGGGCGATAAGCGATGAGCAAGTATAAGGTCGAAATTTCCGCATACCTCGATGAAATTTTTGAGGGTGAGGATATCGACGACGTTGAGGACAAAGTTCGGTATGACCCGGAGATCGGTCTAAAGTTACTCAGATCTCTACAGATCGACTATGTCGAACAGATCACGCCTATGGAAAGTTGAACAATAATCTAATTTTTAATGGTGTTTGCGTATGGCAAAACGTATTATAAGTGTTAAGATAAATGGTGTTGCACCGATTATCGACTTCTCCCGTATCGCTTCGGGTGCAGAACGCACCCTTGGTGGGCGCGGGTCATGCAAAGGTATTTCATTAGCAGCGGCATGTGGTATTTCTCCGAAAGATGATGATGAATCAACCACTCATGACTAAAGTTGACCAACCTGATGCATATATATGCATGCCGCAAGAAAGATTGATCACATATGTATCCCGACGTGCCCCCCTGGAAACAAGACGGTAAGCCCTGCCCACCCGAGATCATGCGGAAGTGTGAGCCGGAACGGTACGAACTGCAACTCTTCCAATTCGGCGACCCGAAATCTATCGCACCGTATATCGAGACCCGAACGGTTCATGATGCATGCCGGGTTGCCCTGCGAACCGGTGAACAGTGTATCAAGGATACAAA
Source organism: Bacteroidales bacterium (assembly GCA_041654355.1). GTDB lineage: Bacteria > Bacteroidota > Bacteroidia > Bacteroidales > UBA932 > DMER64. The sequence goes on from JBAZDQ010000047.1 coordinate 3,712, forward strand.
CGGATGACGACACGACTGTACCGACAGAACACCTGCATTGACGTTACCGACCAATCCCTTCCGATGTGGCGATTACAGGCGCTCGCGGAAGGATTTCACTTTTTGTATAAAGGTTACCTGAAACGCGAAGCCGGTAAAACCGTTACAATTGTAGTTATGACACATGCCCCGTGGACGGCCGTTACCTATGCCGTGTGGCGGGATCGTGGCATGAAAAATATCCGGTGCTACGACCTCTTCACAGACCGTATGCATGCCGGAACCGACAACCCCTGATATATGGGAGTTTTTAATTATGTGGATCATTGTAGAAAACTTTATCGATTTTGTAGAGTATGGACGGCACAACCGGTACAAATCGCATGATTGTCCGATTGACCTGAAACAACCGCTCAATTTGCAAGATATTACAACCCTTATGCCGCACAAGTTCCGACTGCTCGATGATGACGGCAAAGTTTACTACGTCGGGTATTACGACGGCCTTAAGAAATCAGCAGACGAAGCGTTTGCACCCCTCGACTGGGCAAAATGGTATGCGGGCTGCACCACCCTGGAGTATGTCACGCAGCATGCAAAACAGGTCGTTGTCACGTATGATGTATGGAAACAATTGTAACGGAGATGATTGCAATGACCTCAATACCCCCCAACGACCCTTCCTACTTCAAGAGTATCGACAAGATCGTCGCTGAGGAATACCCGCACGAAAATGAAGCGGTATTCAGCGCCAGATGTTTTGATATGCACCGATACTACCATTACTGGATAACCTACCAAAATGACGTGCGTGAGGCGACTAATTATGCAGCCACATGTATCCATCAGTTAAAAGCGACTCTTGAACAATCGTTGCCCGACGGGCATGCCCGACCATATTCGGATGACGTTCTCGAAACGGTCGCCATCATCGATTCGTGCATTGAAAACATCCGCTCCACCGTGCATCAGGGCAACGATTTTTCCGATTTTGAATCCGCACTCCGGCGGGAGCTCCGTCAACTGAACCGCGACGATGAACTCTACAGGCGATCCCTATGAAAACGATTCAAATTACCTCAGACACCCTTGGCAAATTAAGAAAGATCCGCGACGGCGACATCTTCGATGACCCGACGATCTTCGTGACTGAACTCATTCAGAATGCGTATCGGGCGCGGGCAAAGAACATCTGGTTTTCCTTCGCCGACAACAGTTTACATATCCACGATGATGGAAGCGGGTGTAAACGTCCCGAGAATGTGCTGACCCTCGATTTCTCGCAGTGGGACACGACCGATGAAGGGTTCGGGATCGGGTTCTGGTCGATCCTTTCGATCCCCCACCTCGAACACTTCGCGGTGTACAGCCACAAGTGGTCGACCACGATCGACGTCAAGCACCTCTTTGCCACCGGTGACCTGGACGCGGATATCGAATACGTCGAAACGGCCACCCCCGGATTCGACGTTACGTTGATATCGCCCTATATCCGCGATATGTGGTCGGAGATTGTTCATAAGATCAAGATGATCGGAAGCGTTCAGCCGTTCAACATTTACATCAACGATGAACCGGTTCTCAAGCGGAGTCTGCTGGACGACGTGTGCGGTACGTACACCCACGACTTCTCCACGAACCTGTTCACAGCACGGCTCTCCGTTGAGAAATACGAGAACCCGGCCTTATACTATGAGAAACGCCCCGTGACGGATATCTATGCCACCGACCACTGTGGTGGAATCGTCGAGATGCGTTCAAAGGCGTTAAATTTGAAAGAACCCGACCGCAAATCCATCATCCGAAACGACAAGTATTACCAGTTCGTCAACCGCTTGAACCAGTGCACCCACGACCTGTACATCGAGTTCATCAAACAGGCATCGGATGAAGAGATCGATGATTACGCGGATATCATCAACAACGTCCTCAGCGTCAACGAATATGAAAACTATATCCGGTGTGCCGAAGAGTTCATTGAAGTCACGACCGAGACCCGGACGGTCTCGTCCCAGGATACCGACCGCGTCACGCTGTTCAACCGGTTCCTCCAGTTTATCGAGAACCTCAATACCGATGTCTGCAACCTATTAGCCACCGAATGGGATGGGCAGATGCAGCAGGATATCGCGTCACTCATGAACCACATCTCCACCGATGGCGAGTGGACGTGTGTCGGGTATACCGAAGACTATGCAACAGATTTCGTGCACCCCGACGACCTTCGGGTGCTCGATACCGTCGTCGTCGGCAACCTCAAGTACGTCAAGGTGCGGCCCGACCGTGAAGAGTTCGTCCAGGACGATGACGATACCAGCAGTTATGTCGTCACGATCCCGCAGGTAAAACATCATAGCCGACAGTCGACGGTGAAATCCATTGCCAGAAAGCCCGGCAAGAAGGTCTGGATCACCAGCAATGACCTCGAAGACCTGAGCGACCTGAAAGCCCGTGCCGAATACTACGGCATCAAGGTGCTGATTGCAAAGAACGTCCTGCACGAAAACATCTACCGAAATTACCATGTGCCGTACATCACAGAACTGCGGGACGGTGTGGTAAAGCGAAACATCAAGAAGAACGTCGAACTCAAGACGAAGAAAGAAGATGCGTTCATCGGGCTACTCCAGCCGATCTGTGTTTATTTCAACCTGCCGCGCAACACCTTTATGATCGGCAACCTGAAACTAATCGTCGAAACCCGGTTGAATGGGAAGGTGATCGACCGTGAACAGCGTTCCGTTGCAGCGGTAACCGATGATGATTATATCATCTTCGACCGGCGAGCACTCGGCCTGAAACGGTTCAACCTGCGCCAGAACGGGATCGGACGGCCCGAACTCAAAGCGCTGATGGCAAACCTCGATACGATCGCTCATGAACTGGCGCACCGGCTGTATGGCACCGAGGATAACACGCTTAACCATTACAAGACGCAGTCGCGCATTCAGGACGAGATCGTGAATCTGTATCTGACATTGTGACCGAACGGTGGTTACCGCACATGACGACATTCACCATCTACCATGGAACCACACATACCTTTTCAGCGTTTGATTACCCCTATATCGGCAAGGGAACCGACCAGGAGGGGCCGGGGATATACCTCACGACCGACATTCGCGACGCCGCGCGGTATGGCCGTCATATCATGGTGGTCGAGGCCGATTTCAAGAAATTCGTTCCCCATATGGGTCGAATATCACGGCGAGACATTCGGTATATGATCAAGCATGCCCCCGACGTTGACTATGACCTTGAAAACTATGACGAGAACCCGACAACGGCCCTCACGAAAGCCGTCCATGCCATGGTCACCTACAACGAGACGCCCAACGACGCATTCCAGGGGGTGTGCGCAGATTTCTACCGAGACAACCCCATCGAGTTTGTCAAAACCATGACGGCCCTTGGATACGACGGCGTGCAGATTGAACGGTGTGATGGCGTTATTCATTACGTCGCGTATAACCTTGAGAACCTCCGAATTGTTGATGCATTCAAATATTGATGATACCATGACCGCTATTGAACTGACCCCTGAAGCCAGAACGTTACGAGACGATGCGGCACCTCATGCCCGCAACCACGCCGATAAAACCCAGTTCCTGAACAACTATAAAACAAAGATTGACGCGCTCCTGAACCTCCCCGACCGTCGCGTTCCCATCCACCGCTTAAAAGAAACCGCTATCCCCCTCTGCACCAAACAGATCAGCCTGGGATCATATATCTAACGGAAATCTTGTATAGACAATGCACGAATAGCATAATGAAAGAGTTGAAAGAAATGAAAATCAGGACTGAAACCGAACAGAAAGAGTTTAAGAAAAAGGTTGAAAACGACCGACGCATGGCAGACCTTTACTATCCTGACGAATCGCAGGTAATTCGTGAGCAGCCAGGAGATTTCGTCTACTACCATGCACTCGACGCAGAACGGCAGGCATTTGTTGTCCGGAACGCAAACCTCGATGTGGATCTGGTTATGCGAGTATCCACAGATGATTGGCTCCTGACAAGAGCGGAGTTCGAGGCGCTATTCGAGAGCGAGGATTGAAATACTCTATTGCCACCAACGGAACAAACATACACACGCCACATCTTCTGATATTATGCCCATTTATGGTTGTTATTCACTGGATCTTTATTGCGATGCGGAGATTGAATCCGGCACGGTCTTAAACAACGCAACCCAAGCAACCTTCGCCGCACAACGCCGCGAAGATGCCGTCCGCGAGGCCCGTGAAGCAGGATGGATCGTCAACGAACAGAAAAATAGAACGGTCTGTCCAGACTGTAGAAACCCCAAGAGAGAGAAGAATCATGAAGTTTGAAGCATATGTTTGTCCATCATGCGGATATCGGTTAATGACCGCAAACCCAACTCCCTCGTGTCCTGAGTGCGAAAAAGAAATGACGATCATGACCGATAACGAGGATCGAAAAACATTCAGCAACGAAATTAAGAAACGGATCTTCAATCTGTAATACCCAAGCAAACCTTCAAAAAAGAACCGAGGAATACCATGACTGAACACGGAGACAATCTCATTATCACCAATTTTGACAACCGCATAATCGTCGATGAAAACAGCAATTTCGTCTCAGTCGTCCTATGGGGATGTCCGGTGTGCTTTCTCCGGACGTCGCCTGCCCAGTGCAACGTCGAGCAAGAGAGCCGCCGCCGTCCAGGTTAACAACCCTCATGTTAAAGAGGATATCCAGAACGGCATCCACGACGTGTCCGGGCTCCTGATCGTTGATGAGATCCGGAACACAATTTCTGATAACATAACAGGTTCACCATGAGATACGCAGACTATCCACCAGAAGAACAAGAAAAGATCGACGATTACGCGATTGCCATCCATAGAGCCCGGTTGTACCGAGACGGCATCTGCACCATCATGCACCGATACGATAACATCGGTCTCTGGTTCAAATTCGATGACCGGCCCTACTACGCCTATCCCGAAACCCTTAAACGAGCAATCGACGCCTACGAAACCGGTAAAGAAATCGAAGAGATATCCATCTACTACACCGACTACGATCCGTTCTATTCCGACGAGAATATTCGACAGAAAATAACAGAGATCCAGGAGATCGATAACCATCCCATCCTACAAACGGTTCTGGAAAATCTCTACATCTTCGACTTCTCGGACATCGACAGTATTGTTGGCTATCTCGACGACATCATATATTCCATAGACAACGACGAAGATTACACCGACGAGATCGAAAATATCGAATATCTTGTCGAATTGTATAAACCTATAATCACCAAAGAGTGATCCAGATGGAATGTAACATAACTTCGATCAAAAAAGATTGTAACGATGAAGGTTACTAGCCTCGCCAATGAAGAGAAAATTTTCATTGACGTTTTTGAAATCTCTGACGAGATTGGGAAATTATTTAACATCCTAATGAGTTGATTATACCATATGACGTTATTCACAATTTGATGATATTATGACTGATATTGAACTAACCTCAGAAGCCAGGGCGCTATTGGAGTATCTTCTCCACAATGACGCCGACGAGTATATCCGCAGCGCACTTATCGGATACCAACTCCTCGTGCATGAATTCGGGCCAAACATCACCGTGAAATTCGCGTTGGGTTGCGACGCATCATTGCCGATGCTCGTGTTATGTATACCCGATCTATTGGACGGTGATCATAAAATGTATGATATCAGTGAAAGAATTGAACGTATTCATACAACAATGGAACTCCTCATGCCGGGAACCTATACACGCCGGGTAACGATACTATGGTGATGTATCATGGAACCGTTTGACTTCTTCACTGAATTCCAAAGTACTGGTAATCATCTATGACAACCATCCGCGAAGCCCTTAATTTACTTGTACAGCATAACCGATTGCGAACGAACGATCTTGAATTCGTATCCAGCCTTCTGGGTCAGAACCAATGGACGGTTCGGCAGCAGAGCGCGGCACATACCGTCGTTATGCGGTACCAGAGTATCCTCCGGTCGTATAACCTCGATGCACACACCCTCGAACGAGAATCGTCCCGTGAAGCGATGAACGAGGCACCGAGACCGAGGCGAAACATTTTCGATTACCGGGACGGCACGTTTATCTTCACCATCGATATCGCGTTGAAAGACATCATCAAATCAATCCCGTCCCGAACATGGGATAAGGAGAACCGCGTCTGGACGTGCAACGGGAAAAACAACGAAGCGATCATCCGCATCCAGGAAATTATCGACGAGTTGGGTGATCGAATTCAGGTAACCAATGCAGCGTGTTCGGCACTGACAGCGGGGATGACGGCGATGCAGGAGTTCAAAGCAAGTGTCGATACCGTGAAGGATATCAAAGTTACTGATATCGAGAACGTAACCCTCCCGGTGAAGGGCACGCCGTACGACCACCAGATCCGGGGGTTCCTGATCGGCACCACCCTCAAATCGTTCGCCCTGCTTATGGAGCAGGGTACCGGGAAAACGTATACCCTGCTCAGCGTGCTTGGAAAACGGTTCCTCGACGGGGAGATCGACCGGTGTATCGTGTTCTGCCCGGTTACGGTT
>JBAZDQ010000048.1:0-10236 GCA_041654355.1 Bacteroidales bacterium
ACCCCGACAAGTCGCTTTATTTTACCGAGCAATGGATAGGAGCTCCCGGAAATTTTGCCGGGGATGTTCAATGGCACATTCGCGAGGTCATTATCGGATCCATGCGCAACTGGAGCAGCATAGCTCTGGAATGGAACGTGGCCTCTGATCCCCAATGCAGTATACACACCCCGGGAGGCTGCACTACCTGCCTGGGAGCCATAACCATTGATGGCAATAAGGTTACGCGTAACCCGGCCTGGTACATTATTGCTCATGCAGCCAAATACGTACGTCCCGGCTCTATGCGCATAGAGTCCGTCTATTCCGGCAATCCGGACGATCTGCCCAATGTAGCCTTCCTGACACCGGACAACAAGGTAGTGATTCTGGTGTTGAACAACATAGACACAAAACAGACCTTTAATATCGATATAGGAGGCACAGCTTTCACCTCTGAACTTGCCGCCGGTGAAGTAGCCACTTACGTGCTGTAAAAAGTTCCCCGTCTGTACTTGGCCTTGCCACTGCTGCACAGCACCAATCATTTTTCCCGGTTGCTTTGTGGGAGGTGGTAAGTAATAGTAATGTTACACAAACGCACAATACGCTGTTACAAAACACATAAAGAGCATTGACCAACTTTTTTCTACTTACCACCTCCCCCGGTTTTTGCAGTTTTTCGGTAATTTGAAGGGGAGGTAGTAAGTAATAATATTGTTATAAAAATACGTAATGTGCAGTTAATGTGCATGTTGTAAGTGTGAACAAGTTTATTGCTACTTACCACCTCCCCCGGGCACTAGTGTTTCTGCCTCATTTTTTTCTACTTTTACTTCAAATCTGTACAGCATTTATTAAACTTCATAAGATGAAAACTAAATATTTCGTACTTACGTTGCTTTCTCTGATCGTATTAATTGGGTGTAGTAGATTTGATCAGATTGGTAACACATATTACGCTAAAAAACTAGCACTTAAAGACGCGCTGGATTCTATTTATGATGATTACAAGGATCAGTACCCGGAGTACCCCGGGGGCTTGGTACTAAAGGTGATAGCCGGCGGGGACGAGTATTTTCTTAAAGCAGGCATGGACGGGAAGGCTGTCACGGGACAGACGCATTTCAGAGCTGCCAGTTGTACCAAAACCTTTACGGCAACGGCCATATTGCTGCTTCACCAACAGGGGAAATTAAGGATCAGCGACTTTATTACCGATACTATCCCCGGGACCGAACAAACGTACCTGCCCCAAGATTCCGGGTTTGATATTCCTTACAAAGAACAGATAACCATCCTGGACCTGCTCAGGCACCGGGCAGGGATTTTTGATGTGGCCAATGACAATATTCCCGACACTGTTTCGGTTGACGTGCCTTATAAAGAGATGAATTACATAGACTATGTATTGGAGAGTGATTCTTTATATACTTTTCATTTTGATGAGTTGATAGGGGTGGTGGCAGAGACGGGACTCAGTTACTTCACTCCCGGTAACGGGTACCATTATTCCAACACCGGCTATTCAATATTGGGAAAGATCATAGAAAGGGTTTCCGGCCTCTCGTATAAGGAATTCCTGGAAGAACGAGTTTTACAGCCCATGGGCATGTATCACTCTTCGATGCCGGATCAGGGGACCGACCAGGTGATGCCTGATCCTGCAGTAAACGGTTATTTTCTGATTGAAAATCAATCGATAGAAATTACTGCTTCAAACATATCACCTTTTGTAGCCGAGGGAAATATTGTAACTACTCCCGATGACCTTTCCCGGTTCCTCAGAAAGTTATTATCCGGGAAAGGTGTACTCAATTTTTATACAGTTAATAGCCTGATGATGAACTGTTTGTCTGTAGGGACACTGAGCGCGGCCGGGTACGGATGCGGATTGGAATATACCCACAACCTGGGGTACGGACACAGCGGGGCAACTGAAGGATACCTGACTTTCTCCGCTTATGATCCGGCCATGGATTTTACGGTACTGGTATACACAAATTGTTGGAACATGAATGAAGGAATGAACAGTCTGGCATATCAGATAACCGACATGCTCCAGGGCTTATGCTACCGGAGCAAAGCACTCTTTGTGGACTTCTAGCTTCTCTTGTAACTAGACTCTGCAAATGCGTCTTAATAATTAATAAACTAGATGAAAATGAAAAAATTTGGTTTACCTGTTTTAGCGCTGTTCTTATTGTGCCAGGCTGTTCAGGCGCAGGAAATACCTGCTCAGGCTGCAAATTTTGATAAGGCTCGTCAGGCTGTAAGTTTTGACAAAGCCCGGCTGGATGCCTATTTTGATGCGCTGGAAGATGCCGACCGCTTTAGGGGCTCGGTGGCACTGTCTCTGAACGGAGAGGTGATTTACAGCCGGTCGGTGGGAAACTCGGCAAATGGTTCCAAATACCGCATCGGCTCCATCTCCAAAACATTCACCACGGTCCTTGTTATGAAAGCCTTCGAACAAGGGAAGCTGGCACCGGACCAGACGATCGATGCATTTTTTCCTTCCGTGCCAAATGCCGGGAAGATCACCATCCGGCACCTGTTGTCCCACCGGAGCGGCATCCACAATTTCACTGACGATCCCGATTACCTGACGTGGAATTCAGAGCCAAGGACCCCTTTGGAGATGGTGGCGCTGATTGCCGAAAGGGGGAGTGACTTTGAACCCGGCAGAGGCGTCCGCTACAGCAATTCCAATTTCGTGCTGCTGACATACATCCTTGAGCACATCTTTGAAGCTCCTTATGCGGAACTTTTGCAAAAATACATCACCGGGCCGCTGGGACTGAGCAATACGTATATGGGAGGAACCATAGATACATCGCTGAACGAGTGCCAATCCTACCGTTATCTGGGCGAATGGACCGTGATGCCTCAGACGCATCCGTCTATTCCTATGGGAGCAGGCAGTGTCGTATCTAACCCGGAGGATTTGAATGCTTTCGCCTATGCCTTGTTTACAGGCCGGTTGGTGAAGCCTGAAAGCCTGGAAATGATGAAGACTATCCAAGACGGCTTTGGCATGGGATTGTTCATCACCCCGTTTTACGAAAGGAAAGGCTACGGTCACACAGGAGGGATAGACGGATTTGGGGCGGTGTTTACTTATTTTCCTGATGACAGCCTTGCTTACTCATTGGCTTCCAACGCAGCCAATTTTAATAAAAACGATATTTCCATTGCCGTGCTGAGTGCCTTCTACGGCATGCCTTACGAGATCCCGGAATTTGTTACCTATCCTGTGGATCCTGAAGATCTGGATCAATATACCGGGACATATTCCTCTTACGAGGTCCCTTTGAAGATCACTGTCTCCCGGGTCAACAATTCGTTGATAGCCCAAGCTACCGACCAAAGTGCGTTTCCCCTGGAACCCTTTGATAAAGACAAGTTTCAATACTCCATGGAAGGCGTTATCCTGGAATTTGACCCCGCGGAAAAAGCCATGACTCTGAAGCAGCGAGGGTCCGAGTTGGAGTTTTTTAAGGATTAGGATTAAGTGTCCGTTGCACACATTGTTCGTTTGATTGATATTCAATTAGTTATGAAAATCGGCCCCCCGGGGGTCGATTTTCGTAAATGCCTCATTATGAGGCAAACGAACAATGTGTGCAACGGACACTTTTTTCTATATTTGCAAATTATGGAACAAAAGGATTACATATTAAGAGAGATTGAAAAAATGGGAATGATGCTGAGGGCTGTCATTACTAAAATTTTCGGAGGAAATGCCAATAACGCAATCCCGGAAGAAAAGCAATTTGAGGAAGTGACAGAAGAATTACTGGAAAATGCAGGGTTTGATTTGAATGGATTTATTCAGATGGATGATTCCCTGGCAATCAAATACTTGGAGAACAGGAAAGATTTCAACATCCGAAACCTTGAGGATCTGGCTCTGATTCTTGAAAAGTTAGGTGGCGAGAACCGCCTGCTGCTTCAACAAAAAGCCCTTTTGATCCTGGAACATTGCAGGGATAAAGACCATACGTATTCCTTTGAGCGGGAGAACCGCATAGGAGCGTTGAAAACGGTCTTGGAAGCAGGATCGCTATTTGGTTAATCGTAATTAGGGATTTTCCCAAGCATCCCGCCAGGAAGCCATTGAATAACTTACCCAATAACTTACCCAATAACAGAAAAAATGCAAAAACCGGATCAGGTATTTTTTGAAAACAGAGAAGCTTTCAGGAGCTGGCTGGAGACGCATCATGAAAGCAGTCCCGGCATCTGGATGGTTTATTATAAAAAACATACGGATAAACCGTGTATAGAATATCGTGAAGCCCTGGAAGAAGCGCTCTGTTTCGGATGGATTGACAGTACCCTGAAAAAAGTGGATGAGGAACGTTACCTCAGAAAATTCACTCCCCGCAGCAAGAATTCCAGGTGGTCGCAGGTCAATATCAAGATTGCACAGTCCCTGATCCGGGAAGGAAAAATGACGCGCGCGGGACTCGGCAAATGGGAAAACCACAAACCGCTCAAAGAGCTGCCAGGGATTGATTTGCCGCTTCCGGAATTCCTCCGGGAAGCATTTGCGCTGAACGAACCGGCATTGGAAAATTTTAAAAATCTTGCGCCGAGTTACAGGCGGCAGTACATCCTATGGATAACCAGTGCCAAAACCCCTGAAACCGTGCAGAAAAGAATCAGCGAGTCCGTCGGCCTTTTAAAGGAAAACCGGAAATTGGGGATGCGCTAATCCTTCACCGTGCGCTAATCTTTCACCATATCCTTAAAGGCAGATCCAAAGATCAGGTAAGCGGTATTCCCGCCTATGGTTCCCTCGTTTTGTCCCCAAAGGAAGGGCCAGTCATCGTAGTTTTCAAAGTGGTCGGGCTGCCTGAATAACAGGCCTGGAGCTACATTGCCGGGGATAAAGGAGAAATCGGCCCGGTTGTTTCCGTAGAATACCGCTTTGGGACGGGTGGCTCCCACGGTGGCTACCAGCGAATAATTATGATAGGGATGGCAGCCAAACAACCAGTTGGTGACCTTGAAAGCATGGCTCTTGTCAATAATATCCGGGTAATAGCGGTTGGCAAAGCAGATGGTTGTACCAAAGCTGACTACGCCTCCGCCTCCTGCCCAGTTGCCAAGTCCTATGGGGACTCCGTAGGGATTATCCTTTTCCAGCCCTTCAATATATTCTTTGTACTGTAACACATACGGACGGAGCTTTTCTTTGTAAGAGGCGTCCATATAGGGTATGGCGTGCAGAGCCGTCAGAATGGTGTTGCTGACATTGCGTTCCAGAGCCGGCCAAAGTTGTTCCTCAAATTGATCCAGGTAGGATTGTTCCCCGGTAGAGATGTACAGTTGAAGGTTTGTAGAAAAATTGCCGTATCCGAAGCCCCTGCCCCGACGCTGTTGCGGCATGGCGGCCATCATCTCCGTGGCTTCTTTCAGCAGACGTTTTGACTGTTGCAGCGCCCTTTCCGAGAGGTCGTCGTTGTATCCTTTCAGAGCGCGGCTTGCCGAGGCAAACATGGTGGAGGCCATCAAATCCAGGAAGGGACTGCGGCTGGTAAAAGCCCACATGTCATCCTTCACGCCGCTCGATTGCCCGTCGGCCGCCACTTCATAGGGCCCGAGTTCGGGATTGTAGGGGAGTCCGTCGGTTATGGATGCGGCATCACCCAGGTGGTGGTAATTGTCCAGGACCGAGTTGGAAAGCGTTTGGGCCATATGTCCCAATATTTCTGCTTGTGCAACCAGTTGTTTGGTGCCGTGTTCAATAAATTGCAATATATCGGGGGTCCCGTCGGGACGGTGAAGGTCCACGTAACGTTGGTCCTGATCTACAAAAGTCTGGTCACGCAGCGGTTTGAAATATTCCCAGGTCTGGACAAAATTTTGTACCACACTGATGTTCGATCCCGTCTCGATGTCAAAGTCTCCTGCATCAAAAAATCCACCAACATTCAATCCGGGGATTGTTTCCAGTGCTTTGTAAGGGGTATCGGTTGTGGGGCCCTGCCCGTGGAGGTCAAAGTGATCTGTGTTGGGAGGGGCCTGAAGGTAACCTTCTTTGAAAGGTTCCCCGTGCCACACCCTGTACGCCTCGTTCACGTACATATGATTCATATGGATGGGGATCCAGATATCGCTGGTGGCGTCGGTGATCTTATCGTATACGTTCTCTTCAATGATGAAGTTGTTTGTTTTGCACTCGCCGTATTGGATGAAATATATGCCGGGTTCGCTTACCGGGGAGAAATCGAATTTCACATAATGGTATTTGTAATAGTCGCCCCAGGGTTCAATCTTTCCGTTGAATACGTTGATGGCGTTGCCGTCGTTTTGGATTTTGTAAATGGATGCCGATTCCAGCGGTTTATCTTTTTTGTCCAGTTCAATAACTGCTGTTTTTTGTTGCCCGGGCAGGTAACCTACCTGGGAGAACCCGATATTCGGTTCCCGGACCCATCCTTCCACGGCATTCGGTTCCACGGTCCAGGTCAGCACCTTGCCCGTTTTTCCTGCCGGCAGCAGGCTACGCACGACAAACCATCCGTTTTGTGCCAGCATCCGGCCGTCAAAAAGCATCAACTCGGCATTTTCAGAAGTGATCTTCACCGTCCGCTCGGGCGCATCGGGTGCCAGAAGCATGGAATGCCCTGTTTCCAGCGGAAGGGGATCTATGAATCGGCCCGTGCCCCTGTCATCAGAAGTAACATATCCCTTGAATTGTTTGGGCTTTTCACTGTTCGGCCTGGTGATGGTGTTCCCCACCACATAACGCGGGAACCGGTTGGGACGCCCATCCATCAGGTAGGCCTTCCCCCAGTACTGCGACGGCAGGAATTCCAGGTTGAATCCGGCACTTCCTTCCAGTGCCGCGGGAAGCGGCTTGTCCAGGTAAACCGAGATTTCCACCCCTTTTCCTTTTGCCGAGACCACCACGCGCGATTCAAAATCGTAGTCTTCGTAACGTAATATTGATTCTATGGATTGTTCTGCACGGTTGACTTTCCGGGTGGGTATTGCCGGCACCAGGTCCCATTGCTCCGGTGTATTGGAGAGTCTCACGGCACCTCCCTGTGCTGTCCTTACGCCATGATGAATGATCTCTATGCCGGCGGTTTTTTCGTCATTGAATCCCCCGGTAAAAAGATTACTGTAAACCAATACATTCACCCCCTGAGTCTGAAAATATTCCAGATCGTTCAGTATCAGTTTCTGGCCGTTGGCTTGATTGAATGTCGCAAATAGAAGTGTGATAAGGAAAAAAAAGGTATGTCGTTTCATCAGGATAAAAAAATTATTACTATTTTGATTGCTTTATTTGCAAAAGGTTTAATGGGTGCGTCGGACACATTGTTCTTTTCCCTCAAAGTGAGGGAGTTACGCAAATCGTACCCCCGGGGGTATGATTTGCATAATTGGCTGAAAATCAGCCAAAAGAACAAAGTGTCCGACGGACCCCGAAAAAATTTATGGATTGTCCTGTTTTGCTGTTTTGTCACCTTGCTTTCAGGGCAGGATAAACCATTGCCGGGGCAGGATAAACCGTCGCAACAATGGCTGGACCAGAAGTATTCCATGTTCATTCATTTTGGACTGTATTCTGTTTACGGGGGTGTGTATAACGGAGAGCCGGTCACAAGGGGATACAGTGAACAGATCCAGTCTTTTGCGGGTATTTTCAGTGATTGGTATGCTCAAACGGCGGACCGGTTCAATCCCGTGAAATGGGATCCGGATGCTGTCGTAGCCCTGGCCAAAAGGGCGGGTATGAAGTCTATTGTCTTTACGGCTAAGCATCACGATGGCTTTTGCATGTATCATTCACAACATACTGTTTTTAACATTGTGGATGCAACTCCTTACGGCAGGGACCTGATGCAGGAACTTGCTGAGGCTTGTAAAAGAGGGGGTATAGGCTTTGGTGTGTATTTTTCACTCATAGACTGGCACTTTCCCCAGGCATATCCCATCTCTAGTCACAACGCAGATCCTCTCACGCCGGAGCACTACCGGTTCAACATGGATCAGGTGGAGGAGCTTATGACCCGGTACGGTCCCATTTCCGAGATATGGTTTGATATGGGGTCTTTGACTCCGCAGCAGAGCCGGGGATTGTACGATTTGGTGAACAGGCTGCAGCCCCATTGCATGGTCAGCGGAAGACTCGGCAATGATTTCGGGGATTTTTGCGTGATGACCGACAATGAATGTCCGGATTACCACCTGGATGTTCCGTGGCAGACACCGGCCTCGGCTTTTAAAGAAACATGGGGCTACCGGTCATGGCAGGAGCGGGGAGCGCTACAACCTAAAGTGGATGAGAAGATTGAAAGCCTGGTTCGGGTGATCGGGCGCGGAGGGAATTACCTGCTCAATATCGGGCCCGGGGGTGACGGGAGCATAGTGGAGTTTGAACAGGCTTTATTGGAAAGTGTGGGTGAATGGGTCAAAACAAACAGCCCGGCAATTTATGGCACCCGGGGAAATCCTTTTAGGCAGACTTTCCCCTGGGGAGAGATTACGGCAAAGGAGGATACATTGTATCTTTTTGTGAAACGGGAATACGCAGGGCAGCAAATAACCCTGCCTTTTGTGGAAGGAGAAGTTGAGTGGGAGAGTGTCCTTTCATCGGGCAAAGAATTGACGGTTTGGACGGCGGGGGAAGAAGCAGGTTTGCAGTCAGCCGGGGAAGGTAACAGCGGTTTGAACATCAGGGTGCCGGAACAGTTCTCTTCCTGCTATGAAGTGCTTAAGGTAACGTTCAAAAACGGGTATGAAGTAATTCCGTATCGCATTGTAAATGATGGCGTTTTGACAGTTCGGAACGCCATGCCTCGTTACGGTTATTCCAGTCTGAACTATTATGCCGGCTACAAAAAACTGACCGCCAGTCAATGGGCTTTTACCACCGAAAAAAGTGAGATCACTCCTGAAATTCACTTTACGGAAAGTGAAAAAGGGACAACCCTTTGCATTGAAATTGACGGCAACAGACAACAGGTCACACTGGACTCGCCCCACTACAAGACAGAAACCCCGGACTCCACCAGCATTACCTGGGGCAAAATCTACCGGAAACCCGGCAGAGGCGTCTTTGGATTCCTGGAAGAGGAGGTCGGCGTTCAGGCCCAAGATCAAGCTGAAACAGGAGCAATGCTGAAAATCCGGGCAGAGGCGGACCCGGCAATCCTAACCGGGCTCATAGATCCCCGGCAAGGGTGGGAGCATATCCCCGGTTTCGCTTATGGCACAAAGCATTCGCTTCCCCTGGGGCAACGCAAAAGCGTGGTCTTTTTGCAGGAGATAGTTACTGTCCGGGAACAGTATGCGGCTGTGGAAATCGGGAGCGGGAATGCCGTATATATATTATTGAACGGCCAATACCTTAAGGCTCATTTTTCGCCTGAAAGGGTAAACTTCCAGAAGGAAATAGTACTTCTGCCATTGCAAAAAGGGAATAATCAGCTGGTTATAAAATATTACAACGGATTTGAAAAAGAACTTCACTACAGCATTACCCCGTTAAAGGAATGGAAGGTTTATTATCAAATGCTGTCTTCCGTTGAATTGTCGGCTGAAGGAGTTCATATTTTTTTGGTGCAAAAAGGGTGCAACGTACACATTGTTCTTTTCCCTCAGAATGAGGAAGTTAAGAAAAACGACCCTCGGGGTCTGTTTTTTCTTAACTGGCTGAAAAACAGCCAAAAGAACAATGTGTACGTCGTACCCTAAAATCATTTCAATCATGATACTTGCTAAAAATGGTGATGTCGTTATCAGGGAGCTGGAGGTTTCAGATATCCCTAAGTTGGCTTTATATGCTAACAATGAAAAGGTTAGTTGTAATCTTAGAGATGCTTTTCCCAGTCCATATACCACAGACGACGCGGTCCGGTTTGTGGAGATGGCTGCCGCAAAGGATCCCAAAACCATTTTTGCCATACAGTATAAAGGTGACTATGTAGGGAATATCAGTCTGACCCCGGGTTCCGATGTGTATCGTAAAAGTGCAGAGATCGGTTATTTTATTGGAGAACCTTTCTGGAATAAAGGCATAGTCACCAAAGCAGTCCAACTGATCACACGTTACGGGTTTGAAAACATGGACATCGTCCGGATCCATACAGGTATTTTCGAATACAATAAAGCTTCACAAAGAGTCCTTGAAAAATGCGGATTCCGGAAGGAAGGGATTTTTAAGAAATCCGTATGCAAAAAGGGAGAAATGTATAACGAGATAAGGTATGCTTTGATCCGGGAAAGAAATAT
>JBAZDQ010000049.1:0-9761 GCA_041654355.1 Bacteroidales bacterium
CCTTGCCTCGGCAAAAGGAAAACCCATGCGCCGCGAATCCGATCTGATAGATGTCTGGTTTGACTCGGGTTCCATGCCTTTCTCGCAGGAAGGCTTGGAAAAACTGGGCAGTCCCGCTTTTGGGCAGGTGGCTGATTTCATTGCCGAGGGGGTGGATCAGACCCGCGGATGGTTTTTTACCCTCCATGCCATCGCCACCATGATCAACGACCGCGTCTGTTTCCGGAACGTGCTTTCCAACGGACTGATCCTTGACAAGAACGGCAACAAGATGAGCAAACGCCTGGGCAACACCGTGGATCCTTTTATTATGCTGGACAAATACGGAGCCGATCCCCTGCGCTGGTACATGATGACCAACGCCCAGCCCTGGGACAATCTGCGCTTTGACGAAGGCGGCGTGGATGAGATACGTCGCAAATTTTTTGGGACCCTCTACAATACGTATTCTTTCTTTGCCCTTTATGCAAATGTGGATGGTTTTACCGCCGCCCAGGCAGGCCCGGATTATTCCGGGTGGGTTCCTGTTGAGGAAAGGCCCGAAATAGACCGCTGGATCATTTCGCTGCTTAATTCGCTAACGGTCAAAGTACTGAATGCTTACGACGATTACGATATTACAACCGCAGGACGTTTGATCCAGGACTTTGTGTGCGACCAGTTGAGTAACTGGTACGTACGGTTGAACCGCAAACGTTTCTGGGGAGGAGAGATGGACAGCCAGAAAGCGGCTGCTTACCAGACGTTGTTCGCCTGCCTGAAAACCGTTGCCCTTCTGGGAGCGCCTCTGGCACCTGTCTATATGGAACAATTGTTCCGGGATCTGACAGGTGGCGATTCGGTACACCTGGAATTGATGCCTGTGGCCGAAGAGAACCTGATAAACATCGTCTTGGAAGAACGTATGGACCTGGCTCAGCGTTGTACATCTTTGGTCCTGGCACTGCGCCGTAAAGTCAATATTAAGGTCCGTCAGCCCCTGAGCAAGATCCTGATCCCCGTGCTGGATCCCTCACTGGCTGAAAAACTGGAACAGGTGCGTCCGATCATCCTGAGCGAGGTCAACGTCAAGGATCTGGAATTCATACACGATACGTCCGGTTTGATACATAAGGGCATCAAACCCAATTTCAAAGTACTCGGCAAAAAATACGGTCCCCGGATGAAAGAAATCACTGCTGTCCTGAACGGATTTTCACAGCAGGAGATCAACGAGCTTGAAAATGCCACCCTGAATGGAACGTATAGCCTCTCTCTTGCTTCGGGCCCGGTTTCTTTGGAGCGGGACGATGTCACTATTACCTCGCAGGATATGCCCGGCTGGCTCATAGCTGCGGACGGACCCCTGACCGTCGCCCTGGACGTTACCATTACACAAGCCTTGCGCCGGGAGGGAATTGCACGTGAACTGGTCAACCGGATCCAGAACCTGCGTAAAGACACCGGCCTGGAAGTCACCGACAAGATCCGGGTGGTCATGGAAGATCGCAGTGATGTTGCCGAGGCCCTGCAGGATTTTTCACAATACATTGCCCAGCAGGTGCTTGCCGAAGAGATTACCCTGTCATCTGCACTTTCTTCTTTAGCCCATGCTGTAGAATGGGAAGAAAGTCCCCTGAAAATTCATATTGAGAAATCATAATTATATACTACATTTGTGTTTCCCATAAAATTAGAGCCATGACTAAGAAAAAAACCACAGGCGCTCCACTAGCGTCGGAAGAGGTAAAAGAAAAGGTTCGTTATTCAGACGAGGAACTCCAGGAATTCAAAGCCCTGATCAACGAAAAACTGGCACAGGCCCGTGCCGATTACGAAGAACTGAAAGCCATCGTAACCCATAGCCAGAGTAACGATACAGAAGACACATCTCCCACATTTAAGGTGTTGGAAGAAGGTGCCTCTGCCCTCTCAAAAGAAGAAGCCGGACAGCTGGCATTGCGTCAGCACAAATTCATCCAGTCCATGGAAATGGCACTGATCAGAATTGAAAACAAATCCTATGGTATTTGCCGTGAAACCGGAAAACTCATACCCAAAGAACGCCTTCGCCTGGTTCCTCACGCCACCCTTTCAGTAGAAGCGAAGAACAACAGAGAATAAAGGCTCTATGGGCAAAAACAGAATATCCAGGGGCAAGATCATAGCCATCATAATCAGTACCATTCTTGTCCTGGATCAGTTTTTTAAGATCTGGATTAAAACCCACTTTACCCTTCACCAAAGCGTTCCCGTTTTGGGGAGATGGTTTCAATTGTTTTTTGTGGAAAATGAAGGCATGGCCTTTGGTATGGTCTTTGGCGGAGAAGCCGGAAAACTTATCCTGAGCCTTTTCCGCATAGCGCTGAGCATTTTTATCATGTGGTACATAGTACGGTTGCTCAAGAAACCTGAAACTCCCATGGGCGTTCTGGTTGGCTTGTCACTGGTCTTTGTTGGAGCCGTGGGCAACATCATAGACTGCGCCTTCTACGGACTGATCTTTAACGAATCCGGTGTCACCCAGGTAGCCCGGATATTTCCTCCCGAAGGCGGCTACGCCACCTTCCTGCACGGCAAAGTCGTAGACATGCTCTACTTTCCTTTGATTGACACCGTCCTGCCCGAAAACTTCCCCATCTGGGGCGGCCGCCGCTTTGTCTTTTTCCAGTTCATATTCAACATTGCCGACTCTGCCATAACCTGCGGGGCCCTGTATTTGTTGATCTTCAAACACAAATTCTTCTCCAAAAAATAAAAAGAATACTTACCTTTGCCAACCCTTAAAGGGAGCAAGGAATGTAATACCTGATTGGCCACTAACGGCAGGAAGGTTTGTCGTAGAGCTGAATAAGGTTCTGCCGGCGCAATGACCGCCACAGAGCTGTGGCGACCACAAGCGGCAAACAGCTGCTACTGAGCTACAATTACAGACTTTGCACCCCATAATAAACGGAGAGATGCCGGAGCGGTCGAACGGGGCGGTCTCGAAAACCGTTGAACCCATTAGGGTTCCGGGGGTTCGAATCCCTCTCTCTCCGCCACAAAAAACAAAAGCCGGCAAAGCCGGCCCAACAAAGGAAAACAACCCGGAAAACAAATTCATTTGTTTTTCGGGTGTTTTTCTTTTTGCAGCACAAAGTGCTGTTTTGTTTTTTGTGAAGCCCCCCCTCAGGGAACACCGAGCGCCTCCGGCGCGAAGGTAATCCCGTGGGAGGGGAGAAGGGGAGGTGGTAAGTGGTGAAAATCGCACTTATTGCCGTAACGCGCATAATAACAAGCACATAAGAGTGTTTGAAGCAAAGTTGCTACTTACTACCTCCCCTTTAAATTGATGAAATATGGCAGAATCCGGGGGAGGTGGTAAGTGGTGAAAATCGCACATATTGCCGTAACGCGCACAATAACAAGTATATACGTGTGTTTAGAACAAGATTGCTACTTACTACCTCCCCTTTAAATAGATGAAAAATTGCAGAATCCGGGGGAGGTGGTAAGTGGTGAAAATCGCACATATTGCCGTAACGCGCACAATAACAGGCATATACGTGTGTATAGAACAAAGTTGCTACTTACCACCTCCCCTTTGAATAGATGAAAAATTGCAGAATCCGGGGGAGGTGGTAAGTGGTGAAAATCGCACATATTGCCGTAACGCGCACAATAACAGGCATATACGTGTATGTAGAACAAAGTTGCTACTTACCACCTCCCCTATGAATTGATGATAAATGGCAGAATCCTTATCTAACCGGAAAAGCTCCTCATTTTTTGCTGAAGAGATAGACTGTCGCTTTTTTTGTAAATTTGATACGTGAGTATAGAAAGACCGATTTGACTGTGGTCCGTATTTTTTTGGCATTGCCGCTGGAACCTGAGCTTCCTGCCCGAGAAAAAATGCTGCTTTTACAAAAGCAGTTGGGATCGTACCGGATTAAGTGGATCAATTCGGGGCAGTTTCATCTGACTTTGTTCTTTTTTGGTGAAGTGGATACCCAGATTATACCTTTATTGGTAAACAGACTTCAAAATGCAATAAAACAAACTCCCTGTTTCTCTTATTCATTAGGAGAGCCCGGAATTTTCCGGAACCGCAGCGAACCCCGTGTCCTATACTTGGGTATAGAGGCACCTGCTGCTCTTTATGAATTGAAAAAAGTTGTTGACCATGCCGTTGAACAGCTTGGCTTCAGGCTCGACGGCAACGTATTCCATCCTCATATTACACTCGGACGCTTTCGGCCCGGACAAAAAATGACACCGTCACTGGAATTAATACTTCAGGAAGCAAAACAACGCCAAACGTTTCTGCCATATTCTGCAAAACACCTGATCCTGTTTAAAAGCGAACTTTTACAGGCTGGGCCCCGTTATACCCCGCTGGCCCGGTTGGAAATGGATACTGGTGCCAATGTGGAAAGGGCAATGAACCAAAAGCTCTAACGCAATAATGCAAGCACCCGGCCAAAGGCGGAAAATCCCAGGTTCCTCCACAAAAACAGCCTTATATGTGGATGAGTTGCGCAAAAACATAGGTTTGTCCACAAAAATGGCCTTATATGTGGATGGAAGGCGGAAAATCCCAGGTTCCTCCACAAAAATGGCCATATATGTGGATGAGTTGCGAAAAAACGGAGGTTTGTCCACAGAAACGGGCCTAAATGAGGATGGAAGTAGGGAATTTGGAGGTTTGTCCACAGAAACGGGCCTAAATGAGGATGGAAGTAAGGAATTTGGAGGTTTGTCCACAGAAACGGGCTTATATGTGGACGGAATGGTTTAGCTGAACCAGATGGAGGAATTTTTTCCTGATCCTATTTCAAAATGAAGTTTAATAATTCCCATGTCAATCCCGGAAAAAATACCCGAATTTATTTTCACCAATACTTTATTATCTACCAGCTCAAAGAAGAATTTCTGCTTGTTTCGGGCAGTAGGAGCAAGTAATGCGGCATTTACACCGTTCATAAACCATTGCGGAGAATTTTTACTTACGCCTGACACATCGTTTATGCACTTCGATTTGTGTGGAACGCCCTGATTTTTCCCGTATCCCACTGCTATGGCTAAATAGATTTTTTCTTCCTGATTCATTTTGTAAGCTTCCTTTACCCTGCTGAATGTCATGGCCCAACATGAATTCAGACCCAGCTGCTGGGCAAACAGAACAAGTTGCTGACCATAGTAACCGCCCTACTATTGCAAAATAGTTTTGTACACCTGAAAACTTTCCGCATCGGGCCAGAAATCCGTTGAATGCCTTTGGCTCGTTGGAAATAAACTGTATATGCAAACCGCTTTCTTTATTTAACTCTTCAATTTTGTTGTTTAAAGCGGTTACAGTACTTGCGTCCAGTCGCCTGTTACTGTATTGGCGAACAGCATGTCTGTTTTGAATAGCTTCTATTAATTCCAAAAAAAGTAATGTATTGTCTCTCAAAGATACAAATTTTCGGGATCGTTTGAAGTCAGGCGTGTTTCCAGGAAGTTTTTAACTTTACGGTGCGCAGCCTATACTAAAGTTGTGATATCAGGATAATGATGGATAAAAACGATATGTTGATGGCATACTGCGGTTTGCAATGTGAAACGTGCCCGCTTTATTTGGCTACATTAGAGCACGATAAGGCACTTCAACACAGCATGAGAGAATCGATCGCCAATCAATGTGCCAATCTGTACGGTATGACCCTGAAAGCCGAAGATATTACGGATTGTGATGGATGCCGGGCCAATACCGGAAGAATCTTTAAGGGATGTGAAAAATGTGAAATCAGAAAATGCGCAAGACAAAAGAATATTGATTGTTGTGCATTTTGTGATGATTATACATGTGAATTTCTGGAGAAGCATTTTGCCCATGATCCAGATGCAAGAAAGAGGCTTGAAGCCATACGAGGCAGAAGTGAGTTGTAGCTGGCAGGTGCTGTGAGTTGTAGCTGGCAGGTTTTTAAAGGGAAGTAAACAAATAAATAATGGGAATATCATTTAGCTCAACGGTTATTATGGTTGAAGATCTTGAACAAATGAGATCATTTTACCAGGACATACTTCAACAAAAAATTGCATTTGATTTTGGTAATTGTATTGGTTTTCAGAACGGGATTTCGTTGTGGAAATTGAAAGAAGGCTATCCAATAACAAAAAAAATGGGCAGGACTTATGATAAATCGGGAAACAAGAATTTGGAAATCTGTTTTGAAGCCGATGATTTTGAATTAGTCGTTGCCGGTTTGAAAAAACAAAAACTAAATTTCCTGCATACAGAAGCCGAAGAATCATGGGGCCAGCAAACCATCCGGTTTTACGATCCGGAAAATAATTTGGTTGAGGTTGGAGAAACGATGCCCTGTTTTGTGAAACGTTTTCGCGATCAGGGAATGAGTTTTGAGGAAGTCTCCGAAAGAACATCCGTTCCTTTAGAAATGGTGATGAAGATATGTCAATAGATATATATGAAGAATTAATCTTTAAAAGCCGGGATGAGTTCAGGGAATGGCTCATAAGAAACCATGATGTAAGCCATGGGATATGGATGGTTTTTGGCAAGGCCGGTTTACTGAAAACCTTAAAACCGGACGAGGCGCTGGAAGAAGCGTTGTGTTTCGGGTGGATAGACGGTCAGATAAAGAGTGTTGACCAGGCAAAATATGTGAAAAAATTCACACCTCGCCGTAAAGGAAGCAAATGGTCCGGGAAGAATAAAAAATTAGTAAAAGCCCTGACAGAAAGCGGTAAAATGACAGCATCCGGAATGGCCGCGGTGGAACGGGCAAAAAAGAGCGGACATTGGAATACGCTGGAAGGCCCATCCATAGGCGAAGAACAAGTGGGTATTTTGATCAGCGCTCTATCCGGTGCCGATTTGGCACTGTCAAATTTTTTGAAAATGTCTGACTCGGCAAAAAAAACCTATGCAGCGTTGTATTTAGATGCAAAAAAGGAAGAGACCAGGATCAAGCGGCTGGAAAAGATCATCGGAAGACTGAACGAGAACAAGAAGCCGATGTAAGTACGCAATACGCTGAGGCCTCCGGCAGCCCCCCAGCGATTCCTTTTTTTTAGTATATTTAGGCAATGAAGCTTTTGCTCATATTTTTAGGCACCTTGTGTCTGGCCTTGGGCATTGCAGGAATTGTAGTCCCGGGTCTGCCGGCAACGCCGTTTTTTCTTCTTACGGCGGGATTGTATGTGAGAAGCTCTGAAAATTTATATCAAAAATTACTGAATAGCCCCATTGCGGGACCGTATATAAAAGAATTCCGGGCCAATAAAGGAATGACAAAAAGTGGCAAAGTGAAGGTGTTGATCTTTATGTGGCTCATGATCACGCTTTCGTGTGTATTTTTAATTCCCTCGGAATTGGTCATACTGATTGTACTCGGCACGGGGGTTATTGGCTCCATTGTTATGGGATTCGTAGTGCCAACCGTAAATCCTGGTAGTTCTTCAAAATCATATAAAACTGAAAATTATGAAAGAAAAGAAAAAGCTGACCCATGCGTCGGGGGCGCCGGTCGCTGACAACCAGGATGCGCTGACAGCCGGTCCCAGGGGGCCCATGCTGCTGCAGGATGCCTGGTATCTGGAAAAACTGGCTCATTTTGACCGGGAAGTGATTCCCGAAAGACGCATGCATGCCAAAGGCTCGGGGGCCTTCGGCACATTTACCGTGACCCGCGACATTACCCGATACACCAAGGCCAAAATTTTCTCGGCAATCGGCAAAAAAACAGAATGTTTTGTACGCTTTTCCACTGTGGCAGGTGAGCGGGGAGCTGCAGATGCAGAGCGGGATATCCGTGGTTTTGCCATGAAGTATTATACCGAGGAAGGCAACTGGGACCTGGTGGGAAACAACACACCTGTCTTCTTTTTCAGGGATCCGCTCAAGTTCCCCGATCTGAACCATGCCATCAAGCGCGATCCGCGCACCAACCTGCGCAGCCCCAACAGCAACTGGGATTTCTGGTCAAGCCTGCCCGAGGCCCTGCACCAGATTACCATCACCATGAGTGACCGGGGAATTCCATATTCCTACCGTCATATGAACGGGTACGGAAGCCACACCTACAGTTTTTACAATAGCAATAACGAGCGGACATGGGTTAAATTCCACTTTGTTACGCAGCAGGGGATAAAAAATCTGACAGATGCCGAGGCGGAAGCCATCATCGCCTCGGATCGCGAAAGCCACCAGAGGGATCTTTACCAGAGCATTGAACAAGGTGATTTCCCCCGCTGGACGCTGAAAATTCAGCTGATGACCGAGGAGGAGGCCAACAACAGCAAATACAATCCGTTTGACCTGACCAAAGTATGGCCGCATAAAGAATTCCCATTGTACGAAGTGGGTGTTCTGGAATTGAACCGCAACCCCCAGAACTACTTTGCCGATGTGGAACAGGCTGCCTTCAACCCGGCCAACGTAGTGCCCGGCATCGGCTTTTCACCGGACAAAATGTTGCAGGGAAGGCTCTTCTCCTACGGCGATGCACAGCGTTACAGGCTGGGAGTGAACCACCACCTGATCCCGGTGAATGCACCCAGGTGCCCCGTACACAGTTACCACAGGGACGGGGCCATGCGTACAGACGGGAACCAGGGATCCGTCATTTCCTACGAACCCAACAGTTACGGCGAATGGAAAGACCAGCCTGAATTCAAGGAACCCAAGCTGGATTTGTTTGGGGCCGCAGACCGCTGGAATTTCAGGGAGGACGACGACGATTATTATACCCAGCCGGGGAACTTGTTCCGCCTGATGACCAAAGAGCAGCAACAGGTATTGTTCGAGAATACGGCACGCAACATGGGGGATTCATCCGAAGAAATCAAACGCCGCCACGTAAGCAACTGCATGAAAGCAGACAAAGCCTACGGGGAAGGCGTAGCCAGGGCATTGAATTTGAAGCCTTAGCGGGAGGCCTTGCTCCAGATGAATTTCCATTCATTTCCCTCCTGGGCCAGGGTTTCCCAGAAGACTTTGCGTTTAACGATCTTGTCCGAGTCAGACTCGGAGCAGGAGAATGAGGTCGTTCCGGAGGGTTCATCGGCGATCTTTTCGCAGGCAAGTCTCATCTTTGGGAACGATTCATAACTCGGGTCGGTAAAAACATTAAGTCCAATTTGGGAGGCATCGGGATGATAAAGCACCACCCCTGTTTTTTCCATGACCCAGATTTGGAAAGGCTCGTCGCCAATAATGGGCACAACGTTCCTGGCAATCAGGTGGGCCGGCGAAAACAAGCCGCTTACCCCGCCCAGTAACTGGTCTTCGGCCAAAATGGGATGGATCTGGACCACTGCCTGGTAGCCTTCAACTACAGAAAATACATCACTCAGCGCGGGCAGTTTGGTTTCGAAAGCCTTAATAATGTGGGCCTGGGCGCTGATGTCCGAACCCTGGGAGGGATAATAGACAGCGGGCTCTACCAGCAGCAAAATGCCTTCCGGAGTAGTGAAAACAAATTCCGAACCAAAAGAAAACTCATTGCAGAGGCGTTGTAGTGCGGAACGAACCACCGCCGTATCTGCACCCACCTGGGCAAGGACGGCGGCTGTGGCAGAGAGAGTGTTGCTAAGACTATCCAGCGAAGCAGAAACAGAAGCTACGGCCGACGTCAGGGCAGGAGGGGTCTCGGCTTTATTAACGTTACCACAGGCATTAGTCAGTACAATTAATGCCAGAAGAGCAAGAAATTGTTTAGTTTTCATAATGTTACCAGATTTATAAAATCAAATATAAGCAGAAAAAGAATACTTCTGTTTTTTGCTGCAAG
>JBAZDQ010000050.1:0-9624 GCA_041654355.1 Bacteroidales bacterium
GCGGTCTGGTGCGTGCTCGCAGCGTAGGCCATGGCTCCGCCTGCGCCGATGGTGCTATCGCGTCCGGTCGTGTCCAGCTTCATCCACGCGAGACCCAGCCGCTCGGCCACCTGCTCCAGCTTCTCGCTGATGCTCGCGAACGTCTTGGCGCGCGCGGCCTCGGCGTCCAGGCGCTTCTCTTCGGCGTCGTTGATGGCCTTGGTGGCGGCCTCTTTGGCCTTGGCGAGTGCCTTCTCCGAGTCTGCGATCCTGCGGGCGGCATCCTCGCGGGCGTCGGCCAATGACTTCTCTGCCTCCGCGACCGCCTGGTGGGCCTCTGCCAGCCGTTCCTCGGCCTGGGCAATCTGGCGTGGGATCCTCCGCTCCGCCTTGCTCAGTGAGTAGGCAGCGTCGTCGCGGCTCTCGCGGGCCTGACCCAGGCGCTCCGGACTCTTCGCCGCCCAGTCGCTCAGGCGCTTCTGCTCTGCGTCGCGGGTCTCCTTGATCTTCGCAGCCTCGTCGGCCTTGGCCTTGGTGATGTCCTGCTGGACCGCCCGGATGTCCTGCATGATCTTCAGCCGGTCGCGGATGCGCTCGGCGTCCTTGTCGGACACCATCACCATCCGGCCGCCGATGTTGAAGACGTTGGCGGCGCCGCCCTCCTGGTCGCCCCGGAGCTTGGCCTGCAGCTCCTGCAGCTTCTCGCCCAGGGACTTGAGCTTGTCTGCCGAGGACTTGCGGATGTCCTCGATCTTCTCCGCCGCGTCCTTCTCGATCTTCACCCGCTCGTCGGCCACGTCTTTCTCCGTCTTGGCGAGTGCCTTCGCGGCGTCCTCGGCCCGCTCCCGCGCGTCGGCCAATGAGTCGTTGAGGTCGATGATCTGCTCGGCGGTATCAATCTCGGCGTCGCCGGCCGCCTTCGTGGCGTCGGCCACCCGCTTCTGTGCGTCCTCGACTCGCTCGGCCCCGTCCTCCACGGCGTCCGCCACGGCCTGCTGTGCGTCCACAATGCGCTCGGCGGCATCCCGCCAGGCGGCGGTTTGGCCCTCGGCTGCTTCCCGCACCCGCTTGTCGGCGTTGGCGACGGCCTCACTCACGTCGGCGGTCGCCTTGGCCGCCGCGTCCTGTGCATCGGCGTAGCCGTCGGCGGCCTTGATGGCGTCTTCGTTGGCTTTGGTCTGAGCTTTGGTGAGCGACTCGGCCTCGGACTGCTCTGTGGTCAGAGCCTGCAGGGCCTTGGCGTTGCGCTCAAGAGCGGCCGAGTACATGCCCGCCTCGCGCACGTCGAGCGCGATTGCGTTCCGCAGGGCGGCAGGCTTCGGGCCCGGTTGGGAGCGGTACTCGTAGGCTACGGTGAGTTGGTCGTAGTGAGCCTGCAGGGCTTCCTGCTCGGCCTTCAGGTACTCGACGGAGCCCTTGGCGAACTGCTGCATGCGCTGGCGCGCAGACTCCTCGCGCGCCTGCAGTTCCGTGATGGCCTTGTCTACCGCCGCCCGCTCTGTGGCCGCGGCGGCAATGCCAGGAGACCTGCTCGGGTCCACCCCGGCCTCCACTGCAGCATTGCCGGCGCGCGCCGCCTCGTCGGCGGCCTCACGTAGCTTTTCTCGCCACTGTTCCAACTCTTTGGTAGGCTTGCTGCTGTCGATACCGTCAAGGGCCTTCTGGAAGTTCTGGCTCCATCTCTCGTGAGCCTCGTAGGCCTCCGACAACTTCCAGATGGCGATGCCGAGTGCACCGACGCCGATGGTAGCGAGACCGAGTGGGGAGGTCATGGCCCCGACGACAGAGGACAGCCCGCCGGTCTTGGTGGCCGCCTGCTCCGTGGCGTCGGCTACGTTCTCGGCGGCCCGCGCGGCCTTCGCTGCCCCACCCCCGAACCTGTCCCAGGCCGACTTGCTCAGGCTGCCGATCTGGACGGCGCCGAATGCAATGTCGCCGAGATGCTTGACCGCCGTGCCGCCCGTCACGCCCACGAGGGCGAGCCCCGCCGCCCACTTCACGAAGGCCTCACCCGCCGGGGTCTGCAGGAACGCAGTCAGGTCCTGCAATGCCTCCTTCGCGACCGGCGCCAGCTCCTCCAGCGCGGGCACGAGCGCCTGCCCGGCGGCGATGGCACTCTCCTTGAGTTCCGCCTTCAGGCCCTTGAGCTGGTTCTCCAGGCTGCCGGATGTGCGGGCCGCGTCGCCCTGCGCGTCCTTGGTGGCGCGCATGATGATCGCCATGCGGGCGTGGGCCTTTTCGGCCTCGGTGGCCGCGGTGCTTCCGCCCTTGATGCCCTGATTGAAGAGTTCCTGGTCCAAAGCGGCGTCGGAAAGAAACACGCCGTACTTGCGCATGGACTCGGTCTCGCCGGCGAAGGCCGACGCGAGGTCCCTCACCACGTCGGGTTCCTGCTTGTTCCAGAAACTCCCGAGGTCCACGGCAAGCTGCGCCACGGCCTCGGACATTTGCGTCGCCTCTGACCGCGCGATGCCCATGGGGGTGAAGAGCCCTTGGAAACCCGCGGCGTACTGCAGTAGGTCTGCGCCACTGCGATTGAGCGCCTCGCCGGTAGCATCCGCCCATGCAGTCGCGGCTTCTGTCTGGCCTTTGAAAACCTCCCCGGCCATCGCGGACATTTCGCCGAAATCAGAGGCCGTTTTGACCGCGATGCCACCCAGCCCGAGGAGTGCGGCGCCGGCTATCTGCATCTTGCCGCCGACGGCGCTGGTCGCCGCGAACGTGGCGTCCCACTTGGACCGGAACTGCTCGCTGCTGGCCTGCGCTTTGCGCAGTGCGCCTTCCAGGCCATTGAGGCTCTCGACGGCGGACTTGATCTTCGGCGAGGCCTGATCGGCCGCCGAAATCGTCACGTGGACAGACATCTGCTTGTCGGCCATGGTCGCTCAGGCCTCCTCTCCGTCAGGGGTTGCGCAGCTTATCAAGTTCGGCGATCCCGTCCAATATCTCGTGCACCTGTATCAGGCTCAGGGCCATGATCGTCGGCACCGTCCAGCCGAACCGGTCGGCGAACATCGCTACGACGAGTCGCCAGTTGCTGCCTCTGCCGGCGCCTCTGCCGGCTCGTCCGTGGGGAGCACGGCGGTCACCACCTCGCCCAACAGGTCGATGCCTCGGGCGGTGGGCGGGAACAGCGCGTCCACGTCGGCAGGTGTCGTCTCGGGACGGTGGTGCTGCAGGGACCGCAGGGCCAGGAACGACCACGAGGTCACCCGGTGGGCGAGGTCGCCGATCAGGTCCATTGAACCGACCTCGGACTCGAACGCAGCCAAGTCGCTCAGTGCAATCTGCCCGAACAGGACCTCGGCACCGTCCTGGGTCGTGCCCTTCAGGGGCGCCCCGGCAATGCGCTGCAGGTCGGTGAGCGGGGAGAACGTGATCGGGTCGTCGGGGCGCGCCTTTGAAGCGGGGGTCTTGCGCATGGCTTCCCTCCAGAAGTGGCGGCGCCGGTCCCCCGGGGGAGGAGACCGGCGTCGCTTGTCGAGCTGTTGTCGTCTACGCCCAAGTCCAGGTGAGCGAGCCGCCCTGCGGGTCGCCATTGAAGCCATACTTCCAGGGCGCCGCGGAGTTGGCGTCTACCAGCCCGAACTCCTGGCTGCTCGGCTGCAGGTTGATGAGCGTCGCGGTCAGTGTGTCAGTCCCGTTGGTCGCGGACAGGACAGCGCCGATGTTGTTGGGCAGCAGATCCTCCAGGAAGTCCAGGGTCGTCATGGGGATCGGCTCGTCGGTCGTCAGCTCCATCGTCAGCATTTCCAGGCCGTAGCGGTACGTGTTGGCCTGGCGCTTGACTCCCGCGACCTTCGTGTTCGCCGAGTTGCTGAAGGTCGTGTTGTTGGCGATGCTGATACCCATGTCGGTCACGCCGTACTCGGCGCCCTCCACGGTGATGACCGCCTCATAGTCCTCCAGGTCCAGATTCGCCTCGGGGTCCATCGCGTCGCCGGCAGCAGTCGCGACCACGATACCGCCCCAGGTGATTGTGGCCCGCAGGCCCTCGCCCTGGGAGTAGTCAATGCGGCAGTCGGTGACCTTCGCCGCGTCCCACTGCAGGCCCCAGTCATCGGCGCCGCCGGCGAGGTACACGGGGGTCAGTGCGCCCCGCGGGTAGCTGGCCCGCAGGGCTGCGGCCACGAGGGCTTGGTTGCTGCTGGTCACGTAGAACGATGCGTTGCCGGTGGCCTTGATGATCCCGCCCCGGCGCAGCGTGTTCCCGCCGATGCCGGACCGGATCCGCGCGTCGGGGTCGGTGGGGAGTGCTCCGCCGGTCACGACACCCATGGTGCCGTTAGCGGATACCGTGCCCCAGTGAAGCCACTGGAAAAGGCCAGTGATGGGTTCTTGTGCCATTGTCCTTCACCGCCTTTCCTTACAGTTTCAGCCGCCGGTCGGGGGCGGGATAGAACGAGAGTGCGTCGGACGCGTCGCCGCCGGTACCGCTCGCGGCCGTCACGCCCCGATAGAGCGGGTACACGTACGCGTCGGTGGTGTAGGTGTGGAGCAGGTTGCTCAGCACCGTCAGGCTCGTGTTCTCGGCGATGCTGTCGATGGTCGCGATCTCCTGCTCCAGCCACACCTCGTCGGGGGCAGACCCGGACCATTGGGTGACGAGGATCTGTTGGGCGGCCTTGAACTGGGCGGTCGCCGCGACCGGGATGACATTCTGCGCGGCGGCCGCGCCGCCGCTCAGTGCCTGGGCCCCGAACACGTAGGTGTCGCCCACGGCGCCGCCGTCACCCGTGCCCTTGACTACCTGGGCAACGGCTTTGGTCGTCGCGTCGTCGAGCTTGAGGGTCGCGGTCACCGTCCAGTCGCTGGCGCCCTTGACGGTCACGCGCCCCAGGATCGGGCTTGCCGAGTAGCTGGTCGAGATGTCGGCAGCGGAGGTGATGCTGCCCCCGCGGATGAGCGAGCCGAGGAGGGTGCCCGGGGCACTCGCCCCGGCGTCGGCATCCCCGGCGATGTTGGCGACGCTCAACGCCGCGCGCCCCGCCTCAGTCCACAGGGCCGAGAGCTTGGCGTCCACGCGCCAACGCTTGGCGGTCAGGTACGCGTCGAGACCGGCATATCCGAGGTCTTGAGTGCAGTATGTCTGCACGCGGGCCAGCACCGTCCGCAGGTCGGTCAGTTGCCCGAGCTTCATCGTCTCGATGGCCGTGTCTAGGGTCGTGCAGGCAAACCCCTTCACGCGGTTCTCGAAGGTCTCGTCCGCACTGGCATCCACGCGGGTCCACACGTCGGTGCCGCCCACGGCGGCGGTCCGGCACGCGGCCTTCTCGTAGGACCAGCGGTCGAACAGGCCCATCAGGGTCGTCTCTACGGCGGTCAGAGCCATGGGGGGTTACCCCCCTTTCAGAGTCTGGTATCGCAGGTCAATGGGAACCGCCCGGAAGACCTGCTGGGTGTTCTCAAACAAGGGCATGATCAGCACCGGGGCGGCCACGAAGTGCACCACCCGGCAACTGGCAATGCTGCGATTTGCATGGATGCAACTGCCGAACTCGTCCAGCAGGGCGAGCAGGTTCGTGTCCGTGGTCTCCGGGTCGTCCTCGTCGTCGGGCACCGCGAGCAGGACCTCGAACGCCGGATTGTGGAACCAGTTGTTGCCCGAGCCAGCACTGCGCTCCCCGCCCTCCAGGCCCATGAACGAGACGATTACCAGCGCGCCCTCGGTGCCGTCAAGGCGCACCGAGCGGCAGGGGCCGATGCGGAAGACGGCGCTCTTCAGGGGCTCCACAGTCCACGCCCTCAGGGCCGTCAGCAGGGCGGCCCGGAAGTCGGCCGGCTTGACGTAGCTCACTACTGCATCACCCCGAAGACCTGCCGCAGGGCTCGGTCGAACTCCGCGGCGATGTTGTCCTGTTGGGCGGCGAGTGCGGGCACCAGGTACGGATGTGGCTTGATGACGACCCAGGCCTTGAGCACGTACTGCGCCACGCCCGCGTCGTCGAACAGGAAGAGCTGTCCGTTGGCGCGCTGAATGTGCAGGCCCTCGTGGGTCCGGGCGTAGCCCTTCATGGTCCCTATCGGGATGGCCAGCATCTTCGCGTGGACCGGCCGGATGGTGCCGCCGATCTCTTGGATGCGCCCATAGATCACGTGCGGGCCGATGTCCGCGGAGAGTTTGCTCTCGTTGGCGTGGACCATGATGGAGCGGGCGAGGTTCCCGGTCGGGTTGGCGAAGACCTGGGTCGTGTTGAGCTTCGCCTGCCGCTGCACCAGTGCAGCCGAGCGGGTCACGGCGCGCATTAGTGTCCGGCGGTCCTTGAGGCGCAGGTGGGCGGCATCCAGGTCCTCCACGGCCTCGCCAATGAACGTGAGCTTCATCACGTGGTGGGGGTCACCTGATTCAGGTCCAAGCGCACCTGGCCGTGAGGCTCAGGCATGCCCGGCACCCTCTGCTTGCCGCGCACGGTATAGGTGGTTTGCTCGGTGGACGGAACCCACGACCAGGTAGCGTTCTCCTGCCGGTTGTGGGTCACGATGACGCGGCAGCCGATGGTGAGGTCTGAGTTGTCGTCACAGAAGGCCTCGTGGGTCACCGGGTTCTGGTAGGCCTCCGAACGGCTCTGTCTCTGCCGGGCGTCGAGCTGGACCACCAGCGCCGGGATGTTGCTGACCACAGGGTCCCAGGCAGGGAAGTCCGCGTCGCCTGTCCTCTGCACGTCCACGCGCAGGAGGGACGTGGCAGACCTGGTGTACAGACTGGTGAGCGTGCTGCCAACGCTGGCGCGGTTCACGTTCTCACCTCGTCGTCGCGCTCCAGCAACTCGTTCGTGGTGTAGGAGAACCGCTCGTAGCTCGGAGAGACAGACGCCTCCAGGCAGGCCCCGGCATCGTCCTCATCGTCGGCCTGGGCTCTGTACCTGTCGGCCTGCTCGCGCAAGTTCTTAGCGATCTGGGTCAGGTCCTCGTCCACGTCGCCACGCCCGACCTTGATGGCGAGCTTGCTGTGGTTTGTCGCGAGGATCTCCAGGAGGCGCGCCGACGTGCGAAGCACGTTGCTCCCATTGGACGCGTAGACCGCCGTGATCTCCGCGTCGGTGAACGCGTAGTTGTCCGCGTCGGCGTCGTCCGTCAGCAGGCGAATCATGCCGGCGTCAGTCGTCGGGTCGTATGTGAACAGGACCGGCATAGGCGTCTGCTCCTCTCGTAGTATGTGGGTCGTGGGGCGCCCCTGTGGCGGGTCAGGGGCGCCCCACTGGGCGGGAGGGAACCGCCTACTCGGATGCGGCCTCGCCGGTGGAGTGGTACGCACCCCGCCAGTCGGCCACATCAACGCCGAACGTGAAGCGGAGCTTGAACGCGATCTCATCGGTCAGGAAGTCGCCGTCGAAGGGGTCGGTGGCGCCGCCGAACAGCAGCCGCGCGTCGGCCTCGCGGACGTAGATGGACGGCGTCTCGTAGCCGCGCAGGAAGCCGTAGCGCACAGCGGGCCGGATGCGCGGGTCGGCGAAGAGGTACCAGCCGGTCGTACCGTAGCTCTCGTCGATAGCCTCCAAGAACGGGTCGACCACGACGGTGGCCGAACGTGCCGCAGGGTTGTTGACGGGAATGCTGGCGGTGTTGCCGGTGGTGACTACCGTGCTCTCCACAAGTGCCCGCGCGGTCCACTCCAGCGTCGGAGGCACCACGAGGAAGAGCGGTCCGGCATACACAGACACGTTGCCGGCCGGGTCGTCGAAGTTGCGGATGGCGTTGACGCCGGTGGCCAGGTTCGCCGCGGTGAGGTTGCTGCCGGCGCCGCTCATGTAGTTGCCCTGCCCGGCGGTGAAGAGCGTGGTGTTGTGGGCGTAGGCGCTGGTGAACAGGTACTGTTGGGTGTACCGAGCACTCAGGCCCCAGGACTGCGGATACTCCATCAGAAGCCCCAGGTCCCGGTTGTCAGACAGCCACGTCTCCCACGTCACAGGCCAGTTGACGCCGTACTTGTACGTGTGTGCCTCGAAGCTCTCGTCGCTCGGGTCGATGGTGGTGTAGTCTGCGCCCTCTGCCACCTGCGGGATCAGCCGCGCGGCATTGAGCCGGTAGTCTACGCCGTGGCCAGACCCGGCGCGGGCAAGGGTGGTCGTGTCCCGGCGCTTTCCGAGCATCGGGTATGTGATTGGGATCGAATCGTCCAGGTACGACACCATCAGGCCGCGGTCGATCACGTCGGCCAGGTATGTGAGGTCGCTGGTGCTCATGACCTCCTGCACACGGCCGGAGCGCATTGCCTCCTGCTGGCGCTTGACCAGCGCACGGACATTGATCTCCCGGCCCCCGGACGTGTCCTCGTCTACGATCGGCGGAACCAAACTGACTGCAGGCAGACCCATGATAGGTCACCTCGTTTCGTTGTTGTGAGTGCTACTACGCGACGGCGGCGGCCACCATGGCCAGGCAGTCCGACCACGGAATCGGGATGATCTCGACGCCGATGGTGGCGGTCAGGCCGGAGCCGATGGCCTCCAGGGCGCGCCCGATGCAGATGCCGTTGCTATAGTCGCGGTTGATCTGGTCTGCTGCCGGGTCGTAATAGAGCCAGTCTCCTACGGCGATGGCGCACGAGGAGCCGCCGGTGTCCTTGCCGATGACGCTCAACTCGTAGCAGCCGCGGGTATCGATCACCACCAGGTCTGTGTCGGAGTCATAGTCCGCCACAGCGACCCCGACCAGCGCCCCGGCAATGACGAGGTCGCCGCTGGTCACGTCATCCAGGGTCGTGTCCGTGGTCTCAAGGGCGATCCGGCTGGACTCTATGGCATAGGTTTTCTTTGCGTTCACATCCACGTAGTTCGCCATTCCATCTCACCTCAGAACTGACAAAGCCTCGCCAATCGGCGAGGCCTGAGTGTTTGCGCTATTGTCCTTTGCGGCGCTTGCTGCTATTGCGGCAGTTCCTGCATGGCCTTGAGAGTCTTCGCATCCACGCCCATGTTGCGGGCGAACTCGGTGAAGCCGTCATCATAGGCCTTCGTAGCTTCCTGCGCGCGGCCGGTGTCGGTGGCGCCGGAGCCGGTGACCTTGGTGCGCACCCCGGCTGCCTGCAGGAGTTCCAGGGCGTAGGTGCGCTCGCGGTCGCAGGCCTCCTGCACGCGGGTGCCGATCTGGTCGGGGGCGATGATCTGGCCCGAGAAGCCCTCGATCACGCGGGTCTGGGAGACGGGGCTCAGATCGTCGCGGGCCTGCACCATGCCGGTGATGATCTCCAGCGTCTTGCCGGCGGCCCGCTCGTCCTCCAACGCCTTGATGCGGTCGGCGGCCTCTGCGACGCGCTTCTCGGCATCGGCCGTCTTCGCAGCTACGACCTCTGCCACCCGCTGCTCAAGGGCCTTGTCGGCATCGGGCTTCTCGGCGTCTGCGGCCTCCTGCTGGCGCTTCGCTTCCTCCGCTTTCGCGGCATCGTCGGCGGCCTTTTGCGTCTCGGCAATCTTCGCGGCCACGGCATTCGCGACGGGTTCGGCAACGGCCTCGGTAACGCGCTTGGTGATCTCTTCCATCTGCTCGGGCGTCAGTTCAGCCATGTCAATCTCCTGTTCCTGGGCCGCCTCAATGACGCGCCCGTGGGCATTGCCGTCCGGGACAAAATCCACGGAATGGCAGTGTGCGATGGCCTCGACCACGTGCACGTCGGCACCGTCGACGCGGCCTTTGCTGACTCGGATG
>JBAZDQ010000051.1:0-9417 GCA_041654355.1 Bacteroidales bacterium
ACAGATAATGATTCTACCTACTGAGCTAAGAGACCATATATCATTAAATAGTCCATCAACCAGAAGTCGAATCTGGACGAACGGCGTATCAGACCGTTATGCTAACCATTACATCATCGATGGATAAAAAGCTCCAAAAACTGGGATCGAACCAATAACCTCGGTATTAACAGTACCTTGCTCTACCATTGAGCTATTTTGGAATAAAATAATAAGTGCCGTGGGTAGGGGTCGAACCTACAATGCTTTAAGGGCGGGTGGGTTACAGCCACCTGAGCCAACCAATTGCTCAACCACGGCAAATTAAAAAAGGAAAATAAAGGATTCGAACCTTTGGAGAGATCAATTCCCGGTAGATTAGTAATCTACTGCCTTAAACCACTCGGCCAATTTTCCATAAATAGCGGGGGCAGGACTTGAACGCTGCGACCTTCGGATTATGAGCCCGATGAGCTACCAACTACTCCACCCCGCGTCGAAAATTTTAATGGATACAGGTGGAGCTCGAATCCACGACCGGCGCATTGCAGGTGCGCTGTTCTTCCAACTGAACTACTGACCCATGTAATCAAAAATATAATCAGACAATAGGAATCGAACCTATATCAAGAACCCGAGCCGGGTTCCTATCTTACCTCATTCATTAGAACATGTCTGAAATGAATACTAAATGCCTTGTAAACATTTTTTAAGTATTCATATTCTTATTCAACTTATAATAGTTACAAGCTATTATTTATTCTGTTGTTTAAGAAATTCTTAAAAAAAAATCAAGATATAATATAATTTTCTCATTTGAAAGTTAATAATGAGGAGAAGTCAAATACTCATAAAGAACTCATTATATACATCAACATTTTATAATATTTCTATTAAAAACATACTATAGTATCTTTCATTTCGTATTTTAGATTTTTTGCTGTATATATCTTTTATTAATTGACCGGATAAAAACGATTCGAACGTCTGACCTCGGATTAATTATACCGATATTTTACCTATTAAACTATTATCCGTTTTTTACGACATCTATGAGGATCGAACTCATAACATCCGCATCGACAGTGCGGTGTTCTAACCAATTGAACTAAAATGCCATTTTAATTTACTATTACCAAATTTTCAATAATCTGATTAAATCTAGTTTAATCTTTTTTCAATAAGTATTACCTCATTGAATTAATAAAACAAATATATTATATAAAAACTCTTTTGTAAACCCTTTTATATAAAATAGATGCGATTTAGCTATATTAAACAAAAAAGAAGATTCTTTGTAAAGAATCTTCTTAAATTATTTAATTTATAGAAAAATCTTTACATAAATAAACCAATATAATCGGCTTCAAAACTTTCAAAGCCATTATAATTAATATTGTTGTTCATTTTAATATTCATATTTTATTTATTAATAAATTAAAATTATTTCCAATTTTTAAAAGGAATAAACATATGGAGAGTTTTCTGATTTAAATGATTTAAGTTCAATACCTAGTAAAATTTTATTTTTTAATTGAGAAATTATTATATAATTAACTTCTATAGTAAAATTAGATTTTTCAACTATTTCACCACTTATTTTATCTTCTAGATGAAAACATAAAGAAATATGATTGGAATACTTATTAGTAATTAAAGGATTTTTTTCTATTTTTATACTTTCACAAATTGCATAATTATGAAAATCTAAATAAGTATTTAAGGTAATATAATTTGCTAATTTTGTACCTAATAAAGTTATAATATTTTTTTCATCTGAAAGAATTTTAGATTCTTTATTATATACATTATAAATACAATTTTTTAAAACACGAATATATAAATCATCTTTTGATTCTTTTTTAGAAATTTCTTTTTCTAATACCATATATAATACTTCCTTTTAATATCCTAATTTTTTATCTAAAATCCATTGTTGAATTTCCATTTCAGCTTCACCTTCAATATTAATTAAATATATTTCAAAATTTTTAGTATTATTAATTAATTTTTCTGAAAGACAAAATGAATGAATTAATTCATTTCCAATATATAAATCTATTGTATGTCTTTCTTCATATTCAAAATCTAGATTATTTAACCAATCTACATTTAATGTAATCGGTTTTGAATTATAAGATGATATATTTTTTATCATCCAACTAATTCCAGAATTTTCTAAATATTTTTTAGATATTAAACTTTCTTTTATTTTATCAAAATTTACCATATTTTACCTCTTTAATTAAAATTCATTTCTTCTTTTATG
The DNA here is from genome assembly GCA_041654355.1 of Bacteroidales bacterium. Taxonomy (GTDB): domain Bacteria; phylum Bacteroidota; class Bacteroidia; order Bacteroidales; family UBA932; genus DMER64. The sequence continues at coordinate 2,249 of JBAZDQ010000051.1, forward strand.
AATTGATTATAATAAGCTAAAACAGAAGGAACATATTTTAATGTAACCGAATGAACTTCTTCTTTTGAAATATTTCCTTTTTTCCATTCTTTATATTTTGTTCTAGGTCCTCCATTATAAGCAGAAATGGCTAATTCTAAATCATTATTACAATCTACTAACATATCATGAATATATTTAGTAGATAACATAATATTAGTTTTAGGATCGGCTCTCATTGAATCATTATAAGCATTTATTTGTAAATCTTTAGCAATACTTTGAGCAGTATATCTCATAATTTGTCCAATTCCTAATTCTCCTGAAGAACCAATTTTTTTATTATCAAAATGACTTTCATTTAAATGAATAGCTAATGTAATTTTATAATCAAAATTTGGATATTTTTCTGCTTCATTTACATACCAAGCGGCATATTGAACTGCAATTTCTTTAGGCATTTTTATATTATATCTTAAAATAATATTTGTAGCATTTTCAATTTTGGCTCTTCTTTGATTATCAATAGAAATACTTTCTCGTAATTCAAGTAAAGATAATTGAACTTTTTCTAATTCTTTTTTATTATTTGTATAATTTTCATATCCATAAAAACCTATTCCTAAAAATACAACTATAATTATTAAATCTTTTAAAATATCTATAAAAGATTTAACTGATTTTCTTTTTTTCTTTAATTTAGTGTTAATGTTAGTATCATTTTCTAAATTTTTATCTTTCATGTTTTTCCTTTTTTATTTTTATTTTTATTTATAATTTCAATTTGTTTTTCAATATCTAATATTTTTAAACAAAAAACAAATATTAATGCAAAAAATATAATATAAGTAAATAAATCTACTTCTGGAGATAATAAAATTTTACTTGCACAATAAGCACTAAATCCGGCAAAAATTAAATTGAACATTTTTTTCCTTTATTATTATAATAAATATAATATAAAAATATAAAATTTTAATTAGGGTAAAGATGATAATATATTCGGTAGGCAATACTAAATGGAATAAATATGTCGATTTAACTGATAATCTTAGAAAATCAATACATATAGGAGATCAGTTAAATGAAACCTCTAATTTTAATGATTGTACTGGAGAAAGTATTTCATATAAAAACGATATGTATTCTGAATTAACAGCTTTATATTGGATATGGAAAAATTCTAAAGAAGATATTATAGGTATAGAACATTATAGACGCCTTTTTTTAAATTCAAAAAATGAAAATGATCCTTTATTACAAAAAGATATTGTTAATTTATTATTGTCATATGATATGATTATACCGAATAAACACATCATAAAAAATACAATTATAAATTCAGAAATAATGCCATTTATGCCAGAAGTATTAAAAGAAGTATTAGATATTATACAGATACTATATCCTTCTTATTTTTCTGTAGCTAAATATATTATGGAAAATTACAAATGGTATATACATTGTAATATGATGATATGTAAAAAAGAGATATTTGATGATTATTGCAAATGGTTATTTGATATTTTATTTATTTTAGAAGAAAATTTTAAAAATAAATACACCATTGAAAAGTATTCTAGACTTTATGGTTTTATAAGTGAACATATATTTATTATATGGTTGGCGGTTAATAAAATTAAATGTATAGAAAAACCCATAGTAATGTATAATAAAAATGTAAATGCTATTTGGCATTATGAATAGAGTAATTATGGAAGAAGATAAATATCAAATTATAGTTAGTTTAACCTCTTGGAAAGGAAGAATATATGATAAATCTTTATTATATAATTTATTTAGGTTATTTCATCAAGAAACGGCAATAAAATATAAAGTTGTATTAGTCTTATCTGAAGAAGAATTTCCATTAAAAGAAAAAGAATTACCTAAAGAATTGGTTTTATTTAATAAAACTATTGATAATTTTGAAATATTATGGACATATAAAAATACTAAAGCTTTAAAGAAATTAAATCCAACTATTAATAAATACCCAAATTTACCTATTATTACTCTAGATGATGATACTTTATTAGAAAAATATGTAATAGATGATTTATATAATTTAAATAAAAAATATCCAGATAGGATAATAACTGGTAATCATCCTTCTTTTTATAATTTTTTTATAAAACGGATCAATTGAATGTATAACTGGACGGTATTAGATTATTTCCTCCAAATAGTTTATATAAATTAGATGATTATTTATGTGAAAAATATTTTTTTGTTTTAGATGATGATTTTAATTCAATTAGAGCAGTTTTACAAGGAACTAAATATATAATTTATGAAAGAAATTTCGGAAATATATATAATGGTAATAATTCTAACGCATTATTTTTAACATATAGTCCTTTATTACCTAAAGCAAAGTTATTTTGGAATAAATTCTTTAATGATTATCCAGAATTAAGAAAAATTTATGATAAAAATAAAATGATAAGGAATTAATATGAAAATTTATGTTGCCCGGTAAAGAAGATAATATATTTAATGAATTAGCTTATCAAGATCCAAGAGAAATTATTTATATGAATCCAAATAATAAAAAATTATTAAATGATTCTATTGGAGATAATATTTCAAATAAAAATTTTATGTATAGTGAAATGACGGCCGCTTATTGGATATGGAAAAATTCTAAAGAAGATATAATCGGTTTAGAACATTATAGACGTTATTTTTCAAATGAAAAAGTTTTATTATCAAAAGAGTCTATAAATTCTATATTATCTAAAAATGATATAATATTACATAAAACTTCTCAAGGTAATAATACTCGGATTTACCTGCATGGCCAATAGTCGGTAAAGGAGAAGAATTTAAAAAATGTATTGAAGTTGTTAAATATCTTTATCCAGAATATCATTCTTCAGTTATAGAATATGTAAATCAACATTATGTTTATGAAGGAAATATGTTTATTTGTAGAAAAGAATTAATTGACCTTTATTTTAAATGGATATTTGATATTCTTTTTACATATGAAAAATGTACTTCTAATAGTATATATACAAATCCTAATTTAGTTAGATTATGTGGATATTTAACCGAATACCTTTTTGGTGCTTGGGTAGAATATAATAAATTAAAAATATCAAATCAAAATCGTTTAATTTTCAGTAAAGATTTTAAGACTAATTGGGTTGAATATTAAATATGAAATATTATTTAATAACACATAATGATTTTTTATCAAATATAGGAGATATAGCTATTGATTATGCCTCTTTTAAGTTTTTAAATGATCATAATAAAGAATATATTCGTATAGATGAAAATAATTATCAAGATATTAAAATCAATACAGAAGATATTATTTTAATACGAGGTGGAGGTTACTTTAATCTTTATAATGATACCGCCGAATCATTTTTATTATCATTTATTAAAAAATACACATCTAATAAAATCATAATATTACCTTCATCTTTTTATATAAATAAAGAAGTTTCAAATGATTTATTAGAAATAATTAATAATCATCAAAATATTACAATTTTTGCTAGAGATAATATATCTTACTTAAATTATAAAAAATATTTTAATTGTAATATTTTAGAATTAGCTGATATGGTATTATACTTAAAACCTATAGTATTAAATAAAACTAAATCTGAAATTTTAATAATTTCTAGAAGTGATAATGAAATGCTACATAATCTTTCATTATGTGAAATCGGAACACAATTTTCAAATATAATTCATGAAAATAAACCAATAACATTTGAAGAACATAAAAGTACATTAAATACTTATTTTGAAAAATTAACAAAAGCAAAAGTAATTATTACAGATACATTACATTTATCTATTTTTTCATACTTATTAAATATTCCTTGTTATTCATTTGATAATAAATATGGAAAAGTTAAAAATACAATATTACAATATTTTAATAATGGCAATGTTATTTATATAGATAATATAGAAGAAATTAAGAATATTAAAAAAAATATGAAATTTAATGCAAATAAAAAAGATTTTAATTTTTCTTTATTATTAAAAGAATTAGAAGGATAATTATGCAAGAAGATAAATACCAAATTATAGTTAGTTTAACCTCTTGGAAAGATCGTATTAATGAATTAACATTACCTAAAGTATTATTTAGATTATTTAGACAAGAAACAAATATACGATATAAAGTAGTAATGGTATTATCTGAAGAAGAATTTCCATTAAAAGAAAAAGAATTACCTAAAGAATTGGTTTTATTTAATAAAACTATTGATAATTTTGAAATATTATGGACATATAAAAACACTAAAGCTTTAAAAAAATTAAATCCAACGATTGATAAATATCCGAATTTACCTATTATTACTCTAGATGATGATATGTTAATTGAAAAAAATATAATTGATATTTTTTATAAAGAATATTTAATAAATCCTAAATTAGTATTATCTTCTGATGCTCGGTAATGCTTTATGGGCTATTCCTGGTAGTATTGAAGCTATTTTATCTGTTGTTAGATTATTTCCGCCAAATAGTTTATATAAATTAGATGATGAACTATTTTTAAAATATTTTAATTATAATGATGATGAATGGAATAGTATAAGAGCAGTATTACAAGGTACTCATTTTAAAAGAATATATTGTAATACTGGTAACATTAGTTTTGGAAATCAAAATAGAGCTCTTCATTTAGATTATGGTAAAATAGATGTTAAAGATAATTATAAAAGATTTTTTAATGATTTTAAAGAAATTAAAGAATTATATTATAAAAATAGAACTATTATAAATTAAGATAATTTATGATAATAATCATATAAATTATCATCTTTTTTACTATACCAATTCCAATCTTGTTTATTATAATCCCAAGGTTTTTTAACTACACATAAACTCATTACATATTTTGAATACCATTTATCATTAAATTCTTTTTCAGATAAATAATAACAATGATAACAATAAGCATCATGATTAACTAAATTAATATATGGTGAATTTTTTTCTGTTAATACATTCCCTAAACAATCTATAGATTCTTTATAAATCATATGAGGATCTTCTTGAGTATTTATCATATTAGGAGTAAATTTTATAAATGATTTAATCCAACAAGATTGACCATTTTTATCTATTTTAAATTCATAATTGCTATATCTAAAGGCATCTATAAAATTTTCTTGTAATTCTCTTTCTTTAATTCCATTTTCTGCTCCTAAAAATTTCCAATAAAGTGAAAATTGATTACAATTAGGATATTTTATTATTTTATCATTTAACCATTCTTTAGGATTATTACCATTAGTAAAATATAGAAATTCGTCATCATCTATAAAACTAAACCAAGTTTCTTTTTTTGAAGAAAATTTTATAGCTAAATCTTTTAATAATTTAGATTGTAATGGCCAATTCATCTTTCCTGAATATTTTAAGTAAATTACATTTTTATACTTTAAACAGATATTTTTTACCCATTCTGGGCTATCATTATCTATAATAAAAATATTATTAAAACCTAATGATACATGATATTTTAACCAACATTCAAAATCACTTTCTCTTAATGATTTTACCACACTTGCTAAATTAATTTCCATTTTCCCTCTTTTTAATATTTATAATTTTAAGTTGAAATTCCAAAATATATTTATATATTTCGGGTCAATTTTAGATAAATAAAAAATAGCGGCATCAAATCTTCTTTTATCTACTTCAAGAGGTTCATGCTTCCATAAAGGTTCTATATTATGAAATTGTTTTCTTTTATTTTTAAAAACTTGAATATCAATAGTCATTGTAGAAGTTAAAGCTAAATTAACTCTTGTCCAAATATCTTGAGATTCACAATTATCATATCCATATTGAATATCTTCCCAAATATTAGATTTAAAAAATCTAGGTTTAGTAATTGAAGTTGCCCCATCAATTTGACCATTAGCATACCAAGCCGTAATTGCATTATTTGGATAAAGTTTTTCATAATATAAACAAGTTTCTATAAAATCTAAATCATATAGATAATCATCATCTATATCAATTAAAATAATATTAGGCTTATTATAAAAGGCTTTTACCACTTCTGGTAGTTTTTTAAATCCTTTATAATTAGTATTTACCCAATTAATAATAATATTTTTATTTTCATTTTTTAATTTTAATAAATTTTCAGGTAAATCAATTTCTTTATTAGGAAATTCTAAAGTACTTAAAGTCATAAAAATTACTAAAGATGTATCTAAAGGTAATTTATTTTTAAGAATAGATTCAATTGTTTGATTAACTAAATGAATTCTTTTTATCCAACTTGTTAAAGATATTACTACTTCTTTCATATTTTCCTATTTATTTTTAATAACTTTACCACAATAATGATAAAAATATTCATTATCAAATGAACCATCTCTATTAGGTAAATTCCCTAATATTAAAATATTATCTTTATTATCTTTATAAAATTCTGCTCCGAGTATCACCTGTTTCAGCAGAAACACCTTTAATTCTATATTTAATATTTTTATTATGTAATTCTTCAATATCAAAAATATTAAAAAAAGGATGTAGTCTAGGTTGATTCCATTGGTGAGTATGACAAAGATATCCAGCAGCAAGTTTTTTACTTTTTTTAAATTCTTCAAATAATGGCATAAAATCTTTTTTTACAATAACATCTGTATCAAAAATTATTAAATATTTTGAAGAAGTAATATTTAATATATGTTGCAATAATTGACCGATGTGATTGATAATTAACCCAACCTTTATCTTTACCAAATTTATTTTCTCTATTATCAAAATAATTCAATTTTTTATTTATAGCAATTTCATAATCTTTATCAGAAGTAGTAGAATTATCTGCAATAGTAAAATTATAATCTTGCAAATTATATATTTTTTCTAATGATTCTATTAATTGTATAGTTAAATTAGCATTATTATATCCAAATGTACACATACTTAATTCTTGATACATAATATCTCCTTTAATTTAGGAAATTCTAATAACACTTTTAAATATATATCTTCCATAATATCACTTTTGTTAATTCCTGATAGTGCTACATCAATAGCCTGACCGCTCCATTGAATATAATGTATATAATCATTCATATTCCAACCTGGCTCAACATACATTACCTTATGTTCACCTAAAATGGTCCAAATCCAAAACCAAGTATCATCATCTGTTGGTGAAATCCTTTTTATTAATTCATAATCATAAA
>JBAZDQ010000052.1:0-9088 GCA_041654355.1 Bacteroidales bacterium
ATCCGTTAAACGGCCCGTCAATAACCTTGACGGCTTCTCCTACCAGATAAGGTGTGATGTTCTCTTCTTCCCTTTCCGCCTGTTCATCCACACGGCCCAGTATCCTGTTGATCTCTGACATCCGGACAGGAACGGGTTCCCCTCCCTTGACAGTTCCCAGAAATCCCGAAACATGAGGGATGTTGGTGATAAGGTGCTGAATTTCCGGCGTAAGCGCGACTTCAATCAAAATGTATCCGGGATAAAAAATACGTTCCTTACTTATTTTTTTACCGTTTTTTACCTGGTAAATCTTTTCGGTAGGGATCAATACCTGGGATACATAGTCTTCAAGATGAAGACGTTTCACCTCGTTCTCAATGTATTCCCTGGCTTTTTTTTCTTTACCTCCGGCCGCTCTTACAACGTACCATTTTTTGGTAGCTTCTGTCATTTCTCTTTAGTATTTAGTACAATGCTTTGTAGAGAAACTCCATCAGGTTCCTAAATGTAATGTCCATTGCAAAAATGACTATCGCGAAAATGACTGAGGCCACCATCACAATAATTGCGCTGTTTTGCAGTTGACTCCATGTAGGCCAGCTCACTTTGTGAAAAAGTTCACTGTAGGAGTCTTTGAAATACATTCCGATTTTGCTCATTGTTAGTTTGTTAGCAACACGTGGAGATGGAAGCTTCTCCCGTTGTTGAGGTTAACAATACGGAATCGTAACATCCCGTATCTGCAGGGGCAGAGCGATTCGAACGCCCATCAACGGTTTTGGAGACCGCTATTCTACCCTTGAACTATGCCCCTAGTATACACAGGTGCGGCCGTAATAGTACGGCCAGACCTGTGTGTTGTTATGTGTCCCGGACAATTATTCACCCATTTTGGTGATCTGACCGGCACCTACAGTACGACCTCCTTCACGGATAGCAAAACGGAGACCTTCATTCAAAGCTACGGGGTAGATCAGTTCCACATCAATGGAAACGTTGTCACCCGGCATTACCATATCCACTCCTTCGGGCAGTTTGATCTCTCCGGTAACGTCCAGTGTACGGAGGAAGAACTGGGGACGGTATTTGTTGTGGAACGGGGTGTGACGTCCGCCTTCGTCTTTCTTCAATACGTATATCTGGGCCGAGAAATGTTTGTGAGGAGTAATGGTACCCGGACGGCAGATGACCTGACCGCGTTTTACTTCTTTCTTGTCTATACCGCGGAGCAGCAGACCTACGTTGTCACCGGCTTCCCCTCTGTCAAGGATCTTACGAAACATTTCAACGCCTGTAACAACACTGGTTTTAGGTTTCTCACCAAGACCAACGATCTCAATTTGTTCGCCGGTTTTGATCAAACCTGTCTCAATACGTCCGGTAGCAACGGTACCGCGACCGGTAATGGAGAAAATGTCCTCCACCGGCATAATGAAAGGTTTTTCATTGTCGCGCACGGGGATGGGTATATAAGTATCTACGACATCCATAAGCTCCATGACTTTATCTTCCCATTCTGCTTCTCCGTTCAGGGCTCCTAAAGCAGAACCGCGGATAACAGGAGCATTGTCACCGTCAAAGTTGTATTTGGACAGCAGATCGCGTACTTCCAGTTCAACGAGATCCAACATTTCGGGATCATCCACCATGTCGCATTTGTTCAGGAAAACCACAATTTTAGGAACATTCACCTGACGGGCCAGCAATACGTGTTCGTTAGTCTGGGGCATAGGACCGTCTGTAGCTGCAACTACCAGCACGGCTCCGTCCATCTGTGCGGCACCGGTAACCATGTTCTTAACATAGTCAGCGTGTCCCGGGCAGTCAACGTGTGCATAGTGACGGGCAGCTGTCTGGTATTCAACGTGGGCAGTATTGATGGTGATACCGCGTTCTTTTTCTTCAGGAGCGTTATCAATGGAGTCGAATGAACGTATTTCGGACAGGCCCTTTTTTGCCAGTACCTGGGTAATGGCGGCTGTCAGAGTGGTTTTGCCATGGTCAACGTGACCAATGGTTCCGATGTTTACGTGGGGTTTATCCCTTTTGTAGGTTTCTTTTGCCATAACTTAATAATTTAATAACTCAATAATGTAAATTTGAGCCGGTGATGAGATTTGAACTCATGACCTCTTCCTTACCAAGGAAGCGCTCTACCCCTGAGCTACACTGGCTTTTGGTGCAAGTTGGAGCGGAAGACGAGGTTCGAACTCGCGACCCTCAGCTTGGAAGGCTGATGCTCTACCAACTGAGCTACTTCCGCGTATTGGTTGTGGGAGGGGCAGGATTCGAACCTACGAAGACGTGCGTCAGCAGATTTACAGTCTGCCCCAGTTGGCCACTTTGGTACCCTCCCTGGTTATTCATTCTGTCAAAAAACTACGAGCCGATAGAGGGATTCGAACCCACGACCTGCTGATTACAAATCAGCTGCTCTGACCAACTGAGCTACATCGGCAAAAATATCCCGTCATTTTGGAGCGGCAAAGATAAACGATTTCTACAAACTACCAAAAAAAAACAGCAAAATACTCGAGTCACCGCAATGATTCCTAAGCATTAAAATGTCCGGGCAAAGTTTATGATGGCGTTTGTAATACCCTCGGTATCGTACCCGCATTCGTGGTATAATTGTCTGATCTTTCCCTGTTCAATAAAACGGTCGGGTACCCCGAGCCCGGTTACTTTGCTAATAGTCCCGGGATGATTAGCCATATATGTGGAAACTGTGCTGTTTAATCCACCTGTCAGACTCCCGTCTTCCAAAGTGATCACTTTTTTGAAATTACGTGCCACATAATCCAATACTTCCTGATCTACAGGCTTAAGAAAACGCATGTCGTAGTGTTGCACGGATACTCCTTCTTCCCCGGCACGGGCCACGGCCTGTGCCCCCATGATCCCTGCAGCCCCAAGGCTCAACAGTGCAATGTCTTTACCTTCATGCAAAAGACGTGCCTTTCCCGGTTCCAGGAACTGAAAAGGCCTTCTCCAGTCTTTCATCCCTGTCCCGGTTCCCCTGGGGTAGCGAATGCTAATGGTCTTGTACTTTTTATCCTGGGCCGAGAATAACATGTTTCGCAATTCCGCCTCGTCCATGGGTGCTGCCACGAATATTTCCGGAATACAACTGAAATAAGCCAGATCAAACACACCGTGGTGGGTGGCCCCGTCTTCACCGACCAGGCCTCCCCGGTCCAGGCAAAATATTACTTTTAATTTCTGCACCGCTACGTCATGGATGACCTGATCGTAAGCCCTCTGCATGAAAGACGAATATATGTTGCAATACGGCAGGTACCCGGCTGCCGCCAGACCTGCGGAAAAGGTAACGGCATGTTGTTCGGCTATACCCACATCAAAACACCTTTCAGGCATTTCTCTCATCATAATATCCAGGGAGCATCCGCCCGGCATGGCAGGTGTGATCCCGACTATGTCCGGATTAGACCGCGCAAGTTCCAAAAGCGTATGTCCGAAAACGTCCTGAAAGCGAATTTTTTTTGGGATCCCGGGATCCAGATCTGAAAGGCGGTTCCCGGTTTGAGCATCGAATAATCCCGGTGCGTGCCAGGTTGCCTGATCCATCTCGGCCGGGGCATAACCTTTTCCTTTAACGGTAAGAATATGGAGCAACCTTGGGCCCTTCAGTTTTTTTAATCTGTTGAAAGTGTTGACCAGTTGTACCACATCATGCCCGTCCACAGGACCAAAATAACGGATCCCCAGGGGTTGAAACAGCGTACTGTTACTGACAACAAGCCGTTTACCTGCCTGTACCAGATGTTGCACGGTGTCCCGCAAAGCTCCGGAGCCGAGTGCTTTCCAGGTTCTTACCTTTAGTTTATTATATCGCCGGGACGTGGTAAGTTTAAGAAGGGAATTGTGGAGTCCTCCCACACTAGTCTCTATTGCCATCTTGTTGTCATTGAGAACTATAAGCATATCGGCTGACATGCCTCCTGCATTGTTAAGACCTTCGTATGCCAATCCTGCTGTCATGGATCCGTCCCCAATAACGGCAACTGTTTTTTCCCCGGACTTTTTTAATTCAGCGGCAGTGGCAAAACCCAGTGCTGCCGATATGGATGTGGAAGAATGTCCCGTTCCGAAAGCATCGTAAGGACTTTCTTCTATTTTTGGGAATCCGCTCAAACCTTTATAACAACGGTTTTTAAAGAAAACTTTCCGACGTCCGGTTAAGATCTTATGCGCATAAGCCTGGTGTCCTACATCCCATATAATTTTGTCTTTGGGAGCGTCATAAACGTAATGAAGTGCTACTGTAAGTTCTACAGCACCCAGGCTGGCACCCAGGTGACCGGGATTGCGGGAACAGCTCTCTGTAATAAACTGCCTCAGTTCTTCACATAATTGCGGTAATTGATGAATATCCAGTTCTTTAAGATCTTTGGGGCTGTCTATTCTTTCCAGCAGATTATCCATAATTCTTGATTACTCTTTTATAATAGTCTGTTCCCGGTCAGGCCCCAGGGAAATAATTCTCACAGGGACTCCGGTCTCTATTTCAATGAAACGGATGTATGATGAAAATTCAACGGGCAGATCTTCTTCCCTGCGAATTCCGGTTAAGTCTTTTTTCCATCCCCTGAATTCTTTATATTCCGGAACGACAGGAGAATGTATATCGTAAGGAACACGGTCGGTCAGGCTATCATTTACCTTGTAAGCAGTAGCAATTTTAATGGTTTCAAATCCGTCCAGTACATCCGATTTCATCATGATCAGATCTGTCACTCCGTTCAGGATCACGGCGTATTTCAGGGCAACCAGGTCCAGCCATCCTGTACGCCGGGGCCTTCCTGTAGTGGCGCCGAATTCTTTGCCGCGTTCCCTGAGCAATTCGCCATCCCTGTCAAAAAGCTCGGTGGGAAAAGGGCCGCTGCCCACCCGCGTACAATAGGCTTTGAATATTCCGTATACCCTGCCGACTCTGGAAGGAGGGAATCCCAGACCTATACATGCTCCTGCGCAAGTGGTAGAAGAAGATGTAACGTAGGGGTATGATCCAAAATCAATGTCAAGTAACGCCCCTTGTGCTCCTTCAGCCAGTACGGGCATATCCTTATGCAGGCAGTCATTGATGTAATACTCCGCGTCAATGAGCTTGAAATCCCTTAGATAATCAATGGCCTGCATCCATTTATCCTGACCCTGTTCCGGGTCGTATTTATAATCGAATTGTTGCAGAAAAACAAGGTGCTTGGACTTTAAGGCATGAAAACGTTCTTCAAAATCAGGGGCAAGGATGTCTCCTACGCGGATCCCGTTACGTCCTGTTTTATCCATATATGTCGGGGATATTCCTTTCAGGGTAGAACCTATCCGGGAAGAACCCTTGGCCTGTTCACTGGCTGCATCAATGATCCGGTGAGTAGGCAGGATAAGATGTGCCCGTTTGGAGATCATCAGGCGCTCCCTGACAGGAACACCCATGGCTTCAATGGCACGGCATTCTTCTTCAAAAATAACGGGGTCAATAACCACTCCGTTCCCTATAACATTTACCGTGTCTTTACGGAATATACCCGATGGAACGGAATGAAGAACAAAGGATGTGTTTTCAAAATGGAGTGAGTGGCCTGCGTTCGGCCCTCCCTGGAAACGGGCGATTACGGGATATTTTTGTGCCAGATAATCAACAATCTTGCCTTTTCCCTCATCACCCCACTGAAGTCCAAGAACTACGTCTGCGTTCATAATTATGAGATTCTCTGTGCAAAGTGAAGATAATAAAACAAAAGTACGACAAATTTTGCAGACTTGACTTATTATTCTATCTTAGATTTTCTTTTTCGGACAATTGACGAAATCAATCTAAAACCTGTATATGAATAAAGTATCTATTTTATTGAAGGAAAGGGCTGTAGTCAGATGGAGCATGCTTGTCCTTCTGGCATCCATGATGTTTTTTGCCTACATGTTCGTAGACGTTCTTTCTCCCCTCAAAAGTATGTTGGAGACCACAAGAGGCTGGAGTTCCGAAAATTTTGGAACGGTAACGGGAGCGGAATATTTTCTGAACGTGTTTGTCCTGTTCCTGATATTTGCGGGAATTATCCTGGACAAAATGGGAGTTCGTTTTACGGCCATTCTATCGGCACTGGTCATGATTGTTGGAGCGGGGATCAAGTATTACGCGCTGACAGATGCCTTTGCCGGATCCGGTCTGGAAACATGGCTCAATTCCTGGTGGGTGTCTTTGCCTGCCTCGGCAAAACTTGCATCACTCGGGTTTATGATATTCGGTTGCGGAGTGGAAATGGCCGGAGTTACCGTATCCAAAGGAATCGTAAAATGGTTCAAGGGGAAAGAACTTGCCCTGGCCATGGGACTGGAAATGGCCATTGCCAGATTGGGTGTTTTTGCCATTTTCATGATGTCTCCGCGGGTAGCAGAAAGTATGTCCAATGTAAGTGCCCCGGTTTTAATAAGCTTAATACTGCTATTGATAGGGCTCCTGGCGTTTTCGGTTTATTTTTTCTTTGACAGGAAATTGGAACGGCAATTGGGCGAATCCGGAGAAGAACCCGAAGAAGAATTCAAGGTAAAAGATTTGGGAATCCTATTTACCAATAAAGCATTTCTTCTAGTTTCCGGTTTATGTGTGCTCTATTACTCAGCCATTTTCCCTTTCCAGAAATACGCGGCCAATATGTTGGAGTGCCGCTTGCAAATTTCGGCTATCGATGCCAGTGATATTTTTTCCTTGTTCCCCATAGGAGCAATGATCCTGACTCCCGTTTTGGGAGCATACCTGGATAACAAGGGGAAAGGGGCCTCCATGCTCATTATCGGGGCTATACTGATGTGCCTGTGTCACCTGACTTTTGCGTTGGTCCCGGAAGCTTATTTCACAAAAGGGATCGCTTATACGGCTATTATTATATTAGGTATAAGTTTTTCACTGGTACCGGCGGCATTGTGGCCTTCAGTACCTAAACTGGTGAAAGACAGATATCTGGGGTCTGCTTATTCGGTTATTTTCTGGATCCAGAACATAGGTTTGTGGGCACTGCCCTTACTCATTGGTGTTGTTTTGGACCGGACCAACCAGGGAGTGACCAATCCGCTGGAATACAATTATACCGTTCCCATGCTCATTTTTGCCTCTTTGGGTGTGCTTGCCTTTTTCCTGGGGATATGGCTAAAAGCGGAAGACCGTATAAAAGGTTACGGACTGGAATTACCAAACATAACCAAGAAAGTATTAACAGATGATTAAAAAAGATCTTTTGCTTAAAAATTCCAAATGGGCCAGGTGGATGGTGCTTTTATGCCTCTCCCTGGTGATGTTCGCTTCTTACTTTTTTGATGACCAGTTCACCACCATAAGTCATATATTCAAAAATCCGGAGATACTTGATCTGTCATGGACATCAGGTGATTACGGTATGTATGGGGGCGCCTATTCTCTGCTGTGCGTATGGGGAGGACTGATCATATGCGGTATGTTGCTGGACAAATGGGGCGTACGGGTTACCGGGACGCTGTTTGTCCTGTTGATGGTAGGAGGAGCCGCCCTGGTTATGTACGGGATTTCTGAATCCTTTAACAATAGCGGGTTATACAGTTACATGGCCCGTACTTTTGAGAAACCCTCACTGGCTTTTGCCTATGCCGGATGTGCCATCTTCGGTTTGGGAAGCGAAATTGCCGGAGTGGCTGTGACGCGTTCCATAGCTAAATGGTTCCGGGGAAAAGAGATGGCCCTGGCTATGGGCTTGCAACTGGCCCTGGCGCGTTTGGGAACGGCAACGGCTTTGATCATAGTGCCCCGGATCGTGAACCTGAATGAAACGTATATTACCTTTTCCCAGACCAGCAAACCGGCCCTGGTCGGGTTTGTCTTGTTGTTATGCGGACTCATTGTCTGGGCCGTTTTCCTGATCTTTGACAGGAACCTGGATGGTCAGACTGCAGCGGAAGCTTTGAGAAATAAGGAAACTGTAAAAAAAGAAGACAAATTCAGGTTTTCAGACATATTCAGGGTACTGGGAAACAAGCATTACATTCTCATATCCCTGTTATGCGTATTCTTTTATGCCTGCATCATATCTTTCAGAAGGTTTGCAACCTCTATCATTATACCCAGGTTCGAGATTGAAAGTGACATTGCGTCCCTGATGGTATCGCTTATCCCGTTTACCACCATGATCTTTACACCCATTTTCGGATCTCTTGTGGACATTCGGGGAAAAGCCACCCGTTGGATGATTGTGGGTTCTTTCCTGGTTCTGATATCACACCTGATCATTGGTTTTGCGCCCGGAGGGATTCCCTTCTTCGGATATCTGGGTATTGCCATACTCGGGGTGGGGTATTCACTGGTTCCGGCGGCAATGTGGCCTTCCGTACCCAAAGTCATACCGGATAAAAATCTGGGTACCGCCTATTCACTGATATACTGGATCCAGAACATGGGAATGTTACTGGTTCCGATCTTCGTTGGACAGATCATTGAAAGAAATCATGATGAGGTACGTGCAGCCGTGCATTCCGAATACCTGTTCATTGGATTGTCATTGGTGGCTATAGCCGTCTCGTTTATCCTGGCCAGATCCTCGGACAAGAATCCTGCGTTGAAACTGGATGTACCCAATAAGGTAAAAAAGACCAAAAACTGATCAGAAAGGCAGGTCATCTACCTCGTCTGCGGTGAAATCTGCAGACCCGTTATCAAACGAAGACTGATTCTTCGGACCGGTTTGGGTATTGTTTGCTGACGGAGCAGGCCGGGCAGAAGCGTTGGCAGGATTGTCACTTTTTCTGCCCAGTAACTGCATGTTATCGGCAACGATCTCGGTAGTATATCTTTTTTGGCCCGACTGGTCTTCCCAGCTGCGAGTACGAATCTTGCCTTCTATGAATATCTGTGAACCTTTTCGCACAAAGCGCTCTGTCACATCGGCCAGTCCGCGCCACAAAACCACGTTGTGCCATTCAGTCTGTTCCTGTGTTTCTCCGTTCCTGTCTTTATACCTTTCAGTTGTAGCCAGTGTTATGTTTGCTACTGCCGTCCCGCTTTCCAGATGACGGATCTCGGGATCCTTTCCCACGTTTCCTATTAACATTACTTTATTCA
>JBAZDQ010000053.1:0-9034 GCA_041654355.1 Bacteroidales bacterium
GATCGCCAGGGTCTACCTCTGTCCCGGAAAGTGCATCAAAGATAATCGCTGTGGAATATCCTTTGAAGAAGCTCGCAGAAGAGTCTAATTGTGTAATAGCTAAAGCCATAGTATAAAAATTTTAAAAATGTTAATTAATAGTTACTTGTATGTTTAGTGCTTTTGTGGAATAGCCTGAATACAGGTTTCTTCCGCTATACACTAAGTTTCTGAGGTCTGGTCTAAATGTATAGATGATGCCTTCGTAGGTATATTCCGCCGGGAATAGCTCGGAAAACTTGCTCATAACAATCTTCTCCTTCACGAAATTCACAGTCCCATTGGTAAGTAGCTTCACATACGCTCCTACCATAAGTGTGCATTGCAATATGCCTCCATCTTCCGACTGAGAGTTTATGGTACCATTCAATGATATGGTGGTAAACTCACTCAGTACTCCGGAGGTGGGTATCCCGGCATGGTAAATGCCTGACACGCCATTCTCCTCCAAGAAGGACTTCAATGCTAATTCGGGTATTATTTCGCCTGTGTTCATCGTTAAATTCTCCTTCTTAATGCATTAATGGCAAACGGTACAATCATCTCATAAAAGAATCCCCGTCCTCTACCAATCGGACTACCCTCCGTGTCAATCTGCGCTGCATATGGCATACTGGAAAAAACAACCAACCATATACCCGACGGGAACCTTTGCGCCCCCCACGAAAGAGCATAATCCAGCATATCTTCCGGTGAAAACATCTGCCCGGAATTTTCTCGTGAGTTGTATATTTGTCTCGGCCTGTATGCCGATAATGCACCATCACAATAAACCCCGACGCCAGATGCGTCATGTAGCGCACCGGTAAGTATAGGCAATCCTTCCGCATTTGTTCTTGAACTTATCTGGTCAATATAATTTACAACATCCTGAGCCACCTCCGCAAGCGTTGCGGTAAGTTGGGGCTTAACCTTTTGCGTTACAAAATTATTAAGCCCTCTTTTAAACACCTCTATGTTGTTATTATTTGCCATCATTACTCTTCAGTGTCAATAACAGAATCCAGCCATATGGTTGCGCCAAACAGCTCATCATCATACGCCACAACATCGTATTGCTCCACAGTCCCCCTTAACTCACGACCATAGTCCATGGTTATGAGTATCGTGTCGTTCTGTTTCAGCAATATGTCCGTCGCAGGAATTATGAGAGCTGGATAAGATTGCAATATCCCGCCTTGCAAAGACGTTGCCCCGCCAGACGGGAACTGCAACCCGCATTCACCTTCATATAGTATTTCAAAGACCTCATCACCGTGAGCATCCACTGTTCCCGTAGCGCGTTTTAACACGCAGTTGTCTGGGTAAAAGTTGAACTCACTCATAATCGTTATTCGTTATATGATGCACCCCATAAAAAGGAAGCATCCCTTATTTTACCAGCGTCTGTCGGTATGGGAGCAATACCCCATTTCCTGCGTAGCGCGTTGGCCCTTGCAAGCCATACGCTCCTATCCACGGAAGATGCCTGTACTGTTGCATACGTGATAGAGCGGTTTCCGATCTGCTTCTTTCCACCTGATATGCTTGAAGCAAGCCCACAGGCATATTCCCACATCGCAGCCTCCGCAAGATCGCGCTTCTTCTCCCATCCATCCGTACTCTGAAATGCGTCAGAACCTTCCAGTATGCCATTCAATCCCATAGCCTTCTTTATGAAGTCTGCCGGGAAAGTGAAATTAGGTAATACCTGTAAGTACTGTTCTATCGTCATTGTTGCCATACCGGTTAGTTTTAACTGTTATCAGGAAGTAGAGCTGGTGTCAAGAGATACAACCCACTTGGAATTCTTGTAGCTTACAAACGACCATGACTCCATATTGGTTACTAAGGAGAATGGGTCGGATTCATAAAGCTGAATGGCACCGATAAGACCACCCTCAAAGGCGGATTTAATGGTGTTCGGGTTGGGATCCTCGGAGTAGTCAGACGGGCTGTTGTGCATATTGAAGAGCTGCGAAACGGGAACAAGCACGATCTTGTTGGCGTTGAAGGAAGCGCTGTCTACGGTAGGCACACCGTCGGTTTCAATTCTGGACTTCTCGTTAATCGCAACAATAGGTGGCAGGTTAAAGGCTACGGAAAGCTGTTGTTTAATGTAGCTGTCATTCAGTTTAAGATCATCACTGGTAAGAATCATGTATGCCTTTATTGCGGCTATAACACCAGCATCTGCTATAATCTTGTCATATAGCGTCTTGGAACAAAGGAATACCCTGTTGGAAGGCATGTTTACGGAGTCATCGTCCGCCAATGCGTTCATACGTTTCAGGTCATCTATGATGTCGTACCCACCACCCTCGGCAAACCATGCAGCCTCGGCTGCAAATAGCTTATTGGCAGAAGGAACCCTCAAGTCTACGGTATATCCGGTAGCATGTCCATGCGGTTTCAGGGTGATTTGCTGGTCGGAAAGGGCCTCGAATATCCATGAGTTCCATGCGGTATGGAAACCACCAACGATGGCCTCGGCACGTCCCATGTATTTCTTGACCATCTCATAACCCAACTCATAATTTACAAGGTTCAGTTCTTTGATGTGGTTCAAGTCGGACTGATCCACCTTGAACCCGTGACCTATCTTATGGATGGAGTCACCGTAGGCTTCTCCGCCCTCAAAGGAACGCAGGGGCTTTTTACCCATTGATCCAAGCGGTGATGCTTTTACTACGATGTTGGTTTCTTCTACGATAGCCGAAAATCTATGGCTATTTGATGCGGGAAGTACAGTCGTGAATTGTTTCCACAGTGCCTGGTTGTATTTGTTGTTTACAGTGTCCAGCAGCATCTTGAAATCGCCTACATTTGAGGCGAGATCGTATAAATTATAATTTTGATAATCTCTATTCATAACTTATTCTCCTTATTCTTTAGACACTGAATAACGTACATAAACATCCTTGCTGCGCATGTATTCGCGTATGGAATCCGCAATAGGCGGGATCCTGCGTGTAAGCAGCACACCGTTTATTTGGCAGAACAGTCCGTCAACACCATACATAAGTACGGCATCATCGTGTTTTGACACGTCGTAGAAGGTAAATCCATTAGGAAGTACTGTTGCGTAATAGTCGCCAGCATTTTCCGCGTCTTCGGACATTTCAATAAATACCGCGCCTGCGGCAAGTGTAGCAGAATCACCCCCGGAGTTCGGGTTTGTTACGGTAACTATGTCGTACAATGCGCTGGTTGTCCTGTCAATAGTACCCACGGTATATACCGCAGTTGTTGCGACTGACAGGTTTGCCAGAGTTGACGGGGCTGCTCCGAGAATCATCCCAGCCTGTATGCGACTCCCCTCAAACCCTTTCTTAATCTTTGCTTGAAAAGTGGCCTCTGTTCCGGTGGCTTTCTCTTCGTAAAGTTCAAATGCGTAATGAATGGCTATGGTACGGGCATCGTCGTTGATGAGTATCGGAGTTCCAGCAGGAATACATCCGGTATCACCATCGGGCAGTGTCGTTAAATCCACAAAATACTGACCACTTGTAACTCCACCAGCAGATCCGGTAAACACATTGCGTGCGCCGCCATATGTTTTTGACCACTTGATCATTTGTAAAGTTTGGCTCATTTTAATATTGTTTAATTAATAATGATACACGGAGTCGCACCGCAGCATGAGACCTTCCCATACTCTATTTTTTTGCCTCTCCGGATATGCCAAGGAAATCGCCAAGCCCCTTGCTTTTTTCAGCTGCGGCCTTTCGTTCCATTTGTACCTTGTCGATATACCCCTTAAGAGGCGATGTTCCTTCTCCCTCTCCGCCACTTCCGTCCACGGGGGCATAAGTCTGCCCCTTTGCTGACAACGTCTTGTTGAATCTGGATTTGGCTTCTGTGAAAACATCGTCAGCAGACGCATCTTCACCAAGTTTAAGGGTAGCCAATTCCATGGCAATGTCAAAGTCAGCCTTCCAGTCTTTCGTCAATTTCAGTGATTCCGTAAGTGTTGAAAGCTGTTCACCCCTCAGTTGTTTTTCCCGTTCTTTCTTCATGCTGTTTAATTCCTGCATAACAGGATTAAGCCGTGCGTCAAATATTTCCTGGAAAATAGCCTTGAGGGCTTCTTGGTCAGTTTTGCCCGTTTCGGGTTTAGGATCCTCGTCCTTAACCTTCGTTTCCGTTTTCGGTGCTGCGGGTGGTTCGGGTTTGTAGTTCTTTACAAAATCGGACTGCTCTTTGATGATGTTGTTGTTTAGCGCCTTGATAGACGGTAGAATTTTTTCAACAAAGCCATCCAGTTCGGTTTCATCTGTTACTACGCCTTCGATTTTCAATAGTGACTCTATTGTATCGGAGATTGTTATATCGGAAACCTTCTGGGATGTGTTCCCCGATTTGCCGACAAATTTGGCCTTGATGCTTTCAAGTGCCTGTTCTTTTGTGAATTTCATAGTGTTTCTACAATTCGTTAATAAATAAGTTAATATACAAAAGGTCTACACCCGACATTGTGCCGCGTATAGACCTAATAAGTCTTTTATGTTCTACCCCTGCGTGGGGCTTATATATATAGGTATAGATTATTCGTGCCCAGCAGACACGTCACCGTCAAAGTGCTCCA
The DNA here is from genome assembly GCA_041654355.1 of Bacteroidales bacterium. Lineage (GTDB taxonomy): Bacteria > Bacteroidota > Bacteroidia > Bacteroidales > UBA932 > DMER64. Next base: position 4,607 of record JBAZDQ010000053.1, read on the forward strand.
CGTGAAAAGATGTAATGTGCTTACAATCCCTGCAACGTAAAGAATACTCAACTACACCCCTTAATTTCAACAACTTAAATGGCATTGACTTCCCGCAATAGGCACATTTTCCGTACTGCGACTTGTCCTTTTCATCCTTCTCTGTCATTGCCATATAAACATTTTCAACAAAAGTAACAATATTGTTATAATTTTGCTACCTTTGTGGACGTAAATATATGCACAAAATATGCTTGTCTTAAAGAATAAAGAAATTCCGATCCCGGAACCATACCCGAAAGTGCGAAGAAAGCTACCGACAGCAGTAAGCGACGGGTGGGATATATTTGACGATTTTAAAATACGTAAGGGAATTGACCTGTGCCCACAACCCGGCTTGCAGGAAGATGTGGTGTCCAGCGAGTGTAACCTTATATTCCTTGCTGGTGAAGCTACGATGGGGAAGACCTTTTCAGGCTACCTGAAAGCTCTAAAGGGAATCAACAGGGACAACTATACGGCAAAACTCATTTCAAAGCGGTTACAGGATAGCAAGAAAGGCGGTTCGCTGATACGTGACTTTAAACTTGTCTGTGAGAAATTCGCAGGGTGCGAGTTTTCCGGGAGTGAATATCCTACCGCGTCGTGGCCACAATGGAATAGCTCATTGCAGATGATGCACATGAATTTCAATACGAAGAATGAAACAGAATGGAAGGCGTTTCAGGATTATGCGAAGAAAAACCAATGCGCCTACGCATATTGGGATGAAGTTACCGAAATAGAGGAGTTCCGGGCATTCATATATTTCTTTTCAAGAAATAGGGATGCTTCTGGGGTCTTACCGACGACCGTATGCTCCTTCAATGCGCTCCATGAGCATTGGACTACATCTTTTATGAAGCAAGCGGGGTATATAGGCCCAGATTGGTATTTTATCCCGGAAATGCTTGGAAAAATACGCTATTTCTTTCCGATGGGAGATACCGTTGAGACCGTGGAATTTGCCGACACAAAAGAGGAACTTGTTCGTAGATGTAGGCTGGAACCAACCCCGGAAGAGAAAAAAGCGAAAATCAAGGCCACTGATTTGGTAAAATCGTTTACCGTATTTTCTGGACACGGTGCAGATAACAGAATACTGGTATACCAGACAAAGGGTGGCAGCGTGGCCAATCTATACAACGTTGGGGAAACGGAGCGCAAGAAAATCAAGTACACATATTTCGGCCCTATTGAAAAGGAAGACGTCCGTATCAGCCAACAGGCGATAGCGGATATATTCGTAAACCCCACAGACGGATCGCAGGAGCGTTTCGCATCCATGGACGTGGCGGCAGGTGGTGACGTGTGTGTTATAATTATATGGGAAGGACATACCATAATCGCCATAGAGACATCCGACAGGCGCGAACCGGAAGAGATAGAACAGTGGTCTGCCGCGATGCTGAATAAATATGACGTGCCTGTTACCAACTTCTCATTTGACGCGTCGGGGTCTGGATTCTTTATGAGGAAGTTTAAGCAGGGTAGACCAATCGTGTCAAACACCAGACCAATAATAGAATATGATGAGGCCGGGAATCAGTCCGTAATGGAGTCGTACTATACGCATAGGAGCCAGTTGCTTGGTAAACTGGAGGCCGCTATCGTCAAGGGAGAAATTTCCTGCAACATAGACAAGTTCACGCAGTTCCCACATGGCCCGAAAAGGACAATGACGACATTTCTGGACATTCTTATAGAGGAGCGCAATATCTTTCGCAGGATAGACAGGAACGGGAAAATATACTACCGCAACAAGGATGAGTTCAAAACGTCTTATAAGCTATCACCAGACTATATGGATGCCATAGCCTACCGTATGGTCTTTGACCTTGATGCGCGTCCACGTAAGGAAAAGCCACGGACATACGGTAGGATGGACTACCGCCTTGTGTGGGATTTTGATTAATGTGCATATTTTTATTAATTTTATGGCCTTTTTCCTGATTTTTAGCTTAATTTTGCTAAAAATACGGTAAAATAATGAAAATTTCTGATTACACAAAGAAACCGTCATGGTCAAGGAATATATACACCAAGGGTTCCGAGAGGCGTCCGACCACTGTGACGGACGCTTTTATTCCACAAGCACCAATGAGGTTAAACATGTCCAAGAAGATTGTTCTGGATCAGGTGGCATTTCTGCAGGAGCTTTCACCCATGGCCCACGAGATATTCTCCACCAACATAAGGTCATTGCGCCCAAAGTATAAGTATGTTGAATCTACCGGCGAATATGTTTTTAAGGGGTACGAGGATGTGGAGCGCATCGGACTGCCGATACAGTCATCAATACGCGACAACAAAACGGGGTACTGCTTCGGGAATCCGCTATGGTTCGGTAATGAATCCGGTGATGAGAACTCGGATAGAATGGCCAAGTTCAAGGCGTGGTGGAACTCTACAAACATGACATCATGTCTTTCGCAGATGGGGTACCACCTGTTCGGAACAGGGGATTCCGCAATCGCAATATACAACGACAATGATGGTATACACTACCGGGTTTTCGGCTATGAGAACGGAGACTGCGTGAATGAAATCTATGAGTATGACGGCACAAGCCGTGTATCTATTGGTGTGAGGATGTTCCAGGTGGACGGGCATGATGCCGTTGAACTGTATAAAAATGACGTGGTAGAGCTATGGGTCAATGCCGCAGATGATGAATTGAAGAAATCCTTCGGCACCACAACGGGTGGAAAATCAGAGGATGGGTATACGCTGGTGTCATCCACGCCACATGGGTTTTCAAGGGCGCCATTCGTATATTTCAGGGAAAAAGACGTCCCGTGGGGTATAGCACAAGATATATGCGACAAACTGGATCTTCTGGTATCTGATTTGCTGGAGAGTGGTAGGTTCTTCTTTAATCCGTACATATTCTTAAAGGGCGGTGCCATAGCATTGCCGTCAACCGATTTCCAAGGGCGCGTGTTCGCGTCCGAGAGTGAGCATGGTGACGCTAAGATTCTGGAACCGCCCAACGCATCCACTATGCTGGACACAGCGTTCGTAAAACTTATGAAAATGCTGCTGGACTCCACTAAGACGGTATTCATACATCACGAAGATTTGAAGGGGCAGAATGATAGTGGCGCATACCTTAGAATGTTGTGTTTCCCTGAAATACAGTGGGCCACAAACTTCTACCCACGCATAAACCATCAAATGGAGCGCCTGTTCCTTATCTTCAAAGAGGCCGTTGGCCGCGTGGAGAAAGACATTACGGGATACAGGGACTTAATATTCTCCCACCAATTTACACCGTGCATACCGCAAAACCTGCAAGAAGAAGCACAGATAATAACAGAATCCTACCGCGCCGGAGTTCTCTCACGAGAAACCTCGGTAGAAGAACACTCACTAGCCAATCCACAGGAAAAGAAAAGGCTGGAAGCGGACGACAAGCGCAAGGCCGATGCAGAGGCTTTAAAAACAGAAGCCGCAGTAGAAGTGGCTGACGTAAAAAACAAAGAAAACAATCAAACCGAGGGGAAGTCCTCAAATAATAACAATCTAAAAAAATAACTCATGGACTCAACAAGAATTAAAATCGGGCAGGTTCTCTACGGGCAAAAAGAAGGCTCCGAGGACGTGGCCCTTGTGAAAGTTGAGAGTGTAGGTGTCGGTGGTATAAACTACAACGATACAGACAACTCTTTTCAGTATTCATTCGATGAGCTTTTTGGAATACCCGTGGCGGCCAATGTGTTGCTGTCTTCCGGGTTCACATTAAGTAATGGGCTGTATGTCAATGACAACATCAGCTTCATCAAAATTAAACAAATTAACGGACAGTGGTTCTGGTATGCCGACAAGGATAAGTGCATAATGGTGAAATACTTGCATGAATTGCAGGGATTATATGGAGACCTTACGGGAAATACACTTGCGGTTGACGAAGATGCGCTGCTGATAGCACTTGATAGCCCAATGGTTCTCTCCGCACCAGAAGGGTTCGCAACTTCCGCAATGACACCAAATACAGTAACCATAACATGGGATGAGGATGCCGACGCGGAAGGCTATTCATACCAGATTGATGATGGCGACTGGGTGGAAGTGCTTGAGGCCGTGGCTGAACTCACGGGGCTTACATATAGCACTCCCTACAAGATAAGGGTTAAGGCTATCGGTGATGGTGAGGACTTTGTAGACTCACCCGAATCCGAGGAATTTAGCTTCACCACGGATCCGCTTATCGTGCTTGATGCCCCCGCCAACCTTACAGCCACAGAAGTTGGCGTAAATGAAATTACCATCACATGGGGAGAGGTTGCCAACGCCACTGAATATGAGGTGCAGATCGGAGATACTACCGACACCACGGACCTGCTTATATACCAATTCACATCACTTGACGCGGATACTGGATATAACATATCTGTCAAGGCAGTTGGG
>JBAZDQ010000054.1:0-8820 GCA_041654355.1 Bacteroidales bacterium
GCCGTTGGCGGGGCAGACGGGTTTGTCAGCAGGGCAGGGGCGCTCGTCTGCAAGGCAGAAGGGTTCATCTGCAGGAAAGGCGAGCTCGTCCCATACGGGGATGTCCGGTGCTTCTGGCCGGACCTCTGCTTCAGGTCGGTTGTCCGGTGCTTCTGCTGGTTCTTCCGGTGGGGCTATCCGGTCTTCTGCGGTTGCCGGCTCTTCCGGAAGGTCTATCCCGTCATCTGCCGTTGCCGGGTCATCCGGAGCTTCTGCGGTTGCCGGCTCTTCCGGAGGGTCTGTCCCGTCATCTGCCGTTGCCGGGTTATCCGGAGCTTCTGCGGAATCGTCTGCGGTTATTCGGTGCAGGGTAGAGAAGGCCCGGGAAATCCAGCGGGAACGGTTCCGTAATACCTGCGGAATTCACTGCAATGCCCACATGAAAGTAGACCAACTGCATCGGTATTGTGAACTGACACCGGGCTGCTTGTCGTTTTTCAAACAAGCCGCGCTCCGGCTGGATCTGTCGGCCCGGGCCTACCACCGGATCCTGCGCCTGGCCCGCACTATTGCAGACCTGGACGGCTCCGCTGCCATAGAGATCCAGCATTTGGCCGAGGCTATACAGTACCGGTGAGGGTGAGGGTGTTTCAGAGTGCATTTTGGCGGGAGGTAGTAAGTAACGGCGGTGTTGCAAAAATTAACAATGGACTAAATGTAAGCACGTTAGAAGAATCGACCTGGTTTTCTCTACTTACCACGTCCCCTGGTTTTTGCTGTTTTTGGGCAATTTGAGGGGGAGGTAGTAAGTAGCAGCACTGTTACAAAAATACGCAATACGTTCATATTGTATGAATTACAGCGGTAGGCGCTGTTTTGACTACTTACCACCTCCCGATCGCATGCTCCAGTCGCAATGTGGGAGGTGGAACCTTGGGGCGCCACTTTTTCAGACAAATTTTCAAACATCTGAATTACAGACAATTAAAAATTAGCCCTCAGTTTTGGCGCACTAAGGCTCCACCTGTTTCTGCTATCCATCCACATTTAGGCCCGTTTTTGTGGATGAATCCCTTGTTTTCTGACTGAGATTTTCTGCGATTCGAAGACATATAAGATCTTTTTGAGGACGAAGTGGCGATTTTTGCATAACTTTAAATTTCAAACCTAGAACCAGTATAACCTAGAACCAGTATAAATATGTACGTTCTTTCAGCTTTTTTATCCATTGTACTTTCTTTTGAATTATCAGTGCAGCAGAGTGATGTTAAGGCTGTTCTGAAAGAGTTGGATGAGACGATAGAAAAACAGGAGCAATACTGTAAACCTAAGGAGCTCAGAATCAGAAATCTGTTTGAGGAACTTCAAATTTCATCCGGTCGTCCCAATGAGTTTAATATTTGTAATCAGTTATTTGAAGAATATAAGTACTATCAGTATGATTCGGCATATGTATATGCAAGAAAACTGGAATCATTTGCATTAAAATCGGGTAAAAGAACAGATGTGGCCATAGCTCAGGCCGCATTATTATTTTGTTATAAATCCGTAGGGTTTTTTAATGAAGCGTTGGAAATAATCCGAAATTTCCAGCCTGAAGAAGTCCCTGACGAGATTTTGGTCAATTTCTATGTATTATGTGCAAGTACCTATCAAAATCTTTCTTCCTATGTAGATGGAACACCTTATCTGACTGAAAAATATGACAGAAAGGTTCTTGAGTATTACAAGTTGGCACTTAAATATGCTTCGGATTATACATATTATTATCATTGGATTTCCCTTGAAATAGCTCTTCTTCAGGAATATTCTGACGAATTAGCCATCGATGGCAGGAAAAACCTGATTAGTTTATTCAATTTGGATGAGCATCAGCTTGCCGTGCAATATTCTATCCTGGCAAATGCCTGTGACTCTATGCAACTGGTTGAAGAAGCAACCTATTACCGCGCCATATCGGCCATTTACGACATAAAGTCTTGCGTACACGAAACCACATCTGCTAAAGTTCTGGCTGAGTATATGTATGCTCAAAAGGATATTTCTCATGCTTACAGATACATTCAGTTAGCATTAAGTGATGCGCAGTTTTATAATTCCAGACTCAGGATGGTGGAAATTAATTCCATTTTTCCGGCTATTGAACAATCACGTTACTCTGATGTTAACAGTCAGCGTTTGATTTTTATGGTTGGAGGGTCTGTTGTTCTCTTTTTCCTGGTCTTAACTATTATTCTTCTCCTAATCCTGAGCTCCAAGTCAAGGGAAATTAGAAAAGCGAATGATTTGCTGGCTGATGTAAACAGTCTATTGAAAGAGACAAGCGTGATAAAAGACCGTTACATAATGCAGTCACTGCATGGAAACACTTCTTTTGTAAATAATGTGGAAAAAGAATCCCTGGCTGCCATCAGAAAAATTACCACCAGGCAATATGAAGACGCAAAAGCAATTTTGTATAATATTGATATTAAGGAAGAAAGAGAAAGAATATATGCAGCATTCGATACCGCTTTCCTTGCGTTATTTCCAAATTTTATTGAAGCATTCAATTCACTTATGAATGAAGATGCATGCATAACACTAGATAAGAGTGGTGCGCTTCCTATGGAAGTGAGAATTTTTGCTTTGATGAGACTCGGCATTGATGATCCTGCTCAGGTGGCGGAGTACCTGCATCTGTCTGTAAATACCATATATGTATACAAAAACAAGATTAAATCCAAAGCCTCTGTGTCAAAAGATCAGTTTGATGCTCTGGTAATGGCAATTTCTAAATAACTGATCTTAAATCGCCCTTCATTCATTCTCTCTAACAATCACACTATCTGATTGTTATCATTTTTGTCATCTATATTTCCATCTTAATTCATTGATTGTCTTTTTATACTTAAATACATTTGTCTCATCCGAATAAATTGAACGATCTAAAAAGCTAAAAACAACTAATAATGAAAATAAAGAGCAAATTATTTATTCTGACGTGTACGTGTTTTATTCTTGCGAGTTCACTTACAGCAACGGCCCAGAATCTGAAAATTAGTGGTGTGGTATCAGACGCACGCACGGATGAATTACTATTGGGAGTGACCCTAATGGTCAGGGGCACTTCTAATGGGACCACCACGGGCGCTGATGGAAAATACTCTCTTATAGTCTCTGAAAAGGACACAGTTGAGGCAATAATGATGGGATACAAGACTGCAACTGCCATTGTAAAAGAAAATACAAATATTGATTTTGCAATGGAGGAGGACACACATTATTTGAATGAAACCATTGTTATAGGTTATGGAACAATGGACAAAAAGGAATTGACCAGTGCCATTGCACATGTTTCCTCAAAAGATTTTTTGTCCTCCAGTTCCATGGACCCTGCGATGTTGATCCAGGGGAAGGTTTCAGGAGTCTCGGTTGTTAATACCGGATCGGCTGATCCCAATAACAAAGCAAGTATCCAGATACGCGGAATTTCGTCAAGGGCTGCCGGGCTGGGACCACTTGTCGTAATTGATGGCGTTCCCGGGGGGAATATGTCAAACCTCAATCAAAATGATATTGAATCCATTAACATTTTAAAAGACGGGGCGGCATCGGCAATATATGGTACAAGAGGCAGCAATGGTGTGGTTTTGATCACTACCAAAAAAGGAACTTCCGACGGCAACGTACATACTGCATATTACGGGCAGGTCTCTGCAGATATCATGATCAAAGAACTGGATATGCTGACAGCCGATGAGTACCGTGAAAACAAAGTGGCCAATGGCAGCGGAGCGGATTACGGAGGGAATGTGGATTGGCTGAAAGAAGTAAGCCGTATTGGTCTTACCCACCAGCATACTTTGACTTTGTCAGGAGGAAGTACTAAGACAAATTATCGTGTCAGCACAGATTTCAGGGATGCAAAAGGTATAGACAGACGTTCAGAAAGGATGGAATATGGCCTTCGTGCTTCAATTAACCACACAACAAAGAGCGGGCTTTTCACTTTTACGGCTAATGTCGCGCCTAGGATCGTGAAAGCCAAATCTGCCGATTGGCATGTTTTTCACAATGCGATAGAGGCAAATCCGACCACACCCATTATGGATCCGGAAAATCCTTCCATGTACTTCAGTTTCTTTGGTCAGCAGGCAGGTTATAATCCTGTTGAAGAAATTATGACTGTAAAGGATGACCGTGAGTTAAAATTTCTTGATTGGGATGCCACTGTAAAAATGAATATTACAAGAGACCTTTCCACACAGCTGACATTTGCAGATCAGCAGAATGACTATTACAACAGTTGGTTTCGTCCTTCCACTAATACGGAAGGCATTAGCAAAGGCTGGGAGGGAGAGGCTTCAAAAAGCTATTCAAAAAACAGCCAGTATTCCCTTGAATGGCTGGCAAATTATTACAAGTCATTAAGGAATCACAACCTGAAGGTAATGGTAGGCTATTCATACCAGTATTTCCAAAATTCAGGGATGAATGCTGAAAACAAGAATTTTCCAAATGACGGCATAACATACAACAACCTTTCTCAAGGCGCCTGGGCACGTGAGGAAGGTTATGTGGGAATGGGCTCGTACAAGAACGATGCGAAGTTGATCGCATTTTTTGGGAGGATCAATTATGACTATATGGGCAAATACCTTGCTGCCGTCTCATTCCGCCGGGAAGGTTCCTCTAAATTTGGAGCAAACAATAAATGGGGAAATTTTCCCGCTTTTTCTGCAGGTTGGCGTATCAGTCAGGAGCCCTGGGTAAAAGAGGCCGGCTGGATCAATGATCTTAAGATTCGCGCGGATTTTGGAATTACCGGAAATCAAAATTTTGACAGTTACCTTTCACTCAACACAATAACGGGTTTTGGTGACTATTATTATAATGGTCAGTTTTTTACAGTCTGGGGACCTTCAAAAAACGTAAATCCTGACTTGAAGTGGGAAAAAGGGATAAACTGGAATGTGGGGATCGATTTCTCCTTCTTTGATAACAGATTGTCTGGATCAATTAACTATTACAAACGAACACAACAAGACCTTCTGGGAGACTATAATGTTCCCATTCCTCCCTATTTATATTCAACCACTTTTGTCAATGTAGGTACCATGAAGAACAGTGGTCTGGAACTGGATCTTCACTGGACAGCAGTGAACAATCAAGACTTCGTGTACTCCATAGACCTTGCCGGTTCGTCTATGAATAATGAGTTCGTGTCATTTTCAAATTCAGAATACGTAGGCCAGGATTACTATTATGTAGCGGGCACGGAAGACCCTTTTCCCTTTCATTATCTGCAGCGGATTGAAGCCGGCAAGAGGTTGGGCACTTACTATATGTGGAAATTCGCAGGTGTAAACAAACAGGGTGACTGGCTGGTATATGACAAAAACGGTGATCTTATACCCGGTTTGTCAGCTACAGATGAAGACATGTATGAAGTTGGAAACGGTCTCCCCTTATTTACAGCATCAATGACGCATACTTTCCGCTATAAAAAATGGGACCTATCCGTTTATTTTCGCGGCGCTTTCGGATTTGACATCTTCAACATTCACGAATTCTATTATGGGTTCCAGGATGAAGTGGGTAACATAATGAAGATTGCCTACACTAAAAATAAATTGTTCAAAGGCAATCCTGTCGTTTGTGACTATTTCCTGGAAAAAGGGGATTACGTCAAACTGGACATGCTTAATCTGGGGTATACTTTCAACCTGAATAATGATTATTTGAAAGGGATAAGAATCTATCTTACCGGACGCAATCTGTTGACTATTACCGGCTTTTCCGGAGTGGATCCTTCTACTTATCAGATAAACGGTTTGCAGCCCGGCGCTTCCGGGTCAAGAAGCTATTACCCGTCCAGTCGCCAGGTAATTGCCGGAATTCAGATAGATTTTTAAATATAAATCAAAGTAAAGATGAAATATTTCAGATATACGTTAACAGTATTTGCTTTTGTTCTTTTAGCAAACTGCACGAACCTGGATGAGACCATTTATGATCAGGTTGCCAGTGAAAATTACTACAACACGCAGATGGATGTGATCCGGGCAGTATTCCGCCCCTTTGAACACGCCTATTGGAGCATTCAATCCCGTCACCAGTTGGAAGGATTGTCGGGAGATTTGGTGGCAACGTGGAAAAAGGATGACTGGTGGGAAGACGGGGGACGTTGGAGCAGACTTCATTATCACACCTGGACCATTGAAGACGAGTTAATTAAAACAGAGTGGGAGGGCTGTTTTTCCGGGATAATGCAATGCAACTATGTTCTGGACGATCTGAATACTCTGGATCCTGAAAAATTCAATTTCAGTACGGAAGAATATAACAATCTTAAAGCACAGTGCCGCACGTTGAGGGCCTGGTTCTATATAAGACTTTTGGGAAGCTACAGAAATGTCCCGTTGGCCGTAAGTCGTGATGCGTCATTGAATTCAGAGGGACAGGTACCACCACAGGAAACATTTGATTTTATTGAAAAAGAACTCACCGAATGTGTTGATTTGCTGGATACCAAAGAAGGGGCAGCGGGAAACGGAACCGCACAGGGACAATGGAACAAGGCAGGTGCCGCGGCGCTTCTGGTGCGTTTGTATTTAAATGCCGGGAAATGGATCGGGAAAGATATGTATGCCGAGTGCGCAGCATTTGCGCAACGAATTCTTGATGGCGAATACGGTGCTTATGCTTTGGGAAAAACGTGGGATGAAGTATTTGATTGGAATAATGAAAATTCCCGGGAAGTGCTTTTTGCCTTCCCCTCAGCAAAAGGATACAGTAATTATGTCTATTCCGGGGATCTTTTCTGGTGGACTGTCCCTGCCCGCACCATCACAAATTACCTGGGCGACACAAAAGCCGGGAATGGTGACCATAATTGTAAATACGGATTGGCGCCGAGTTTCTCTCCTGACGGCAGGCCTTATACCACTGAATTGGGCAGGCCGGTGGCTAAATTTAAAAAATATCCCGAGGACTTTCGCCTTAAGCTTTATAAGAATCTTGGAGAAAGTAAACGGGAGGGGATGATGCTGTTTGGTTATCTTGATTATGTTGAGAACGGGACATCTAAGCGTGTAGTGTCTCCTACCGGTGATTACGATCTGTATCTTAGAGATGCCGTGGGCAATTTCAAAGGGTGCGGTCCGGATGAGATCCCGGGAGATGTTACGTCAGACATGTTTCACGGAGATCACAGCTCCGGCTGGCGTTTCATTAAGTATCCTCTTTATCAGGATACGGACGAGGGCCAAATAGAATCGGATTATGTAGAGATAAGACTGGCAGAAGTGATTTATTCTTTGGCTGAGTGCAAGTTCCATGCAGGGGAAATTGATGATGCGGCAAGACTTCTCAACACAGTGCGCCGGAGAAATTATCCCGCAAATGCTGTGGCAAATTATCTTTATGCACCGGAGGGTCCGGTGACACTTACAGAGGCCGAATTACTTGACGAATGGGGAAGAGAGTTCTTACACGAAGGCCGCCGACGTACGGATCTCATCCGTTTTGATACATTCTGTGATGGGATATGGTGGGATAAAACGCCTGACAAGGACAATCACACAGAAATATTCCCGCTTCACAGAGACGTGCTTAGCAGCAATCCTGTATTACAACAAAATGCCGGGTATTAGTATAACACTTTTAAATATTAGTTAAATGAAAAAAGCAAAAAAATTGATGATGTTGTTCCTCGCCGGAACACTCGTCTTGTTCACTTCCTGCGACAAGGATAAAGAACCTGAAGTAATTGATATTGAACACCATTATGAAATGGTTTATATGCTTGGTGCTGCAGCTGACGGCCGTTGGGACTCATCAGATCCGTTACCTATGACAGCAACGTCAGATGAAGATGTTTTTGTCCACGAATTAGATCTTGTACGCAGTGCTGAAAACAAACTTTTTAAATTTTCAGTTGATGTAAACACCTGGGATAAAGCTCATTTTCTTGTTCCGGCCCCGGGAAGTATGGAAGAAGGTCTGTCTTATGCATTCCTTAAAGAGGGTGTAAACCAATTGGCTGAAACATCGGAAGAAAAAGACGGTGAAGGGAATCTGCGTGACCATTTCTTTGGTATGGATAAAGGTACGAGCGGACGTTATAAATTGGAAATTAATCCAATCAAATTAACGTTGACTGCCACCAAGCTTTCCTCTTTGGATGATCCTGAAATTATTGAATGGGTAGAAGGAAATCTTTATCTTGTAGGTGATGCCGCTCCCTCGGGTTGGGAAATTGCCAATCCTACACCTATGATCCGCAACGAAAATATCCACACCTATGAAGGAGCGTTGAATGCCGGTGATTTTAAGATTGCAACTATTTTTGATTGGGGCGGAGATTTTTACCGTCCGGCGGTCGACCAGACCGAGATTAACAGTTCAGGCATAGTTGACGGTTCAGTGGTTTGTTGGAAGGAAGATGCAGAAGCCGGACACGGTGATCATAAATGGAAAGTTACAGAAGCAGGTAATTACCGCCTGATTCTTGATACAGAAACACTTACCCTTAAAGTGGAATGGTTAGTAGATTAGTTAGGTTGATTTTGGTATCTCTTGTGTCAGCATTGCTTTTTGTCAATGCTGATGCTCGGGATAGCAAATACACACGTAAAAACGTGGCTCCGCAATATTGGATTGCTTACGAATACTGTTATGATCTAAATCGTCCCATGACCGAATTGCGCTGGCAGTGTAATATTGACTGGATGGCGGAGACATTTCTGGATTGGGGGTACGATATGGTATCCAATGACGGCTGGATTGAAGCCGCTCAGACCATTAATGAAAATGGATATATCACCAAATACAACAGCGGTTGGGAACATGGGTTTG
>JBAZDQ010000055.1:0-8787 GCA_041654355.1 Bacteroidales bacterium
CGGGAGAACCGTTGGGATTGGCCGGGTAAGAATCGTAGGAATACCTGACCGCCACAGCATAACCTTCCCCGTTTTCAGGAAAAGCGAATTTGCCCTCCCCGTGTGCCACCCAGATACCCAGGCGGCTTCCCTGCAGACCCTTCAGAAATACCGAAGGATTCTCTTCTATGGTTACATTCACAAAATTGCACTCGAATTTTCCGGAATCGTTAGGCAGCATTTTGGGTGACTTTTCCGGTGATCCCGGAGTGATCAGCCCCAACTGGGCCATTAACTGGCAGCCATTGCAAACACCTAAGCTCAGGGTATCTTCCCTGGCATAAAAACGGTCTATCGCTTCTTTCGCCTTTGGGTTGTACAGAAAAGCCCCCGCCCATCCTTTTGCCGAGCCTAATGTATCGGCATTCGAAAAACCGCCCACAAATACGATCAGGCGAATATCATTCAGTGTTTCCCTTCCCGAAACCAGGTCCGTGGTATGCACATCACGCACATCAAAACCAGCCAGGTAAAGCATCCAGGCCATTTCCCTGTCACATTGCGAACCTTTTTCTCGGATGATGGCCGCCCGGGGCATCGGACCTTCCCCGGACAATTGTTCCCGGGTGTATGCCAATTTCCCCGACCACTGTGGAAAACGGAATTTCAACGGCGTCTTTCCGAAATTCTCAAAACGTTCTTTCGCCTTTTCCGGGCCGCTCTGGCGCATATCCATCAGGTAAGATGTCCGGAACCAATGTTCCCGGAGTGTATCAATATCAAAATACAGATCCCGGTCCACCGTGATCCTGCGTTCCGGGCTGGGATATCCAAGGATCCGCGTCATCACGTTATTTTGCAACAAAATTCCCAGTGCGCGGGAAACATCACAGCCTTTAATCTGGAGCACCACGCCGGGATACTCGGCAAACAGAGAGGCCGCCCGGTCTGCACCGGATAATTCTTCCAGCACATGCTCCCGCAAACGGATCCCTCCCCGGACATTGGAAAAACACATTTCCAGCAAACAAGTAAGCAATCCGCCGGCAGACACATCGTGACCGGCCAGTACCATATCTTGCGCAATCAGTTCCTGCACCGTATCAAACGCTCTTTTAAAAGCCCCGGCATCCTCCACATCGGGACAACGGGTGCCGATTTTCCCCAGGCACTGCGCCAGGGCAGACCCGCCCAGAGAAGACGGTCCCTCCTTTTTTCCCGAAAAGTCAATGTGGATCAAAGCCGAGTCTGAGGCATCTGCACAGATCACCGGTTGCACCTTACGCCGCACATCGGCCACCGGTGCTACGGTAGATATGATCACCGTCCCCGGAGAGAGGACTTTTGTGCCATCGGGATACTTCTGTGTCATGGAAAGGGAATCTTTCCCTGTGGGAATGTTGATCCCCAATTCGCAGGCCAGATCACCCGCTGCCTTTACGGCCCGGTACAACCGGTCATCTTCCCCCCGGTTCCGGCAGGGCCACATCCAGTTGGCACTCAGCGAAACACTCGGCAAGCCCCCGTCCAGCACCACAAAAACCAGGTTGGTCAAGGACTCGGCAATGGAAAGACGGCTGCCGGCCGCAGGATCTATCAGACCCGGAACGGGAGCGTGTCCCAGGGAGGTTGCTATCCCGGAAAAACCTTTTTGCGAAGGTACGTAGCCAATGGCCGTCAAGCCGTAATCGTTCAGGGGCAATTGCAATTCCCCGGCACACTGCTGGTTGGCTACCCACCCCGTTACGGAACGGTCCACCTTGTTGGTCAGCCAGTCTTTGCAGGCAACCGATTCCAGCTGCATGACCCGTTGCGCGTAATCTGCCAGGGAGGCACTGTCCTGCCGGCATTCGAACGATTCAAAAACAGGATCTTCCGTTACATCTTCCATTACGGTATGCGGAACCGATCCAAACATATCCTCAAGTTCCAGGTCTATGGGTTTTTCCCCGGTATGTGAATTTTCAAAAACAAAACGGCCGTCACCCGTAATTTCCCCGATCACATACATGGGTGCCCGTTCCCTTTCAGCGGCTTCTTGCAAGAGCGGAATAGCTTCCGGAGCCATTACCAGGCCCATGCGTTCCTGGGATTCATTGCCTATGATCTCTTTGGCACTCAGCGAAGGATCTCCCAGGGGAAGCTTGTCAATATCCACTATCCCGCCGGCATCATCCACCAGTTCCGACAGGCAATTCAGATGACCGCCTGCTCCGTGATCGTGTATGGACTTGATAGGATTTGATGTGCTTTCGGCCAATGCCCGGATGGCATTGTAAACGCGCTTTTGCATTTCCGGGTTGGCACGCTGTACGGCATTCAATTCTATGGCGTTTCCAAATTCGCCCGTAGCTACGGAAGAAACGGCTCCGCCGCCCATACCTATGCGGTAATTATCCCCGCCCAGGAGCACCATTTTGTCTCCTTGCTGCGGTTTTTCCTTCAAGGCATCCTCCCGGCGGGCATAACCCACACCTCCGGCCAGCATGATGACTTTGTCGTAACCAAAACGGTGAACGCCCTCAATATGTTCAAAACAAAGCAATGATCCGCAAATAAGGGGCTGTCCGAATTTGTTCCCAAAATCACTTGCCCCGTCGGATGCCTTGGTCAGAATGTCTTCCGGTGTATGGTACATCCAGGATCGGCCTTCCGATCTTTGCAATCCTCCTTTCAGACGGGGATAGGAAGTCATATAAACGGCAGTTCCGGCTATGGGAAAAGAGGCTTTTCCCCCGGCTATGCGGTCCCGGATCTCTCCCCCGCTCCCGGTAGCCGCCCCGTTGAAAGGCTCCACGGTAGTGGGAAAATTATGCGTTTCTGCTTTAAGACTTATAACGGTATCGTGTTTTTGGGTATGAAACAAACCGGGTTTATGCGGATACTGCGGGATAAAAAACACATGATCGCGCGGCCCTTCTATAAAAGCACAATTGTCTTTATAAGCCGAGACGATCCGGTTGGGATTCATTCGGGAAGTATTCCGGATCATCTCAAAGAGGGTGTACGGTTGCTTTTCCCCGTTCAGAACAAACGTTCCGTTAAAGATTTTGTGCCGGCAATGCTCGGAATTGACCTGTGAGAAACCAAAGATCTCCGAGTCTGTCAGGGGTCTGTCCAGTTTTTTGGAAAGCTGTTCCAGGTAATCAACTTCTTCCGGGTTCAGTGCCAGGCCTTCCGAAAGGTTATAAGCGGCAATGTCATCAATCTCCCGGACGGGTTCAGGGACCCTCCCTGTTTGAAACACCTGTTCGTCCAGGCCGTGAACCATTTCCTGCAACATGGGATCGTAAACACTGTCCTGCTGTGCCGGGAAAAATGCTTCCATCCTTACAATACCGTGAATATTCATGTTTTCACAGATCTCTACCGCTACCGTACTCCAGGGAGTAACCATTTCACGACGCGGACCTATGAACCATCCTTTCAGGAACGCGTCTGAAGGATCTATTTTTTTGGCATTGTTAAACAACCACGACAATGCTTCTGACCGGTCCTCAGTCAATGCGGTTTCTGTCTGAAGTGCCAGCACCCGGGTGTTGTCATTCAGGAAAAAATGTATCATAAAAAGACTCTCTTATTTGCCAAGCAAACGAACGTACAAATAAATTTTAGCTGCTTTGTTGAGTGTATCCACAGCATCGAACACTTCCAGGATATTGGTTCCCGTTCCCAATACGCCGTGTCGTTCCCATAACATGAAACGGAAGTTCTTCAGATCTTTGATGCTTGCACGGGCCAGTTCCATGGATCCGGGCATTTCGTAAGGCACCCAGGCCAGGCCTCGGGGGACACACATCTTGACCTCGGAATGCATTTCATATAAAGTTTCCGTGATCGCTTTGGTGCTCTGTAATTCCTTTTTGTGGGAAAGGGCTATCAGTTCGGTGGGATGGGTATGGAAAACGACCCGCCTGCCGGCCGAAACGGGGCTGCCCTGCTGGATGGCTTCCTGTGCAAACACCTGGTGCATAAGCAGGTGAGAAGGCAATTCAATGGTGGGCGGCAAGTCTTTGTCTGCCAGGATATCTATGCTTTTCCCTTCAGCCGCTACCCGGGTTATGATCCCCTGATCCATAGGATTGCGTGCGATGTCCCTCATCCGGGATCCGGCACTGGTAACGTAATAATACTGACCGGCCAGTTCGGGTACCGTATGAAATAGAGGGATCCTGGTAATAGCAGGAAGGTTCTTGTTTTCTTCCCCTATAAATTCAGTAACATTTACGGTAATATTTCCCGCATTCCTTTCTGCCCAACCCTTTTGCCACATAAAATCGGCAACCTGGGCTATGTCGTTGATTTGCATCTGCAAGGGTCCGTTGTACTTCAGTATCATTTCATTAGTGTTTAATAAGTAAACAAATTTTCATAATTACCAGATCCAGTGTCCGGTGACTGTACGTCTGGAAAGGTATCTTGTTCCCGACCAAAATGTCAATGATCTTTTCGTCCAGAGACAGTGACTGCTCCAGGTTGTGTATCCGCCCTTCCTGCTCAAAATAGGAAGTCCTTTGTATATACAGGTTGAAATTATTGAACCTGTTAAAATTTTCAATGATCTCTTTCCGGAACACATCTGATACATTCACCCCGAATACCAGGCTGTTCAACAGGGTGGCATCGGTCACCACTACATCTACCTTCCCAATAAGCCTTTCCACCCGGTGTGTCTGGACCTCAAAAATGTGATGCTGGTGGGGCTCGCTGCCATCCAGTATATCCAGCTTTTCATCCCACACCAATTCCTTAGCATATTCAGAAACATATTCGGTAACAAGGCGTTGTTTCTTCAGTTTGCTGGCAATCTCCCAGGCACAAGTTGTCTTGCCGGAGGCAGGACCGCCAAAGAGGTTGACTATCATTGTGTTTTTGGATGGCATGATCTTCTTAAGTCAGGAAACAACAAATATACTATTTTTTTAGAAAGGAATAAGGAAGTTTTTCCTTGCGAAACGTTCTTCCCCGGGCCGGCCTGGAAGACATATTAAATTCCAGTTTCCCTCCCTCTGCAAGTTCCTGATGTGTTATGTATGCAGCATCCAACAACTTGCCGTTCCACCTGACTTCCTTTACATATATGTTGGCCGGGTTCAGCAGCGGAGCTTCTACGGTCAGGATTTTGCCGTTTTCCAGGTATACGGTCATTTTTTTAAAGTATGGAGCTCCCAGTACGTATTGATCCGTTCCGGGACACAAAGGATACAATCCCATTGCCGAAAAAACAAACCAGGATGGAGATTCAACCGTTTCTCCGTAAGAATCCATCATGGCCCGCAATAATTTTTGTCCTTTCCACGGAGAAGCCGTCCAGGTGTACAGGTAAGGAAGTTGATCAAAAAGTGCCGTGGAATCCAATCTTTTTTCGTAGGCCTTCCGGCCGCCGGTACGCTCTACTATATCGTTCATATTATGAGGGACGAACAACATAATGTCTTGGTGAACCAGGGAATCGGGATCGTTATGCCATGAAAGGTTGCTGTTTCGCTGGCGGGCGTAGCCTGTTTCCGGTTCCATCAACCATTGATAAGCCGTTACCAGGGAACGTATTTCATTCACTGTATTGACATCTCCGGCTGCTCCTGCCATCATATAAACACACCAGCTCAAATACGAATAATCCCTGGTTAAGGCAATAGAGCCCGCATAAGATCCGGCCGGAACAAAACCGGATTCACCCATCAGGGAGGCAATCGGATCATAGGGATTGGTTAACGTACCGTTCATGGCATCCAACAAATCAGGCGTAAGGGCAGCGGGCAACAATCCTCCGGCATGGGCGTCTGCCAATAAGGAAACCGCTCCCGTGCAGAGTGCTCCCCCGGGTAACGCGTTCAATACGTTCCGGTCGTAATATGCCAGCATGGAAGCCACAAACTGGCGGCTTCTTTCGGGTTTGATGAAATTCATCAACGGATAACGCTCCCGTTCCACCGGGGTTAAAGCCGCATAATGGTCAAAAAACTCGGAAGTATGAATATTGTTATCGTTTCCGCGGAATTTTCCGTCTCTGTCCCGCGAATAGGCCGGTGTTTCCATGGTCCGGCCAAGCGCCTCGTAAAAAAGAGCTCTTCGGGTTTCCAGTTCTTTGTTCCCGAAAGGATCGTCCACGGTAATGACAGCCAATTCATTTTCCCACTCCCGGGAAGCTTCCCACTGAAGCGTCTCAAAACTTTTACCTTCCATTCCGGTTTCCAGGTTGTTCAAAGCCCCGGCTGCATCGACGGACGAAAAAGCCACCCGTATTTCAAGTACCCCGTCATCCACGTATTGTTGTTCTCCCTTTACAAGATCAAAAACAAACATGACAGGAAACACGGTCCCGGGCAGGATAGGATAATTCTTGGGAAAATCGGGATCTGCTTTTGAATAATAGCGTTTTACCGGCCTGGAAAAACGGATGGCAAAATACATATGACCCGTTTCCTGTTTCCCGTGATTGATTACATACCCGGTTAAGGTAACAGGATCTGCCACCCGGACTTCTGCCACCCGGGCATTTCCCGGCAAATTTAGCATCAGACTGCCCTCTTTTTGAGGACTTCCGGATGGTGTAAAATACGCATACCTGTGGATGACACCCTGTTGTGAAGCCGCCACCCGGATTTCCATACCGGGTGTATCTGAGCGAACTTTATAATAACCGGGCGAAAAAAATTCAGATCCTTCAGTGATCTTCAATGGATTTCCACCGGGAACAATGCTGATCTCCCCATATTGACCGGCCGAAGAGCAATGGTAGAAGCGGTGCAAAAAAGCGTCCACGGTACCGGATTGTGATTCTCCGTGATCCGGTATCACGTACACAGATCCAAAAGGCATAGAAACACCATCAGCCCGGGATCCTGCAAAAAGCGTGGCAGGCACGATAAGGGCCATGAAAAAGAAAAGGCGTCCGGTCATACTTCAATCAGGGTATAAGTACGTGATCCGAGTTTCATTTTTTCAGCATGGCTTAGTCCAAATTCGCCGTCTGTACGCGGATGCACAAAAGCAAATTTGTTTTCCCCTTCGTGTGTATGAGTGCTTTCCGGATCGGCCATGCTGCCCGGAGTGGCAGGAGCTGATCTTACCATATCGAAACAAGCTTGGTCCAGGGCCAAAGGATCGAAAGAGGCCAGCATGCCGATATCGGGCACAATGGGTGTATCGTTCATGCTCCAGCAATCGCAGTGCGGCGAGACATCCATGATAAAACTCACGTGAAAATGCGCTTTTCCCTGCAATGCCGCCCATGCATATTCGGCGATCTTGGCCGTTAAGCCTTGTGCCGAGGAGGATTCCCCGGCCTGAGCGGCATCGTACTGGCAAACGGCAACGCATTGCCCGCAACCCACACATAAGTCATAATTGATTACCGCGATCTTTTCCGTATCCAGGGTTACTGCCCCGTGGCGGCAATTGATCACACACTGCCGGCATCCCGTGCAGTTGGCCCGTTCAATGACCGGTTGTGAATCTGAATGCAAGTGCAATTTCCCTGCAACACTTGCACATCCCATCCCGATATTTTTCAACGCCCCGCCAAATCCCGACATCTCATGGCCTTTGAAATGCGTCATGCTAACCAACACATCGGCTTTTGCGATACCGGAAGCGATCCGGGCTTCTTTACAATACTCGCCTTCGGGTATGTTGATGATCACTTCATCAGTCCCTTTCAGACCGTCGGCTATGATCACCGGAGCTCCCGGTACGCTTATGGGGTTGTACCCGTTCAGGTATGCCGTCCGTAAATGATCCACGGCATTGGACCGGGATCCGCTATATAGCGTATTGGTATCCGTTAAAAAGGGTCTGGCACCCATCTGGCGCAACAGCTCTGCCATCCTGGAAGCGTAATTGTGACGCAGGAAAGCCATGTTGCCCAATTCCCCAAAGTGGATCTTGATGGCTGTAAACTTATCTTTACAGTCCAGCGTTCCTATTCCGGCCGCCTTAACCAGAAGTTCCATCTTTTTGGGAAGGCTCCTGCCGGGACGGGATCTGAAATTCGTAAAAAATACTTCGCTCATACCGTTGTGTTTTCAGCGGCTAAGGTAACAAGATTTTACGTATCTTTAGGGAGAATTTTCAACGTATCTGAACATGAAAACAGTAGCCGAATGCAGTACCCATTTCCAGGCAGATGTCATCAAAGGGAACCTGGAAAACGAAGGATTTCATCCTGTCGTTTTTGACAACAGCATGAACTCATTCCTCCCCATAAACAAGACAAACGGACAAAACCTGATCTTTGTCCGCGTGCCCGATGAAGAATACAAACCAGCCATGGAATTCCTTGACTCCCGAAAAGACCAACCTGATTAAGACTTTTTCGCCATAGCCGGCACTTTATCACTTTATTATTCCGATCTTAAGTTGAAGGAGACAAGCCTGGTCTATTATAGGTCACTGCTTCTCAAGACAAAGGGAGCTTTTTTTGGATTGCCGAGGCTCCCTTTGTCTTGAGAAGCAGTGACCTTACACTTTCCGGGAGGTGGTAAGTCACAATTATGTTACATAAATTCACAATGCGTTAATAATGTGCGCTTTATAAGTTTATACCCATTTTACTCTACTTACCACCTCCCGGTCAAGACGCCCTGTCAAATTAAGACAGTCAGTCAACCGTTCTAACAGTTTACCGGTCTTACCGTTCTCACTTTGTATTGTAAAAGTCTTTCAACACATAAAAAGCAGCTTTCTTGATTCCTTTTTCAGAAACCAGGCCTTTCCGGTTGAAAAAATCCTGGATATAAGGCAATTGCCTGCGCGGTGAGCGGAAATCCATCAGGATCCATGGCGATGTCCCGGCAAATCCGTCCA
>JBAZDQ010000056.1:0-8771 GCA_041654355.1 Bacteroidales bacterium
TCCCAGATCTCTTTCCCGGAAGATCTTTCCCCTCCCACCAATGCTGCCCAACAAATCTTTTCGGTCTAGTTTGGCCGATAATCCTAAAGACTTCATCCATCCTATTAAAAACTATCTTCGCACAAGGATTATTACCGAACTTCCCCCCTTCAACAGTTGGCCGATTGTCATGTTCAAGTTTAAAATTCAACCCAGTAGAGACCGCATACTGTTTCATATCATCAAACAATGCTCCAAGACGTTGGGTAGCACAAACCTCCGCCCCAGTATGATTTTTGAAACGTAAGCAACCTTCGCCGTCCAGAATGCCTCCAAACCAGGCGTCCTCCGATGACGTCTCTTTCCACGGTTTTACTACATAACGAAGAACATCTCCAATCTTCATATCAGATACCTTTTTCCAAATTATTGAATCACCTCCTTTTTTTTGAGACATCATTCTATGTCCCGGAGTAAGGATTAATTCTCTTCCGTCGTCTGTCATCAATTGAATGGCATCCTCATGAACAATCCATTTTTTTTCCACAATACCTGTCCTCATTTTTCGTGAAGACCCTCTCCCGATTTTTAAAGGAAATTCATCAACAGAAACTATAGATTGGCCTATAGCGATATCTTCGGCCCTAATCCATTCTAATTTATTAGACAATACTTTTGTATTTTTGTCAACGCAAAATCCTATCTGCCGGGCCTTCAAGATCATCACCCGCGGGTTCACCCTCAGGGAATTAAACAAATCCTTCTGCGCATCATTCAACACAAAAGGAATCAAGCCTGGGGTCTTCCCCTTGATTTTGGTGAAATTCTCCAAGTAAAACTTGGGATCGAGCAGTTTATTTAGCTGCTCCCTCGGGTTTGATATCATAAATCGTTGAAAGCACTTCGTCTTCCTCTGCCTGTGATTTTCTCACAGATTCGGGGATAACTGGGGCATTAACTGTATACTCTTCTAATCCCACTGGTTCTGAGGCACCCGAAGGAAGCGTCTTTTCTTCTTCCATCTTCTTTAATAACAACTCCTCCCATGTCCCAGTGGAACCGGTTGCATCGCCATCATAAGTGTCCATACCAACAGACTTCAATAAAGTTTGGTAGGCTTTAAGTTTATCTCCATCTTTGATGGAATCGACCGCCAGGTCTTTCAATCCATTAACAATAAAATCAAAGGATATTCCATACCGGGCCAAAGACTCATGGTATTCGCGACGCATCGCAAGTTTATCAAGAGTTCGATAAACTTCGGCCACTGTCTTCACCCCGATCATTTCCTTCAACTTTTTAGGATCTTGAGTAACCTGAAGAGCCTTCAGAAGAAACATCTGTTGAGTTGTGTTTTGCGTCCCACGCTTGAAATAATTTGTCGTATAAACGACTGGTTTTAATTTTCTCTCCATATTATTTTTTAATTGTCGGCGACAAATCAAAGTTAAATTTATCCTCAGACCATCCCCGTTTTGTCTTGAGTTTTTTCAAATGGGCCCAAAAGAACCGATTATTCGTCAACACATAGACGTCTTTGTTCACGTCATCGTTGTAGCAAAAAACCGCATTCGTCGCCCAGTTCGCGAAATCAAAGAACGACATCTTCTTTTTCTCTGCCTCCTCTAATAACTCTAACCGATTGTCCACCATGTAGACAAAAAAAAGATGATCTAAGGTGATGTTCTCGTAAGGAAATTTAAAATATTCCGGCTCCGCGAACGGGTCATGGTTCAAAAAATCCGGAAAGAAGTCCTTAAGGTAAGTGGCAATCGCGGTAAACAAAAAATTAACCGTAAGCGGCTTCTGACTATACCCAACAATCATTTTCATAAAATAACTGAAGGCCCAATCCCCCACATATCCATTTTGGGACCGACGCGAACGACGCACCCCGTTGTAGGAAAAATGCTGTTCAAGCCAAACCTGCTTGACCACATACCCAAAGAAGGACTCGTGAAAGTCCTTATAAAACGCACGGAACTTCTCCGCCAGTTTTTCCGGAGAGCCCAGCAGTGATCCCATGCGAGCCAACCTGACATCGTCTACCTCTGCATGATAGACGTCTTCATACGTCTTTTTGTAATGCTTCATATTTTGATTTCATAATTAGATTTTTATTATTGCTGTCCCGGAAAAGGTTGCTCTGGAATCCCTGCGGGGCTTTGTGTCGGGTCCATTGGGCTAGTGGTAGGATCAGACGGCGACTGAACTTGCCCCCCGCCACTAGTTCCTCCACCTCCCGTGAGACTTTCAAATGGATTATCGATTGTTGGGGATTGAGGCACTTCCTGACCTCCTTGCCCTAAAAGCATATTCATAGCTTCTTCAAATAATTGAGCCAGTTCAGGACTCCGTTGACGCAACCGTTCAATAAAGTCCGCAACTGATTGTTGATCAGTAAGATCAACCCCTGCCATCTGGAGTTTTTGGAATATTTCCTGCAATAATTTTTGTTTTGCTTCATCTAATTTTCCACTTCCGGCAAAACGATTTGCGTTCAATTTGCTTAACTTTTCCTGAACGGCGCTGAGCATCTTCATAAGTTCTTGCTTTTGCTGTTCAGTGATCGGTTGCTCTGCACCGGCAGGTTGTCCTGTCTGCATAGATTCAGGAGCTGGCTGCATAGATTCTACCCCCATCTGAGATTGGTTTTGTGTTGGAAATATTTCTGAGTTCATATTTTTTATTGATTAGAGTTATTATAGGTTGTGTTTATAGGCGTTTGGATCGGCACACCAAGAGCGGCGCCATATCCTCTGACTGTCCGACTCAATTTACCTTCTTTCCCGGTGATGCCTTGAGCGTTCTTCCCTTGAACCGCATTCGCAATATTGCGATAACGATACAACGGAACTGCCTCCGTAGCCCCGGGAGCGACTACTCCTCCGATACCACCCGCCATCGACAATACTCCGGGAACAACCGTCTCTCCAATGTCGCGAGCAGTATACCCCATCTTTGTCAGGAAGTTTGCATCCGAAGGATATAAAGGTTGTCCAAATTGACCTTGAGGAGCAATCCCTTCACTCAAAATTGCAGGTTGAATTATATTGTTGAATAATATTCCGCCAAGAGGGTCTTTAACAAATGGTGATTGATTCACAGCACTTATTAATTTTTCCGGGAGGGCATCACTATTATATTTCTGCTGGGATGGATTAAACATATTCATTGAATAATATGGAATCGCATTCGCCAGGTTAATATATACCGGATTCTGATCGAAAAATGGAACCCGAAACATACCCGGAGCATTCAAATAAGAATAAAAGCCATTTTTATTGTTAAGCGCCTCCTTCTCCAGCGGAGTTTTAGTTCCCCCAAATTCGCTCATGGCAAAACTCACCTCATTGAAGGCGCCCGGATTGTAAACCACCGTTTGTCCGGTTTTTAACGCCATGCCGTACATAAATGCTGCAAAAGGCGAACCGAGTAACGGCATGTTCCGTAAAACTCGCACTGCAGATGGCATCGCCGCATAATTCATATAAAGAGCGTTCGCCAGTTCTACTCCCTTGCGGGCGCTCAAACGATAACGATACTGGCCGTTAGTCGCCACCTTGCTCACGATATCTTCCGGATTAATCTCAATCAAATGACGAGCCTTCATCAACTGAGGCATCGAATAACCGTCCGCGACTGACCGAACAAAAGTAGTCATTTTTGACACCTGATCGAAAGTCGCATACTGGTTCGTCATTTTATTGAAGGTGATGTCCAATAACTTCCACGCAGGATTTTTAGGATCTGCCTTGGCCTTCTCCGCGATATGGTCAAACATCTTCCGAGTTTCAGGAAGATCGAACAAATCCTGAGAAACCATATCACTTCCAGCCTCCACGCGGGTCAGATTTTTATCCTCTTCAATCAGCTTCTTAACCCGGGTCGTACCGGCACGAATACCGGCGTTCACTCCTTTCGGAATCGAAGCACCGAAGTTCTTAAGGTCATCCAAGGCCGCATCCATGTAGGGCGCCATCTTATCTATCTCCATCCCGGTAGTGTCGAACTTATTCACCCGGCCTGCTTCACTCACAACATTTTTCAACAAACGATCGGCCACCTGCTTTGCATAAATAAACTGGTTTATTTCTCCTCCAAACGTTGAGGCCGCCGCAGTCGGCATTACTGACAGACCCATGCGCACCTCATCAGCGACGTCGGCATCCATCAAAACACTTTGCAACAAAGCCGCCGATCCGGATTTTCCATGATAAGCATCCCACACCTGTTTATAACGAGCGAAATACTCAGGACCGATATCACCGATGCCCAAATGATTCATGAGCGCATTGCCGAAGATCGAATTAGTCCAGCCAGTCAGAGAAGCTCCGACTTTAGAGGCACGGAATAATCCCATATATTGATCGTAATATTTGGTTACTTTTTCTCCAATTCCCGCTATCCGTTCTCCATTTTCTCCGACTTTCGCTCCAAAGTTTTTAAAATTACGGCCCATGTCGTCAAACCATTTAACTCCGGTTTCTCCCATTGCGCCCGAGTTTATAATGTCCGCCACCTCTTGTAGCAAGAGATTATTGGACACCTCTCCTTCACCCAAGAGCCGAAGCCCATTGGTTAAAGAGTCTCCGGTCACGCCGATAGAAGGATTCTTTATAATCTCTGCAGCATCATCAACCCGCTTTACGACTTCAGGAGCAGCCTGAGTCAATCTTTCCGCAATGCCCGCCGGCAATTTGTCCAAAGCGAGGGTAATGTCTTTCTTTGCCGCCGCCGACATTGGTTTATCAAAATCAATAACCATTCCCCTTTCCTCGGTCATTCCTTTGACAATATCGTCACTTCCGGCCGGGGTTGCTTTCAAGATCTCACTAGCCTGATCTCCCGCCTGTTTCAAAAACGGCTCGATTGATTCTCCCCGCAAATGGGCGTTAAGCGCCCCCTGGACATCCTCGATTCCCGCAGTTCCAAATGCCTTCTTAACTTTATCCAAATTTACTGTCTGTCTCACCCAGTCCACAGGATCGTATGTAAAATGAGAAAGAACTTTTTCTCCTCCGGGAATTGCCTCAGCAACTTTACCAAGGACTGAAGATATCGTCGTCCGATGATCACCGATGCCAAAACCACGTTGTTGCACTAATCTCTCCGCGGTATTACCTGTAAACGCCTCATACTCATCGGTTGCAGCTAAAGATTTTTTCCCAAGAGATTGAAACGCCTTGGTTCCTTTTCCTCCCCAAAATGTTCCAAATCCAGGAGTATATTTTCCCACTGAAACTGCTTTTTCCAAAACTCCAGACTTGGTCGCGGTTGCTACCCCCTTAACAACGTTACCCGCCTTAACTCCACGAACAGCGCCTCCGACAATACGCGGAACGAGCGCCGCTTCACCAACTCCAATCCAATTAACCGGGTCCAATCCAATGTCGAGAACAAACCCCAATGGGGCCGCTATCCCTTTAGGAATCCCAGTCTTTCCAAGAACATCTCCAAAGTATTCCTTGTCACGCAACATGTTATCTGCCATGTCCTGCGCCAAAGTACCGGTTCCTTGACCGGTGAAATGTTTAACAGCTCCTACGACTCCCCTGACTGGACGGCTAAGGTAGTCCAATCCACGACCGATAAGCCCAGGATCGACAGCGCCTTCCTCAGTGGAGGTAGTGTTATCCGGATACCATTGAGCTTTTTTCTTTTCATCCGTCAGCGCCTGTACGCTTTTTTGCAAGCGCTCCAATTCTCGTTGATTTGATACATCTGAAGGACTCGGAAGTGACGATCCGCCCATTGCGGTCGGTGAAGAACGCAATTTAGACTTAAACCCTTCGGCTTGAGCCTTAAATTCTTTAATTTGTGCGTTTAAATCAGGGATATTAGTATTACTAGCCATACCAACAGCATACCATCGTCCCAATAAACTATAGTTTCTCGTGCAAAAGATGTTCTCGAGGGTCAATGGGTTCAGTTCCAGTTCTTTTCTCCACGAATTTAGAGAAATAACGCCTCCACTTCTCTTGGGCGTAGAATTTCAGCACATATTTACCAGTTGAAAACACCTGAGACTTTCCAAAGAGGGCAACTCTGTCCGCTTGCTTCAATAATGCAAAATATCCGAGATGTGGAAAAATCACAATCCCGTTTTTACGAATTTCTTGAGTTGCAAGACGAACTAAACCCATGTAAAACAACTTCACATCCTCCTTGGATATGTAATTGCACTGCTCTGATAGCAATCGGTAGAACCTCTCCTCATCCAAAACACCGGTTGTCTTTAATTTTTGTAACTTTATCGGAGCTTGGTTCGGCATTTTAGTTGATATTCACAGTTGTGGCGGCGAGATTACTTTTTACTCGCACATACGTCCCCGTAACAGCTTTTATTTTTGCACTCACCGAGACCCATCTCGATGCGGTGGAGCTCCCCTACAGAGAGGGATAGTTGCTCAAAGTATCGTGGATTATCGCCAGTCTCGAGATTGGAAATAACCCCTTTTTAGATACTGACACATTCAGTTTATTTGGTGTCACTTCTTGGTATAGTTCGATGTAAGTCATTCCGTATACTACGCTACTTGGCCCTATTGCCTTTCACGCATGCCTTGCCACCCTACCACAGGGGCTTTTCAGCCACGCCACAACTGTAAATACCACTACATTCTCGTCATCAGGTGCCGACTGTCCCAAACACACTTGTGACAGCGCTTACACCAAATGGCGACGATCTCGGCCTCTTCCCCGTCCGGATAAACGTAATTACAAGTTCCAAACTCATAATTTCCATAATCCTGAGGAGACATCTCATCATATAGTTTACTCCCAATAAATTTTTCAAGACAGTCCTTGCAATGCAAGAACTCATTGACCTGACTGTAGTCAAGAGGGATTATTTTTGATGGTCCGAGGGTTGAATCGTTCATATTTCCATTATATTCTTTTCTTTCGGTTTGTCAAGTATAAGGACTTATGATAATATTATAACAGCTCTCTCACAATTAGGACCAGACGCTAATTTGGGCATTGAAGTCGCTCGTCGCGAGCGCATGAAGGCCCTACTCGAAAAACATGAAAAAATCATCTTATGAAGTTGAAGTTTTAGTCAACGGTAAACCGGCCAAGGAATACTCCCATGATGGGAAGATTTTTATTGAAGGCCGCGAAGGTACCAAGTTCTCTCTCCGTTTCCACAACAACACCTGGAGCAAGAAACTGTTCATTCCCACGATCGATGGCCTGTCCATCATCGATGGAGAACTGGCCAGCTACAAATCCAGCGGATATATCGTTGATGGATACGGAACCGTCACTATCGATGGTTGGCGCAAAAACACCAATGAAGTCGCCGAGTTCTACTTCTCATCTCCCGATCGGGCATACGCTCATCGCATAGACAAAGGAGGCAATCTCGGAGTCATCGGTGTCGCGGTATTCGACGAAAAGATTGAACCGATTCCATATTACTGTGGAGGATCAATCACTGTCGCCGATTACCAAACTCCGTATTTCAGCACTGCGCAAGGCACCACTCCATTGTGGAATTTCACAGGTGGAGGCCAGTGTTCAATGAAGGCAAGCGCAATGCCAACAAATTCAGTGAATTATTGCTCGATGTCTAACGCCCCCGTTACCAGATCTCTGGGGACCGGATGGGGAGACACAAAGAAAAGCGATGTCACTACCGTCGAATTCAAGGCATTGGCGACTCCCGAAGCAATCTTCGAAATTTTCTATAACACCCGCGAGCAGCTGGAATCGATGGGTATCGATTTCAAAAAGGCGCCACTTTATGTGGCACCCCAAGCGTTTCCTGCTCAGTATTGCAAACCGCCCCAAGATTAATCCGGGGCGGTAGGTAAATAATTGTCTGGTCCTAATTGTGAGGGAGTTTTTTGTTACACAACCAATACGTTGCACCATTTGTATCCATCAGCGATTTCCTCTCCACTGACCATCACATTGGTTCCTTTAGGTAACACCTTGATTACTTTTGCCGAAAGAGATGGATGTTCGCGCAAATTCAAGTTAGCGACCGTCTTGGTTCCGTTCGAACCTCCGGCCGGATCAAGCAGATACTGGCTGGCAACCCAACCCGTGGCTCCGGAAGAAACGTTGGGAAGATCAACTAAGATCGTCCAGGCCTCCTGAAGGTTCCCCAAATATTCTTTAGGGATATAAAACAAACCCTTCTCCCCCCAATCCTCACCCCAGCTATTCTGGCCGATGAGATATTTCTCATTATATCCAATCAATGAAACCGCATGCCCCCAGATTTTTTCTCCGGGAGTGATTGGCTTGATGATTGGACCCTGCCAGGAAGAGTTACAACCCAAGAAGCCTGCCAAGGCGATCCCATAAAGGAAGATCGTCTTTTTCAGGTTCTCAAAGCTCGCGTCATCAACATTGGCATAGGCGCCAATCTTATACGGGCTCGGGTCAATCTTGCCTACGGGAACAACTCCTTTGTTTTTCAGTACGGAAAGCGCGGAACGGTAGTAGGTTCCCTCAACCTGAGGAATCCCATCGATCTTTTTGCATTCCGAATACAGCCAGTCGCCGTCGAAGGTCTGCGGATCGCGTTCCTTCAACTCATTAAATTCCTTAATGAGCGCCGAAGCGTAACCGACACAGTGCGGAGTCTGGCCCTGGTCCTTCACTTTCAAATCGAAAGGACATAGAAGCTCTTTGGGGTAGCGCACAATCGAAGGCGCTGCCGCAGAAAGCGGAATGTCGTGAACAGACAACGGAGACGGAATATACCCAGAAACATTTTGCGGAATAGGCATTTTTTTTAATTTTTAGCCCTTGATTGCATCGGCCTCCCGTTTGCA
>JBAZDQ010000057.1:0-7542 GCA_041654355.1 Bacteroidales bacterium
GCGTTCGTCTTGCGCGTTCTGGTGTTGAGTACTCTTCGGTGCAGTCCGGTGATGAACAGAGTTCTCCCGTCCGCGTCTACGGCAACGATCGCATTCGTCTCGTTGAGATCGACCCCCACCGGGACGACCCCCGGAGCATCCGGGACATCGAGAGTCACACAAACATGCCCGATGAAGGTGTCCCCGTTGGGAACAACAACGACACTGTCGAGGGTTGTGACGTTGGAGAACGTGTCTTGGAACACCTCGGGGATGTGGTACCTGAGACGTTTCCTCCCGCCGACAGTCCATATCGACAGCGTTCCGTCAGGTTTGAACTGGGCGTCGCGCCCCCTCGTCCCGATGAGGAAGAGAGCGTATGGGGCCTTCCAACGGAACGGGCGGGTGATCTCATGCCCGTTCTTCCGAGCCGTCACATACGCCCCGGCGGTGAGCCGGATCGCGGTGCAGGTGAGCTGACTCGAAAGGACGCCTTTGACCGCGTGGTATTCGGCCTTGTGCAGACGAAGAGCATTGAGAGGCTTGCCGGAATTGTATGCCGTGGGAGAAATCTGATTGCAGACGTAGGTAAACGCATCGAGCGTCTCCCGGAGGTCTTGATCAGGTTCAATGACCACATGCAACGTCTTCTGGACAAGCATCTCAATTCTATTGCCACTAAAGAGTTAAATAGGTGCCGGATTAGTGGGGGTGAAACGGCGCGATTCCTCCCTCGGTTGAAACCGGGGGTCCCCTCGCGCCGAAGATATGGAGTTTTTTCAGGGTCGCGAGGTTCTCGTCGGCCTGGAGTTTGATCTCGGTCAACTGAAAACTAACGTCTCGTGCGGACATCTCGCCGCGACGGTACGCGGTGAGCAGGGTTCTTGCCCGCCCGAACATCCCCGGCTGGGTCGCGGCCAGCCGCTGGATCTCGGCTTCGCTGGGTTTTTCGGGCATGGGAGGTCTTTTCTCCGGGAGAGAGGTTTATCCGAGGTTCGTCATTAAGAATACCTTTGGTGGCGGGCCGGGCTGCATGTGCAGGCCGCTTCAGGGGGGCGAGGCCCGCGACGGCGACGGACGGGGGGCCGAACGAGAGGAGCGAGCCGGGGCTCCCCGGGCTCGCCCGGGCCGGAGCGGGGGCGGGGGCGCCGCCGACGCCCACAGACGGGGCGCCGAAGGTCAGCAGGGACATCTCCTCGAGGCCGGGGGCCGGGCCGAGTTCCCAGTGGGGACGGATCTTCTCTTGCTTCTTCCGCTTTGCGACAGAGGTACGTTCCTTCCCCCGCGAGGGGGAGGGGCTCGGGGAAGGGGAGGGGCTCGGGCTCAGACTCGGACTCGGCGAGGGAGACGGAGACGGAGACGGCGAAGGGCTCGGGGAAGGGGAGGGACTGGGGGAGGGGCTCGGGGAAGGGGAGGGGCTCGGGCTCAGACTCGGACTCGGCGAGGGAGACGGAGACGGGGACGGAGAGGGCGAAGGGCTCGGCGAGAGGACTAGAGAGGGGGAGATCCGCGAGTAGGGGCTTATGCTCGGCGAGGGGGACGGGGAAGGCGAAGGGCTTCTGCTGCTAGCCGATGCCGACCCCCGCGAGGGGCTCCATGCCGAACGGCTCCGGGAGGCCGCCGTTGAAGGCGACACAGGGGCGAGGGCACGGGGGGATCGGGCACCTCTCGGAGACGGGGAGAACTCCAGGAGATTCAGGGATCGGGGGCCGGGCCGCACCTCGGGGAGAGCCGGGCTCCCCACAGATGCCCCGCTCAGGGAGGGGGAGAGGGCCTGGGGGGTGGGGGGTCTGACCTGGGGGCCTCCAGCTGGGGACATCCCCCGAAGGGGGGGCGGACTCAGATTCAACGCCCCAGAGAGCCAGTTCCCTCCACCGAGGGGTTCCTGAATGGGAACCCGGGCGGGCTCGCGGGCCAGGAGGAGCGGCACCTTCAACCCGCTTTTTGCTGCGCTATAGGCTTCCCGGACTGCGCTCGCGACGGGGTTCCCCCAGGCATCCAGCCAGATCTCCAGGTGCTTCGCCGCGGCGTTGGCCTTCGCGGTGCTGCCCCGGAGCCGGAGCGCCTCGATGTTTGCCATCTCACCGACATAGGTATCCTGAATATCCTTGATCCGCCCCTCTTTGATCGGCAGGATGTGCCCTTCGACCTTCATGGACGGCGAGACCAGCTCCGTGGACTTCGGGTTGACGTTTGAGATCGCACCGGAGAGTTTGCGGGTCATCTGCTCGCTGTAAGAGGTCGTCGTTACTCCTTCGACGGACTTCACGGGGCGTTCGGTACGGAGACCGTAGATGATCTGTCCCGCGGCATCGATGATGTTCTCTTCGTTCGGGTCGTTTCTCCCGTGGACATCGAAGAACTTCTCCTGAGTCTTGGAGACCTCAATCGAGGTTTTGTCGGCACTGGCCTGAACAACCTTTCTGCCAGCCGCCTTGTTGATCTTCTCCACCATCGTCTCGACAAACTCCTCTACGGAGTCGGTCATGACATCGA
This sequence comes from Bacteroidales bacterium, assembly GCA_041654355.1. Taxonomy (GTDB): domain Bacteria; phylum Bacteroidota; class Bacteroidia; order Bacteroidales; family UBA932; genus DMER64. The sequence goes on from JBAZDQ010000057.1 coordinate 2,476, forward strand.
AGTCGCGGGGGACCCGGGTAAGGCCCGGTTCTCCGGGGACGGTTCTGCCGCCGGCAAGCTGGATGGTCGAGCCGTAGAGGTCGGTCTCGGTCTTTTTCAAGGTAGAGATGATGGTCTCGGCAACCTTCTTCGGGTTCGGGATCCCGTGCTCCGTGACCACCGCCGTAACTACCGGTTTGATCTCTCTGATCGCGACCTTGCTCCGCATGGTGTAGCCCCGCACCGCCCGCCCCTGAAGGATCTTGGCGGCTTCCTGCGGCAGCCCTTCCCCGAGGAACGCCTGCGACACCACCCGGGCCTCCAGCGCAGTTTTTGGGGACTCATAGACGACCCCGCCGAGGATCTCGTCCAGGGTCAGGGTCGGCACCTCACCGACAGAGACTCTGTGGGTTGTCTTGGGAGTGACGGCACCCTTCACCCGGGCGAGGAGGGGTTTGGGGGGAACCTCACTCTGGCCTATGGGGGTCTTGGACTTAGGAGCAGGGGCGGCCCGGGCCTTTATCACGGCGAGCGCCTCGGGGGTCGGGACCTTTGCTGAGGTGAGAAGGGGGCGGAACGTGGTGTAGCCCTCCCCGCCGGTGATTCCGCCTTCACCCCAACCGTACCGGGACTTGACGCCGAGCGAAACGACTTTTGCCCCGGAAGGGGTGTATGCAGTTTCAAGCGAGGGGATCGCGGGCACGACCCGGCCGCCGAGCCGTTTGATATAGGGGTATGCCTTGATCCCGACCCACGCCGGGAAGAGATCCTCTTCCACCGCCTGCCCGACACCTTTCCCGATCGAGAAGGGGGTATACCGCCCCTCTTCGTCAGTGGAGGCGAGCACCTTCCGTCCGGCATCGATGCCGAGCGGGGCCGATAGAACCCCCGCGACGGCCTCCTCGCGGGTGATCTTCCGACCGAAGAGGAGTTCGTCCATGGTCATGAGCCGGGTGCCGATCTCCCCTGCAGGGGTTCCGGCGCCTTTGCCCGCCCCCCGGCCCCTGACGGGGGCGGGAGAGGGCACCTTCAGCGACGCTCTTGCGTCCGTGATCAGGTCCCGAACCCCGGTCGCCTTTGGTTTCAGGGCGGGCAGAACCTCTTTTGCCGCCGCTTCGCCTTTCTGGAGATAGGGGGCGGCCTCTTCGACCGTCGCCCCGAACTGTTCCCAGAGATCCATGTCGGCCTTGGCGAGCCGGGCTTCCCGCAGGTAATAGGCTCGGGCAAGCGGATCGGTCGCCCCTTCGGCACGGCGGAGCATATCATCGACGTATGACCGACCGAGGAGGATCGTGTCGGCAACGTCTTTCCCCACCCGCTTATGGGTGGGGGCGAGCCCGGCGTCCGTGTGCAGGATCACCGTCGAGGCTTTCCGGCCGAACTGCTCGGCGGGGTGCTGCACCTTGATGGTGCCCCCGGCCTCGGTCGGGATCTCCCGGGGGGGATATGCTCGGCTGAAGGGGCTGGTCTTCCCGCGTTCGGACCAGAGGGAGTGAACGTCCACGGCGACGTCCCGACCTTCGCCGGGGATGTTTGCCATCACCCGGACAGCGTCGGCTTCCGGGTGGCCGGGGATGACCAGCGGGTCTATGCTGGGTCGGTCCAGGTCCCGGCCGAGCACCTGCCGGACGTTGCGGGCCGCCGCTTTGGATCGCCCCCCCGTGATCAGGTCCACGTCGCCTGCCGGGCGAGCATAGGGCGTCTGCAGGTAGGAGGCGTAACTCCCCGCCACCTTGATCTCTGGACGGTGACTGACATACCGTGCCAGTCGCTCCGTGGACTGGCCGGGGATGCTGGCGATCCCGGTGAAGTCCGGGGTTCGGACGGGGTCGGGGTTCCAGGTCGTCAGGCGCTGCTGCATCCGCTTTGCGGACTCGTATAGTCCCTGCTTCTCGCGGGAGAAGGTCATCTTCGCCAGGGGGTCGAGGTGCGCCAGCTCGGTAGCCGTCGCGGGCTGGTACTTTTTCGGGATGAACCGGGCGGCTTTGGCCGGAGAGGTAAGAGGAACCCCGAGGATCTGGTATATGCTGGCGCTGGGGGCGGTGACAGACTTGCCTCCGACGACCCGGCCGTTCTCCAGCAAGGTGGCCCCCTGCACGGTCGTCTTCTGGGTGGTGTACTTCCCCACGAGCGGGACGGTGCCCTTGAAGGGGTCGCGGGAGGGGAGGTTCAACGAAACCCCCCGGTACTGGGTTGCCCATCCCTGGGTGTAGTCCACGAGGTCACTGTCGCCACTGTGGACGACCCTTGCCGGCCCCGAAGGCCCGACCTCAAAAAGTTGGGTCGTGAACGCGACCGGCCGGACGCTGGGGAGGACGGACTTTGCGGCCCTGAACGGGATGCTTGTGCCGATCCGCTCACCTGTCGCCGTGAGGAATTTAGATCCCGCGGCAAGGGCTCGGTCGGCCCCGATGGCTTTGCCGACCGCCTTGGCCGGGCGGATTAGTTCGGGCAGAGCCATGGTCGCCACAGTGAGCGCGGCCTCGTCGAAGGGCCGTTCCCGGACGCCTTTGATGGTGCCGAGGGCCTCTCCGGCGGCAAATTCCCGGAACATCTTGCCAGGGTTATATTCGCCACCCTGGGGGAGGGGGATCCTAGTAGACATCCCCATTCCCGGGTTGGTAACTTGGAACCCCGCAACGACTGCAGGGTGTTCCATGAAGGTAAGGAACTGCTTCTCCTGCGCGGGGGTAACTTCGGGGAGGTAGGACTGAACCACTTTCGCGGCCCCCTCCTGCTGGGTCTCGTAGAACGAACCCGCCTGCTGGAAAGCCCCCATACTGATCGCTGCACCGGTGAACGCCCCGTCCCGGACGTATTTCCCGGCATCGCTCTGGAGTGCGTTGAACCGCTGTACCCAGAGCCGCCCTTCGGCTGTGTTGGGCTGGTTGACGACGTTCGTCGTCTTGTCGATCCAGCCTTTCGATTCGGCCTCTGTGACCAGGGCCGAACGGGCATCATACCACCGTTGCGCGTCCGGGGTGAGGCGGGCGTCGTGGCTGATCGCGTCCGGGATCCCGGCGAGGAAACTGCCGACCGCGGCGATCCCGGCGGGGGCCTGCGTGGGGGCCACCGCTCCTTTCGCCTGAGCCGCGAAGGCGGGCTGGAGAGACGATTCCTGCCGGGTCAGGTTCTGCTCCTGTTGCTGGAGGGACGAGTGGGTTCGCTGGAGGGACTGTTCCTGAGACTTCACTGTCTGGTACTGTGACTCCAGCGATCCCCGGATCCGCTCGAGTTCTTGGTGCATCGAATTGAGCCGGGTAGCTGTCTCCTGCCGACCCTGCCCGCGGGCGACGGCTCGCTCGTGGGCGGAGAGTTGCGACTGGTAGGCCGCCGCCTTCTGTTCATAGGTGCGGGCAAGGGGGTTCTTTGTGTAGTCGTTGAGCGCCTGGGCGTAGGTCGCGTTCGCAGCGTTGAACGAAGAGAGGTCCCGGTAATACTGGTTCAGGTCGTTCTGGTACGTTTGAAGGGGGGGGGTAGGGGATCGGGACGTCGGGGAGTGAACGCCCGGGACTGACCGGCCGGGGACCTGCTGCGGGGCGAAGGATCGGCCCCCGACCCCTCCACCGGGGCCACGGGTCTGCTGCGCCGGGGAGGGGGTCCCGACGACCCGGGGGGCGGCCTGCTGCGGGGCCCCCGCTCTTCCTACGGATCGGATCACGTTACTCGCGTCCCGCTGGATACCTTGAATGATCGGCGCGTGAGCCGCGGAGATCTGCCGGGCCCCTCCCTGAATGGCCGCCGGGGCGGCACGGATGGCGCGGGAGGCGTCCCGCCGGACACCCTGCATGATCGGGGCGTGGGCACGGGAGATTTGCTGGGCAGCCTGCTGCACTGACCGGGGGGCGCTCTGGATGGCCGCCGGGGCGGCACGGATGGCGCGGGAGGCGTCTCGCCGGACACCCTGCATGATCGGGGCGTGAGCACGGGAGATTTGCTGGGCGGCCTGCTGCACTGACCGGGGGGCGCTCTGGATGGCCGCCGGGGCGGCACGGATGGCACGGGAGGCGTCCCGCTGGACGCCCTGCACGATCGGCGCATGGGCCCGGACGATCTGCTGCGCCGCCTGCTGCGCCCCCCTGACCCCGCCCTGGATGGTGCGGGTCGCATCCCCGATGAGATCGACCGAGGTGGTGGTTCTCGCGGTGTAAGGGGCCTGGGTTGGTCCCCGCCGTGACGTGGATTGCGTCTGCTGTTGGAACGGCTGAAGAGCCGTCCGCTGTGCCACGGTGAGAGCGGTCATCGTCTGCTGCTGGAGGGCCGCTCTGAGGGCATTCGCGGCCTGGATGCCGGACGATACGGTTGATTGGGCCCCGCTGAGCCACGACGAAAACGCACTATTGATCCCCATTTTACCCCACATTTTACTGGATGGTGGAGGGTTTGGGAGTGGGGGTAAATAGGGGTTGCCTATGGAAGGGCGGGGACCATATTGTTGGCGTCAACAAAAAGGTGAAATAAGGATTGGATTATACGGGGGGGAGGGCTCCGACCCACAATACTCCGGTGAGGAGGAGCGCCCCCACCCCCAGAACCAGAGAACTCGGGGGGGCGGCAGGGTCCGCGTCAGAGGGAGCCGGGATCCGTGGGGGGAGAAGCCGCCGGACGAACGATCCGACGTACAGAACGACCACAGCCCCAATGGCCGGGGGGATGAGGCTCCTTACCCCGAACTGGTACCCGAGCTGGTACGCGAAGTCTTCTCCCAGCGGGAGTGTGCCGGCACTGATGCTGGCAAGAACTTGCGCCAGCACCACCGGCCCGGCCAGGAGCGCGACCGCCCCCGCCCGGTTCCCGGCGTCCCAGACGAGGACGGTGGCGTAGTAGTAGGCGAAGAGGAGGCCGATGGCGCCGAGGCCAGCGATGAGGACGGCGAGCCCGAGGAGCAGGTCGGCTGAGGGGAGTACGACGGAGATCAGGCCAAGGGCGCCGAGCCCGACGAGGAGAAGTGCGAGGGAGCCGGTGGCGACGGTTTGCGGGGAGAAGGTTACCATGCCGGGGGTATTACGGGGCAAGGTATAATAGGTTTTCGATCTGAGCGGGGCGGGCAACGGGGGCCCGAGCGAAAGAGGGGGTTTGGGGTCTTTA
>JBAZDQ010000057.1:7552-8721 GCA_041654355.1 Bacteroidales bacterium
GAACCGGGGGGGCCACCGGATCCCCGTGGTTGGGATCCTTGTTCTGTTGGAAGTCACTCTGCAACCCTTGATCGTTTTGAGACCGGGCACATCCACCTTGTTGGAATCCTTGTTCTGTTGGAAGTCGCTCTGCAACCTAATTCCCTCCCACATTACCAACAAGGGACGGTGTTGGAATCCTTGTTCTGGTGGAAGTCGCCCGGCAACAGAGGTCCGCACCCAGGTCTTTTGCAGCACAGATGTAGTTGGAATCCTTGTTCTAGTGGAAGTCGCCCGGCAACCCTGCCGGATTTTGCGCCAACCCCCCAATACTCATCAGGATTTGCCCCGTTTTTAGGGGACTCATTCTTCCTGCAGAATTATTGGACTCTGTATCTATTCACCTCCCTCCGTCATAAAGATGCCCCCGGCAACGATCTGCACATGCAACATTCTCACCTTGGCGGCCCCTGATCATGACCCCGTTCCCCCGGGAGACCGACCGCCCCAGGCCGAGGCCGTCCGGAACCGCGAAGTTCACCGTGACCGTTCCCGTGACCCCGACCACCTGCGTCCCCTTCACTTCGACCTCCGTCTGGTGCCAGTCCTGCAGGGAGGCGACGATCCGATCCGGCACCTCATACCGCAGGGACTTGGACATGGAGATCAGGTTGCCGACCAGGATCCGTTCGAGGAACGCCGTCTGCTCCTCCCGGGAGCGGGCTGCTGCGAACCGGGGGTGGTTCTTCGGGCTGAGGGGTACCCAGGGGGTGAGGAACCGGTAGGTGCTCGGGGTCGCCGTGAGCCCGAAGGGCTCGGTCAGGATCTCCCCCTCCCGATCCGTCACCGGGTAGACGGTGGTGCCGAGGCGGATCGTCTCGAACCGGTCGTACACCCTGCCGAGGGCGAGGGCCCCCTCCGCGATCCCGATGACGTGGACGGCACCGTCGAGTACGCAGTACTGGACTTTCGGGTACTGGTAAAGGGTGCGGTCCGCGCCGGGGGGGTGCTGGTGCAGCAGCACTTCCTCCGGGAACTGGGTGCCAAAAAACCCCCGGACGCCCGCTGCCGTCCCGTGGATCGGGCGGTCGGAGCGGAGGGTGAGGCGGAAGATCCGGAGATGGCTTTCCATGCTGCGTTCCGGCGCGAGCGTTGGTGCAATCCTTGTTATCATGGGGTTATTCCTCCTT
>JBAZDQ010000058.1:0-8711 GCA_041654355.1 Bacteroidales bacterium
ACGTGTATTACATCCCGGAAGACATTTGTCGGGAGTTAAACAAATATAGGCGCCTTATGCTTTCACAAGGGGTTTAAAGATGGCACTTCCGCGCGAACCGGCATATACCCCATATTCTGGGATTGTTGTTGCTTCTCCATCTTCTCCCCATGGTTCCCATACATTTCGTTCTGCAGCCAACTTTAGTAAAATCGTGACTGGTCTTGAACAGTTAGTGATAGATCACTCGAACCTGATTGGAGACATCGCATATATCAAAGAGTGGTGGGAAGACCCTGCGATTGTGGGAGAAGACGAAGAGTTCCCGTGTTTCTACATTCTCCCGCTGTTTATTGCAGCACCGAGGTCGTCTGCACTCTACAAAGCAGATGAAGACAAGTTATACAATGCAAAGCCATATATCGGCGACCCGCTTGCAAAGGGGGTATACCCGATAACCGTTATGGCGTATTACAAGTATCTCGATGTAAGAACCCCGGTTACGGATGTCCGGAACTGGGCCTGGAACTACTGGGACATCCTAATGCAGGACAAGGCAGTGTATGCATTGCCTGGTGGGATACAGGCAATGACCCCCCGTATTGGCTGGCACATCTCAAGTACAAACTATATTATTTTGTGGTGGAGTTTACAGTTGCAGGTGACTGCAATCCTGTAAAATTCACTTAAATTTTTATTCGTTGGTTGCCTGGTTTTAATTGCTAGGTTGATCAACTATGGCAGATGTATACAATGACCGTAGAGCTTTCTTCGCGAACTACGGTGAAATGACTCTGGTGATTGCCGACGATACTGGCGCCGACAGCACAGAAGTCAAAGTTGCAGCATTAAAAGGGATTTCGATTACCCCGAAATTCGAGCATGTGACTTTATTTGGTATGGAGCGTGTAACCAGGGCGGCGGTTGCAAAACATTCTCTTGCGGTTGATGTGTCAATTGAAGTCGCCATGTGGGATCCGGAGTCTGATATCATTCTCCAGGGAGTTCTGCTTGGTCACGAAGACGACAGCGATATTACTGAAGACCTCATCAACAACTCAGAATGGAAAAACAAAGTGGCCCGGTTTAATATCACTATGGCGATGCTGGATACTGATGGAGAAAAGACTGTTACACTGAAAGCAGAAGACGTGTATTTTGAGTCTGTTCCATATGAAATGAAAGAAAATGAATTCATTTCCCGTAACCTTACCGGCACCGGGGCTTCAGTGAGTGTGACATAAGGAGGTGACAAAAGATGGCAGATACTTATGAAGGTCGTAGTGCATTCTTTGCAAACTATGGCTCAATGACCATGACTGTTGCTTCCTATACAGGAACCACCGCAAACGGAACTGCTACTGTAGAAGTTGCAGCACTGAAAGGGATTTCAATCACACCTAAGTTTGAACATGTGACTCTCTATGGTATGGAACGAGTTACCCGAGCTGCAGTCGCAAAACACTCGCTCAATGTCGATGTGAGCGTTGAAGTTGCAATGTGGAACCCGGACTCTGACCATATCCTGAAAGGGGTTATGCTTGGTCGGTATGACCCTGCTTCTGCGGTCAATAAAACCAACATCAACGAAGCCAGGTGGAAGAATAAGGTCGCACGGTTTAACATCTCAATGGAGATGATTGAGACCGATGCACTGCGTAAAGTGGTGCTTGTGGCGTCTGATGTCTACTTTGAGTCCGTTCCATACGAGATGAAAGAGAACGAGTTTATCTCACGTAACCTGTCTGGAACCGGGAAGTCTGTGTATGTTACGACATACAAGCGGGCATCAACTCAGGATGTCTGGGCAAAGATATAAGTCGGTGCAAGGTAGCACTTCCCAGGATGTGTCCCTTACAATCCTTATCAAACCACCAAATTCTTTTTTATTAAAACTGCCATGTATCTAGTGTATGGCAGAAAAGAAAGACCTGCTTTCAAGATTGAAGGATCTTGAACTGAAAGAACTTGAAGGAAACGAGACCGTCCAGAAGATTCTGGAAAACGCCAAAGGCCGGGCTCTAATATTCGACCTTGTTGGTGAACCGATGCGGGTTGCTTGTGCTTTCCCCCGTGAGGTCCGGTATTTCTATGAGAAGAACCGGAACCGGTCTGACAAGGACAAACTAAAATTCGAAGATGTTGAGCACGATGCCTATGATATTATGGCAAAACTGTGTCTTGATTCCCCATTCAACACACCTGGGTTCTGGGAATATTTTGATACCCACACTGGTATGTTCTGGGGAACGTTCAACGCAATATACCAGGGTATTGAGAAGAACGAAGAGAAGATTGGTGACTTTCGCAAGAAGTGATGAAGGTAAGTTTCTCTTTATGAAGTGCAAGATGTTCCGGCGAACCCCATCCGGGGAATGGCCCTGTGACATGGCCGAGGACATCTTCATCAGTGAATCGATTAAGGAATATAACCGGGAAATTGCAGCAGCACAAAAGAAGAAGGATTGACCATGGCACGGAACACCCCCTCACGGGACCAGATAGCACACGATGTATTCGGGCGGAAGTTCTCCGCACTTGAACTTGACCAGAAACAGTATGTAAACAAACTTCTGGGAGTGTTATACAATGCGTCCCGCCAAGGTGGGGATCCGTCCCGGCTCCTTTCCACTGCTGCAATGAACGAGACTGCAAAGATAGTCAAACAGTTAAAAGAGATTGCAACGAATCCCGGCGATGTAATCTCACTCCCAAACGGCGTATACCAGGACGCAGCCAGGGTCATCCACTACCAGTCACAGGCCAAAGGCAGGGGCAGACTACTCGACCCCCGTGAGATGGATAAGATAAAAAAAGAAATTGCTAAAGAGTTTGGCCGTGTTAATCCCGGGTTAGTTACTGGTATCACCGATTACTTAACGAACGCGACAGGCAGATTTTCCGGTGTGGGATCAAAAGTCCTCCGGAGTAAGTTAGGGTCTTTCCTTACAAAGGGGGAACTTGAAAGTATCTCGAATGCAGAGATACTTGCTGCCCGCGATATTGTTGTATCCCATCTCTTTGACAAGTGGTCTGGTGGAAACCTATCCAGTTTTGTTCGCCCACGAGTTGAGGATCTGTTAAGTGACGATTTGAAACGATTGCAGAAGAGTTCTGCAAAATCTCACAATGAAGTAGTCAAGAAAGAAGTTCTACAGAAAACAATCGAGTCGCTGGAATTTCTTGAATCACTACATAAGAACCCGCAGAAATTAAACACCCCGACAATGAAGACCGCCCTGTCTAATCTGGGGCTCACTCCCTACGATGTCCTGAAATCCACTACTAAAGAACATGTTTCAAACATTCAGGATGCTGCATATAAACAGGCAACAAAGCGGGTAAAGATATCAGGCGGACTCCGGTCTGGCGGTGGGTTAAGAAGGAGACCCCGACTTCTCACCAGAGCCTCGTCAGAGTATCTAGGTTCCATTCCAAAGTCTTACCCTATAACTGGTATAGGTAAGAAGACGATCATCAAATCAAAGTGGTCTGGGAGTGAATTCAGGACACACCTTCCAAAGATGATTGAATCTTCTGGTGATGATGACACATACCTTTCAAAACTTGGGGACTATCTTGCATCTGAAACCGCTGATTTTTCCAGTATTCAATCTGAGTTGGAGTACGGTGTAAATCCGATTAAACCAAAACCTGCAAAAATGGATGTTGGTCCAATGAGCGTGGTAGAACATGCAACATCGCTTATTGAACCATATGTGGCATCTGTTACAAAAGCAGAAGCGACCATGGGGCTCCAGCGACATTACCATGACTTGTACCTGAATGATCTTGAAGCCTATGAAAACGCCAGGGATACATACGTAGACCGGTATGGAGATTACCAGGGTAGGATATTTCACGAAGCGGGGGTTCCTTTTGGCATTGCAGACAAAGTAATGTGCATTCGTGACAAAGCAGCAAGAAATGACAAAGTAAAGGAAGTTGTTGATTGGTATACATCAAATCTGTCCAGATACGAACGCCAGATTGGAATAAATCCAGATGAAATAAGACCGTTTAATGTTGCAAAGGAACTTCCCGGGATTCACATGAATGCTGGATGGGGAGACCCCATAATGCACGCGGTTTCCAAATTTGTTGCACCATATGGCGACCGGCACACTCCAGCAGAACTCAAAGAAGAAGTCGAGACCCTGATTAAGAGTGGTGGAGATGGTGGTAAGCGGGTTGGTGTTGTCGGGTCAAAGTCCTGGGATAACGAGCCCTTCATGCGCAAGTTCTGGTCAAAAAACTATAATGCGTCTGATGTTATGGTTACATCCGGGGAACTTGGGCAATCCCCGGTTGATGAGAAAGTAAAATTTGGTGCTGCGTACCAGGCATCAAACGCACTCCATTTCCTCGGTGCATTTGAAAACAAACTCCCGGTGAGAGTCGAATGGATGAAGAGAAATACCGGGAAACAATACCGGGAAGATTTCACCACTGCAGACGTAATTAACAATTCAGACGAAATTGTAGCGTTCTTCGATGAGATGTATCTCTCCCCGTCCGGGCGGAAACAGATGAATAAACTTGCTGCATCGATTGGCGACAAACCATGCAGAATCATCTGGGTTCCATCAAACACCACACACCCAGAGGGAAGCATCCATACCGGGCAGTATGCCCTTAACTTGTTTGGCGACAAGAGCAACGTAAAATTCGAGAAGTATTATCCTGGGGCTCTGCCAGCGGGGATGTCCGACAAAGGGTTCAAGATGCTAGCCAAAGGCGGTCCACTTAAATCCAATGAGATGGCAATAGTAGGTGAAGCCGGACCCGAAATGTTAGTCCCGTCCGGCAACGGAGGATTTAATGTGATACCTAACAAAGCCTTGCGATATTTGGCTGAAGGCACACTCCCACTTGCTACATATGCCCGGAATGTTACCGGGGAACCACAACCAGACGAGCATGATTATGTTGACCCGAAGACTGGTGAAGTGTGGCCGTCTGTGACCAAGATTAAGAATCTGGGTAAAGCGTATAATGGCGGTGCGTATTATGGACATGTGGGAAGTGCTGCACATTATTATGCGGCTATGGCAATGGGTCAGAAGCATGGAATAGACACTTCTCATATCCCGTTCCCTGAAGTTGAAGGTGGGAAAGACCTGAAAGGGAAATATCATTCTGCAGAAGACATCATCCAGAATGGCCGTGCCATTGCAGACAAGTTTGTAGAACTTGCAGATGAACTCGGGTTTGTCCCGACCATGATTGAACAGCGATTTGTCAATGAACGGGACAAGTATTCCGGGACACTTGACATAGCCGGGTTCATCCGGGATGAAGTCGGGAACCTCATACCAACCATTGCAGACTTTAAGTCATCCAGCAAAGTAGATGCAGACTTTGCAGAACAGATTGCAGCATATGCTGACTTTTTCCAGGATTCTGTCAAGGGATTTGTCATTAATGTCACCCGGGATTTGACCAGTGTTGGGAACTATGAGATGGACCTGACTAAGGGATTTGCAGGGTGGCAGAAGAAACTCCAGGCATATAATGATAAGTTTGGACCACGCCCCGTGTCTGGCGGCGGGTTAGATGAAGATGCTGCCGCAATGCGGCTGTTTGACATGGCACAACGCCAGGTAAGCGTTTATGACGTAGAGAAAGGCGAGCGGTATAATAGACAGGGGATCGGTGTGACCACCCCTGGGCATTCCCGTGCATTATCCAAGATATTCCCGAAGTTTGACACTTCTGGAGCAACAGAAGACGAAACCTGGGACAAGAACCCATCGCGACTTGCGGTATTCAGTGCCAGACTCGATGAGATGTATGGAGCACAGGGCGGAATTCACCCGACCATCCGGGGAATCATGGGAGAACTTGGACAAAGCGGGTGGGATAACCAGTCGCTTGCAATGCTTGCCCATGCTCCAATGGGGTCTGTAGAGGACGATAAAAACACCATTGACATGTTTAATCGCATCTACCAGTTCCTTAAACCAATCGGGTTTAACCAGGGGCTCCTTGATACCGGGAAGAACCTGGATGCCACACTCTGGAATGATGCCATTGCATTATTGAACATACTGGAAGAAGCAGGGAAGTCGTTTGAGTCTGTGCAATACTTTGCAAAGAAGACTTCCAAATCTCCCCTTATACCTACCACTGTCCCTGGACCGGGGTTGCCGGGTTCCCCACTTAACCCCACATCAGCGTCGCCTGGCACCCCACAGAATGGAGACTGGTTTGTACCATCCACACACCCACTTGGTATCCCGGATGAAGGGAAAGCGCCAACAAAGACAAAATGCAAGGGTGTAGATTTGTGCCAGCCTACCTTAAACCGGTTTGAGTCCTGGTTTGCAAGTATCCGGAAACTCGGCGGCGGGACCAGCACCGGGGGAGGCACACCAACCTCTACCAAAGGGTCTACAACAGGGGGCTCTGGTGGATCTGGTGACATTGATTATGAAAAGATGTTCCGGGAGAAGTTCTTAGGTGAAGTAGAACACCCGAAAGGATGGAGAAAGTATGTTGAACGTGCTCCTGTAACCGGGCTCCCGTTCCAGATGAAACGGAAAGAGAAAGAATATGGGAAGAGAATTCTCCAGGCAGATACCGATACCACTGATTGGGCGTCGCTTGCACCAAAAGGATACTGGAAACTCCTTGATAAGGAAACCCATGCCCGGAACAGTTATTTCCGGTCTCTCCGTGGTGCTACAACATCATGGCTTATTGCAGCACACGTAATGCGGATATTCGGGCAAACGTCCCAGGTATACAACAAGGCACACGAATCGGTGATGAAAGGGTTCGGGTATATCATAGACATGTTTCTCATGCCGATTATCCCATACCTTGCACCAGTTGTAAAGGGGCTTGTAATGATTGGCAATGTCATCCGGCAGATTCCCGCAATGGCAATTGTTGGTGGTGTCCTTATTGGGAAACTTATCTGGGACACATACCAGTGGTTCAAAGCACTCGGGAGAATTCCGGAAGTAATCAACAAAGCATCTGCTGCAATAGACAAATTAACCGCTGCACTTGAACGGATATTTCCAATTCCAGATGAAATTTCAAATCTGCACTTAAATGAAGAGCGTGGGCTTGTTCCATATACTGAACAAGCAGAAGCATATCGTGGAAGAATGGTGAATCAGTCCCGGATGCTTCCGCCGGGGAAAACATATGAAACCGATTTTTATGCCCCTGAAACCGGGCCTGCATCTGGGAAATCTGGTAAATATGATATAATTCCGGGTGTCAATTGGACATTTGGTGGGCCTGGTGTAAGACCACCAGAAAAGAAACGTCCAATTCCAAAAGGATTCCTGGGAGATATTCCATATTACAACAAAGGTGGCGTTGTTCCAGGTGTTGGAAACAAAGATTCTGTGCTTGCGATGCTCACCCCTGGTGAAGTGGTCATATCCAAGAACAACCTCCCACATTATGCCGATGGTGGCATTGTTGGCGGAGTCATAGGAAATGTTCTGGGGATGTATGGAAACATAATGTCTACAGACATCGCCCAGAGCATCGTAGGGGGCCTTGGAGTGGTGTCAAAGTCAGTGGGTGCTATGATGGCACCACTGGCACCAGCCCTCGCTATAGGTGCCATGGGAGGCCGTGGATTTAATATGGTGAAGAATGCCATAGACCGGGGAACTAGCATTACTACTAGAATTTCAGAAGGTGGGTTCGGGGCACTCCGGACTGTTGCATCTGCACAACTTGTGGGGCTCCTTACTGGTCTTGGTCCACTACTCCCGATTGCTGCAGCAGTAATTGGAGTATATGCATGGCTCAACGGGTATGGGGTTGCTATTGATGGATCACTCCGGGGTATCCGGATGCTTTCCGACACAGTAAAAGGCATTTTAAAATCGTTCTATGATATCGGAAAGAAATTCTTTGATGGCACACTCAAATTTTTTGAATGGGTAAAGAAATGGTTTGAGGGAGATGACAAAAAAGGCGTTGAAGAATCAAAGAAAGGTGGTATACCGGACGAAAAATGGAAGATAATTGAAGATGAACGGCGGAGACGTGCAAGGGAGAAATTCAAAGGCGAAGAAGTTAAACCCGAAGTAAAGCCAGATGAAAAGAAAAGCATCTGGGAACGTATAACCGACAAGTTCCCATGGCTTCGTGGGGTTCCTGGTATGACTCTCCTTGGTGGTGCAATAGGAGCTGCAGAATCAAAAGAGCCCATTGATTGGGCGAAATCCGGGTTAATGGGTGGTGCTGCGCAAGTTGCATTCAATGTCGGGGAAGCAATTCTAAATAAATTGAAACTCCCTGGTGGCAAAATCATGGGGGGTCTTGGTGGGTTCCTTGCACCCGATTTCGGCGAGCATATTGGGAAAGCGTTTGTATCCGGGGAAGGCCCGCTCGGGATAGGGAAATACCTCGGGTTACAAGGTAACAGAACTGCAGAACGTGCAGTCAGTATGGTTGCCACCCAGTTAATGACAGGAACCAGCATTGTAGGAAACATTGGTGCCGGGATATCCGATGCTATTGGAGGAACCGATTTAAAGGGCGGGATACTCCAACAGATACTTGGTGGAAACAGTAAAATATCCGGTGATTATAGTGCAATGGGAGAATTATATGAGATTGGATACAACAATCCAAAGGTTGCTCCCATGGCATCAATGTTACCAGGTGGAACCATAATGCTTGGGGGGTCACAGATGGCAGCACTTGTCCAGATTGCAAACGATATATCAAAACTGGTTGATAATACAAAACAGCCC
>JBAZDQ010000059.1:0-8693 GCA_041654355.1 Bacteroidales bacterium
TCACAACTACCCTGCATAGTGCTGGAAATTCCGGAATAAAAAGCACGTTCCCGTTCCGCGTCCCGCTCGCTAAGTATGCTGACGTTCGGGTTAACGAGTATTTTTGTAAACTCGGAAACATGCAATATGCTATTGTCAACTTCGTCGTGAAACCGGTTGACATCAAAAACAGCATGTGGTCCTATCAAACACTTTTTCCCATACCATGCTCCTAACGGAATGACCTTGGATACAGCCTTAGTTCCATTTGGTAACCAACAAGTATGTCCAGCATTGGGAGAGAAATCGCAGATGGATACGTCCACCTGTTCGTGTTCATAAATCCATCCGTAGGTCTTTCCTTTTCCTTCGGACCCGAACTGACCACCAATTACCACATTAGCTTTACCGGATTGCAACAAGGACATGTCCATTCTCCAAATTATTTTTGTAACTTTTATCCTTAAAAATGCCCGATCCGCCGCCCGTTCACTTCGGGGATGAACGAGACGACGGATCGGAGCGGGCATTGGTTATCACTTACCAAGGATTCCCGCCAAAATGCTGGAAGCAGAAGGTTTAGAAGAAGGCGTACCCTGGGTGGTTTGCTTCTTTTTCGAGTTCTTCGAGGTCTTCGGGAGTGATCCCGAGCCACCGGAGGCTGTCCGGATGGCTTCCCCACACGGTTTCAGTTGATCGCACACTTTGCACTCGTTCTGTGTGGGATCGTGAAAGTCCGGATCGGCAAAGCACACAGGCTTTTTGGGATCCAACTTTTTTGGTGAAGATGCCTCCGGCGCTGGATCGGGAACAGCGGCATCATCGGTTTCCCAAGGCGGTTCCGGAGCCAACGTCAAGGCATCTAACTTCACACCAACGAACCGCTTCTTGTCGTTTTTGATAGTGCACTTACCTTCCGTCCGATTAATGGCCGAAACCACGTATTCGCCGCCCTTGTAAATCACGTGGCTGTCCATGTCGATAGGTTTTTCCTCAACGATTTCCTCCTCGATCATTTCTTCCTCCACGGTCTCTTCCTCAACGACTTCCTCCACCGGATCGTCATTCTCCAACGTTTCTTCGGTGGGTTCATCTTCCGTATCGGATCCCTGAACAACATCCGCAAAGGATGATGGGTCCACCCCAAGAATCCGACATTGACCTTCGAAACCTGGATCATCCATGGAATCCTTCGGGTCTTTAATGGTCTTCATAACGTCGGGAGGGATGGGAATGGGGTTTCTGGTGGGGCCGACTGTGTAGGATGTATCCAACCCGGCCCCTTCCT
The DNA here is from genome assembly GCA_041654355.1 of Bacteroidales bacterium. GTDB lineage: Bacteria > Bacteroidota > Bacteroidia > Bacteroidales > UBA932 > DMER64. The sequence goes on from JBAZDQ010000059.1 coordinate 1,268, forward strand.
TACGAATAGCAACGGCGTGACCGGTTTTGGGATCCAAAAGATCTTGCCAATCGTCCGTTAACAATAATCCACCAATAGCCTCCCACACGGTGGTGGGAAATTCCCAAGCGGCCAACCGTGGACGTTGTTCGTTGGCGTCGAAAGCCGTTACCAAATATCGTATCCTGGTAACGAATGGTTGGTCTTCTCCATTTTCGGAGGCTATTTTGTTGAGAAGACAGTGGACGCAGGGTTGTCCAAACGTCACATCCCGGCAAATGTCCATCTTGCCACCAAAATTGCCGGCACGGGCGTGGTACCCCACTTTTCTCCAGAAGGATTTCCCGGTTTCGGATTCCGGATCGTTATATTCTACAATCCGGAGGGTGGTGGTAGAGTTCTTTTTCAGAAAACGCACCCGGCCAGAAGCCGCTTTGGCCTTGTTCATTTCCTCCAACAATGCTTTACGATCAATCGCCATGGAATTTCTCCTATTTCATACTTGATTGGACCATTTCGATCATGCTTTGGATACCGGAGGCCACTTCCACCAATAGTGATTCACGGGCTACGGCATGCGTTTCTCCGGGTTCGAGAACTCTACCTGCACCATATTCCACCCGAAAACTTTCGTAGTTCCCGAGATTCATGGTTTTGGCCATACTAACGAAAACGCGATTTCCGTTCTGGCCATCATTCGCAGCCGCATAATCACCCGATTGGATGGCTGGTTTGGTAATTTTCGACATGATGTTATCTCCTAACCCTTATGACGCTGGATGTCAACACCCGCTTTACTAGACGAATTAAACTACGTCTGATCTTTCAGATTGGGACCCATGGTGACTTTAGCGGTAATGTCAACTTTACGGTCTTTCCAATAAAATGCCCCGTTGTGGCATTCCATAGATTCCTTGACAGTATCCCTAACTGAATCCACGTAATCCGGGTGACAATCCACGTCAATGCTGTCATGCGTCGGTCCCATCACCACAGCTTTCAATCCTCGTTGTAACAAAAGAGTCCGACAAATGCACAATGACATTAAGCAGAATTGGTTACCGGAGGATTGAATAGGAGCGTTTCCGGCTTGCCGTAGAGCACGATTCGCTTCGGCGGTGTTTGACGAGTGTACTTTCGGTAAGTGCCGCCGTCTTCCCAAAAGATCCACCACGTACCCATGATGAAGAGCAAATTTTTTAAAATCATCACGCAACGCTCGCACACCCGGAAATCGTTGATCATACATCTGTAACAATTTGGCGGCTTCCGTCTCAGAAATATTTGCTTTTTGAGCTAATCCGTACTCTGTTTGGCCATACATATTTCCTAGATTCATCCGTTTTCCTAGATCACGAAGCTTTTTAATCTTGGGGTCACCCACCTTTAAGGACTGTAGGCATTCTTCATAATCCAATTCGTTGATTGATGCAGTAACATACAAATGTAGATCAAACCCATTTTGAAGTGCATAACACAATCCTTCGTCCCCACTCCACCCGGCCAATATCCTGGGTTCCAACTGATTAAAGTCGCTACAGATAATTACCCCGCCTTTCCAGCGGGATGTAAATACCGATTTAATAACACTGTCTTTGGGGATGTTTTGCAGGTTTGGATCTCTGGAGTTTAATCTACCAGTTACCACATCGGTTTGTCCATAGTTAGTGTGTACGCAGTTATCTGGACCGGTAAAATCATCCCACTTATCCAAAAATCCGGACTTCATGGATGCAAGACTTCGGTTATTTAATAAGTCTCGTATCACCGGTTCTCGTTCTACGTACCGTTCTAATACAAGTTTATTAAGGCTTATGTCCCCATATTTATCAGGTTTCACATTTAATTTTAATTCGTCCAAACATAGATGCTTCATTTGCGGGGGACTGGACGGATTAAAACATGGATTCTTTTTCCAGGACTTGATGTTTTTCGAGGCCCATTCTTCGGAACGTCGTACGGCTTCGTGTTTCCTAAATCTGTCTGTTGATTCCTTAAGATCGTTATCAATATGTTCTCGAACGACCTGTAACGTGTCCGTATCTATGTAGTACCCGGTCATTTCGATGTATGCTAAATGTTCAGCGTACGTTTCCGCTAATTTTAGGGTGTTTTGTAATTTTTCTTGTTTTATTTCATCAAATAAGTGTTTATAGGATTGAAGGGTACACAATGCATCTAAACCGTTATACCGTAACAATTTATCAATTGATGCCGTAAAAGGATCAACTTGGACGTCATGCATCGCCGCTTTGTAGTGACTCCATTTAATACCACATCGATGGGCGATGTATTCCAACCTAGCACCTTGCCGTTCATCGATGACGTTAGACATCAACATCGTATCCCGGAGCGGACCCGTCATACCAAATCGTTTAATATTGCATTTGTGCTCATATTTGGCGTTTTGAGCGATAGCCCCCTTTTCAACCACAAGCCTCCATAATCGTTCAATCTCCGGATTCTTCCAACACGCAACGGATCGATGATCAAATGGGAAAGAGAAAGCTATATCCTGATTTTTAAGTTGTACGGCTACCCCGATGGATAAGATATAAAATACATCACACAATTCAGGACGTAAAGCAGTTTTATCACCCCATGTCTCGTAATCGTATGTTATATTGACGATTTCCTTATCATCTAAAAGCCACGATAGCACTTTTATGATATCCGAATCGTTAACGATATTTCGCGTGTCCGGAGGTTCTTCCACGGATTCACCGTGTAGTAACTTATCAACCGTCTCCCAAGCATCTATCCATGTTTGTTCAGCTTTTTCGGCAGCGCCCCCACCCGCGTCTTTCTGTCGGAGAATGTAAGAGGGGTGAAAGCTTAAAACTACCGGATAGGTTTGTTTACCGATTTGGACTGGTATTGTTTGACCTACTTCTTCGGTAATCTTTACTTTTCTTCGAAGTACACTACAAGCTGCCGGTCCCCCTAATGAAATAATAACTTTGGGATGATGTTCCCGCACTAAACCCACCCAATGAGTACGACATGCTTCTATTTGTTTGGGGGTGGGCTTACCGGTAGAATAACAGCAGCATGTATTAGTGATTATGTGGTCGTTTTCCACATGACATGCTTTAAGAGCACTATGCACCATCTTTCCACAACGAGCGGTGTACCAAAACGGTTCCCCGTTTAGTTCCTCCTCGTCGCCGGGCTGTTCGCCGATAATCATTACAGAATTACCAGTGACGATTGGACCGATAGGTCCTTTACATTTTAGGTGTCTACCACACCTTTCACATGTAAATCTAGCCATGTGTGCGATTCCACATAAAAGCCAACCAGTTAGCCGCGTCCACCAAATCATTGGCGTTTACACATTTGATGCACATTTTCCGCATGTCACCAAATGTTAATATGTTGGGGTCGTCCCATCCCCGGACGCCTTCTACTAATCGTTCCCCCAGCCGGTCTTTCATACCCCCGGCAAATTCATCAACCATAGCTTTTAAAGTTTCGAATTCCGCTTCCAGGTTGGCCTCCACAGCCTTCTGGACTGAATCTCCCGTCTTGTATCTCACGGATAAACTCCTTTGGTTTGGGGATATACATTACCGGCATATGCAACTTACGGGCTAGTTCGTCCTCTATCGACAGTCCACGCGATTCCTCCCATCCTTTTAATTGAAGTGCAACCATTGCATCACACAACGGCAAGATTTTCAAGTTTATACGCATCATTTGTTCACGATGCTTAAATTCGTCGGCTATGGTGTGACCGTAAACCACTGGTGTGAACACGTCAAACCCGGCATCTAATAAGGCCCGTGCTACTCTACGGTTCCAATTATATCTTGTATGACGAGTAGTAACACTAACATGTCGATACGGTGATGCTAAATAAATCATCACGTTGATTCATATCCTGATTTGGAAGCCATATTCTGATTTGTAAACATTAAAACCAATTAACAATCCAACCCTTTGGTTGTACCCCCACAAAGAATTATTGAAAATACCACACCCCCCGTGTATTAAATACTAATCATTATTAAGAAAAATATCAAGCCGAGAAACCCTCCGAGAAGAGTCAACGTCAGCGTGATCCCCATTACCAGAGGTTGAGATATCATCTGCTTCGAACGGCGACGTGTGGGTTTCTTTATAAACATGAACGGCTCGATAAAATGCTGTACAGGCTGCAGAGGTTGTTATTTTTAATTGTTTGGCTACCCACGCATGAGCACCATTAAACTTTCCATGCAACCGTATATAGGACAAATACATCTGTAGAATGCTATCCGTAAACTCTATGTCATTAAACTCCCAACATACCCCTCTGTCCGGAACTCGTTCCAAATCCGTAAACACTTTTTCGTCGTTATATTTTTTGCGGAGAACGTCTTTCATCCGATTAGCAGCACATCGTATTAAAAATGCCTTGACAGTATCAGGACGGGACGTGTCTACTGACCCGTTTGATACTTGCTGCCAAACAGCTACCAACCCCTCTTGGTAAAGATCATCCCGACGTCGGCGACATAATCTCCACGAGATCGTAGACAGCACCGGTCGAAGACCCTCTATTAGTGCTCCAATCTCGATCTTGCCACACCTGATAGCATCAACAACATCAGCCATTTCCCTGCTCGTCATCAGCACCTTCCGTAGTGGGTGGGTCCTGAATGCTTGTCTTAGCCGCTTCATCGGCTATCGCTTGCAAATGGGCGCTATCAATTAATAACAAATACCGCATACGTCCCTTGGCATGTAACGCTACAACTGGAATCTTGTTCTCTTTATGGGCAAATTTGCGAGTTTGATCAAACAGTTTAAACAAACCCTCAAATCTTAACCCATGTTTAACCTCCACAAACAAGGAGGGGTGCATCACATCCGCCCGTGTGTGCTTACTATTACCACCACTAAGTGGTGTCCTGCCAGCACCATTAAAGAACTTCGACATTATCCGTTCAGCCTGTTTCCAGGGTTTATCAGACATTATACTTCCCTCGACATTGAGCATAAAACCCGCAAAATCGCGGACAACAACACCAACTACACGGATCGCACGGCGGGAAAGATCCGGATTGGATCCCAAAAGCTACGTGTGTCACGATGTGTCTCAACCACCGGAGACGCCCCGTAGTAATTTTAGTCGGTTGCCATTCCACAGATGGGGTTTTTGTCTTTTTAAGACAGCAAAACCCGGCCCCAACCTCTTTTTGGGACAGAAGATCTCGTAGACCCCACCCGTAAAACCCCAATTGTACGGATCCCTCTACCTCCGCAGCGGATTTTGCCCTAGCTACCACTTTATAATCGATGGCCACCTTCCGAGTAGGACCGTCGTCCCCAATAGAAAAATCCCCCGCTACGTCCATATAACCGATTACGGGAACGGCCCCCACTTTTAACTTAAACTCATGTTCCACCAATTCCGGCTGTAGATGTGGGGCGAAATCGTTCAGATACGTTTTAACGATCTTTCGCCCCCTATCAACAATTGATTCGGCTGTCTCCCCCTGCCAATCCGTAATGTCTTTTTTCCGGGTGGAGAACTCATCTTCAAACCTTTCCACGATGCGATGAATGGGCAAATCCTCATGGGCTACCACTTTGTGGTTGTTGTTCATTTCCAACCCGGCGTGATGGGATGACCCTTCTATTAAAGCCACTCCAGGAGGTTCCTTAGCCCCCTCGATGTACCGGTGGTAATACTGTAAAGGACACCGGAGATACATGTCGATTTGCGTGGGTGACAGACGTCCTCCGCAACTTTGTGGTAATTCTACTTTGTACTCCACCGGTGGCATAGTTAGCTTTTGCATGGTATTTCCTAGGAAGAAGGGTTGAATACACCTCGAAGTTTGTAATCCTCATAGCGGTCTAGGGACCCCTCTCCGAAGCATATGGAGAAAGGTGGATAAGAACGATCAAAGTGATCCAGACAAAAGGTTTCGGGGAGACTGTCAAATTGTGCATCAACGAACAATTTGGCAAGACGAGCATCGCCGATTTCTTCGGCTATTTGACGTAAAAGGCGTACGTGCTTTTCCTCGGATAAAGTAGCGAACCAGAGGGAATCTCCCGATCTGGTTCGCACCGCCCGAACGTACAGAAATCGTAGTGCGTTGATGCACAACTCTATAGAAACCGTAGCGTCCATCGGATCGTCCTCCACAGACTATGACGCTCGGCCTCAATACTCGCTACACGGAAGCAGGTAGTATTTTCAAAGCACGTTCATCCCGTATAAAATCACCATCATAAAACGGCTCGATCCATACTTCCAACCCCTTTTGCCGTAATGCTTCCATTTGTTGGATAGCCTCCGGTAAATTGGTATATTCCGAATCAACAAGCGCCACGCACCTACCGGGGGCAGCAACTCTCTTCGGAAAGATCACCCCTTGCAGCATTACTTTGTAAACAGGCTCCATCATCGGTTTTTTCTCCTAATAGTTCATGGATATGTTCAGCCGCTCGTTTCAACGCTTGGCTAACACGGGCGGCAGAAACACCCAAAGATTTGGCAATGTGTTTCTTCATAACCCGTGGATTGATCGGATCAGAACAATTCATACGGATGTGAAGGGAGGATTTTGAATCAGCAGCGGCATCTTCCGCATCCCTCCGAGCCAATTCGTAAGTTAATGGACTTGGCCATATTACTTCACTGATAATGGCTAGATCCATTTTGTTAGCAACTCTATGCAACAAATGATCACGGAATTCGTCATCTTGAAGAGGTTCATCGGGTTTAAAAGACCGACGACCACTGCGACGATCCTTAGAAACATCAAACGAATGCCTTGTTTTGGCATCAGTCCGGAAATGACGTATTTCTGAACGACAAAGATCGATGCTCTTACTGATTATAATACTCTTAATCCGAGGGGTTTGATCTAGGAAAACCGATCCCTCCGATAGAGAAGCATGTAACAGTAGGAGGATTTCGTCAAAAATATCACCCGGAGACAACGTGTAAGTGGCATAACGATTTGCCACTTTCCAAATATACCGACCATAAACCTCATTAATTTCCGAAAAGAGAGATTCAGCGCCCATTACAGAATCCTTTCAAAAAGGAGGCATAGTAGCTCGGCGGACCACGCCCGGATGGCCGATGGTTATATCAGGGACACCACTATGCACGACCGATGGAATGACTAACCAGCAATGACCGGAGGGACCATCCGTTGAACCTTCGCCTTCGCGGGTTTCTTGGTGGTCTTCGGCTTGGCGACTTTCGCCGGTTTCTCGGCCTTCGGTTTGGCGACCCGGACCTTCTTCGGGGGAAGATCCTTCGGATCGGCGTACTGCTTGCCAGCGCCGTGAGCAGCGGCTTGCTTCTTGGTCAGGGTTCGGCCTTCCTTCTGGGCCTTCTCCATCACGTTGAGGATTCCACGAATACGGTTTCCCAACGTCATCCGGAAATTTCCGAAGTTAGAAGCGCTTGACGCCCTTGCTGCGATTTCGGCATCGG
>JBAZDQ010000060.1:0-8515 GCA_041654355.1 Bacteroidales bacterium
AAATGAACAATCCCCGAACCCTCTGGAACACGTAAAAGCAACACGGTGTTGTGTGGCGACGGATACCCTTGCACATTCCGAGTAGTACCATGACAAAACCATCCGTTAACCGGGCATGCAACCCATCTACCCCTGCTACATCGGTATACCTTATACCGATCGTTCTGGCATGTCTCACCCTGATCGGCGCGGCGCTCCGGTTCTACCACCTGGATTACAATTCCCTCTGGCTCGACGAGACGTCTACGTATGCATTCTCGAATATGTCGCCTATTGCGACGTTTGAAGCGGTGTTACACGGAGAGTGGAACCCCCCGTTATTCTACTGGTTAGAACACGCCATCATTATGATTATGGGGGCAGACGAGTTTACCCTCCGGCTTATCCCGGCCATCGCCGGGACGCTAACTATCCCGGCGTTTTATCTGCTCGGGAAAGAGGTATACGATGATACGACCGGTCTTCTCATGGCCGTATATGCGACAATTTCACCGTATTTCGTATTTTACTCGCAAGATGCACGAACGTACATGGTCCTCGTCGTTGTCTACACCATCGCACTCGTATGTTATCTGAAGGCATTGAGCCAGGGTGGGAAAACAAATCATTATTGGATTGTAACGGGAATTGTCTGTTCAATAGCATGTTGGCTGCATTTTTATGCATGCATCGGCGTCGCGATTATCACTCTGCATGCACTGGTGACGATATACCAGCGATATCGTCGGGAATTTGCGTTCTATTCCGGCGCGGGGAGTTACATTGCAGCGTTTACCATCCCATCCCTACCGCTGTTCTATGTATTACTTACCCTTGTTGGAAAACGGGTTACACAGGGCGTATCCTGGGGGCAGTCGTCATTCCAGGCGATATCCGAGTTTTTCTACTTTAATGCATTCATGGCGGAATACCTTGTCGTCGCGTTTGTAGTGCTCTTTGGTATCGGATACATCATTATGATACGTGACCGGTGGGAAGTGGCGACACTCTGCACCATCGGCCTTATCGGTATCCTCGGTGCTACACTATTCGTTGCAGATATCATCGACATGCACTCGCGATACATGATGTTCTGTGCGCCGTTTGCAATCATCCCGGTCATGGGTATTTTTCACAGTATCCCGGAGGTCACGGCCAGACGGGTATGGTGTGCTGTTTTCATCATAATTCTCGTGATACCCGTAGTTCCGTTCTATGGTGAATACTACACGCAGTATACCAAAAACGATTGGCGGGGAATGACATCTGACCTGACAAACGCGACCACCCCTGGTGATTGGGTTGTCCTGCTTCCGGCAGCGGACCAGAAACAGATGGCGTGGTACTATGACAACGTGAGTGATGGGACAACCCTCCGTAAGACGAACACACAAGCCGGATTAGAGGCGATCGTCGCCGAATGGCAGGAGAGTGGCACCGGGAAGATCTACTTCGTTAAAATAGAGAATATCTACCTCTACAACAATAAGTCACACAGCGTTACGGAGTGGTTACGGGAACGGTCTCAGTATCTGGGACAGTATGCGGTAGAGATGGAGATCTACGGTGGTGTGCAATGACGTACGACATCACGGTTCTGGTACCGACGTACAATGAGGTCGAATGCATTGAGACGGCGGTACGAACCATCACCGACGTGTTTACCACGCACAGCATCCGGGGAGAGATCCTCGTTGTTGATGATGCATCGACCGATGGGACGGTCGATGTCGTTGCCCGGCTTGGTACAGAACTCCCGCATGTGCACATCATGGTGCGGGAGAGGGATCATGGACTGTCAAAATCAGTTATTGATGGATTCCATCACGCCCAGTCCGAATATATCCTGGTGACCGATGCCGATCTCCAACACGATGTCAGGCTTATTCCGGTATTTCTCCAACGCCTCCGGGAGGGTTACGAGATCGTTATCGGGTCGCGGTATATGGGAGGCGGAGGAATTAAACAATGGGGGTTGCAACGCCGGATCATCAGTATAGGAGCAACCGGACTCGGGCGGATGCTGCTCCCGGAAATTACCGACCCGGTCAGTGGATTTTTCGCCGTGACCCGAACGGTTGTCGAACATGCCGATATGGATGGGAGAGGCTACAAAATTTGCATGGATGTGCTTGGCAAAGGCCGTTACACCCGTGTTGTCGAGATCCCGTATATATTCCAGAGTCGTAAGTATGGCGCAAGTAAACTGAAGCGCAACACGATCGTTGAGTATGCTTTGCAGGTTCTCGAACTGATAGGGTACTCGTTATGCCATCATGATAGTCCGATCTGGCACGAATGGATGAAACTTGGAAGATTTGCGGCGGTTGGACTATCGGGCGTGGTTGTAAATTGGGGCGCGTATGCTGTAGTATCACGGACAGTTATCCTCGATTATATGGTTGCAGCACTGGTTGCTATTGAACTCTCCATCATCACCAACTTCCTGCTGAACGATACATGGACGTTCTCCGATTCACCGCACACGGAGTCGAAGCTAGTACGATTTGGCAAGTTCCAGGCAATTTCCATAATCGGCGTGGCCATTCAACTGGGCATATTTTGTGCACTCGTGCAGGCCGGGTTTTATGATCTGGTGGTCTATCCGATTGGCATTATCGTAGCATTTGCCTGGAATTTTTACATAAATCGCATCGTTACATGGCGAAAACCGACGTAGTTTAGCGCGGGAAAAAGTGAACGGACTGGCGAAACATTTTATATACGGGGAATGAATAAATATGTTATACAGGTGTTATAACATATGAGGGACAAATCAAGAGACCTATTAAACCGTATGGAAGACCGGGAAAAACGCGATATAAGTGATGAAGAATTTACCAGACTCGTGGAAAAGGAGTTTGAAATTTATAACGCGATGACACCGTTAGAGCAGCGTGCGTTCGACCGGGATTTGCGGAACTACGAAGACAGGGAGGTACGAACAGGAAAGGCATCTGCACGGAAATCGGGAAAGACCGACACACCAAGCGTGAATCGGATTATACAAAACATCGAGGCGATGGGAAAACGGCCGAAGTTAAAGTTTTGAACTATCCAACCAGATCTCACACTCCGTATTTTTTAAATATTGCTGCATAATCTCAAACACCTCGTCTTTTGAGAGCCCACCGAGCCCCGCCCCCAGAAGGGGGAACGCCGCGTCATACTCGGAGAGGTGGTCGATATAGTACACAAGACCACTCGTGATATATTCGAGGCTTGATGGTGCTCGCCAATCATCTTTTGTCGGGAAAAGGATAACGCTTTTATCGGGTTCGAATGGATTGTTCCATACAACCGGCACACCAATTTTGAGGGTTCCATCATAACATGCCTTCCGGTAGAACGTCATCATATCCGGAGGATACCGCACGCGAAACTGATATGCAAGCCCCTTCCCCATGACACCGACACAGTTGACCGGGTTGACGAGGTATGGCTTCGAACTGGCGAACAGATCACCGTAATGTGTGGATGAACTACGAGATGGATGAGACATACTGAGAAAAGTATAAGATATAATTGCTATTAAATATTCGTGCGTCTTCTGTCTTTTAGTTCTTGCTGTTTCCCGGCATTCCACCCTTCAACGCTTGATAGATATCCGGTAACGCGACTGATCTGCGTAACATCGTGGGAGTGGCAGATGGGGCATATCGGTTTACCACAGACCGGGCAATACTCAATGGTACCGACGTGATGGGTACACTTCTCTCGGGTATGGTTATCATACGAGCACATCTTCGGTAAATTCGTATTCCCACAGACCGGACAGGTCTCCGTTGTGTGAATCAACATGCAATTCGAGCAGATAAATAGGTCTTCCACAACCGGAGGTAATGGAAGCATCATTGATGCAGCAGGGCTTTCTACGTCAGTCGATACCATTTAAAACACCATCGTTAAAGAGGAATTGTAAAATGATTGCAGAGGAACGGTTTGGCACATCCACGTCCAATCGTTATCAAATTGCGCCATGCGAGACCGGTTGCCATGAACGTTCCTCTCCAATACATTACACCTAATAGGTTATGGTCAATAGTATTTATGCGCTTTGACGCGCATTATCGCGTTTAATGCGCAAATTTATATATTCCGAAATTATACCTATAGGTTAGAATAGAATCACCATAACTTTGGACCGTGAACGATTCATGCTATCTGATTTTTGTAGTTGTTTGCGCGCATCATGAAATTGGTGAACATAGGTGTATTATGGATAAACCGTTTGATTTCCCGGAAGTTCGTAATTATGTCGACGTCCACCATATTGATGGATCGCCGGATGGTAATTACGCGTTGAGAATTCTTGAACATTATCGGAGTCTTTGCAACACCGTATGGGTCGTTGAAGGGTTGCCGGAGAACTCGCGACTGATCTACGATTACATGAATGAATGCCAACAGCGGCGCGCCGAAGAACTCGATCGCGCGATCCAGATACTGCGACAGACCATACCGAAATGAGGTCGGTTATGGTATTCCATTATTTTGTCACGTTTTCCGTGAATGTTGCGAATGACGAGGTATGTGAAGTAATTTGCGAGGTTGATGAAGAGACGTATGAGCAGTTAAAAGGCATATGCTCGAATGCTATAAAACACTAAGTTTATATGGATAAGTATAAAATAGTATAACTATGGTAGAGAACGAGTCTAACAGTTTTCCCATGTGGATCATTCCATTTGGTCTTGTTATTCTTTTAGTGATGTGCGTCCTTGTTCCGCTCGGTGGAGCATACAATGATCTTGTTGCGAAAGATATGACGGTTGAGTATACGAAAGCCAGCGTCCAGACGGCACTTGAACGGCGTGCAGACCTGATTCCGAATCTGGTTGCAACCATCGAGGGGAGTGCCGAGTTTGAGAAGGGCACCCTGGTCGAAGTTACGGCAATGCGCAATCAGGCGATGCAGATTAAAGAGACGTTGAAGTCCGAACAGTCCGTCGATGAACTGCAGGAGTCGCAAGAAGAACTCGGCGTTATCATCGGGCGGCTGATGGTCGTGTATGAACAGTATCCGACACTCCAGACGACACAATCGTTCCGTGAGTTGCAGGCACAGTTGGTCGCCACGGAAAACCAGATCAACGGTGAGCGGAACAACTACAACGCTGCCGTCATGAAATACAAGAGCACGACCCGCTCCTTCCCGACCATTGTTATTGCACGGATATTCGGGTTTGACGAGGATGCCTGGACGATGTTCGAAACATATCCGGGAAAGGCGGATGTTCCGGTTGTAGACTTTAATACGTGCGGATAACGTACCATGGTTCCAACGTCCGTCACCGGGTTACCGTTACGGCACATATGCGTCGCCATTGGCGTGGGAGTTATCCTCTCCCTCTTTATTCTGGCCCTTACGGCACCACAGACGATGACAACACAGTATTCACCCAAAATAACTTCGGTCTCGACCCCGGAACCGGTCTATGTTGATGCTGCTGTATCAGAGCCGGAATTGATACCGGAAGATGACGATGGTAACAATAATCCATTTAGATCGTTTGCAGATGCATACATAGGGGGTATGATATTGTGTTGTGCAATCCTATCAATTATCGCAGTTACAAACTTATTTATTGAGAGCGATTTCTTGGAGTCCATCTGTGGTGTTGGTTTGATAGCTCTAGTATGCCTTTTATGTGGGAGTTTGGTAGTTTTACCGTTAGCTATTATCTGCGGGTGATGTCATGTTTAAATTATCAATACCACGGATTGGCCTCGCGATCGGGATCGGGATCATCCTCTCGTTCTTCTTTATAGCGATGACTGTGCCACAAACGGTCGAACAACCGGTCATCGAGATAACCCCGGTTCCGACCCCGGAACCAGAAACTACGCCTATTGCTATCACAACAGGGATGACTCAAACTGACGAAATGGTGAGAGTGGAACACCTCGCGGCGAGTGTAATGTTCTTATGTGAGGTTATGATAATCGCCTTCATAATATTTGTTGTTTGCGGACTTATACACACAATCGTGTTTGGATCTTAACAATAGTTACGGTTGGTGTATAGATAATGTTTAACATATCAACGAAACAAATCATCGTTGCGATCGGGATCGGGATCATCCTCTCGTTCTTCTTTGTAGCGATAACTTTGCCACAAACCGTGGAACAACCGGGTATCGAAATAACTCCGGTATCAACTCCGGAACCGGTATATGTCGAAGAGACATCGGAGCCGATGTCGGAGGAACACCAAAAAGATCTGACATCAGATGTTATGATGGAGGCACTGGGTAATTTGCTGTTTTACATGGTAATCCTGTTACTTGCATGGTTTTCAGTTATGTTTTTAGGGCGATGTGTGTGATAATATGTATGGATTTACAATAACAAAATTTTGCATTGCAATTATAGTAGGAATTATCCTTTCATTCTTCTTTGTAGCGATGACCGTGCCACAAACCGTCGAACAACCGGTTATCGAGATAACCCCGGTAACGACCCCGGAACCGGTGTATGTCGAACCTACGGTGACGTCTGAGAATCTGGATGAGACGACAGTCGATGCGCGGGGAGATATCAGTTTAATTGACCTCGTCTTAATATTCTGGTTGATTTGTGCATTTTTATTTGCTATCGGACTAATATGTGGTAGTTTAGATGTAGAGTAGTAGTGGACTACCGCCCCATCGGCGGATCTTCTTATTTTGTCTCACCAATCCCGTGAGATAAACCCATTTGATGTTTTTCAAATAAATAGTATATATTTATATACTATATCAGTAAAATACTATAGTTACGTGGAGATATGACGCGAAAAGTAAATTTTAGAAATATCACCATATTCATCATTACATCAATCATGACAATTCTCGTCGGTATGTATGACCGAATATGTGGCGGTATGCGAATTCTGGAAGATCTGTATTTTGTCGTGCTCGCCGTGGTAGAACAGCAGCCGGAGTTCGCACAGATGTCCCTGGATCAAGCAGATACGCTCAACGCTATGTCGTGTTCCGTATCGGCAATTCCGTTACTATCCCTTGGAATGTTTATTCTGGCTGCGATAGGCATCATAATGATGACACGTGGTGTGATGTGTTGCGGGACGTGATTTGATATGACCGACCTCAAACCATACATCGAACAGGAGATGGGTGAAGACATATTTTATGAGTCTCTTGGCAAGAACATTTTCAAGGCGTTTGGATGCGTAGCACTTTTATCATTTGGTGCATATGCGATATATACGTGGATCGTCCCGCTTATTTTGACGATGCTATCCAACATGCCCATTTCATTTATGCTCGTCTTTGCCGCATCATACTTTGTATTCCTCTATCTGTTCCATGTTAATACCATTAAAGGTGCACTCAGTTGGATTTTCATCACATTCACTTACTCGGGGTTGCTGTATCTGCTCGGGGAGGCGATCATTGTCGCCGCAATCGTGTTCGGGGTATTTGTCACCGCAGTTGCACTCTTCGGGGAGGGGTTGTTCACGACCGTTTTTACGTACCTCGACTTGAGAGAATGGGTTAAAACCGATATATCCGACAAAGCATACCGGGAGAGAATACAGAGTGAGGCGCTATTAAAACAACAGCAATCAAACGAAGAACAACCGAACGGGGGCGAGGATTAAATATGGAGCAGTGCATGGAGCATGAGTTACAGTACTACAACCAGCAACAACTCTGGGAGGGGTATCTCGGAAACTCGCGGGAACTCGCGCGTGCCAGAGAGACCGTGCGGCATATCCCAAACGATGTAAAAACGGTGTTGGATATCGGCTGTGGAAACGGCGTTTTGACAAACATGATTGACCGGGATTTTGTCGTTGGCATGGATTTTGCAAATGTTCCATTGCGGAATGTAACCAAACATGCCGTCTGCGCAAGTATTGACGAAATGCCATTCAAACCGGATACGTTCGATCTCATCCTTGTTACCGAGGTGTTGGAACACCTCCCCGAATCCATTTACCTGCGGGCATTGGATGAGATAGCCCGGCTCCATGCGAAGTACCTCTTGATATCCGTTCCGTTTGACGAGAACCTCAATGTTGACGTCTGTAAATGCGATCGGTGCGAGCATACGTTTCATCCGTCGCATCACTGCCGCACATTCACCGACGATTGGTATACCGCTCAATTCCCCGGTTACACCGTGACCTCGGTATCGTATACATCAACCATGACCACTAAAAACCACACCATCGCCCGATTAAAACGGCAGTTTGACGTGTATACCGATCACGACCTCGTGTGTTGCCCCATATGCGGAGGGCCTACCCGGTCGTCAAATCCATATTTGAAGTATGCGTTCAAGGGGTTAACGTTAGCAGACATCATGGTAAAGCATGTGACGGGTATCAAACGACCGTATCATCAGATCGTGCTGATGACGCGGCAACCGATGCCAACTACAAACAAACAACTGGTCGATTATGAGATTTGACCCAGATTCGGAATATTCGAGATGTGGACCGTCTGATGCGTTGGGACCAGCGATTGCAGCATTATTTTTAGTTGGGTTTCTCATATTCCTCGTATCAATTCCCCAGGTAGGGTTT
>JBAZDQ010000061.1:0-8411 GCA_041654355.1 Bacteroidales bacterium
GTGCCTGTATGTAGTCCTGCTCGTATTCCGAGATCTTTCCATTTTCTGCAAAGCTGTAATATGCATCACCGGCAAAGATGATATGATCTACAACCTTTATTTGCATTGTTAGCGCTGCAAACATTATTATGCGTGTTAGGCTGCAGTCTTCAGCGCTGGGCTGCCGGTTACCTGATGGATGATTATGCATTAATACTATTGAGGTTGCCTGCATGAGCAGTGCGCTCTTAATGGTGTCTCGTGGGTACACGGCGGCACGGTCTATGCTGCCAATGCTGAGCGTTTCGATCCCTAGCACTCCCAAACTGTTGTCTAAATAAAGGGCGGTAAAATGTTCTCTGTCGTAACTCTCTTGTTCCTCTCTAAACTCTTTGTAGATGTCCTCTGCTCCGTGGATGTAGGTAAGTCTCTTGTCACTGATTTTTTCTCTGTTGACTGTTAGCCTGTATAGTGCCATGTTTTCTCCTCCTGTTGTGTTTTTTCCTGCTCTCATTATCTCTCTGTTGGTTGCTCGTTGCAAATCGGCTGACAAGTGTTTAAGTGCTGATATCTCGCTTAATCTCTTAAATGCTCTCAAATACTCGTTTTTTCGTATGTTTCACGCCTGAGAGCAAAAAAAGTTTTTAAATTATTTTTGTTTGGGGTTGCTGTTGGTGGTATATTGATATAGGTTATTTTTTGCTGATTAAAATGGGGGTGAGAGTATGGCAGGCGTTAAGGGTAGATCAGGTAGGCGCCCAGAGATGCGCACTATTAAAGCGTACTTGGCCGAGGCGTTAGAGACACACAGTAAGGCATTAGTGGATAAGGCTATCCGGATAGCCCTGGCTGGTGATAGGGATATGCTTAAGAGTCTTCTGGAGTGGGGGGCTGGCAAACCCGCCTCCTCCGCTCAGATAACCGGCAGTATTAATTTAGAAGTAACGGCTGGCCAGATACACCAGGCAGTTATTGATCAGCAGCAGTCTGACATATTACTACTTGAGAGCGTGGCAATGCCTGACGGTTCCGGCGTCCTGGCACCCGCTCCGGATTACTCTGACGATCTCCAAGACTCCTTATAACTCTTATTTCACTCATTTCATAATTATTTCACTATTTCAGTACCCCCCTATAGGGGGGGGGTACACTGTAATAAGTATAGTTTGTTACTGTAATTTCACCTGTAATATTACACTGTAATCAAAGCTAAAAACAGTAGTTATGTAAAAGGTTTTGTTTCACTGTTACATAGAAGCATAATTACTGAAATCTGCTTCATGTATTGCCATAGCTAAGCCACGATTGATTTCACTATTATTTCACATGGCACGTTTTACGTTGGTTACATAGAAAATAATTTCATGTATTGTTGGTTTTGCCTGGTATTTATTGGCTTTGGGCTCCTTCTGGCGCCTGGTCAATCTGATTGTTACTGTAATTTCACTGTAATTTCACTGTAATTTCACTGTAACGGGTTGTAATTGCCGGTACTTGTGAGCATTCTGGCGCCTGGTCATGGTGTCCGGCTAACTCCAAGCGGTCATTGCTGTTGGTTGGTGGCGCTCTTATTGTCCTGGCTCCTGGTGCTGGATACTGCAGACCGGACGCTTGGGGCTCCTGGTGCCGGTGTGTCGGGCGCTGGAGTGTGGGAGAACTTGCCGTCATTATGCTGCGGGTTGGTGGTTCCTGGCGGTTCCAGAGGTTGTCGAGCTGTCAGCGGGCGCATATAAAAGGAAGTTTGGTTGTCGGGTGGTGGTGGGAGGTGGGCGGAGACCCCCCCCGTCAGCCGTAGGAGGGGAGGGGAGGGTATTATATGTAGCCCCCCAAATAATTCCACAACATTTTTTCGCTTTTTTTATGTAAATCATTCAACTTCTCTCCCTCAGGTATTGACTTTCTACCTTTTAGTTTAATACACTGAATATGCCTCCTTTCTTTACCTCTCTTGTTGGAAGCCCTGTAGGTTTTTCGTGTTTTTCCTGCAGGGCTTTCTTTTTTGCCTCCGGTTATGCTATCTTAAATTGAGATGTTTAATAAGCTTGTACTTGAGCTTAAGCGTGTAGAGGCTTCGTTCCTCTTCTTTATGAACTTCTGCAAACTGATTGAAGCGCCCACTGACGAAAACCCGGGCGGTGTTATCAAGATGCAGATGTGGCAGCATGTAATGGTTACTATCAAGGCGCTTCTTTCTCACAGGCTTATTGTTATTCTCAAGTCAAGGCAGATAGGGTTATCGTGGCTTCTGGCGGCATACGCCCTCTGGAAGTCTTACAAATATGGGGCAAAGATTATATTGCTTTCACGGGGGCAGGAAGAGGCGAAGGAATTACTCTCGAAGGTCAAGCGGATATACTATCAACTCCCGAGGCATTTAAGATATGAGACCGGCAGGGAATCTACTGAGGAGATATTCTTCCCGGCTCTTGAATCAAGCATAAAGGCGCTCCCGGCCACAATCTCAGCTGGTGTTGGTTTACAGGCTACTCTTATTATTGCAGATGAGTGGGAGCTGCATCCGTATGCTGAGGAAAACTTTGGGCATATCAAACCTACCATTGATATGGGAGGGCAGTTTGTCGGGTGTTTTACGGTTAATAAGAAGACACCTATCACCTTTGCCAAGACGATGTATAAAGAGGCTCGCAAGGGAAATAACTCCTTCTTCCCCCTATTCTTTCCTTATACAGTGAGACCTGGAAGAGACGAAGCGTGGTATGAGAGGACAAAGGCGGAGCTGCCTCCTTCTATTCTTGAGGGGTTGACGCCGGAGGTGTATATGGCTCAGGCTTATCCCCGGACGGAACAGGAAGCCTTGTCGGTGGAAGGAACGCTGGCAGCGTTTTCGCATAAATCGCTTGACAGGTTACAGGCAAGGGTTCTTCCATCTCTGGCTGATATTGTCCTTGATAACAACCTGGATGATAATATTGTCCATATATACAAACCATTTGTCATCGGAGAATATTATAATGCGGCTACAGATACAGGGCACGGCGTTGGCAAGGATGGATCTGTTACAACTGTTTATAATTGTATTACCTCTGAGGTTGTGGCTGACGTGTTTTCCAATGTTATTCCCCCGCAGGAACTTGCCTTAACGTCATACAATCTCCTCAAGTTGTACAATTTCCCGGAATGGTGGATAGAAATAAACGACTGGGGGAATACTACCCTCGCAAAAGCGATTGAACTTGGTTATCCGAATCTTGGAACAGACGAAAAGGGGGAGCCCGGCTTCAATACTCAAAAGGACAACCGGTGGCGGTTCTGGATAGAATTGATACCCGCCATCAATAATATGCAGATATCTATATTCAACCCGCTTGGGATAAGGCAGTTTTATGATGTAATCCACAACCCTGACAAGGGAGGCAAAGTGGAAGCTCCTGCACCTCTCCATGATGATTATCCGATGTGCGTTGGTATAAACTGGTTCAACAGAAAGTCCGTGCTGGCCGGATCCGAAATCGTGCCCAGCGTTATGTTTTAGGAGGACGTTATGGCTAACATCCCTTCACTGAACGATGTTACTGAGGTAGAGAGTGACTGGAATCCCCTCTTCACCCGGATGGATAATGACCGCAAGCTGTATTATCTGGACAAATACGTGCTGACAGATATGAGGGGGAATAAACTTGATGACGTTCATTCCACAACCCTCAACCTGCCAAAGGTATATGCGGAACGGGTAATATCAGTGCTTGCGGAAACTCCGCTCAGGTGGGTTGTATTTGGCAGTGGCTTGACAGACAAGCAGTGTTCTGAAATAGAAGCATACTATGACAATATGATGATTGCAGCCAATCGTCTTCTTGAGCTTCAGGGAGAGCCTTCAATCCAGGTAAAGATAGCCGAACATTTGGCGCTTCGTGGCAGGATGGGGCTCCGCTGCCTCCTCCGAGTGGACGCAGACCGTCTCAAGACTGACATCCGTGCCCTTGATATGCGTTACTGTGTTTATGATTATGACGAGCGTGGGCTCGGCTGGGTTGCTCCAAGATATACCCTGCGCCGGGCTCAACTTATAGGAGAATACCCCGAGGCAGAAAAGTTTATTTCAAACAACAAGAAGTTTTCAGTCCGGGATATCTGGACAAGGGAAGGAGAGTTTGTTTACGCTGATGACGTAAAGATCTATGAAGGGGAAAACCCATTTGACGAATGCCCGTTTGTTATAAAAGTCTGCCACACTGGCTCTTTCCTTGATGATGACGAGGCTATCGAGCACCTGGGCGAATCGATATATTCCAGCGACAGGGATTTATATCCGGAGCTTAATCTTCTAATCTCCGTAATGCAGACACACAACAAGATCAGCCTCTACCCTCCGCAAAAAGCCAAGCTCCGCAGGGGAAGGACTCTCAAGGGGCATGGCTATAAGATGGGCGGTGTAACAACGCTTCAGGAAGGAGAGGATATTGATACCCTCAAGGGGCTTGATATCAACAATTCTGTAAGCATGGCACATGGCCTGATTTCGAGAGGGGTAGATCAGGGATCGCTTCCATCAGTGGACTATGGCAATCTTTCTTTTACTCTTTCAGCGGTGGCGATCGAGAAGCTTTCCGAACCGGCCAAGCAGGTGTATATTCCGAGGCTCAAAACGATGGCATCGGCCTATGAACAGCTTGCGATGATGATAAAAAGGCAGCACCTCAAGGGTGGCTTCAAGGCAGAGATTGGCGAAGAAGGCGATGAAAGCGAATATGATACAAGCACCATAGACAAGAAGTTCGGCATCCGTGCCGATATGCATCTCAAACTCCCCGAAGAAGAAATGGCAAACTACTCGATGGCAGCCGGAGCAGGGAACCTTATCTCTGAAGATACAAAGAGACGGGATATTCTCAAACTCCAGAATCCGGCAGAAGAGGATGACAAGATAAAATCAGAGCAGGCGGAACAGTTGTCGCCGACCCTTATGATTTATCGCCGTGCAAAGAGCCTTATAGCCCGTTTCAAAAAGACCGGAGACAAGCAGTTGCAGCTTGAAGCAAAGATACTCCTGGCTGAAATCGGTATGAGTCTCAAGCAAGCCGAAAGCGGAACAGGCGAACCAAAACCGTTGCAGGGTAAAATGCCTGATACCCCGCAAACTCCGCAACCGGGCGCCGCCTTGCCCGCCCTGACCAATAATAAGGGAGGGGTAGCGCCTCCCGGCTCAAGGCAGTCCACAGCGCCGGGAGCAGAAAGTGTCAAACCCGCCGCCCCGAGGGAGGAATAAGATGGAAAAGATAAAGTTTGAGCCGGACGATTTGGACAGTGCTGTAAATCAGATGATTGACGGATTGCTAAACAAGGTTAATCCACAGCCACAAGCGCCAGCCCAAAAGAACATCCGGCAAGAGATAACAAATAAGCTTAGCCAACGGAGGATGTAATGCCTGACGGAATGAGTGGTATTGAGAGCATAGATCTTTCGCTTTCAGGGATGAGAGAACTCTCCGGCAAGATTACCCAAAAGCAAACGTCTGAAGAAACGTGGGCAACAAACTATGCCGAAACAGAGCAGAAAAAGCGGGATGAGGCGATTGCCAGCATGGGTGAGGTTAAAATACTTGACCCCGCACAGGTTTATCTGGACTATGGTTTTGAGATTCCGCAGGGCTATCAGCTCAAATTAACCCCAACGGTTACAGGGCAGGACGATTTCGGAAACCCTACTTATGATTATGGCATAAGTTATCTAACTCCTGACAGCTGGGAAATCACAACAGATGGTATTTACACGTCACCTGATGGGGAGCAAACCAACGAACAGGGCTATTACTCCTGGCTGTGGAACCAGCAGTATCAGCAGGCGGTAGCTGCCGCCCCTGAAGGGTTTGAGTTTGTGGCTTCCAATTCAGGAAACCAGGATTTTTCACAGGGGTTTATCCCGCTTGAAGGAGATTATGTTCCAACACAGGAAACTGTTGACGCTTACTACAGCTCAATGCTCAGCTCTACAATATCAGAGTCTGGCTATTATGAAGAGAGCGGCACGCTACTTGACGATTTGCCCCTCAATGAAGATTCATATCTTACCCCTGAGCAAGCAGCTACATTTGGAATAGATCTTGAAGAAGGGTGGAGCCTGAAGCTTACCCCGATTGCCACACCAGTTTCGATTGACTGGGCTATGAGTTACATTACTCCTGGTGGCTATGAGTTTGTTGATGATGGCGAGGGCGAGCCGATATTCATAGCACCTGATGGAACGGTGATAAATGCTTCTGATATAACTGATCCAGCCGTAGTTGGCATTCCCCCGCAGGTTTCCGAACAGGTAACCTTGCAGGAATATGAAGACGTTCCGATGTCGGATATTCTGCAAGGGCTTGTCGAGGGAACAATCGTTTATGATCAGCTTCCGGCCAATATACAAACATCTTTGGATGCTATTATGGCAACCCCTGAGGGGTTCCTCGAATATATGAAGGGGATTAACTATGAACAGGGAATAAAGATATTGTTTGGCATGTTCCCCGACGCTGACAAGGCGGAACTTGTTTCGATCTATATGAAAGACCCTTATGAGCAGGCCGATGAGTGGAGTCTTTGGGGGCAGCTTGTTGCCGGAGTAGGAGACTTCAGGGCTGGACTAGCCGGGATGATGGATTGGGTCGGGTGGGACGCAGCTTCGGAGTTCCTGATGGTAAATACCGAACAGATGCAGGCGCAGGCAGTGGGCTACGAGGGTGACGCTTCCGGGTGGGGTGTGCTCTGGGATCCAGCGTGGTGGGGAACAACAGCACTAAGAAGTGCCCCCACTACCTTTGCCCTGATTGCTGCTGGCCTGGCAACAGGCGGGACACTTGGCGCTGCCCTTGGAGCAGGATTTTGGGGCACCGTCGCATCTGCTATTGGGGGAGGCGCCGCTTCAAGGCTGTTTGAAAGCGCACTAGAAGCCGGGGGCACTTACAGTGAAGCAATACAGAACGGAATGTCCGAGCAGGAAGCTTCTGACGTGGCTCAGGGTGTGTTTAATAAGAATATGTCGCTTGTAGGGTTTGATATCCTGCAATATGCAGCTGCATTTACCCCTGCATCAAGAGTTATTGCTTCCCTGGCAAGCAAAGGGCTTGCAAAGGTGACAATGGTGGCCGGAGAACTTGTTATTACAGCTGTTACTGAAGCCGGAGAGGAATACCTGCAGGAAGTATTCCAGAGGATGGCAAGGGGAGACAAGGATGTATGGCAGGTTGACGAAGAAATGCAGGAAGTCATGGCTCTTGGCGGGGCGATGGGCATATTCTTCTATGGCTCAGGGAAGGTAACGCAAGTTCTTCAGTCAAATGCGGTAAAGAATCTGCCTGAAGGCTTGCAGGAAACATTCAGGGATGATGTAAACGAAGCGCTTTCTCAGGGAAAAACTCAAGAAGAAGCTACGCAAGAAGCTCTTGATAAGATGGCGCAAACTCCCGAGGGGCAAGAGGCTATACACAAGGCTACGGAGGCAGCTACAACTGAACTTCTGTCAAAACAATTACAACATATTTCCGGTGATGAGACGATGGTGGCTGAGCTTCCTATGACTGACTCTATTCTGGATAACCAACTCAGGAGCTCAATCCAATCAAAGATCGCTTCCAAACTGTCTGATTTTAAGGTAGGCAAGCATACAGTTGGGGAAAGCATGGTAAGAGCTGTTGACCCAAGAGCGATGATAAGCCGAACATCGGAAGAGATTAAACATGTTACAGGTCGAGCCGCCATTGTGCGTAATTACATGATAGCCACTGGTTTAAACATGGGAGAGTCCTTTAAGTTTGAGCTTCGTGCTATTTCCGACAATCCGCAAAAGCTGTTCCAGTTTGACAAGACCGGTACTTCAAAAACGCTTAGCGAGGGGTTGAAGTCTGACAAGCCGGGAACTATCGAGGATATCTTTCTGCACCCTGACAAGTACAAACTTACCCCCAGACAGAAGGCTTATATAGACAAGATGATGGTGCTAGTCGAAAGGGGTAAAAACTTTCTACGTAATGAAGGGCTTTATGAATACGGAGATAATTTTGGTGAATGGATACACCGTGTTGTTGTAGGGCAGATGGTTGACGGTAAAACGGTTCTTGTAAAGGGCAAGCCAGGCAGGGGCTCAAAGGCGTTAGGCGCAAGCAGGGCTTACGAAAAACATAGAGCTTATGAAACTCAAGCTGAGGGAGTCCTTGACAACAAGCTTTATGACTCTAATCCTGAAAACTGGATGGGGACATATCTGGAAGACGTATTTATAAAAATCGGCGATGCAAGGTTCGCAAAGCTTGTTGAACACTTGGGGAAAACTCCCGCCGAGATACTTGACAAGATAAGGCCAGAATTAAGTGATAATGTGAATATAAGCAAAGAACAGCTTGCCCATATTACAAAACTGCAATCGCTGGCACAACTGGCAAAGAGAATCAAGGCAGGGGATATCCCAGCAAGCTCTATAAGGTCAGTGGCAA
>JBAZDQ010000062.1:0-7892 GCA_041654355.1 Bacteroidales bacterium
TTCCGATCTATATTTGTCAGCTTGAACTCCGGCCAGCTTGCATCTATCGTATCGAGCGCGTTGTCCATTACAATATCGACCTGACAGGTGACGGGGGTGTAGACGCTCCTGATTGTTTCGGTGTAGGCCCGGTGGACATTATCAATTTCAAGCTGCATCTCCCCCGGCCCCTCATCGGTATCATCGGGCAACTTAATTCTCACGGGAAGGAAAACGTAGTCATCGCCATTGGACGTTGTGCCATATACTTTCTCCGTATCGGTGGTTAGTCCTGATAGCTCCTGCGTGGGGTCTGTGCTGATCCTGATATCGTCGGCAAGGTCGGCGTGGGATAGCGTAATAAGGGCAATCGGCACCCGTCCCGTTTCCTGCGCGAATGCCGCTTCTCGGAAGTTTAACGAGGTCGTGGTCATGGCAATACCTCGAATGACATGCTCACCTGGTACGTTCCAGGCTCTATCGCCGTCCATGTGGGGGGTTCGGTGAACCTCATCTCACAGGCCACGGAATGAGCGGGGGGCTTTGTCCATGAGAACCGAAGAGAACCGCCAAGCAATGTCGTATTGTAGAACGTATCCAATGCCGCCAGTTCCGTGGCATCCATTATCATCGTGCCGGAAACAGGCTCCACCCCCGCCGTGAACCTTCGGCGTACCTTTGCCGGGCCAGCGTCCATTTCGGATTTGATTGTAACATTCGGGTAGGACTGGCCATACCCGTTTACGAATAATGTTTGCGGTAAATCACTATTCCATGCTGGCACTGCCATAATTTATCTCCCCGTCAACTGTTGACGCGCCCCGAAGCTCTGGCGCATCGCCTTGTTGGACTGACTCCCGAATGTGCCGAGCTTCTTCGCCACGGCCTGATCGATATAGACATCAATCGCTTTCTGGCCGTCCGCCGTGGTGCGCTCTGATGTAGACACATCGGCCCCCACGTTGTTAATTATGTTCACCTCTACCCCGCCGCCGGTTGATTTGACTCCAAGATCACCACCGATCCGGGTCAATGGCATGATTGCCTCTGCTCCGGCCTCTCCCATAAGCCCCGCGCCTTGAGCCATGGGAAAGACTGTTGGGCGGGTCACGATACCCCCGGATGCAAAAGGTATGAGATTTCCGTCCTGGAATACATTGCCGTGGGCGGAGCCAAGAAAAGACTTCATACCCCCTGAGATTGAACCGAACAACGGCCCGGTGATATTCTGGTAGATCATCATTCGCAGAAGATCATCAATCATCGAATCAATCATGCCCTGAAAAGTCATCTCTCCCGTCCGGGCAAACCGGACTATCGCATCGGCTGAATCCTTGCCCCACCCCTCAATGGCGGTTTTGAGTTCATCGAATGAATCCTTGCCGGTATCGGTAAGCCCTTTTAATGTCTCTTCGGACGCTCTGACCCCTTCGTTGATATCATCAATCATCTTCTGGATTGCTTCATACGTTGCGATATCGGCGGCGAGTTCATCTTTCCATGCCTGTTCTTTGTCCTTTGACGCCTGTGCTGCGGCCTCCTCGCTCCGTAGCCGTTCCTGTTGCGCCCTAATCGTGGCCTCCGTGATCTTGCGGATGGCATCTGCTTCCTGCTGGTAGCGTTTGAGAGAGTTCTGTATCCGCTGTTCTTTGGCTTTGTCTTCGGCCTCCTTCTGGGCCTCCAGGGAGGCGAGTTCTTTTTCAAGTTTTGCGATTTCCTGACTTGCGATCCCGCCCAAATCACCAAGCCCCGGAATGCCTTCAGTACGCAAAAGCTCCAGTTGCTTTTTCGTTTGTTTTATTTTCTGTGTTGTCGAACTACCGAAAATGGCATCCCCCACGGCCCCTAACCCCACCCACGCCGCCATGAGAGTGCCGGATTCTTCTTTTGCCAGCTTCATCACGGCAAGGGTTTCGTTTAGCCAGGGGATAAGACTAAGAGCCAGGCCCCTGCCCGCCCCCTGTGCCGATTTCATCAAAATATCAAGCTGATCATTGAAGTAGGCGGCTTCGAGGGCGGTCTTGGTGGAGATAACCAGCCCCATCTCTTCGGCCTTTTTCTGCAACTGTTCGATCCCGTCCCGGCCACCGTTCAGCATGGGAATTAGTTCTGCCCCGGCCCGTCCGAAGATGTCCATTGCATAGGCGGTCTTCGCTGCGCCGTCCTCCATCTTTGAGAATCGGTCCGCAATGTCTTTCATAACCTCTTCAGAGCTTCGGAGAGTTCCATCAGAGTTCGCAACCTTGATGTTCAGATCCTCAAAGGCATCCTTGGCCTCTCCAATGCCCTTGCTCACGTCATACATATTCTGAGAGAGCTTCTTGGTGCCCTTCGCCACGGTTTCGAGGGTCGTGCCGCCCTGAGAGGCTACAAGGGCCATGGAGGATAGATACTCGGAGGTGGTGCCGGTTGCCTGTGCCAGCTTCCCCATTTCATCGGCAACGGTGATCTGCTTCTTTATGAACGCAACAGAGGCTGCGATTGCAGCGGCAACGGCATAGCCAGCGTATTTATTCAGGGCGGTTGCAGCTTCGGTAAACTTTTTACCCACCTTCCCCATTGCAGCGGACATACCGGAGGCGTTTTTCTGGACGGCGTCCTTCGCCTTCTTCATATCCGAGGCAAATTGCGCATGACCGGCACTGAGTTCGGCCCTTAATGCTCCTATAGGCTGTGCCATTATCTCTTTTCCTTTGCCGCAGTTGCTTGCATTGCTCGTTTCAAATCCAGACTGCTCCTGACTGGTTTTTTACCCCGGCTCAACTTCTCGTACTTCGGGAGCTTCTTTGTACGGGTGAATGCCGCTATCAACCACGCTTGCTTATCCGCCCGTTCCATCGTGGCTTCCATAGCTATCCGGGTCTGGTACGGGGTCAACTGCCAAAATTCAACCGGACTTAATCCTGCAACCACCGCCGAGCGATACGCTTGATCCAGCCAGTCAGGGTCCGCTTTTTTTTTACGTCCCCTTCAGGGACAGGAGCATCGCCGAAGTATGAATATTGTAAAGTTTTCTGTACTTCGTTTGCAAAGGGAATCAATGGCGGCGACAGAGCCATGATTTTATCGGGTGTCATCTCTGGATGGGACTCCCTCATGCCAACCGAACCGACAAAAGCCACTGTTTCGGGATTAAATAGATCGGGGTTATCTCCATATTTCTTAGCTATCTCCGCCAATGCTTTCCAGGTATAGCGGAGAAAATAAGTTTTCCCATCTATTTTTATTCTCTTCTCACCTGTTATCATCCCCCTATGCTCCTATTGCATTTAAATATGCGAATTTTCCGTGAAACTTTATAGCGGCTTCATTGTATGCTCTAGCCGCATCTTCGATAAAATCGTGGTATCCAAGATTTTTAGACTTCCCATTCACTTGGATATATGTTACCCATTTTCCGCCAGCCTTAGACCAAGAAACACCCTTATACCCCGATGTATTGGTTCTCTGCGGCCCTCTATTCATCTGGTTTTGTCCATGAGCGCAATTTCTCATATTTTCTTTCTGGCAATTACAGCCATTCCCATCTTTATGGTCAACTTCTAACCCGTTAGGTGTTTTCATAATTTTGCGGTGCATGAGAATGCAATGCCTGTTACCTTTATACTGGATGTCGCGAGCCGCATAAAAAGTATTCTTCCGTTTACATGCGTACCACTTAAACTGATTCAGCTCCTCAAAGTCTTCATCATCCACCAGGGCCACCTTGCCTTGCGTCAACTTAATTTCTTTCATAATAACCTCCGTAGTTATCGTCCGGCATAATGAGAGGGGAAGGTGCCGGAAACACCTTTTCGGGCCATGAACCCTATCCCCTCAAAAATCGCTATGACAGTGTCAATGCCCCCACCCGCTGGATCGTGAGCGACCCACTCACCTTATCGTCAACCGCCCCGGAATCACTGATGCCGATTACGTAGCCGGTAAATGTGTGAACTGATGCATCCGAATACGTGAGCTTGAAGGTCTTGAGCGTTTTTGCCGCCCTCGCCACTTCTGCCGCCAGAAGGCCGGTATCGTCAGAGGTCCAGTTGACGGAGAAGGTAACAGCACTCCCCCGAGGAATACCCGGCTTCTCTTCGGCCCGCGTTGAACCCAAAGCGGTGTAGTCAATCATGTTGTGGGTATCGCCGGGCAAATCCCAATCAGTGATTGAACATATTTCGGTGTACGTCTGCGGGGTCATTGTGGCGGTATCGGTGTTGTCGGTGATTGTAAGCTCTGTCGAATCTAGATCAATGGCAAACGTGTCGTCAGTGGCATATCTGACAACATAGCTATTTCCGTTGATGCTGGCCGCATCATCCCCGGCAAAATCATCCGCTGCCACCACATCGCCGTTGGACAAGGCGTGTGATGCTGAGGTTAGTACTGTAGGATTGGAGAGTGTCATTGCCGTTATGGTTTTGGCATCTCCCGTCCCGGTGTTCATTTCCAGCTTAGTTGTCTGGGCTTCTGTCATATCTACTGCCATTGGTTTTTCCTCCTGTTATTTATTTATTTATTCAGTGTGCCAAATCATAAAATCTCTATGATAACGATAAGCCTCCACGCCTGCCTCATAGCCGCTTATTGGCCGTGATTCAGCCGTTATTGATTTAATCACCACGCCTGCAACCGTGCCGACGTAATCTATTAACGCCCCAGATATGGCTTTCATTAAAGTTTTGGCCTCAAGTGCGCTAACATTCGACCATGCCTCAACCTGCATCCTGGAGCGAGATTTGCCGGTAGTGCCCCCTAGAGCATGTTCTTCGATCCCGCCCACAGCATGATAAAGCATTAAGGGATATACAGGGGACTGTGGAAGTTTTACAGGATAACAGCGAGTAGTTATCGCTTTCACGGTCGTATCATTCACCAGTATGTATCTGATGGCCTGCTCGATCATTTCATCAACCCTGCCCGTTGCTTCGCTGTCAATGTCCCTTTCGCAGCCTTTTTCGCTAAAAGTTTCGCCGCCTTCTCAAGAGCCTTCCATAACTCCTCTTTCAGGAGGTCAAGGGACACTTTCTTTTTGCTGTCCCACGCCTCCCGCATGAACGGCATCGGAGGTATGTAGCCCGTATAGGCCCCGCTTTTTTTGTATCGTTCGGCAGTTCCGAACTCGAACAGATGTGCGAGATTTGAATTTGAGCCCACGTACACCGTCACCCGATCCCGCTCCGCCCTGCCACGCTGTGACTTTTTGAGAGAGGTTCCAACCTTTATTGATTCCGCTATCACACCGGGATTTTCAATTTTTATTCCCTGCGCGTTCTCTTTGGCACGGTCTTTGATGGGGATAGCCGCCTTCTTCAGAGCATTACGCACGACTCCACGCTTCATAGAAAGAGTGGGAAGCTGATCAAGCGCGTCCATACACTCTTTCAGGCCGTGAAGCTCAAACTTAAAAGCGGGGCTTCCCATTATTATCCTCTCACATATCGAAATCTATCTGGAGCCTCGTTCTGCGGGACACTAATGCCGTTAAGCCAACTAGATAATGTCGTCCTCTTTATCCCACAATTTTTAGAGGCTGATACAATGCAATCAAAAACTTCTCCTGTTTTTGTGTCCAATACCGGCCTTGACTGATAGTTATTGGCACCGCTCAATGCTTTGGCTATTTTCTTTTTAATCTCCTTTGGTATGGGCTTCCCAAAATTATTCCCTCTCTCCCCCTTCTGTGATTCTGATATTTTTTGTCGTGTTTCTTCACTTCTAGCCTTGCCATAATTACCGTTTTTCTCTCCCAAGTGTCCTTTTGAAATCTTAATTCTCGTCTTTTTGGAATGATTTCTGCCCAACATCGGCCTATTGCCATAAATCACAACATTGTATCCATCCGGTATCAATGTTTTATGATTCAATATCTCATTCGTTTCTAACTGCTCAATAGAATCATCGTTACCTTCAGCCAAGATTTCAGGTTTTGGATCGCCATATTTTCTCCATGCCCTATAAACCGGATAGTCTACCGTCTTTGACTTAACTATGTGCTGTCTCCATCTTTTCTCAAACGGTTGCGAAGTGATCCCGATATAGGATTTCCCATTTTTAAAGGTCAGTTTATATAGGGTTCCGGGTTGTGCCATCAGTTCACCCTCGAACACCACAGTTCTAATCCCTCTTTTCGCCCAAGTTCTATAGGCGGCTGGAGGTTATATTCATTCCCTGCATCGTCTACCAAAATACAAAGCTCGGTCACATCTGAGCGGTAACGAATCCTGTACCGACATGACATTGTGGAGACAATCTGTTGAGCGTTCCACCGTTCATCCCCCCGCAGTTCCAACCGCTCCGCCCACACCTGAGCAGGGAGCGTTACGGGCTTGACCTTATTCGCGGCATTACAAGTCTCAGTACCCGCCGCCGTGATAACATCGTAAATTACAACCCCTGTGCCAAAGTGATTTTCCTCTGTCGCCGTGATCTGGTAGAGCGTTCCCGCTGTCAAGGTGCCAGTGGCTATCTCCGTGCCAGTCTGGACAAGGTCAATCCACGTCTCGATCTGCTCCCCGAAGGCGTTTTCGGTTGTGACCGGTTCTTTGAGGGTCACGATTCTATCCATGCGGCCTGCTCTCATACCGTAAACGTCCAATCCCGGCATTGCCGGAGTAATGATTCAGCCGCATCGTGGAGCCTTCCCACAGATGCACCTATAACGGTTTCCCCCCTGTGCTCGTACAGGTCGGTCAATTTTAGGAACATTGCGGAGCGTACTTTACTTGGTACATCTGAACCCGCCGCCCCGTACCCGCAGGCGTATTCAATCTGTATCGGGTTCACATCATAGAGCGTATCCGTGGGCCATGAATAATCAGACTTCAGAACAATGCGCCCCGGCTTGCCCACGGTGTCAACGATCACATCGGAGAAGGTGTTGTCGTAGCCGGAATCATCTTTAAGGCGGTACTTCACCGTGGCAGATTGTAAAGGAGGATAGGGAAGCCGGATTTCGTCACCATCGGGCCATTCGTCAAGGTAGAGATACCAGGACTGCGTTATCAGGCGTGTTCCCGTTTCAGCTTCGGCCATCTCACGGGCGGTTTCAATCCACGCCGTCAACTGTGTGTCCTCTCTTGTGTAGGCCGCCGCCTCGGCATCCGTGGTGGCAAGGCGCAGGTGTTTTTTGACTTCAGTCAGCGATATCGGCTCAATTTTCGGCGCTGTCGTTAATGTCAATCGCATGTCATCCTCTCACCTTGTAAACTCTTACTGCATAGCTCGCCTCGTTATACTTGAATCCGCTTCCCTTTATCCCGAAGTTCTCCGTTGTATCCCACTTTGAGGCTTGGAGGGTAACGCCGTCTGTGGAGGGAGTGAGGACTTGTTTGACTGTAGCATTATCTATATCCATTTCGGCATTCCCACCTTCAGCCGATGTCCCAATATATAAGGCATCCGATGGCTCTACGGCTGAATGATATGAAGTATATGTGCCATTTTCTACCTTATCTGGCATTACGCGGCCTTTGTAATTCATATACCCATAACCAGATACATAATTCTCAATGGTATAGCCGTATTTATATAGACCATAAAACTCTCGATTTACTCGGTAGGCAGTCCCGCTACTTGTCCCATCAAAATGCAGCTTTCCTGCAACAATATACCCTTTAGGATCACTCCACCATCCTCCATCAAAACCGGGATCGCCTATTTGCTCCGCCCCCAGCGTCTCCCCACTCCCCTGCGCCTTCATGGTCGCCTTCAGGAACGCACCGGCTGAGTCATAGATGTAGATGTCACTCTCGCCGTCGGCAATAGCGGCTAAACTGACGTCGTAGATTTCATATGTACACGCCAAGTTCGGATTGAACCCTGTATCAACACTTGTCCACGATCTCGTTGAACCGCCGAGGGTAGAGACGATTAAGGCACCCGTAGCGGCGCAGTCGGTGACTTGCTGGACTTCCTGAGTTGTAATA
>JBAZDQ010000063.1:0-7715 GCA_041654355.1 Bacteroidales bacterium
GCCCAGGGGAAAGTCATATAGTATTTTCCGTTGGCCTTGAACAGGTAAGGGCCTTCAATCAGACCCGGTGAAGGAAGGTTTCCTACCGGTGTCGGCTCTTCAGCCAGTTCAGACCAGTCATCGTTGAGTTTTGCGATGTTGATCCCTCTGGCAGGCCATACCAGGTATCCCTGACCGTCATCATCTACAAAAATGCACGGATCAATTCCGAACACACCTTCAATGGGAGTTTCCCGCGGAGTATACGGACCCTCGGGCCGTTCAGCTACAGCCACCCCTACCCGGAAAGGACTAAAATGTCCTTCCTGACCGTCACTTTTCATGAAGTCAGGGAAAAAGAAGTAATATTTTCCGTTATTTTCGGCACAGTCCGGAGCCCACATGGAATAGCCTTTCGGATTCCCCCAGGGAACATCCTTCTGATCAAGAATCACCCCGTGGTCTGTCCAGTCGGTCAGGTTCGCTGAAGAAAAAACGTGATAGTCCTGCATGCAGAACCAATCCTTTCGGGGAAAATCATCAGGTGCAGGAATGTCGTGAGACGGGAACACATAAATCCTGTCCCCTACCACAATTGCGGAAGGGTCAGCCGAGAATTGATCCCTGATGATGGGGTTCTGTGCAATGGCTGCCGCTCCAAGCAGCAGTAGTGTTGCTGACAATGTAATTTTTCTAAACATAATATTACTTTAAAATAGTGAAGAAGTCGGTCATATTCTTAAAATACTCTGTGTCAAAACATCCGGGACCATGTCCGCCACCGGGGACAGAGATAAAGGTAGCATTTCCACCGGCATTGTCATAAGCGTTTTTCAGATTTATGCTTTGGCAATGAGGCACCACATTATCTGCATCTCCATGAATAATAAGTATTTTCGGATCATCTTTGTCTACAAAGTTGATCGGGCTGATGAGTTTGACCCAATCTGGTTCCAGGCGAGGATCCTTCTTTCCTATCAGTATGGCTTCCGGTGAAGATTGATCATTAGGAGCCTCGCAATTTGACATACGAGCCATATCCACAGGGCCAAACCAGTCTACAACCGCGTGGACACGGCTGCTGGTTGAAAGATAATTGCCCACAGAGCCTTCAATATCCACGGTAAGATCAGCTGATGTAAGGGTCTTTACATCGTTTGTAACACCGGCAAAAGTGGCAAGGTGTCCGCCAGACGAAAATCCGGTGATGCCAATGAAGGAAGGATCAATGTCATAGCTGGCAGCATTAGCGCGAACGTAGCGGATGGCCGCTTTCACGTCCTGAATCTGTGCGGGCCAGATCGCCTCGGTACTGGAACGGTGATTGATAGAGACAACCGCAAAACCCGCCTGTAGAAGAGGAGTACCTATGGATGCGGAGGCCATTGCCTTAGCGTTGTTGGAAAACCATGCACTGCCGTAAATCACAATTACTGCCTTATATGTGTTCTTTTGCTCTTTGGGCAGGTATATATCCAGATTGTGGCTTTCCTGGCTGTCTGAGGCATAATTTATGTCCTTCCAACTCCTGGAATATGTACCTTCCCCCGGGCCTTCCGGCATTTGAAATCCTTGTGCCGTTACGACAATGGTACACAGAGAAAATACTATCGTCAATATTCTGTTTTTCATATCATTAAAGAATTTATACAGCTAAAATCGAGCAGGAAAAAACTGTTTTTGTTTTTCCTACTCGATTTGTATCTATTTATGAAGACTATTTAAAAAGTAATGGAGCAAGCTGATAAAGACTTCTTCTCCAGGTAAGAAATTCGTGTGCCGTATTTTCCGAAACATATCCGACGGCATTGAATCCTGCCTCTTTAAGTGTGGCCGTTGCTTGTTTTATACCATCGGGACGTTCTTTGCTTCCGCAACTTAAAAAGATGAGTTTCACCTGCGATTTGTCCTTGATGTCGTCCGGAGCATAAACACCGCCGCTTAACAGCGCATAATGAGCAAATACCTCGGGACGGTTCAGGGTGATCATTTTGGTTTCCATGCCACCCATTGAAAGACCGGCCATGGCACGGTGGTCTTTATCGGCAAGCGTACTGAAATTCGCATCAATATAAGGAATCAGTTCATCCACCAAAACAGTCTGGAACGGCACGATATCAAAATTCCTGAGCCCGCTCCCAAACTTGATCTCATTGGTCATTCCGTAAGTCATCACAATAATAAAAGGATCAATTTTGCCCTCTGCGATCAGATTGTCCATGATCAAATTGGCGTGTCCCTGTGTAGACCAGGCGGTTTCATCTTCACCCCAGCCGTGTTGCAAATATAAAACGGGATATTTCTTGTTTTTATCCTTTCCGTAGCAAGGCGGAGTATATACAAAAGCGCGGCGCACAGATTCAGTACTGGGAGAATGAAAAAGCACCTGTTGTACTTTTCCGTGCGGAACGTTCTTCAATGCATAAAAATCCCTGTCGTGTGCAGGGATCTCAATGCCGCTTTCCCAACGTGTGGAACCATAAAAATTCAGTGTTCCCGGATCGTTAAAGACTCCGCCGTCCACTGTAAGATGATAATAATGGAATCCTTCATCCAGCGGACCGGCTGTCGTTCCCATCCAGGAGCCGTCTTCTGCTTTCTGCAGCACTGTACCTCCGCGTCCCCCCAGGCCGAGGCTTACGCTGACCGCTGTTGCATCGGGAGCTTCAATGCGGAATCGTGCGTACCCCTGGGAATTGACCATGGGATATTCTTTACCGGGCTGGTTAAGGGTTGAAGGCTGAAAGTCTTCTTTTATTTCTTTAGTGTTATCCTGGGCATAACCCAAATTCACCGTTATTAAAACGGCACTTAACAATGTTACTAACTTTTTCATAATATATTAATCGTTAAACAACAGCGGTGCAAATTGATTCAGGCTGCGCCTCCAGCTCTGCCATTCGTGTGCGGTATCCGGAGAAACATAAAAATGGGCATTCATGCCTGATTCTTTCAGTTTTTCGGTTTCTTCACGGGGATCTCCGCCGAAACCGGGCCTGCGATTTTCCAGTTCGCGGCTTCCAAAGCTTACGAATACCAGCTTGTTGTTATCCCTGAAACCGGGCGTATTTTGTACTTCTTCAACAGTTATGGACCCGCCGCTGAAAATACCTACATAAGAAAATACATCGGGATTGGCCAGGGTAATGGCCTTTGTCTGCATTCCGCCCATTGATAGGCCGGCCATAGCACGATGCTTACCGTCCGCTATTGTACGGAAACTCTTATCTGTCATAGGAATAATATCTTTGATAAGCGTATTCATAAAACCTTCTGCCCAATTTCTGGGAGGCCATGATTCAACAACTTGTGCAGGACGTTGGCGTGGTCTTTCCATGGTCCAACTTCCGTTGTCCATGACAATGATGAAAGGCAGGGCTTTGCCTTCGGCTATCAGATTGTCCATGATCAGGCCGGTTCTTCCCTGTGAAGGCCAACCGTATTCATTTTCACCGCCTCCGTGCTGTAAATAGAGGACAGGGTAACGTTTTGACAGATCCGTGTCATATCCCGGAGGAGTATAAACAAAACAATGACGCATGGTATTGTTCGTTTCCGAGTAATAATAGACTTCCCGAACCTGTCCGTGAGGTACATTTTTTAACGCGTAAAAATCCTGATCGTGGGCAGGGATCTCAATTCCGCTCCCCCAACGGCTTGCGCCGTAGTAATAGAGACTTGCAGGATCGGGCACCGATGCCCCGTCAATATTCAACTGGTAGTAATGGAATCCTTCGTCCTGGGGAGCTGACTCGCCCGTCCATACACCGTTTTCGTCTTTGACCAGATCGTATTTTACGGCACCAATGTCAATTTGCACATAATTGGCGTCAGGAGCAGAGATCTGCACCCTTACCCGGCCTTCGGAATTAACCATGGGATATTCCTTTCCGTTTTGAGTAGTACTTGAAGTCTTGAAGTCTTCAACCACTTGGGCGATAGAGTTTACCTGAGTAAATCCCATGACTGCCAGAGTCATCAAAGAATATAAAGTGATTTTTTTCATAATTTGGTATTTTAGAAGTTTGTCATTTGATTTTCCCTTTGAACATGGTCACCGAATGGGCAGGAAAAGCATAATCAAAAGAAGCACCCGGTTTCTTAAGATCATCCTTTCTTACTGTTTGCACATTTGTTTTGCCAAAATCATTTTCAGATTTGATATCCGGACCGTTAATCTCATACACCTCCACCGGACCGGAAAATGCTCCCTGCTGGCAGATGATTTCAGTAGATATGGCGTTGTTTTTGTGTCTGTTCAGAACACATATCACCAAACGGTCTCCGTCAAGTGCAGCCGTCACATCCAGATAAGGAACATCTTTGAGGTGCGTGTTTGCTTCATTGTCACCCAAAGAGAAACGGGGAGTTGTATCGTAAGCCGGACTGTCCACGAACACATCCAGAGATTCTCCCTGTACGTTGTTGGCGTACATCTGTAAAGGGTAATATATGGTCTGCAGGATCAATTCATCTCCTTCAGTAAAAATGGGAGCGATTACGTTCACCAATTGAGCCATATTGGCCATCTTGACAATATCTGCGTTCCTTACAAAACAATTCAGGAAGCCCGTAATAACAAGCGCGTCTTCCAGGTTGTATCTTTCTTCCAGGGCACGGTTTCCTACCACATCATCACCGCTGCGTGCACGATACCAGACATTGTACTCATCCCAGGCAATATAGACGGGACGACGTGATTTTTCCCTTAAGATCATTCCCCTGACCACCTGGGTGCGCTCATCCATTTCCAAAGGGGTTGCCAGGAAATCATAGTAATTATCCCTGTAATTGCCCACGTACATATGTAAGGCGATATAATCTATATAACTTTTTAATCCGGCAAGAATGGTCGCATTCCAGTGATAAGGATCAGCTCCTGCAGCATAGTTGGAAGAACCCGACGCTATCAGCTTGATGTCAGGAGAAGTACTCCTCATCAGTTTGGCGGCTTCACGGGCCTTCTTGACGTAGTCTTCTGCACTGAGCTGGCCCATTTGCCAGTCTCCGTCCATTTCGTTGCCGAGTCCCCAATATTTGATGTTGAATGGTTCTTCATGACCGTATTTCCTGCGAAGTTCGGCATAATACGGTCCTTCTTTGACATTGCAGTACTCTACCCATGACTGGGCCTCAACGATGGATCCCGTTCCCAGGTTAACGGCAAAATAGGGTTCAGTCCCTACTTTTCTTGCAAAGGCCACGAATTCATCGGTGCCGAATTCATTTGTTTCAAGACGCGCCCAGGCAAGTTCCATACGAGGCACCCGTTCCGGACCCACTCCGTCAAGCCAGTGGTAATTAGATACAAAATTGCCTCCGGGATAACGCGTAAGTGAGACATTCAGGCCCCTGACGGCATCAAGCACATCCGAACGCAAACCGTCTTCATCTGCTTTGGCAGAAGACGGATCATAAATCCCACCGTAAACACATCGGCCAAGATGTTCTACAAAGTTGCCGTATATGTTTTTATCTATCCGGCCAATTTTGCGGTCAGTGTCAATTTTGATCCTTGCCTGCTGGGCACTCATCTCCTGAGATACAAATAAGGATAACAAACACGTGATGATAACTATTCTATTCATAATTAACTATTTAAAGAGAAGTTTTGATACTTCGGTAATAAAATCCCGGCAATTCATCCAGGTATGACCCCCGTCCGGAAACATTGTCTTGTGCTCTATGCCACGTTCGTTGAGTGAATTGTGCAGGGCCAAAGAGGTCTGATAAAGAAAATCAGAAGTCCCGCAACTCAGCCACATGAGTTTTAGGCTGGAACGGATAACATCCGGCTTGGCGTAAGTACCGTCATCAAAGTTTGTGGACACTTCGTTGCCGAAAATTGCCGGAGAAAACGCACAGACATAGTTAAACTTATCCGGATTACCCAGGCCACAAGCAAGAATCTGTCTTCCGCCCAGGGAAAAACCTGCAATTGCCCTGCTTCCGGCTTCCGGACGGACCCGGTAATTTTGCTCGATAAAGGGAATCACTTCGTTGAGAATTTCTTTTGTGAACAGATCGGTCCCCATCATATCCATTCTGGTAGCCAGTCCACGTTGCATCATTTCGGGATACGGGTTTGCATAAGGCATAACTACGATCATTTTCTTTGCGAGTCCCTGCGCTATGAGATTATCCAGTATCATATTGATTCTCCCCACTTTGAACCATGTTTCATAAGTATCTGTCATGCCGTGCACCAGGTAAAGAACGGGATAGTCTTCTTTGCCTTTTGGATCGTATCCGGCAGGGGTATAGACGCACAAAGGTCTGTCAAAACCCACATTCTTTGAATGATAGTATCTGTAGGATATTTTGCCGTGAGGAACATCCTGCATATCCTGAAAGTCAGGAACCGCTCCACGGACGTCTGCAAGACTGTTCTTGAAGCCCTCGTTCGGGAATATGCTGACATTATTCGGGTCAGTTACCTGTATACCGTCTACCACAAAGCAATACGGATAAATATCAGGAGCCGGAGGGGTGACTGTGATACTCCACACCCCTTTTTCATCCTTAGTCATAGCTTTGTTTTCCTCAAACATCTGGCAGTTGAGATCAACTTTACTGGCATTCGGTGCCTGGAAACGAAAAGTAACGGTTCCGTCAGAATTACATTCCGGAGACTTCACCCCGGGAGGGAACATAGCTGCCAGCTGCCTGCCCGTAAGTGCCCTGGGACGATCCTGGGCATAAGTTTGATCGTTGAACAATACACAAGTTGCAATAGCAATAATCAGGAATATCTTTTTCATATTTTTAGTCATTTAGTATATTGTCCTTTATTGAAACAGCAAGGGAAGTGTCTCATTAAGAAAGCCTTTCACGGCCATCCATGTGTGTCCGCGGAAGCCTTCTGTTTCCAGATTGACCGTCTCAATGCCATATTTATCCATAAGTTCCATGAATTCGGTGGCCCCTCCGTACAGGAAATCAGCTTTATCGACTCCCAACCAGTACAAATTCATCATCTTGTTGGTCCTGGCGGGATCCTCATAAATGGACTTGTAATTCTTTTCAAATTCTTCGGTCCCTATATAAGAGCTGTAGGAAATGACATATGAAAATTTATCGAAATTGCCGAGTCCGCAGCGAAGCGACTGTCCGCCGCCCCGCGAAAATCCTGCGATGGCGCGATGGTCGCGGTCGTTGACAGTACGGTAATTGCTTTCAATAAACGGCATGAGATCGCCAATGAGATCCTTGGAGAAATAGTCCATGAATTTGGGCTCTGTCAGATAATAGCCGGGATTGCCGTACGGCATGACTATGATCATATCCGCTGCTTTACCCTGTGCTATAAGGTTGTCCATGATAAAGTTAACACGTCCCACTTTAAAGAATGTTTCCTCTGTATCCGTCGTACCGCTTATCAGGTAGAATACAGGATATTTCTTTTTTGACCGATCGTATCCCGGGGGCGTATAAACCACAACCGGGGTATACATTTCAAGCGTTTTTGAATAATAATATGTATAATCAACGCTTCCGTGAGGTACGTTTGTAACCTCATGGTTAAGAGGTTCTTTTCCCCTTACTTCTACCAGGCTGTTTTTGAATTTTTCATTGGGGAACCATTCAGGATTCTGAGGATCCATGATGGTAACCCCGTCAACTATGAAACTGTAAGGATAGATATCAGCTGCCACAGGGCCCAGTGTGATGGTCCATATCCCGTCCGCATTTTTGTCCATGTTCTGTCTCTCGGCAAACTGTGCGTTGATCTGAAC
>JBAZDQ010000064.1:0-7714 GCA_041654355.1 Bacteroidales bacterium
TTATTATTTTGACAAAAGCGGGATGCTGAATATTCAGACAAAAAGAGGCTGTCCTTACGGTTGTATTTATTGCAGTTATCCCAATATTGAAGGTCCCCGCGTCCGTTTGCTGGATCCCGCGTCTGTGGTGGAAAACATTAAAGAACTGTATTACAGCAAAGGCGTTGATTACCTTTTCTTTACAGATTCAGTTTTCAATATTCACCGGGAATACAACCGGGAACTGGCCACACGTCTGATTGAAAGCAAGGTACACGTGAAATGGGGGGCCTACTTCACCCCTTACAATTTGACTTACCAGGATCTGGAACTGTACAAGAAAGCAGGTTTGAAGCACATAGAATGGGGCACCGATTCCCTCTCGGACATTCAGTTGGAGAATTACAACAAGAGCTTCCGCTTTTCAGATATAAAGCAACAAAGCCTGAACGCATCCCAACTCGGCATTTTTCATGCGCATTTCATGATCCTGGGAGGCTACGGGGAAACGGACCAGACGCTGGACCAGACATTTGAACGCTCCCTCGAGCTGGGCTTAACCCTCTTTTTCCCGTTTGTGGGCATGCGCATATACCCACGCACCCGGCTGTACC
Organism: Bacteroidales bacterium; assembly: GCA_041654355.1. Taxonomy (GTDB): domain Bacteria; phylum Bacteroidota; class Bacteroidia; order Bacteroidales; family UBA932; genus DMER64. The sequence goes on from JBAZDQ010000064.1 coordinate 594, forward strand.
GGATCGCTTTGCAGGAAGGAGTGATCAAACCTTCCGACGACCTGCTGAAGCCTGTATATTACCTGTCCAAAGATGTGGATATCAGCTCCATAAAAGATCGCGCCCTAGCCTGCGGGCAGCGGTGGATCTTCCCGGGTTTCGGATCTCAGGAGGTTATAGACCGGTTCCGCGCCAAGAAAAAACGCGGGCCGTTGTGGGAGTATCTTATGTATTGAAATATTTCTTCATCATTTGCCACCATCATACAATATTTTCATTACTCCTGGGTTCTTTGCAGTTCAAACAGAAATTTCTGTGTACACAGATTGTGGCGCCGCAAGCAGGGCAAGTCCAACGTTCTTTCTCTAATTGCATAAACCTTTCCAGACCGGATTCTTTTATTATTTGAAGGTTCTCAAGCATGCTCATATTGTATTTTGTCCTGTACCTTGTATCCAATTGCTTTAACCTTCTACAAGGGTATTTTTCACAGTCGTAACAAAATTTAGAATCTGTTTTATTTAACAGTTCGCAGTTAATAATGATACATTTCCTGCAGTATTCAGGTTTGTTCTTGCTCCATTCTCTGCAACCGTTGCAATGGTTTTTTTCACGCAGGTATGCAAGGCATATCCCGCAATTCATTCCACAGGGTGCTATAAGAGAACTAGTTGTCATCTGGTTTTATATGAAGTGATTCCCATTTTCTCTTGTTGAAATACCAAAACAGCAAAGCAATAATAAAAATAAAAGTACAAAGTATAGGGATTCTAAATGACTCCACAATTCCGCCCATAACCAGTTCCGGTGAAATATCAGGGGCCTGAATTGCCGCTTCAAGAGCTTGGATCATTCCGGCTATCTGGTTCAAAATTCCGGATATAAAAACAATAATTCCTAAAATCAATATGGCATCGACATTCGTTTTTTTTACGGTTTTCTTTTTTAACCAATACAGTTTAATACTCAGATAGGGGCCTAAGATAATGACTCCAAGAATTGATAAAACAATCATTAAATAGGTGAATCCACTAAAAGTTGTAAATAGAAATTCAAACATTGACATCATTAATAATTTTTAGTTATACAATCAGTTACGATTCAAACCTAGATCATAAATCAATTCAATTTCAGATTATTAGACATATTGTCATATAGTATTGATAAACAACAGATATGTCCGTTCATACTGAAATAGTCTTAGTTTTTCCGTTGTTCACAGACGTTGAAATGTATTTTAGCTAAATTTATAGAATTAATTGGTTATTATGCCAATCTTTGTCTATAAAGATGAATATATCTATGGATAAGGCCTGGATCAATAAGGCCGTCAGAATAACGCTTCATATTTCCTTTTGGGTATGTGCATGGTATTTTTTCTTCTTCTACTACCAACGATATAGTGAAGTTAACACATATACTTTTATTGCCTCAATCATCAATTTAGTGGTTGCCATAGCCACAGTATATACGTTCAACTATTACCTGATCCCCAAAATCCTCCTAAAAAACAAACGAAAAAAATTCATCGCATTTTCTTTTGTCGCCATTGTGATGTTTTTTTATGTACAACTCCTGCTGACCTTGCTTTTAGTGGTGAAATTGTTATTCACAGAGCATAGGCTGTTTCCTGAAATGATTGATGTTATGATGCTCTTTTTTAACATGTTCTTTGTGGTATTTATTGCAATTGCCATAAAGTTTTATAAACGATGGAGCGAAAAAGATTATTGTGAACAAAAGGTCCGGCAAGAAAAAGTTGAGGCAGAGTTACAAATGCTGAAAACCCAAATCAATCCGCATTTTTTATTTAATACACTCAATAGCATATATGTATTAGCCATGAAGAAATCAGAACAAACGGCTAATGTTGTTATGAAGCTTTCGGATATATTGGATTACATTCTATACAGAACGAATACTCCCGGGATTGCGATATCCGATGAAATTCGAATCATGAATAATTACATTGAATTGGAAAAAATCAGATTCTCTGAAAGAGTCACCGTTTCTTTCACTTCCACAATACATTCAAGCGAGACCCAGATTCCTCCCATGTTAATTATTCCTTTTATCGAGAATGCCATGAAACACGGAGTAGGAAAATCAACAGAAAAGTCATGGATAAACATCGCTATTAATGAAACCCGCCAAATGCTGGAAATAGCCGTCTCGAACAGTAAAAGTCAAAAATCCTTAAAAAGTGAAACTGGAGGAATTGGTTTAGCGAATGTTAAGAAAAGACTTGATCTTCTTTTTGGTGACACTTATCAATTAGATATTTCCGAAAAAAACGACCGTTTTGATGTGTTCTTATCGATCCCCACTTACAAACAAAATACCAATGATTAAATGTCTTATTATAGATGATGAATCTCTGGCACGTGAAGCCATAAAGATCTACATTCAAAAAATTCCGGAACTGGAGGTTGTTGATGAATGTGAAAATGCACTTCAGGCCATGGCCAGCTTGCGCAAGCAACCGGTAGATCTGATTTTCCTGGATATTGAGATGCCTGAAATTGACGGAATTTCATTTTTAAAGTTGCTTAAAAATATTCCGGGAGTCATTTTAACCACAGCATACAGGGATTATGCGCTTCAGGCTTTTGATTTGGATGTAATCGATTATTTGCTAAAGCCTATCTCGTTCGATCGATTTGTATCAGCTGTTAATAAATACTTCAACAGAATGAACAAACCTTTCATTTTTCAGCCGGATTTAAATAAAGAAACGGCCAACTACATAAATATAAAAGCCGACCGTAAAACCTATAAAATTGATACCTCCACAATCCTATACCTTGAATGCCTGAAAGATTACGTCAAAATTGTTTGTTTAGATGAATCCATTGTAACCCATGACTCAATCTCAAACCTGGAAACCTTGCTAAGCGAATACGGATTCCTAAGAATTCACAGATCTTTCCTGGTAGCTATAGATAAGATCCGGTCTTTTGATGCAGAATCCGTTTTTCTTCAAAACATTCAGTTACCAATCTCGCGCACCTATAAAAAATCTGTTCAGGCCGTTTTAGAAAAATGACATTCAGGACACATTTGAGGGACACTCAGCGGATTGCTTTTCAAAAGATCCCTTTTTCTTCCATATGTATAAAACCAACAGCCAGCTTGCCAGCCCGTTTGTCATAGACAGGTAGCCGATATTATTGATTTTGTTGTTTCTATAACTTTGCCTATTCCCCAGCTTCTAAGGGTGAAGTAAAAGCAGGAAATTGAATGTAAAAAAGGACAATTCTTATGGTTCAATTTTTCATAGTGACGTTTACAGACGTACCGAATCCTCTGCCATCAGGGTAATTACTTCATTTTCAAAATTGTATAGCCTGACATGGGTTTCAGAGCAGCAATCATCTTTCTGAGGTGTGATTACCACAAAATTCATGGTTGTTTTCTTGGGATTGTTATCAATCCAAGTCCCCGAGTTGACATAGATGGATTTTTGCTGCAGATGGTCAAAAGAAGACTGGATTAAAGGAACGTGTGAATGCCCGAATACAACAATCCGTACGTTTGACTTTGGATTTTGAAAGTATTGGGTTACTGCCTGCTTATCGGTCTCACTGGACAGGGCAGATCCCGAAATTGCCTGCAGGGCAGGAACAGGTACAGGCACGTGATTGTACTCCTGTCTTTGCTTCCAGGTATCCTGGATTCCTTTGTAAAGATTTACATCTATGAATCCTCCGGGAGTTTCCTGGTAAGGAAGTACGTCGTTCACGGAATAGGTTTCTGTAAATCCATCGACATTAGTCACAATGATGTCCTCGTCAAATTCATCCTCAATGGTGAAGTTTGTTAATGTCCACTCCCACATTTTCCAATAGGCATAAAGCAGGTTCTGACTTTCAACTCCCGAGGTATTGGGAGTTACAGGCGGAAGAACAATTTCTACCGATGGATGTCCCTGTGCAACATACTGGGCAGCAATCCGGGTAAAAAAGTATCCGGGCGGCAGAATGGTTCCCGGAGCAACATCCTGGTTGGAGTATGGATCGGGAGAACAAAAGAAATTGTACCGGTGCCCGTGCTCTATCACAATCTTTGGATAACCCACGGGAGAATAAGTTCCCAGACCCAGCTCCGGATCACGTTTCTGGTTGATTCCCGGAAGAATCAGATCTACATTTTCCTCGGTAATGGTCAGATCGTGGTTGCCTGGCACATAAGTTACCAGGATTTTCTTTTCCCGGATGATCTTTTTCAAAACATCAAAAACGCCTTTGTTTGCCTCGGCAATACGTTTTACAAAATCCGCCTGGTCCTTTCCCTGGTAGGTATTTACCGGAGCCGGGACGAACCACTCGTCAAGCAAATCTCCGGCAATAACCAGTTCTTTTACATTGGCAGATTCCCTTATCTGAGTCAGGAATTCTTCCAGGGCCGGCAGGTTCTTTTTACACTCGGCATAAGCAAGATCTGCCCCCAGGTGCATATCACTGATAACAACAATCAGATCCCTCTCTATTGAGCACTTTCTAAAAGGATTTATAATATGCGGCTTTTCACAGGACAGAAAAACACTTGCGATCAATGTCACAAGCAATACACTACATAATTTTTGAATGGTTTTCATTTACAAGTTCATTTTTGAAATAAGACGCTAAAATAAACATATTTTTTGGTTGCAAAATTTAAATACGTATTGGAACCCTTTGCCCCGGCAAAATTCAGCGCAAGATTGTGAAGGAATTTGGGAGCCAGTTTATAGATAAGATCGCGTCTGCGCCCGTCATCCAATGCAAGGGCGGCAGTTACTTCCTGGTTGATATTTTTTTCTTTGACAACAGTTAATCCGCTCTCCTCCAGGTCTTTTTTTAGTTCTTCCATTTCGTTATCATACCTGAAATCTGTAAATAGGAAGTATCCCCCCGGACGTAAAATACGGAAGACTTCTTTCAAAAATGCGGTCATGTTTGGATAGCGATGTGATGATTCCACGTTAATGACAATGTCACAGGAATCGTTCTCCAGTTGTAACTTTTGGGCATCGCCCTGTGAAAAAGACAACCCCTTCATTTGATAATGACGGTTACAAAACCGGACTGCCCGTTTGTTCAGATCAATCCCCAGGGCAGATGCAATGGGAAAGCTGCGGGCAATATAGGAAAGGCCGCCGCCTCTGCCGCAACCAATTTCCACAATATCCTTATTTTCAGTTTCAACGGCACTTATCAGATGAAGGTAGAGCTGGAGGGAATACTTGTCAGATTCACTTTTTTCATCTATTGTAATGTGACGGTCTTGATCATGATACCCAAAGTTCATGAAAAGTATCTCATTATTCTTGTCTGCTTTATTTACGTACCAATACCAAATACGAAATAAGTGTTCACGAAGACTTGTTTTTAAAGTCATACAAGCAAGCTTGGGTTCATATTCTTTAAGCTGTACACCCTGGAACGTATATTTTGTGCCCAGTCCAGGTGAGACGTTGAATTGACAAACATTTGATGTGGGATTGGTTCTCCAATGATAACTTTTACTGTTTTATTCCTTTTCATAAAAATCTCACGGGGAAGGAGCATCAACTCCAGATTGGCTTTAATGTGAAACAAACGCCTTAACGAAAAGATCGTATAGAATAAAATTGAATTTCTCCCGTAAAAATAAATAGGTACAATGGCCCGGTCAGTTGCTATTGCTTTTCTAATAAAACTCTTTTGCCAAACAGTGTCCTGGATCTTTTTGTTGTATACACGTGACACCTCCCCTGCCGGGAAATGTGTAATGGGTATATCCATTGCAAAAGTATGATCCAGGGCTTTAACATAGGCTTTTGAAGACCTGTCATATACGTTCACTGCAGCAATGAACGGATGCAATTGGGGAATCAACATAAAGGCATCGTTGGCTATGGCTTTCAGACGGCCGTATTTATCCGACACAATATGGGTCAGTATTAATCCGTCCAATATCCCGTAAGGGTGGTTTGCTACAAAAAAGCATTTGCCGTTTTCGGGGAGATTTTCTTTCCCTTCAACCTCAATCGTGACGTTGAATTCTTCAATGATCTTATCCAGAAAATCTTTTCCGGAATACCCTGAATACTTATTGAGTATATGATTGATTCTATCTTGTTTGACAATTGAAAGGATCCATTTTACTGCAAATGGCGGGATACGTGTCAGTAATTTTGAATTACTTTCACGTATAGCTTTTTCAATATCAATATATTTGTTGTCTTTTCCAGGCGCTGCCATATATAATATATAAACGCTAAATATAGATATATATTCCGGATAACCTAACTTTGCCGGGGCTTCCCCTTTTCTTATGCTGCCGGCAGTGCATGTGGGCTTGCAGCAAAAAACAGAAGTATTCTTTTTCTGCTTATATTTGATTTTATAAATCTGGTAACATTATGAAAACTAAACAATTTCTTGCTCTTCTGGCATTAATTGTACTGACTAATGCCTGTGGTAATGTTAAAGAAGCCGATATCCCTCCTGCCCTGACGTCGGCCGTAGCTTCTGTTTCTGCTTCGCTGGATAGTCTTAGCAATTCACTCAGTACAGCAGCAGCCGGCCTTGCCCAGGTGGGTGCAGATACGGCAGTGGTCCGTTCCGAGTTGCAACGTCTCTGCAATGAATGTTCTTTTGGTTCAGAATTTGTTTTCACTACTCCGGAGGGCATCTTGCTGCTGGTAGAACCCGCTGTCTATTATCCCTCCCAGGGTTCAGACATCAGCGCTCAGGCCCACATCATTAAGGCTTTCGAAACCAAACTGCCCGCGCTGAGTGATGTCTTTTCGGTAGTTGAAGGCTACCAGGCAGTGGTCCAGATCCATCCCATTTTGGCCGAAGACCAGTTACTGGGCGGAGTAAGCGGCTTGTTTTCTCCGGCTGACTTGATTGCCCGGAATATTGTGCCCATTATTGGCGAAGAACCTGTGGAAATCTGGGTCATGGAAAAAACAGGGGTGGTGCTTTATAGCGCCGATGCCTCTGGAATAGGACTTAATGTTTTTACCGACCCGAGTTATGAATCGTTCCCAAAGATGAGACTTGCCTGCGAAAAGATTGCCGATGAACCCTCCGGAACGACCTCATTCCCCTGCTCCGAGTCTGACTCGGACAAGATCGTTAAACGCAAGGTCTTCTGGGAAACCCTGGTCCAGG
>JBAZDQ010000065.1:0-7499 GCA_041654355.1 Bacteroidales bacterium
CGGACCTCTGCTTCAGGTCGGTTGTCCGGTGCTTCTGGCGGCTCTTCCGGAGGGGCTATTCCGTCATCTGCCGTTGCCGGGTCGTCCGGAGCTTCTGCGAAATCGTCTGCGGTTATTCGGCGCAGGGTAGAGAAGGCCCGGGAAATCCAGCGGGAACGGTTCCGCTGCCATAGAGATCCAGCATTTGGCCGAGGCTATACAGTACCGGCGAGGGTGCTTCAGAGTGCATTTTGGCAGGAGGTGGTAAGTAACTGTGGTGTTGCAAAAATCCGCAAAGGTCTGAATGTGAGGCCGTAGGAAGCGTTTTTCAAATTTCCTCTACTTACCACGTCCCCCGGTTTTTGCTGTTTTTGGGCAATTTGAGGGGGAGGTAGTAAGTAACGGCGGTGTTGCAAAAAATCAGCAATACGTTCATATTGTATGAATTACGGTCGTTAACACTGTTTTGACTACTTACCACCTTCCAGCACCAACTGTTTACTCAAAACAGGAACTTCATCATAAAATCTTATCTGCGGCTTTCAATATTGATTCATGATATTTCATTTTACAATATTCTTGCATTTGTTTGAAAGGAATTGTTATCAAATAGGTTCACAAATTGGTTAATTTGTCATATTACTTAAAACCACTATAAGAAACATTATGAAAGGAAATTATTTTAAATTCAAAATGTTTGTTTTGGCTTGGGCTGTGTTTGTATCCGCAACAGCTTTTGCACAAACAAATGTGAAAATTTCTGGTGTCGTGCTTTCGGACACAAACGAGCCTTTACCGGGCGTTACTGTTCTTGAAAGAGGCACTTCAAACGGAACAACTACAGATTTGGACGGGGCCTACAGTCTTGTAGTACCCGAAAATGCTGTTCTGGAAGCCTCCTATTTGGGCTTTACCACACAAGCTATTCCTGTTCAACCGGGTGTTTTCGTTTACAACTTCACCCTGACAGAAGACGACAAATGGCTTGAAGAAGTTGTTGTGATCGGTTATGGTATCCAGAAAAAGAAACTTATCACCGGAGCTACCATTCAGGTCAAAGGTGAAAATATTGAAAAATTGAACACGGTAGATGTTTTGGGCGCCTTGCAAAGTCAAAGTCCGGGTGTTTACATCACACAAAGCTCCGGACAGGTAGGCGAAGGTTTCCGGATCAACATCCGTGGTCTGGGCACAACCGGCGAAACTACACCTCTGTATGTCATTGACGGAGTGGCAGGAGGTTCTCTTTCTTCACTGAATCCCAGCGATATTGAATCCATTGACGTATTAAAAGATGCCGCTTCTGCTGCCATATACGGAGCTCGGGCTGCCAACGGGGTAATTCTGGTTACCACCAAAAAGGGCAAGGCAGGAAAATTACAGATCACCTATGACGGGTATTATGGTGTTCAGAACGCCATTACCAACAGTGTTACTCCTCTGAATGCAGCGCAATATATGGAGATTATTAATGACGCACTCCTGACACAGGACAGTTCAGGCGGCCTGCTCTATAACTGGGAAGATGAATTGCCTGCTTCCATGCTTGCCTCCATAAAAAACGGGTCATGGAACGGAACCAACTGGCTTAAGGAAGGCACCAATGCAAACGCCCCTATTACCAGCCACGCTGTGAACCTAATGGGAGGTAACGAACAGTCCCGTTTCTCCCTGGGCTTTTCATACCTGATGCAGGAAGGGACTATCGGGTATCCGGCAACTCCACACTACGACCGTTATACTGCACGTATGAACTCGGACCATTCCCTGTGGAAAAAGAACGGACGGGACATCATCCGGTTTGGGGAAAATATTGTATTCTCCAATTACAGCAGATCGGGTGTCAGCATTGGAAATATGTACAGCAACAACGTTCGCAACCTTTTGAAGATGTCACCGCTTTTGCCTGCATACAATGATCAGGGTGATTACTATATCTATAAAGACATGGTCAAAGACGGCTGGAATTTTGAACAGGAATTGAATAATCCACTGGCCCAGCTGGATTATACCCGCAAAAACAGGAACTCCGTAACCAGGAGATTGCAGGCTAATGCCTTCCTGGAAATTGCACCTTTAAAAGAGCTCAAATTCAAAAGCAGCGTTGGGTACGATTACTACCAGAATTCTTACAGGTACTACGTTCCCACTTACATATTGTCTTCAAAGACAACCAACGATACGGATGACGTGACACAGGGCCAGTCATGGAGCACCAACTGGACCTGGGAGAACACTTTGAATTATTCCAAATTATTCGGAGAGCATTCCATTGATGTCCTTGTGGGTCAATCCATGGAAAAATGGGGCAACGGAGAGAGTGTATATATCAAGAACTCAAATTCCTTGTTCCCCGGATCATACGATCATGCCTATATAAGCAATACCCAGGGACTTGATAACACCAACACCGATATTTCCGGAGAACCTTCAACGGCCGGAAGCCTGGTTTCTTTCTTTGGTCGTATCAATTACAACTTCAGGGAAAAATACCTGCTTTCCCTGGTAATGCGCGCAGACGGTTCTTCCAACTTTGCAAGGGGCAAACGTTGGGGATATTTCCCTTCTGTGTCTGCCGGCTGGATCCTTACCAATGAACCCTTCATGGAATCGGTTACCGATGTTATGAATTTCTTTAAACTTCGCGGAAGCTGGGGTCAGAACGGGAACTGTAATATTGATAATTTCCAGTACCTGGCCACCATTGCATTTAATACAAGTGCCTATTTCTACGAAGACAAAAACACGCCTTCCACCGGTGCCTATCCGGACATTCTGCCTAACGCAGACGTTACCTGGGAAACTTCGGAACAGCTGGACCTGGGTTTTGATGCACGTTTCTTTGACTCCCGTCTGGGTGTGAATTTTGACTGGTACGTCAAAACCACCAAAGACTGGCTGGTAGTGGCACCCACCCTGTTATCCTATGGTACAGGTGCTCCTTATATCAACGGGGGAGATGTAGAGAACAGGGGCGTTGAGCTGGCTCTGTCATGGTTTGATAAGATCGGTAATGATTTCCAATACGACATCAATATGAATTTTGCACACAATAAGAATAATGTGTTGCGATTGGCCAATGAAGAAGGCATCATTCACGGACCTGAAGCCGTTATTGCTGAAAACACCACAGAATCTTTCCGTGTTCAGGTTGGTTATCCCATGGGTTATTTCTGGGGATACAAAACACTCGGCGTATTTCAAAATCAGGCACAGATAGACAAGTTCCTGGCAGAAGGCGGCGCTACAAAGCAAGGCACACCGGCACCGGGAGATCTTATCTTCCAGGACACCGACGAAAACGGAGTTATTGATGAGAAGGACAAAACGTATATAGGAAACCCGAATCCCGATTTCACAGGTAGTTTGTCTTTGAATCTTTCCTATAAAGGGCTTGACTTTTCCATGACTGCGTACGGCGCATTCGGTCAACAGATACTCAAAGGATACAGGTCATACTCAGACACTCCTAACGACAACTACACCACGGATGTATATACAAAATACTGGACCGGAGAAGGATCGACCAACCGCTACCCGGCATTCTCATACGGAAAACATGAAAACTTCAAGGATATTTCCGACATCTACGTAGAAGACGGGGATTATGTCAAGATATCCAATGTCACCATAGGTTATAATTTCAAAAATGTCTGGAAAAATCTTCCTGCATCGCAATTGAGAATATACGTAGCCGCTCAGAACCTGTTTACTATTTCCAACTATTCCGGTATGGACCCGGAAGTAGGTTTTGGAGGAGGAGTTACCTGGGCTTCCGGTGTTGACAATGGATATTACCCCAGCTCACGCACTTTCATGGTAGGCTTGAACCTCAAATTTTAACTTGTAAGAAACAGACAAATATGAAACGTTTAACATATATTATAGCAGCAAGCATCTTCCTTTTTGCCGGTTGTGAAAGTTTTCTGGATACCGAAAGCTATACCAAGAAGAACACTTCCAACTTCCCTGCAACACAAAGCGATGCCGAACTCATGATCACTGGCATTTATGCCTCGATGAACGATCTTATAGCAGATCCTGAATCACATCCCTTTTACATTTTTGAAATGGCAGCAGACGACCGTTTAGGGGGTGGCAGTACCAGCAACCGCGGTGCTCAGTCTTATGACCGTCTTATGAATGCCGGCGTAAGTTTTAGCGAATCTTTGTGGAGAGAATGGTATTCCGGAATATTCCGGGCAAACAATGCCATCGAGACCATGGACAATGTGACAGAATGGACCACAGCCGGTAAACGCGAACAATTGTTGGGCGAAGCCCATTTTTTACGTGCCTTCTTCTATTTTGACCTGGTTCGTGTGTATGGACAGGTGCCCCTGATCCTGGAAACAGCTCCGCAGAACCTGCCAAAATCACCGGCAGATGATATCTATGCCCAGATCACCTACGACCTGAAACAGGCTATTGAACTTTCACCCTCACTGAAATTTCCGGAGTACGGATCGGGACATGCCTCCAAATGGGCGGCAGAAGCATTGATGGCACGTGTTTACATGTTTTACACGGGTTTTTACAACAAAACCGAACTTCCCGTAGCAGGCGGAGGATCTGTTGGCAAACAGCAAGTTGTTTCCTACCTTGAAGACTGCATCAACAACAGCGGCCACACCCTGGTCAGCGACCAGCGTAATATCTGGCCTTATACCAATCCTTATACGGGAGCGGACTACCAATACGTCATTGATAACGGATTGCTATGGGAAGGTGACGGTTGCAAGGAAACAATCTTTGCCCTTAAATTTGCAAACACCGGAGACAGAGGTCGTTTTAACCGCATTGTTGAATTTTTCGGGATGAGAAAATCCAAAGCATCCTGTTTCCCCTTCATACCGCAAGGATACTCAAACGGTCCTGCAAACACCACGTTGTGGGAAGACTGGTCTACTGATCCCGATTATGCCGGTGATACCCGGCTGAGGGGTTCTATCTGCAGCGAACAGGAGGAGATCCCCGATTATCCCGGAGACCCCATCAAAGAGGTAGAGAAAACCCGTCTGTGGGCTAAAAAATACCTGGGGGTAGGAGCTTACGAAGGTGACAACCTTATAATCTCCTTTGCTTATTTTTACGGCGGAACTAATAACCGCCAGGTAGGTCTTACTTCGGATCTCATTCTTATCCGCATGGCCGACGTATACCTGATGCATTCAGAATTGACTCAAACGGTAACCTATATGAACAAAGTACGTCAACGTGCCGGGTTACCTCCTTATGCAACTTATTCCCTGGCATCCCTTAAAAAAGAACGTCGTTACGAACTCTGCTTTGAAAGCCTTCGCTGGAACGACTTGCGTCGCTGGGGTGATGTACAGGAGAAAGTAAACAACCAGGAAGGCGTAGCCATTACCAACAGAGGCGTACCCTCACAATATACTTTCGGTGCGTTTGACTATATGCAACGCTACCAGCAAACCGGCGGCGGTTTCTGGAAGATCCCCGAATCCCAGGTTACCCTCTCTGAAGGCGTACTGGAACAAAATGCGGGCTGGGAAAGTGCTTACGATTTTATAAGCCTGCCCTACTACGCAAACTGAGTCCGTCGCACACATTGTTCTTCTCGCTGATCATCAGCGTTTTATCAAAAAGCACCCCCCGGGGGTGCTTTTTTTTAACTGCCTGTCTTTCAGGCAAAAAGACAATGTGTGCGACGGACCATTTTTTGCTATCTTTGGAGCATGAAACAAACCATTCTTCTTTTCGCGGCATTGCTTTTCATTTCCGGCAACCGCGTCCACGCCTGCACCAATTTACTGATCACCAAAGGAGCCTCGGCAGACGGTTCCTGTATGGTTACCTATGCAGCTGATTCGCACACCCGGTACGGGTGCCTGGCTTTCTACCCGGCAGCGCTTTATCCCGAAGGGACCATGATGGATGTCCGGGAATGGGGCACCAACCGTTACCTCGGCAAGATACCACAGGCCACGGAAACATATTCGGTGGTAGGGAATATGAATGAGCACCAGGTGGTGATCGGGGAAAGCACCTGGGGCGGACGCTCTTCCCACCGGGATCCGCACGGGATCGTCGATTACGGATCCCTGATGTACATCAGCCTGCAACGCGCAAAAACCGCCCGCCAGGCAATAGAAGTCTTTACATCATTGGCCAATGAGTACGGTTATGCGTCAAGCGGGGAATCCATTTCTTTTGCCGATCCCAACGAAGTCTGGTTTATGGACGTGATCGGGAAAGCGCCCCGGATGGAAGACGGAGAAAATGCCAACAAAGGGATCGTATGGGTGGCCGTGCGCCTGCCCGACGGGACCATCAGTGCCCATGCCAACCAGGCCCGGATCCGCCAATTTCCGTTGGATGATCCGGAGAATTGCCTGTATGCCCCCGATGTGATTGAGCATGCGCGGGAGACCGGCCTTTATAGCGGCCCGGACAGTCTTTTCAGTTATGCCGAGGCATACGGTCCGGCAGACGGAGGCACCGTCCGCGGTTGTGATGCCCGTGTGTGGGCCTTTTTCAACAAACACGGAGCCGAGGATATGACGCCCTACCTGCCTTACGCACTGGGACATGACCTGAGCCGGCCCCTTCCGCTTTACGTGAAAGCCAAAGAAAAAATTACCGTCAAGCAGGTAGCCGATATGATGCGTGACCACTACGAAGGCACCCCAATGGATATGACATGCGATATAGGCGCCGGAGGCCATGACCTGCCCTACCGGTGGCGCCCGATGGGATTTGAAGTGGACGGTAAACAATACATTAACGAACGGGCCATTTCCACCCAACAAACCGGATTTTGGTTCATAGGACAATGCCGTTCCTGGTTGCCAAACGAGGTGGGAGGCATTTTCTGGTTTGGTGTGGATGATGCAGGAACCTCTCCGTTGACACCCGTATATACATCCTCCCTGGAAGTCTCTCCCCATTACGCCCTGGGACAAGGTGCTTCCATGTTGCAATATTCTCCCGAATCCATGTTCTGGCTCTGCAACCGCATAGCCCAGTTCGCTTACCTGCGTTACAACCAGATAGGAGCCGAAGTCCGGCAAGTAGTAGATTCACACGAGCACGCCCGATTGGCCGAGATTCCCCTGACCGATGCCCGGGCAATGGACCTGTGGAAACACAGCCCCCTGGAAGCCCGCCGCTATTTAACCGATTATTCCCTACAAACCGCCGCAGATTTATTCAAACGCTGGCAAGAACTGGATATATATCTACTGGTCAAATACATAGACGGCAACACCAAACGCCAGAACCCCGACGGCAGCTTTGCCACCAATGGCCACTCAGACTCCATCCCCCCTGCCCCGGTTTACGGCGGTTACAATGACCGCTGGAAAGAAGCCGTAATCAAAGATACAGGCGAACGGCTGCTGGCTCCGTAAGGTGTCCGTTGCACACATTGTTCTTTTCGTTGATTTTCAACGCTTTAGCAAAAACGTACCCCGGGGGTACGTTTTTCTTAACTGCCTGTCTCTCAGGCAAAAGAACAATGTGTGCAACGGACACTTTTGCGGCCCTTCTGCCGGGGC
>JBAZDQ010000066.1:0-7455 GCA_041654355.1 Bacteroidales bacterium
ATATGATGAAGAATATTGTTTTGGAACAATTGGGTGCGGATTCAGGTAATGCGAGTCGGACAAAATTGACTTGCGCACCTTATTTAGAAGATGGTGGAGATTCTATCACAAAAGCCTTTGCTTACCGGAACGTTTTGACAGTTATTCAAGAGATAGCCGAAGTCGCAAACGAAGCCGGCACTTGGCTCGGCTTTGACGTGGTACGGACAGCGCCGGGCACGTTTGAGTTCCGGACTTACACGACTTGCAGAGGGCAAGACCACGGGCGCTCTTCAGGTGATCCGAGACTTGTCGGCAGGCAGTACGGGAACTTGAGCGAAGCGACTTTTGGCACTTACCATGCGGACGAGCGGAATGTGGTTTATGTCGGCGGGCAGGGTGAAGAAGACGCGCGGGTACTGGTTGCAAGGTCTAACCCTACCAGATATTTGGCAAGCAAGTGGAACAGGCGCGAGTATTTCAAAGACAGCCGTGATGACTCCACCACCGCCGCGCTTGAGGCCGACGGTGACGCGGCTCTGGACGAGTTCAGGCCGAGACAAGTTCTTACCGGCACTTTGCACGACACGCCGGGCATGCAATACAACATCCACTACCAGTTCGGTGACATTCTAAGCGTGGAGGCGTTCGGCTACCACGTTGACTGCCACGTGGGAAGCGTGAGGGTGAGAGTGGATCAAGACGGTGGTGAGCAACTTGACGTGAGACTGAGAGGCGAGTTATGAGTAACTTTGACGAAACAATGCTGAAGCGGCTGACGAGTTTGGAGCGTGAGGTCGAGCGGCTGAAGGTGAAGGAAAGCCCGGGCGCATGGCAATCCTGGACGCCGATTTTGACCGTAAGCGGAGGAACAGCGCCGACTTATAGCACATTTATCAACCGCTATTGTATGGTTGGAAAACTTGTTACTGTCTATGGCAGATGGTCTAACGGTTCAGGCGGCACGGCAGGGGCGGGGACAAATTCAATAGACATTACTCTACCAATCACAACATATCATGAATATGTCCTAACAGGTTCAGGCGCATTAGCAAACGGGAGTACGTTATTAGGGGGTCTTGGCATATTTCTGGGCGAAACAACCTTCTCTCTTACAAAATCGGACTTGTCGTTTGTTCAAGGTGTAGACCAAAACAACACAGTTCGTGAATTGACGTTCACGTTCTCTTACGAGGCAGCATGAAACTAATAACAATTACGAAAGATTGTTCAAAATGCAAGCGGCCTACAGAAGTTGTGCTGATAGGCGAGCACGGCAACTTTATTATCGGCAGGCGTTGTGAGATCGAACATAAGGGCAAGGGCTGTAATTTGATAGACGTTTGGGATAAGGTAGAAATAAATGAAACCAATCATTGACATAAGTTACTGGCAGACAGCAGGAGGAATATGACACTACCATTTGGCATTGACATTTCGGCTTACCAATACTCACAAGACGGCTCACGAAAGCCCGACTTCGACCTAATCAACGAAAAGTGTGACTTCGTTGCCGTGCGTGCTGGCATCAGTTGGGGGTACACCGACAAGTGGTTTGAGTATTCGTGGTCACACGTTCTCAGACCGAGGCTGGGGTATCACGTGGTTTACCCTGGCGAGAGTGCGACTGCACAAATGAAACACTTTCTCAACATCGTGCATCCAACTCAGAATGACCGCCTTGTGCTTGATATGGAACTCGACCACGGCTATAGCAAGGCTCGAATCACAAAAACGCTTGTGGACTGTATGAACATTATACAGACAGAGACGGGGCGTTATCCTGTGATTTACAGCAGGGCTTATTGGATTAACCAGTTTGTAGACGTGAACGCTTTGCCAGAAAAGACCGACTGGTGGTTAGCAAACTACCTGCGTTCTAATCCCGACCCGTATTTCACGCCAGAGATGACACCGCCGCCTATGTTGCCAAACGGTGTGAAGAATTGGCTCATCCATCAAACGTCAAAAGAACAGGACGGCAGCAAAGTTGGCGTTGTGAGCCACTATGTGGACACTAATCGTTGGAACGGTACACACGATGAGTTGCTGGCTTACTTCGGGCTGGGCGAAGAAACACCTGAACCAGAACCACCAGTTGAGGTTGAAGACAAACTGTTCGATGCGAAGGTCACAACGACTCCGCCTAACCGCCTGAAGACGCGTTACACCCCAAATGGAGCGGAAAGACCGAAGGCAGACTGGCTGCAATCTCAGGCGGTCGTGCCAGTGTACGAAACGCATTCGACGGGCTGGTGGAGAGTTGCACCGGAAGCGTGGTCTTCTGCCACGTGGATGGAGCGAGTTGAAGACAAACTGCCAGAACCGCAAGAGCCTTTGTTTCAAGCACGCGTTTACAGCTGGGCAACGCCTTATGTCAACGTGAGAGCCGAACCTTCATTGAGCGCAGGCAAAGTCGGCTTCAAATACCCGTTAGCGGTGACCGATGTTATGAGCACCGTGCCTGACTGGTACGAAGTGCCCGAAGGCTGGATGATGAGCCAGTTCCTGGAACGGCTTGACCTGACCCCACCTGCTACGATGCTTGCAATCAAGCCGCTCTCACAAAGAGACACGCGCTGGGCTTCTCACAAACTCGGTTATTCCTATTACACGATAGGCGGTTACGGCTGCCTTATCACCGCTATTAGCATGATACTCAACTGGTACGGCAAGCAGACCGACCCTGCCCAACTCAACGACGCTTTGGTTAGGGTGGGCGGTTTCACGGGTGCAAACCTTTATTGGAACGCAATCGCGCAAGTTCAGCCGGACGTGTATCTGGCAAAGTCTATCGATTGTTATTACATCCCCGCGCCCTTGCACGAAATAGACGCTCTGCTTGCGGATGACGTTCCGGTGTTGGTACACGTGGACTTCAATCTTTCTACACCGGCAGTTGAGCAGCACTGGGTTTTGATCGTCGGCAAGTCAGGCGGCGACTACATCATCAATGACCCTATCAACGGCAAGCAGGTATCTTTCAGACAGACCTATGGCGACCCTGCCCGCTGGATTTTCCGCATCAGGGCGTATCGGAGGCAAGCATGACATTCGATTACGCCGAAATATGGGACGGCTCGGTTGTTATGAATTTGGTTATCACTGAAAATGTCATGCTCAATGAAGAAGCCAATGCAGGCGTAATAATGAATCAAGAGATCACCGATACCTATTCGGAACTGGAGGCTATTTAATGGCTGGTACGATTATTCACAATGGTGACGTTGGAACTATTATCCGCTTAACTATCACAGAAGCCGACGAGACCACCGCCGTAGATGTGAGCGGGGCAACTGTCAAAACGTTCTACTTTCTGAAACCCGACGGCACGAAGGAAAGCGTTGACGCGGAGTTTGACTCAACCGGTGCAGACGGCAAGTTGAAATATACAACCATTGCCGGTGACATTGACACGGTTGGTCGCTGGCAGGTTCAGGCTTACGTTGAGATCGGGGCGGCAAAGTATTACTCAACTAAGTGTACATTCGTTGTGCAGAGCAACTTAGCATGAGCGGAACTGTATTAGCGATAATCAGCGACACGCACGTTGGCTCATCAACAGCATTAGCGCCGCTTGAGTTCAACGTTCACAGCCGAAACGACTTTGAAGTTCAGGCTACCAAAGCGAACAAGCTGCAACGCTGGCTCTACGAGTGCTGGACGGATTACTGGGATCATGTCTTCAAGTTAGCCAAGAAGAAGCGGCTGATTGTCGTGCATTGCGGCGATCTGGTGGACGGCGTGCATCATGGAAGTCTGCAAGTTATGAACGAAGTCAGCGACCAGGTTGAGGCGTTTATGGAATTGATGATGCCTGTTCTGGCAAAGGCTGACGGCTTCTACGGTGTGCTGGGAACGGGTCCAAGCCACGCGGGCATGGACAACTCCACCGAAGCGCAACTGTACCGCGACCTGGGGGCAATCGAGTTCGGACAAACGCTGACGCTGGACATAGACGGCACAATCCATGACTTCGCGCATCACGGCAGAGCAGGGGCGAGACCGTGGACTTCGAGTGCCGCCAACCTTGCGACAGAGGTTATTATGGATTATGCGGCGCAAGGTCTGCCGATGCCTAACTACATTTGGCGCGGACACAACCACCGCATCGATGACTCAGGAAACAAGTTGTATGGTACACGCTCAATTGCCTTACCTTCATGGCAACTCAAGACCACCTACGGCTGGCGTGTAAGTGCCAATACCACGCGCTCAGACATCGGCGGTTATATCGTGGTTGACGGGCTTCTGGATGACAGCAAGTCCAGGTATAAGGGGCAGCCTGATCAGCGGAGGATTTTGATTGTATGATGGAATACGAATTGTTAGAAGAACTGGCAAAAGAGTTAGGCTATCCCGAAATTGAGGACGATGAGGTGACAGCACAGATGGTCGCTGAGTACACGGGCATTGCATGGTGCACCGCAGACAGATCGCTCAAGGCGAAAGAACAGGCTGGCATAGTCACTTCACGCAAGGTCAAGCTGCCTAACCGCAGGGTCGCAACCGCTTACAGGAAGGTGCGTTAGTATGCCGCTCTACGTCTACGAGTGCACCGCTTGCGGCAAGCGCTTCGAGTTCTTCCAGCATTACACCGACGACCCGATTACCGTGTGCCCTGACTGTCAAACGCCCACCTTGCGCAAAGTCTGGCAGCCTGTGACTGTGCATTACAAGGGCAATGGCTTTTATGTCAAGGATAAGGCTCAACCGTGATAGACAAACTGAATTGTATATCAGAAATGGGAAACAACTTCTCATATGCGGGCTGTTATGCCAACAAAATGACAAAACGGTTACATAAGAAAGCTGTTATGTATTAATAATGATAAAATTAATACATGACCTTTGTGGTTTTTGATACAATAACTTTGGGGCTGACAGGCGTCGGCTTGCATGACAGACAGACTATCTGCTTAGATTGCAGGTAACGCGGGTTCGATTCCCGCCAGCTCCACTCGGCGATGTGGAACGCCGTAAAACCTGTTCCTGTTTGAAAAGCACCTGTGATAAGCAGGTGCTTTTCGTTTACCGTTCACTTTATCGTTCACTTTATGCGTCGGAGTGAACGATTTATTATTTGGCACGTTCTGACTTTATGAGTTGGCATGTGCACAAACGTTATAAATACGCTGTGAGCCAAAAATACCGCCTTTTCTGGCGATTTGCATTCAAACGTGAGTATTTACCTATCTTGCATTATCAACAGGGCTTGAGCGGGCTGGGACGAGTTTTGAAATTGCTCTGAAAAACACTTGACTTTTACCTTGCAAGGTGTTATGATATAAGCACATTGAGAAAGCGAGGTAACATGGCAAAGCAAATCCGAAAAACAATCAGCATGAAAAACGACACATTCAGTAAACTGGTCGCATTGGCCGCCGAATATGAAGGCAACGTGAGTATGGTTATTAGACGGCTCATTGATGAAGCCTATAAGAAGCGAGCCTAAGATGTTTGACACGGCTAACATTTACTTATCACGGATAGACGAACGCAACACAGACCCGCCTTGCCCGCATTGTGGGTCTTTTAATACCGCGCAGAAGGTAGTACCAAGCGAGCGCAATACCGGCTTGCGAACGTACGAATGCCTAAAGTGCGGACGAGACTTCAGCATTGACGTTATGGCTGAAGACAGCACAATCCCGTTTTGAAAGGAGCGAGATGAATGACGTACTGTTTGACTTCATTGTAGGGTTCGCAGTATTAGCGACACCGCTGGCAATAGGAACAATGATCGTTGAGTTGATCGAATCGAGAAAGAGACGGAGGGCAAAGTGACAGTTCTTATTGAGATGACTCCACGGGATCAAGACTTATTCTACTGGCCGAAGCCGAGCACTCACGGAATGCCAACCGAGTATTGGAAACTGGCAAGCGAAATCGACACCTTGCAAGCGCGCTACATCAGGCTATGCGATGTCGAACCAATTCCGGTTATTGAGCTTGAAGAAATAGACGACCAGATCAAACAGTTAGAAAAAATCAAAGCGAAGGTTTATGAACAGGTTATGAAAGGAGCATATTGTGAACAAATCTGAATCTATCCAACTATTAGCAACCGCCTTATCGAAGGCGCAAGCGGAAATGCCTGCTATCAAGTTTGACAGCAAGAATCCGTTTCTCAAGAACGACTACGCTTCACTTGGAGCAATCATAGCGGGGGCGCGACCCGTACTCGCGAAGCACGGCTTGTCGGTCAGTCAACTAACTTTTGGCGAAGATGGTACGGCTGGCGTTGAAACCGTGCTAATGCATGCTTCCGGCGAATGGATCAGCCAGTCTATCTCAATGCCTATCGGCGAAGAGAAGGGCAAGTCCAGCGCGCAGGTTGCAGGTTCTATTGTAACTTACTTGCGCCGGTACAGCCTGGCTTCAATACTGGGTATCTATTCAGACGAAGACGGTGACGGCAATAAGCCAGAGCCAACGCGCAAGCCTGCCAGAACAAAGCCAGAAGTGCAAGCTAACGATGACATCATGACTATTGAACGCGCGGTCGCTATTGAAAACAGCGAGGGTGTGAAATATGGCGATATTGCCAGCGACACCTTGCAGATGATGGTTCTGGGTATCAACAAGGGCTTGAAGAACGACCTGGATGACGAAAAACGAGCTGAATATCTCGAAAAGAAACAGGCTATCGGCGTGATATTGAAGGCACGCGCAGACAAGTCAATTTGAGCGGGTTTCCCTCTCCTTTTCCCGCGAGCCCGCCAGTCGGCTTTATAGGCTGGCAGAAAGACTGAGATGACCGAATTAGTTTACACAGATGAGCAACTGGACGCGATGAGCCAGGAAGAACTGAAAACGGAGTACGAGCGCGTGATAGACATTTTGAATAGCTATTGGGATTCCAGATTCTTTTACCAAAACTCACGAGAAGAAGCAGAGTACCGCTACAAAATAGACCGCCATTATCGTCGGTATGGAAACCTGATAGGACGAGTGGAAGGCGGAGCAATTGAGAAAGTAGAGAAGAGATGAGCGATATTGCCAATATTATCACACTTGATGAGAGAAGCCGTTTATACCAGTTAGAAGAAACTATCAGGCAAGGGTTGAATACCTTCGTGGATGTCGGAAACGCCCTGCTTGAGATACGGGACAAACGGCTTTACAGGCAAGAGCACAGCACGTTTGAAGAGTATTGCCGAGAGCAGTGGAGTTTTACAAAACAGCGTGCTTATCAATTAATGGATGCCGCAACGGTTGTTGATACCATACAAAAGTCAACTATAGTTGACTTTTTCCCAAAAACAGAAACACAAGCGCGACCTCTTGCATCGCTTGAGCCAGAAGAACAGGTTGAAGCATGGAAGCGCGTTATTACATCAACGCCGGAGGGCAAGGTTACGGCGGCTATTGTGCTAAAGGCTGTAAAGGAAGTTGAGCGTGAGAAGCGCGCCGACCGAAGGCAAGACAGAATTGAAAGTACACCTGTGATCCCTAACGGCAAGTATAATTTGA
>JBAZDQ010000067.1:0-7153 GCA_041654355.1 Bacteroidales bacterium
GCATCTATTTCAAGAACGAAAGCGTTTCCCCGGTAGGTTCCCACAAACTCAACTCGGCATTGCCCCAGGCTTATTACAATAAAGTTGAAGGTGTGCGTCGCCTGACCACGGAAACAGGAGCGGGGCAGTGGGGCTCGGCCATCAGTATAGCCGCGCGGCATTTTGGCCTGGACATGGAAGTCTTTATGGTCCGGCTGAGTTACGACCAGAAACCTTACCGGAAAATTGTCATGCAGACGTACGGGGGGAAAGTCTTCTCCTCTCCCACGAACCTCACCGAGTCCGGACGGAAATTCCTGGCAGAAAAGCCCGATACACCGGGATCTCTTGGAATGGCAATATCGGAAGCCTGTGAGAGAGCAGCGCTGGATCCCGATACGCGGTATACCCTGGGCAGTGTGTTGAATATGGTCATGTTGCACCAGACCATTATCGGGCTGGAAGCTGAACGGCAGTTTGAAATGGCCGAGGATTACCCGGATACCATTATAGGTTGCTTTGGCGGCGGGTCCAACTTCGGGGGCATAAGTCTTCCGTTTGTACGTCACCAACTGGCCGGAAAAGCGAAATTTGACCTGATTGCAGCAGAAAGTTCCGGTTGTCCCAAGCTGACCAAAGGCACGTTCCGTTACGATTACGGGGATTCCGCCGGACTGACACCTCTGATACCTATGTATACACTGGGTTGCGATTATGAACCGGCCGCCATACATGCCGGGGGATTGCGTTACCACGGGGCCGGGGCTATCATGAGCCAGTTGCTGAAAGATAAAATAATACGTGCTGTAGCCATAGATCAACACGAATGTTTTGAGGTTGGACAATTATTTGCCCAGGCAGAAGGCATAATTCCTGCTCCGGAATCTACGCATGCCATTGCCGCCACCATTCGGGAAGCCTTAAAGGCAAAAGAAGAAGGCCGCGAGAAAGTGATCCTGTTCAATCTTTCCGGACACGGCCTTTTGGATTTGAGCGCTTACGAAGCTTTTCTCAACGGCAAGATCTGACCAGGTAGCGAAAAAGGGGCAACAAGGTGTCGTCCCCTTGTGAAACGGGGCCTTCGGGGTGAAACTGCACTCCCAGTACATGGGGATTGTCTTTCATCTCGATGGCCTCTATTACACCGTCCCGGGCAAGCGCTGAAACGACAAAGCCCGGAGCTACATCTTTGACGGCCTGGTGATGGTATGAATTAACCCTGTATGTGTTGTCTTCTTCCAGGATATCCTTCAATACGCCGTAGAGTGTGGTTCCTGTAATTACCGTTATGGTATGTGTGCCGTATTCCCGGGGTGCGTTCTGGCGGTGCTTTACAGGCGTTTTGCTTTTTACCTGCGAAGGAATATCCTGGTACAACGTACCGCCAAAGGCCACGTTCAAAACCTGTTCTCCGCGACAGATCCCCAGGACAGGTATGCCTGCCTCTACGGCTTTGCGGGCCAGATGAATGTCAAAGAAATCGCGGACAGGGACAATGCCTCCCATAGCCGGCAAAGGTTCTTCACCGTACCAGCGTAAGGGATCCACGTCTTCTCCACCGGTCAGAATCAGTCCGTCTATGGATTCTACCATACGGGCAATAATGGCCGGGTTGTCCGTGACCGGCAGGATTACAGGAATGCCTCCGGCCTTCCTTACAGAAATGATGTAGGTGTTGGGAACATTGTTCTGCCCGGTCTCATAAGTGGCAGACAGTCCTATAACAGGTGCTTTTTCCTGTGAATAAATCGTAAAAGGAATAAAAAGTACGGCTAAAAGCCATATAACAAGTGTGTGTTTCATGGTTTGGCCCTCCAAAGTCCCATATTTTCGTTTTGTTTCAGGTCCAGATCAAAAGTAAGTCGGTAATCCTCCATTATAAATTTCATGGTGAAAGCAGCTCCCCCGGAACGAAACCGGAATGTTTGACCGTTCACATGCGTCATCAGGTGTTTG
Source organism: Bacteroidales bacterium (assembly GCA_041654355.1). GTDB lineage: Bacteria > Bacteroidota > Bacteroidia > Bacteroidales > UBA932 > DMER64. Next base: position 1,936 of record JBAZDQ010000067.1, read on the forward strand.
CGGTAAGGAAATGTTTCCGGGCCCAGGGCAATGTACAGTTCTCCGTTCTCCAGGGTAATTTGTGCTTCGCCCAGTGATTCATGCACATACGTTCCCACATATTGTGCATACGGTGCAGAGGGCTCTGGCGCCGGCGAAGAAGCAGGTTCTTTTTCGGAACCTTCCAGGTATTCGGCCAGGGACTCGGCACTGTAATCCTTAAACGGACGGTCCATGTAATAATCTATGATATGACGCATTATGGCGTAGCGGGGCGCCGAAGGCGGTTCGCAATTGCTCAGCCACATCAGGCCCAGGTCCAGGTCCGGTACAAACGCGCAAATGGCAGTAAATCCCCAGGTAGTCCCGGTATGGAACCAGACACGGTAGCTGTCGTTTTGTTCCACAAACCAGCAGGGGGCGTAAATGTTGGTTTTATTGTCTGTCTGTGAAGTAATTAATTGTCCTTTGTGAAGGTAATTCAGGGCAGCTGATGAAAGCAGCGTGTCCCCGTCTACGATTCCGTCGGATAGATGAAGGCGGCACCATTGCATCATATCGGTAACGGTGGAATTAATGCCTCCGGCCGGACCGATGACCGTAAGCCAGAACAAGGCCTGTTCTTCGCCAACCATGGGTTTTGTATGTATTGCCCCGTTTTTCAAAACGGTTTCGTGAGGGGTGTTTTCCCCGGCGTTGGCCAGGAACCCGGTTTCGTTCACAGATGTGTTATTCATGCCCAGCGGGTTGAATATTCGTTCTTTCAGGTTTTCTTCCCAGGTTTTTCCGGTAACCGATTCAATGATCTTTTCGGCTACAATGAACAATACATTGTTGTAGCCGTATGTAGTGCGGAAACTATTGGCAGGAGGTATGTATTTGAGCAACCGGTAGACATCGTTCCTGTCGTATCCCAGGCAGGGAATATAAGTCCCGGCTTGTCCGGGAAGTCCTGAGCGGTGTAAAAAAAGATCGCGCACCTGCATGTTTTCAGTCACCCAGGGATCATACATGGCAAAATCCGGGAGGTACCACTTAACGGGATCTTCCCAGCTGACCAGGCCTTCATCGGCAAGCATGGCCATAAGGGTGGCGGTAAAAGACTTGCTTACCGATCCTATTTGAAAAACAGTGTTTTCAGTAACCGGGATTCCGCTATCATTGCGTTGTTCCCCAAAACCCCGGGCAAATACCACAGAGTCGTTTTTGATCACAGCAAGTGCCGAACCGGTAATGTTCCAGTCTTTGGCTACTTTACGGGCATAAGAAGAAAAATCCTGCGCCCCGGCAACCAGCGGGAACAGGAGGATAAAAAGTAAAAGGTGTTTTTTCATTAAGTAAAGGTAGAAAAATTTAACTTTGTATTATGAGTAAAGTTAAAAAGGCCTGGTTTTGCCAGAATTGCGGAGCCGAGTCCTCCAAATGGCTTGGCAGATGCCCGTCCTGCGGTGCCTGGAATACGTATGTAGAAGAAATCATATCGACCGCCCCCACAAAAACAGGAAGCCTGTCATCCGTTGCGGGAGCAGTCCCCATAGGAGAAATTTCCATGGCCCGTCAGGAGCGTATACTGCTCAACAATAACGAACTGGACCGCATCCTGGGAGGCGGGCTGGTGCCCGGGTCCCTGGTGCTCATAGGCGGGGAGCCAGGAATTGGGAAATCCACGCTTAGTTTGCAGATCCCGTTGCATTCCCCAAACCTGAAAACCTTGTACGTGTCCGGTGAGGAGTCGGCGCGCCAGATACGGATGCGTGCTGAAAGGCTGAAACCTTCCTCCGTTGGTGAAGGGAGTCCGGACAATTGCCTGGTCTTTTGCGAGACCATGCTGGAAAACATCCTGGAAGAGGCACGGAAAACAGAGCCTTCCCTGATCATAGTGGATTCAATTCAAACCGTGTATTCTCAGAACCTGGATCCTTCTCCCGGCAGTGTGACCCAGGTGCGGGAATGTGCCGCCTTGCTGCTTAAATACGCTAAGGAAAACCATGTTCCGGTTATCCTGGTAGGACATATAACCAAAGAAGGAAGCATAGCCGGGCCAAAGGTCCTGGAACATATAGTGGATGTGGTTTTGCAATTTGAAGGCGATACCACCCATGCTTATCGCATTCTCAGGAGCATAAAAAACCGGTACGGTTCTACGGCCGAGCTGGCATTGTTTGAAATGACGCAGAAAGGGTTACGGGAAGTGGAGAACCCTTCGGAAATGCTCATTCCCATGCACGATGAAAACCTGAGCGGAATTGCCGTTGCTGCCATGCTGGACGGAACCCGGCCGTTCCTGATTGAAACGCAGGCGCTGGTCAGTACGGCGGCCTACGGAACTCCTCAGCGATCGGCCACCGGGTTTGATACACGTCGCATGAATATGCTGCTGGCCGTTTTGGAGAAAAGGGCGGGTTTCCGCCTCTCGGCAAAGGATGTTTTCCTGAATATGGCCGGGGGACTGCGGGTTTCGGATCCGGCAGTGGACCTGGCCATTGCCGCAGCCATCCTCTCCTCGGCTTTTGATATAGTCATTCCTTCACGCTGGTGTTTTGCAGCTGAGGTTGGGTTGAGCGGGGAAATCCGTCCCGTGCCTCACCTGGAACGGAGAATTGCTGAGGCAGACAGGCTGGGATTCCAGAAGATCTTTATTTCCGGGTATAATGCTCCGGCGCACATTCCAAAAGGAATACGCATTGAGGTGGAAAAAGTAACCGGAATGGGAACGCTCAGCCGCAGGATTTTCAAAACTTGACAGACAGGCCGGCGTTGGCTATTCCTTTATAACCCCAGCCCAGATCGGCAAATACACCCAGGGTGCCTCCCCATCTTACGTGGAAAGGACTCAGGTGATAAGCAAATTTCCAGCGTGCCGTATCCTTGGAAACGTCGGGAAGATTTTTTGAAATCATTTCCTGTTGGTCCATCCAGCGGGTAAGGCCTGCCCCGGCATGGGCAGATATCTCCCACAGGCCTGACCGGTAATAAAGCCAATTGATTGTAACCAAACCGGTAATACTCATAACGCTGCTTTTAAAAACAGGGTTGGAGGTGTTTTGTTTGGACATTTCCATCATGGCGGCACTTATTCCCAGGTACCCTCCAATGCTCATATAGGGAGTATTGTAATATTTATAACCCAGGGCGGCTACGCCGGTATATACAAAACCCGAAGGCACATACAGGTTTCCGTCTTTAGCTGCAAAAGCCTCTTTGCGGATCTGGTTGCTGAGCTCCATGAAAGTGGGGGCTCCGTACTGAATAAAAACTTCGTGGCGTGTATAGGTTATATAGTCGTACGGGTCATAGGCTTCGGATCGGGTTTGGGCTGTCGCAGTCAGTGAGGCGGCAACTGACAGGAGAATGAAAAATGACAAGCGTTTCATGATTGTATTTGTTTGGATTTATTTTTGTTTTTGCTTGTTAAGCTCATATAAATTACGGCAAACAATCCGGTAAGCAACATGGTAAAAGCCTGTGATTCATGACTTATAGTGGCAAAGACCATACCGCTTGTTTGTGTAAGACCGTACACAGAGACCAGGGCCAGGGTTACTATGAAATGAAAGGCACCTATTCCACCCTGAACCGGTACTACCCAGCCGAAACTGCCTACGACCATCAGAAACAGGGCGTCCGTAATGTTCAGCTGATCCCGCAGGGGGGTGGCCAAAATGGTGCAATAACTGGTTCCCACGTAGGTAGCCCACATAAGAACGGTTAAAAAGAAAAAATACCCTTTCCGGGGCATTTTCAGGCTTTGAACCAGCCCGTCCCGGATCCCGCGGAAAAAATCAAAGATCTTGCGTGCGACTTTAAGTTTGCCCAACGGTTTGCGAAACAAGTAAACGGTAATAATTAGTATTACGGGGATGCCTATGGCCAGGAGAACAGCCAGCAAGACAGACCCTCCCAAACGATCAATGAAAGGATCCCAGATGCGGGTGATCATGAAATGACCGAAAACGTCCATCCGCAACAGGGCTACCAGGATGGTTATGATCAGCAGGCATATCATGTCGAATGTGCGCTCCAGGATTACAGTTCCCAGGACCCTGTCAAATCCCAGTCCGGACCGTTGGGCCACCACGCCGCAGCGGGCAACTTCCCCCGCCCTGGGCAGAGCAAAGTTGGTCAGGTAGGCCATGCCTACGCCGTTGAACGTGTCTATTCGTTTTACGGGTTTTCCCAGGCTCAGTAAAATGATCCTCCACCGCGCGGCCCGTACGTAGAAAGAAAAGGCCCCTACAAAAACAGACATCAGTATCCAGAAATAATCCGCCGAGCGAAGTCCTTCCAAAAAATCGTTCCAGTGGATACCCCTGAAAGAAAAGTACAGCAGCACCAGGGCCAATGTGGCGAAAAGTACCACCTTCAGGAGTTTTTTCCAGTTCATAACACTACAAAGTTACAAAAAAAGGACATTCGGAAAATTAGATTAAATTTGCCCTAAATTAAGACTTTTTATGAAATCCATTCTCGGAATCGGGAATGCCCTGACGGACATTCTCGCGTTGCTCCCCAATGATTCGTTGCTGGAACGTTTTCACCTTCCTCCGGGCAGTATGCAACATGTTGATGCACTGACGGCAGAAAGGATATGGCAAAATCTGAAACCAATGGGAGTTCAGTATGTGGCAGGCGGATCGGCCGCCAATACCATAACCGGAACGGCTGTTCTGGGGATGCCTTCCGGGTTTATAGGCAAAGTGGGGGACGATGAACTGGGCTCGCTTTTTTATGCCGATCAGCACCGCAACGGGATCCGTTCCTGTTTACTCAAAGGGGTGCATTCTTCCGGAAGGGCCATGGTATTTGTTACAGAACCTGATGCCGACAGGACATTTGCCGTTTACCTGGGAGCCGCCCTTGAACTGATCCCGGAAGATCTGAAGCCGGAAATGTTTGAAGGATACGATTATTTTCATATAGAGGGATATTTGGTTCAAAATCAGCACCTTGTAAGAAAGGCTGTAAGGTTGGCCAGGGAAGCGGGAATGATTATTTCCATAGATATGGCCAGTTATAACGTGGTGGAAAGCAACAATTCCTTTTTGCACGATATAGTGGAAAATTATGTAAACATTGTCTTTGCCAACGAAACAGAAGCGTATTCCTTTACGGGCAAGGAGCCGGAAGATGCTTTGGATGAGATTTCACGCATCTGTGATATTGCAGTGGTAAAACTCGGCAAACAGGGTTCTGTGGTCAAAAGCGGGAATTGTGTATGTACGGTGAAGGCATGGCCCGG
>JBAZDQ010000068.1:0-7055 GCA_041654355.1 Bacteroidales bacterium
ATCACCATAAACAATGGCGAGTGTTCGCTCGGTCGTTCCGTCAAAATAACTTTTCGATCGCACGGCGTTTGCCTCGGTGTAATTGTACGTAAACTCAATCTCATTACTGTCGCGTCTTCCGATTACGTAGGTCTTAACGAGGTCGTCTGTGCACGTTGATTCGTGTTTGTCAACGCTTCCGCCGACTTCGCCAATCTCGGAAACGCCAAACAAATAGTCATAGGAGCCTGTTTCTAGGATGTAGATTTTTGCGCCAATGTCAGAAATAGCACTAGACATTTACATCACTCTCCTTTACGCGGGCAACAGCGCGGTGATTTCCGTGGCCGTTTTATGTGTTTCTTGCTGAGAGAGAATAAAGGTAAACGACGCCTTGTGCAGAGAGTTTACGGAAAGCGCGGATGTAGTATCTGTTCCAACGCCAACAATAAGATAGCCAGAACCGTCGCCGTAGACAATCAAAAGCGTCTGCTCTGTTTCTCCGTCCATAACCGCCTTAACTGCGATCGCATTCGCCTCTGTGTAGTTATAGGTAAACTCAACTTCGTTTGTGTCGCGCCTTCCAGCCTCATACGTCTTAACAGTATCGTCAAGCGTGGTTGATTCGTGTTTATCCATCGCTCCGCCGACTTCGCCAATTTCAGATACAGGAACGAGAACCTCATAAGTGGCTCCGTCCAGAATCCAGACCTTTGCGCCAATGTCGCTAATTCCAGTCGCCATGTAAATTACCTGCCTTTCATTATTTGAACACGCCGTCGGTTTCGTCAAACGTGCCTGTGTGTCTCAATGTGTATCTTTTCGTAACCGTGTCAACAAACTCTATCTTGCCGCCAGATACTTGTTCGAAATGTAGGTCGCCTTGAAAAATCGAATTTACAATTTTTGCAATCGCCCTGCACTGAGATTCTGCCGCAGAACCTGAACAGTATATGTCTGTTTGCCACGTTATTACCTTTTTATAATTATCATAATCAAGTGTATATGATTTTGTGATTATATTCAACTCTTGCATAACCACTCTAGGAGTTGCGGCGATATTCGCATCTAGAGAAGAAACGATGTTTCCAGTGACTAATTTAGCCGGACAATCTGCATGCGCAAGAATTGCCGTCTTAACAGTATCAAAAACAACATTATGAGTGTCTAAGGTGTCCATTGGTACATCGCCTTTCCCTTCTTTGTGCGCCTTAGCCACTGGCTAAATGCCACATCAACATATTCTGGCAATTCTGCCTTGGTCTGTATGCTGGCGGTATACATGAACGGCTTTGCAGGCTGTCCATGCGTGGTTACAAACCCATAGACGGGGTCTTTGTAAACCCAACTCTCTCCACTATGCGCCCATCCTGCTGGCTGGTTGGGGTTTGCAACACTAGCCGCTCCGAGTTCTCCGGTTCCATACTCCAGATAAATCAGATAATCTGCGCCATAAATTCTTCCGTGCCAGTGTCCTTTTATGTATTCATATTCAGTCCTGATTGACGCCTGAGCGGAGGAGCCCTCCAAAGTGCCTCCCGCCTCGGCATTTCTAGGATAAGTGCCCATGTTTTCTCTAATCCGCATGGCCAGTTTTTCCGTTATTTTTGTTACCGCGGCGTATTCTGCGTCCTGCACACTTTTCGCAAGGCCAGCAATCAACCTTTGAGCGTCTATAATGCTCTTCCCGTCAAATACGTTTATGTTAAGCGTTGCCATTTGGAATCACGCTTTCTAGGAAAATTACAATTTGACGTGGTGTAACCATTGGCGCTCTAGCAACAACATAGTTTGCATTAGAAAACTCGTCGTTAGGCTCAATTCCTATCCATGCGCTATCAAGATAATCTACGCCTACCAAGTCTGTGTTTATGACGCTTTCCACTATTTTTTTCATGGACTGTGATTTTGCACCAAAAATTTCAATTTCGCCCTGCTCCGTGATAGGAGAAACTCTAAGCGAAAATTCTTCTGGCTCGTCATATTGTGCAAGCATTGTTCCTGTTTCATAACCGCTAGAATCAACCTCTGCCTCCGGCGGAAGTCTTTTGGCGAAATAAACAGTTTCCCTGTCGCGAACAAGCGTTCTCATTATTCAAAACTCCTTGCTATCGAAGACACCCCTCTTAAAATATCCTGTACGCTATTGTACGTGCGGCTAATTCCACCTTCTGTGTGTTGCCGTTCGCCCTCGATTCCCTGCTGATTTAGATGGAATAATGCAAGTTCAATAATTACAAATTTCCATCTGTCTTCCGTTTCGTCATCTTCGAGATAGTTTCTGGCGTCACGAAGTTCAGCCTCTCCCTGCTCCAAAAACGAGTCAAGAAGGTCTGCGTCAATTGTTTCAGGAATTCGCAATCGAAGGTCTGCCAAATATCTATGTGCCATTTATTTCCTCACAGTCTGGCGTATGTAACGACGGTGATTTCGCCCTCTGCATCTTCAACGTTAGACTTAACCTGAACCTTGAAATATTTGCTTGCAGAAATCTCTGCGTCGCTGGCAGACCACGTTGCGCTGGAAGCCGCCGCCAAAGTGGTTTCTGCCTCTATTTCAGACCACGCAGTTCCATCAACTGAGCCAAGAACCTTCCACGCAACGGTTCCTGCTCCAATGTTGCCGAAAACGTATGTAAGATGCGACAGGCCGCCGCGATTTACCAAGGAGCGAACAACGTCAACATACGCGTTTGTGGACTCCTGCCCTTCATTAACCTTGTAGATTGGAGCATAGTTTTCTGCTATCTCTACTAATCTTGCGATGCTCATTTTTTTATACCTCTCGACTTGCTGGCCGCAGTTTTTGTTGCAGGCCGCCTAGTCTGAACCGCCTTCTTTTCTACCGTCTTTATTGGTTCAGCCTCAACTGCTTCAACATCTTTTTCTGCCGCACTCTGCTCGACCTCTAAATTATTACCTTCATCAGATTCATATCCAAGAGAAACAAGTAGCCTTATTTCTTCTGCATCAGTTGTTTCGTACTCTCCGTTCTTAAAGCGACAAAGAGCCTTCTGCGTGAATTTATTCCAAACAACAACATTTCCAATCGCGTAAAACTTCATGTTCTCCCCCAAGTTAAAATAGCGGGGCGGCGTGATATTGCCGCCCCGTCAACTGCTTAATATGCAGAGCCAAGTGCGACTCTGCGCCAGTTTGTTCCAGTGACGCTGTTATCCGCGATGCAAACATACAAATATGTAACATCTCGCATCATGTCGCCCTTTGTTCCCAAGGTTCCATCAGTTCCACCAGCAAGTTTTGTTGCCGCGCCAGCAAATGTACCGTTCGCCATCGTTTTGGAAATGTCAACGTTTCCAGCGGTTCCGGTTGCTTTCGCCGTAATGGTAAGCGTGTCGCCAGCGGTAGCCGCTGCTCCTACAATCGCAGACTCTGTATCTATCGCCGCAACAAGCGCAGTTTTTGCATCGGCCTTTGCGCAATCGTCTCCGTTTATAAGCGTAGCGGTCGCAAATGCGTTGTTTCCGGTAGTGAATGTATCTGTCGAATCTACGTTTCCAGCCACTCCGCCAGCAATTGCGGTAATAACCGCGTCATCTCCATCAAAGGCTGCGCATGTAACAAGCGGATGCTGGACATTGTGGTTGTCTGTTCCGTTGATTGCGGCAACTACGTTCGCCTTAAAAGCGGGAACGCCGTCGCCAATCGCAACGTCTCCATCGCCGTTAGCAGATGCCGTAGGAACAACAATGTATACCTTTGTTCCAAGCGTAAATGTATCTCCGAGCGCAGGAGCGGTGTCGAGCGTAAGAATAACGCTACCCTTTACCGTGTAGTCCTCGATGTCAACTGGAATGTTGTCTCCAGTAACAGTCGAATCCGCATCGGCACAAAACTCATAAACTTCATCGCCAATCGTAACCGTTTCTCCATCAATGGCAACGCCATCTATGGTCATAACGATAGCGGCAGCGGCGGCATTCGTCGGCGTACCTTCGGGAATGTTCGGTGTCAAGACGTCATCAGGTTGGACGGCCGTATCCGCAAGTTCAAGCGAGGCCTGAACGCCAGCGTCACATTTTGCAAGCGTCACAGAACCATCGGCAACTGTGCCTCCAGCGGTGACAGCCTTTGAATTCGCGCCGTCATGGTCGTGGCCGTCCACTACACTAAAAATCTCTTCCGCCAAATCGCGGATAACAGGATTTCTTAATTTACTAAAATCATAAGCCATATTATTTTCCACCTTTCAATGTAGATGTGGGGCGGCGAAACTCACGCCGCCCCCATCATTTGTTCCATTGTTCGATTAGGACGTTGTCAGTCCAGTGATGATACCGTGGTATTCCTTCGGGCCGTAGTCAATTCCGAGTTGTCCGTAAATCTGACCCTTCTTAGAAGCGCCAGCAGCGGCCTTATCCTCGTAGAAGACTGTCTTGCCTTCGACGGGACACACAACGGGGAAAACGTAAGCCATATCCGCAATAAGCACGGTGTCAGCGGGAACGGACGGGTCATAAACAACACCGAGTTTGGTAAAGTCGGTATAAATCTGCTCGATGTTCAATCCGCCAACATTTCTCGACTCAGGCGCATAACCATAGATGTCGGAAATTCTCTGCTTGTTGAGAGCATTACAGAGCAGGACGGGGTTTTCGAAAACGGCACCAGCCGCCGCCATGGCTCTGAGCAGTTCCTGAATAAGCGCCTTGCTGAGGTCTGTCGCGGAGGCCTTGACTTCGTTGTTTCCAACACAGGCCGTGATGATGCCTCTAGTCTTAGCCGCTACGTCAACGTCGCCTTTTTCCTGATGCTCTCCATTAAGGAACGAATGGTTGGCATCAACGGCAATCTGCTTCAACTGCGCCATTTTCTGGAACGCGAGTTCATCAGTAACAGGCTGTCCGGCCGTTGTCGCAACGGAAGCGATGCCGGAAATGGCTCCGATTTCAGACTGCTTTGCATAAGAGACCTCAACGGTTTTCTGGAAAATCTGAACCGTGTTGGTTTCCTGTGCGCGGGTTGTGGTTGTTGCGTTCTGTCCGGTTACGGACTCGCCTTCTGTGATAGCAGGCTGAGAAGCGCCCGCAAGCGACCAAGGCTGACTAATCGGGAACAAGAAAGACCTTGTAACCTTTGTGCGCCCGCCGCCAAGTCCACCAATCATATTGAGGAACGGAGTCTGATTCGCTCCGATTAAAAACAATTCTCCAAGATAATTGGGGTCTTCATAAGTATTAGCATAAAGTTCTGCCATGTGTATTACCTACCTTTCATTTCGCTAGGCGGTCTTTCAATATGAAAATTCGACGCGCCAGTTCATTGTCGTTTGGGTTTTTAACCCACTGTTCTTTCAGCGACTTCAACTCCTGTTCGAGAGTCAACGAACCCGCTGAATCGCTCTGTGTACCCTTCGGGATATTAACATTCTTCATGGTGTCCTGAGCGCCGCGCTTGGACATTTCGCCAGCAATTGCCAACACCTTGTCCGCAAATTCGGCGGTTGCTGTCTTGGTGGCCTCAATATCGGTAGACGCAAGTTTATCGAGAAACAACTCAAAATCTTTGATAGGCAACTGCTTTTCAATTAAAACCTCTTTAGCGGCAACTTTAGCGGCTTCTCTTCGCATTTGCTCTAACTGTTGTTCTAGTTCAACCTGTCTTGCTTCAATTGATTTTTCGGCCTTTTTTTGTGCGTTCGCCTCGTTCGCTTTTATGGCCTCTCCAATCGCCTTGTCATATTCAGACTGTGATGTAAACGTCTTAAACGGTACATCAACTTTCGTGGCGACTTTTTCGACCGCCGTTGTTACTTTCTCGGCGTCCAAGACTACTTCTGTCTTCTGCTCATTCTCTTCCATGTCGAAATCCCCCTGTTCGTGCTTCAATGCCCCCCGTAGGTTTCATTGAAAGTCCGTTGTGTTATATATGAACGGCGTTATTCATCTGCCCCCGAAGGTTCATTTGAATTTTCGTTTGCCGAATCACTCTGTTCTTTTTCTTTTGCTCGCCTTGCCATATCAGCCTCGCGGTATGCCTTTCCTCTGTCGGCCATTTCCTTCGGCTGGTCGGTAATGCCTAACAGCTTAATCGTATCCTCAGGGTCAAGAATTCCAGATTTTGTAAGATTGATTGCGGCCTGAGCCTTGCTTGAAATATTGGTAACTCTATTTCTCACGCATGAAACCTCAATTTCTTGCGGCAATATCGCAGAGCCAAAGGTTGACATAATTCTCGCAACCAATCGAATGACCTTTCTTTCCGCTTCCTTGAACGGACGCTCTTTTGCGCGAGCAACAAGTTCTAGGTCTTGAAAGCCATCTCGCATAAACACGGCTTCGCCGGTGTCTCCGCCGCCGCTTTTTTCTTTTCTGCTCGGTATGCCGGTAACAAGGTCAATATACTCGTTGATTGCCGATTCTGTAATTTGTGCGTCTTCCTGAGACAACTCAGGACTAACATATTTAATGTCTACATTGTTGTTTCCGTTTGACTTCACTTGAATGGTTCCGCGCTGTTTCACGCCAGCCATTCCGCCTGTTTCATCTATTTCACAATCAACAAAAACAAGAATGGCGCCAACCGTTTGTTCAATTGCATTTAACCGGTCGGAAATCGACTTGTTTAGCGCGTCCAACAGTCCAAGTACCGGCTCAAAGTCTCCAATGCGAAACTGGTTATTTGCATATTCTACAATAGGCACTTCGCCAAGCAAATGAGGCCTTTCTCCAGTAAACGTCATAACGCCAGCAAGTGCGGCTGTTCCTAAACTTGTAAACGTATACTCATTTGTTCCATCGTAAATCCAGTGGTCATACCCCTCAACGTTTCCAAGAGAATCATATCTATCCGAATATATTCCAGCCAACAGCGGACGACCTAAAACCTCAGAGGAATAAATAACGTATGTTTTTCGCGGGTCACACGTAGGTATCTTAAACGGAGATATTTCAACGTCCGCGTCTGGGTTGGTCACTACAAGGCGGTATGCGGTTCCAGCAATTGCAGACCAGTTTCCAACCTCGAAATCCTTTGCCGACTTTGACTCCTCGTTCATATACATGTTCAAAATGTCCATGTTTTCAACGGTGTCGTTTTTAGCCGTATATGAAATAG
>JBAZDQ010000069.1:0-5565 GCA_041654355.1 Bacteroidales bacterium
GCTTTAAGCCTGTGCATTAGCCTATGTAGACCTGCACGTACTTCATTGCGCCTGCGCCTTGGAGCGTTGGGTTTGACGTTGACCACCACACCTGTAACTTCCAGTCTGCGGTGGCTTTTCACCAGTCTGTATTTTTTGAAATTGAACTGCAGCCCCATTGCGATTATTGCTCGTTGCGCAAGTCCGTATACCTTTTGCACCAACGCCTCAGAGCCTGTCTTGTCCGAGAGGCTCAGGTCGTCTGCATACCTGGTATATGCCACCCCGTGCTTGATGCATGCCCGCATCATGTAAAGGTCGAAGCTACGCATAACCAGGTTGGACATGAATGGTGATGTAGGGGCACCCTGCGGCACATGATTGTCATACGTGCATTTGTCAATAAGGTACTCAACAACATCAGGCTCTAGCGTGTCGGTCCTGATAAGTGCTTCACGCACCATTGTGCGATTTATGGATTTGAAGAAATCCTTGAGGTCGCAATTAAGCAACACCTTGGCGCCCACATGCGGCAGCGCATTATCACGTATGCTGCGATATTTCCTAAAGCCGTTGCAGGCGAAAGGAAAATTGCTCAGGCTTTTATTGTTCTGCATATTCTGCAATATGTTGCGCTGCTCCGATTTTAGCTCGTCGCATGGAATACACAATTCCCTATACCCGCCACTTTTCTTTGGTATTCGCGCCGTGCGGTACTGCCCTGTACCCGTCGGTGTATACGCGATTTCGGCTTCGGTAATGGCGTCTTCGACACCTGCCATTTGCTTTTCCTTTCTTTTTTGGTTAAATTACAACAACATGAAAGCTTGTGCCCCATGCTATGCTATTCGTTAAACAAACAAAAAATACGTAAAGGAATTCCTGTCAAAGGGAAGTTTCCTGTAGTTGGAGGAAATGCCCCTGCCACGCTTATGATTGCAGATGTGCAGATCTATAAGATGGCAGAGGCCAAAATACTGGACCCATGGATATACAGCCTATATGAGCTGGTGCCACGCAGTAAAAGTACGGTTAAGGATAAGATACTGTTATCCTTGCCTGCAAGCGCTGCAATACCGGATATCAGTATGGGTGACACGAGTATACTACTGGATGTCTGCTGTGACTCAGGGCTTACCCTGCTGCTATGTTCCAAAGGATCCACTTGTTTAAAATTGTCTCAATCAGGAGGACTGCTTGTATTCAATGGCAACCAACCTCAAATATTAAAGCTTGAAAGAAGTACTATGAATCCTGATCTTGTTGGGCTTACCGGCGTTCAAATGCTGTCCATATCTGATATGCTTAAAGCAGGTTCTTCGGCAGATACCTCAGACCAGATGGACCTGAATAGGGTTTCGATAGCCAACACCTGAGCCGATGGATATGGCCCACTGCTTTGAATATCGTACTTCTGTAACCATTTCTTATAACTGGTATGATCGCAGGCCGCTTCAAGTATGTCTCGTATGCGCCTATATTCACCTGTTACCCACAACTCTTTTGCCAGCTGGTATTCCTTGGCATGTTCCACTGTTTTAAGAAATACTGTGCCCAGTTTGGTTATGTCAACAATGTAATTCATAACCGGCCAGTCTGTTAGATACTTCTGAACAAAACCTTTGTTGTTTACGAAGACAAACGTGTCCTGTGCTTCCGGTATTTCCAGGCTCATCATTGCCTGCGCCTCAAACACGCTAACCTGCTCATTGTGATAAACGCTGTTTGTCACACCGTGGAAATCTATGGTCTTTTCAGGTAGTGCCCCGGTGTCAACAAGTATAGTGTTATGTACGGGTATGCCCGTTACCTTATGATAGGTTATGCCCACCAGCTTGCTATCCTTGCCTACGCCATCTGTGGCTATCGCCAGCGTCCATATATTCATGTTTCAAATACCTCGTTTTTATGCACCCCTAGTTTGATGTAAAGCGCTCGATCTGAGTCGGATATCTGCCGCTCGGTCAACCACATAGTGCCACATTGCAGTGCCTCTTCACATATGCTCATCGGCCCTATGCCTGCGAGATATTGGTACGGTATGAGATACAGCGCCCGTATATCCAGCTCACCAGGAGCAGTACGGATGGTTAAATTCTGTTGAAGGTACTTGCGCACTGCGGTAACGCCATCGGTATGCGGATACCTTATTGTCGCCTGTGTAAGTATTTCAGGACGCAGTAATGGTTCGAACGCCTCAGGTTTTTTAACCAGCCTGTAGATTACAGGCATCCGGAGCTTATCGTAAGGCTCTTTCTTTACCGCACTGTATACCGTGTCGGCAAGGCGCCATGCCCTCCAGTCCTGGCTGTCCTTATTCAGGCCATAACTTACTGCACGGTTTACCGTGGTCTCGTCAGATCGTACATCCTCTTCCAGCACCTGGAGGCCCTTTCTGGATCCATCGCATATAGTACGGATGCCCGAGTCGGCCAGCGTAACGACTGTTTTGGAAAACATTACCGTGGCGGCAAAACATGCTCTGAACACGTTTATATTGCCACTGGACACTCTGGATGCACCCAACAGGTTAATGCCTGTCGTAAGATACATAGAGCCTTTTGCAGGGTGGCCTATCTTCTCCCAGGCCACCCGCATGTCTCCATTCTCCGGCAGGATCTTTTCAAGCTCGGTCAGACTGCTCATCGGTTCCCTCGCCTTCTATGGGCATGATATCGCCACCGCGCACAGTGTTGACTATCTTTGCCGTGCTCTTTACAAGAGTTGAGGCGTCAATCCAGCTAGGAATGTTTTTAAGCATTCTGGATAGACCGCATTTATGAAGGGATTCCTTAACCATCAGTTGAGTTGCTTCTGGCAGTGTACTGAGGAGTCCCAACTGTTCTGAGAATGAAACGTATTCCATTTCTGAGAACTCAGGATCGGTCTGCGACAGTCTGATATTGCCATTGTGATAAGACATTATGGTGATAAAGAAGCGCTCAAGGAAGTCCACTACAAACATAGGGTCTATTTGATGCATCTGTTCAAGCAGCTGCTTTGCGGCTGTCTCCAACGGTTCTTCAGTGTATGCCGACCTATGGAACTCACCACAGAGCTTTTCAAGTGTCTGCAATTTGGCTTGGATGGCATTATCTGGACTAGCATCGAACATGCTCTGCCAGATACCGAACAGCAGCGGACGCATTATTCGCCGTATATCTGCGTCGGTATCGTACATCCGCGAACCACCAGGCAGTTTTACCCTCAATATATTGGGGCTTTTTCCTATTGACATGACAGTCTGCATTCCTTTCTTGTTTTTCTGCAAATGGCGCAGGATATCCCAGGCGTATTACAACGGTGGATGTCCCTGCGGTCTTTGTAAAGTTTCTTGTTATTGGTTCGCACTGCCGTGTCCACTGACAGGCTTGTTATTCTGACTTTGCCACCTACCTTGGCCAGCTTTGTTTTTAGCAGGCATCCGACAAGCTCTTTAAAGTTGATTTCGGTGTGCCTTGGCAGGCCGGCATATTTACGCAGGATAACCTGTATGAATGATGCCGGCAGTATTGTGGTCATGGCCACACCTGCAAGCAGGCCGTCCATGCAGAAGAAGTTTACCGCAACGCCAGCCCGTTGATGCTTAACGGGATTCGCAGCAACAAAGGACACATACCTGCAATAGATATGTGTCTCTATAGGCTCGCCAGTCCAGGCAGGAACCGGCATACCCTCTGATAGGAAGTCCAGATTATATAGGCAATTCCTGTATTTGTTAAGCACTACGTTCAGATCAAGTTCTTCGGTGTGCAGGTCGTTGAGTGTTCTGTTCAGCGCTTCCACAGACACAGAGAGCTGCCGGGCAAATACCCCTAGCAGCTCCTGATATCTTATGGTGTCCAACGCTATGACATCATTGTCTTTGAAAAACACCTTTTTCAACTCTGCTCCAAAAAGCTTGATCTTATCTTCATTTGCCTTTTTTAGCAACATGACCAACATCCGGGTCATCTGGCAGCTCTTCATCTTCGTCCACTTCACCTTCACTGCTGAGCAGGAATGCTGATATGACGTTAATGAGCTTGCCCATGTCCGCATAGACGGTCTTGAGTTCTTTGAGCGTATCGGATGCCTGCTCTATGGTTTTTTCCATGTACTTGGCAAGCATCTTATCTCCCTCCTGTGCCGCCGGGATATGGCAGTCGTCCACTGCATCCAGAACGTCAAGGCATTTAAGCTTCTCAAGTTTAGCCTGCATTGCACGCAGTTCCGTACGTGCTTTGGACATGTTGGTCGGGATGTTGTCGTCCTTCTTGCTGCTGCTGCCATCAGATGTTGATGCCGCAGGGCTTTTGGGGTTCTCTTCAGTATTCGGCTGTCCTGCAGGTATACCTTCTGGCAATCCCGGTTGTGCCGGAGCCAGCAGGGCCTTCAACTGTGCGTTGAGTTCTATGCATGCGTCGGTGTCACCCTTGTCCACCTTGGTGCTGAGTACCAGCTGCATGACCTTTTTCTTTTCGTCCTCTGAAAGATGTGCCGTAGCATAAAGCAGCTTCTTGTAGATCTGCTTTTCTGCAAAGGTTCGAACTTCCTCAAGCGTCATGTTCTGATACAGCGACTTCTGCTCATAGACCGTGGTCTTGCTTATGCCAGTGGCCTTGGCTATCTCTTCAGCAGATGCGCCGACCTTCCTGCCGCCAGGGTTCATGAACTGCACTATGATACCGCCCAGATGCCACGAGGCCATATACGCGGATACTTCCAGTTCGTGGAATACCGTGAATGCCTTGGTGCGGGAAGAGTTGAGGTCTGCCTCTACCTCCTTATAATATTTACCGAATGATGCTAAGTCTTTGAAATCAGCAAAGGATTTAAAAGCCTTTTTGTCGGGCATAACCGTCACTTTGTTACTCATATGCTTCCTTTCTATATGTTTAGACCTTTTAGACCATCTACCAGAACATAGGCGTTAGGATAGGGTCGTTCCGCGTGTACCAACAATGCGCTCTGCCCAGGATGCAATGCCACTGGCTTGTTGGTTATAACCAACGTCTGTTCGCCGGCATTGAATACCATGGCAATCGCCAATCCGTGTGCGTCAGACAGGGCAAGGAATTCCTTCCACACAGGCGTTGCCTTAATGTTTAGGAAGACGTGCCTTACGTCCAGGCTTGCAAAATACCGAAAGAACAGCGAGTCGGGCACGCCGGCCATCTCGGCCAGCATGTCCACCGAATCGCCTGGTGCAGCACGTCTTATCGTATCGTACACCTCTGTCTTATTTATCCCCAGCGTCTTTCCTATCGGCCCCAGCAGCATCTTCTTAAGATATTCTGTATGCCTGCCTTTGGCCACCGTAACATTCTGCTGCTTGAGTGCCGCCATCAAATCGTCTGCGCTTATGCTCATTGTTATTCACCAAAAGCTTTTATCTTCTGGACTGCGAACAATCCGAGCAGTTGATCGTAGAGCTTCTGGTTGAGGTGCAGTGCAATCTCAAGTTCCTCACATGGCGCTTTTGTAAGCCCCAGCTCAGGACAGGTTACAAACCCATCATCCGAGAGGGATACATGGATATACTCATCCAGTGTCTTCTTGGGTATTGGCGGGTCTGCCAGCAGTTCTGCAGTTGCACCAGCCCAG
>JBAZDQ010000069.1:5575-7045 GCA_041654355.1 Bacteroidales bacterium
TACCGCCCAACAGCGGGCTTAGTGGATCATCGGGTGTGGGTTTCCATCTGAAATCAAGATTGATCTTACGCTTGCAACCGAATGAATTCTTTGCAGTATCCAACTTTAAGCGTATACCTGGGTTGGTCTTTGATCCTATCAACTGGCTTGTGATGTGCACCATTGTAGGCGTTTTAAACTGCATCACATTGCTGCCTTTGGGCTTGGGTGCGGATGGCATATGCGGCCCGCCTGTGGATATCTGTTCTCCCTCATGTGAGATACAGAAGAACAGTATCGGCAGGTCTTCTTTGCCGTCGTTTACCAGCGCCGACCAGTTTTCGAATAAATGTTTGTTTCTGAGTGCCGAGTCGGTTACACCCCTACCTATGCCGCCCTCCTTCTCCATCTTGGCAGCAGACTCGTCAGTGCCGGCGCCTGATATGGAATCGAAGATGCAGCACACTGGTATGTTGCGCTCCGGGCACTTCTTTTTATAATTGGCAGCCAAAGCTACGGCAATAGCCTGTCCCTTGTTGAGTGAATTCACGGGCAGGATCTGCAGCCGTGAATGCTGCTGCGTGGTCTGATCCAGGTCATCCTCGAAGAACGACCGTACCAGGTTGGGACTTATCTTATGCTCGGTGTCGATAAGATAACTTACGCCCTCGTTACCGCCAGCCGCTTTTGATTTAGCCACCAGCGCAGCAAAGTAATACCCCAGAGTGGACTTGCATCTGCCTGGTTTGGCAAACATCACAATGGGGCAGCTGAACGGCAATGCCGTTGTGCTGAATAAATATTGTTGTGAGAAATGGGGCAGGCCTATGCCCCACAGTTTATCCTCGTACTCCTGCAGGGAGCACATTGAAAATCCAGACATCCCGGAAGTCAGGCCTTCCATGGCCGCAGCCATTATATCCGAGGTGCCCTTTTTGGGTTTCGCCATTTGTCGCCTCTGTTTATGCTGTATGTTTTAGTTAATGAGGGTGAAGAGAGGCCTCCTTGAGGACGCTCTCTTCCTTGAAACGCATTCTTTCTACGGAATGTCGCTCAACTCCTCATCTTCTTCAATAGCACCAGAGGGATCATCCGGCAGTTCTTCCGGCTCTGCTTCTCCTTCGGCATCGAACTTGTTAAGCTCCGCCATTGCCTCCAGGTATTCCTTCGACTGCGTTATCTCATCTGCCGACGAGATTATGCTGGATTTGGCTGCGCCTTTTGCAGGCGCTGCGGGCACTCTCGCCGCAGGAGCCTGTGTTGTGGGCGCCCTTTCAGGAACTTCCCTGAAATCATCAGGGACGTCCGCATCTTCGCCTGTGGCGGCATCCGCTGCCTCGTCTTCGTGTATGGCATCAGCCATAGACATGACTTTCGAGGTGCTGCACAAAGCCGCAAATCTTGTTTCCTGCATTATCGGGTTAACCAACTCTTTGCCGAACTCGTCATACAGGATCCCAAACTGGTCATCCACAGAGTGGAATTTAAGCA